>CAZFNX010000001.1:0-21764 GCA_964520195.1 uncultured Candidatus Saccharibacteria bacterium
GTCTACAGGAGAAAGATCTAAGGCATTACTTATTGGTACTGGAAGAGAACTTATAGAGTTGCAAGAAGAGGTAAATGGAAATACACGATATCCATTTATCTTTGATACGGTTATTGATCTGGAACATACAACAGATATGTCTTTGTTGGATATGAGTAGATATGATGTGATTGTGCTTGATACTCATCATCCTAAGGCGAGTGTTTTTATGTCTCCGCTATATACAGAATTGTTTTCAAAAAAAGGAAAAGATTATGTGGATTTCGTTGAGTTGTATGAAGATGTATTTAAGCGCATACCTCTATCGTCTTTGAATCATGAGTGGTTTCTGCAAAATATTTCAATGTCCGAAAAAAAGATTTACGATACGATTAAACGTCTGATGGATATTGTTTTATCTCTTATATTGGCAGTGCCATTTATTCTTGTATATCCGTTTACTGTGTTAGCTATCAAACTAGAAGACGGTGGTGATGCGTTTATTTCTCAGGAGCGAGTGGGTGAGCGAGGGCGAGTGATTACTGTGAAAAAGTTTCGTACCATGACAGGAAATCAAAATGGTGTATGGATAGGTGAAGATAGTCCACTTCGTATTACTCATGTTGGTTCATTTCTTCGAAAAAGTCGTATTGATGAACTGCCACAAATACTCTCTATTTTAGTCGGAGATTCTTCTCTTATTGGTCCTCGAGCTGATCTTACTGGTCTTCGTACTCGTTTGGTTGAAGAGATTCCGTATTATGAAGCTCGATATATTGTAAAGCCAGGACTTTCAGGTTGGGCGCAAGTGACTCAAGAAGGGTTGCCTCCACAAAGTGTTGATGAAACAAAACTAAGATTGTCATATGATTTTTACTATATAAAACACAGATCTATTTGGCTTGATATTATTATAGCTCTTAAGACTATAAAAACTCTTTCTATGCGTGTTGGGGTTTAGTTTGGTCGAAGTAAAATCTTATGTTGATAAATATGGTTATGTGATATACTCGGTATATGAATCATACAGTTTTTATTACAGGAGCTGCTGGGTATATAGGAGCCATGCTGGCTGATCAGTATTCAAAAAGATCTGATGTAGAAAAGATTATTTGTCTTGATCGTGATAATAGACCGCGGTTACTTGAACATAATCCAAAGATAGTCTGGATTAAAGGCTATACAAATGATGATACATGGCAAGAACAGGTGAGAAAGTACGGTCCAGATATAGTCATCCATACTGCATGGCAAATACGAGAGTTATACGGTAAAAAAAATACTCAATGGTTATGGAATGTAACAGGGTCAGAAAAAGTTTTTGATTTTGTTTTTACTACTCCATCAGTAAAACGATTTGTACATTTTTCAACCGTATCTTCATATGGAGCGTTGCCTGAAAATACACTCGAAGATGTCTTTACTGAAGATAAGCCATTTCGAAATAGTCCATATCTATATGCGACTGAAAAAAAAGTTGTTGAAGAAAAGTTGCGCGCTCGATATGAACAAGCTGTGCACGTAGGTGGAGGACATGTGCCTCAAGTATCTATTATTCGTCCAGCATCTATTACAGGTCCTCGAGGAAGAGGTCGGTCTAAACTCAATCTACAGTCGGCACTCTCAGGAAAACTTACGGATACTCCAACTCATAAGTTGTTAAGTACTTTGCTTGCGTGGATGCCAATAACTCCAAAATGGTGTCGACAGTTTGTGCACGAAGATGATATTTGTGATACAACGGAACTGCTCGCATTTGGTCCAACAACTCATACATATGAGGCATACAATATCTGCCCACAAGGTTCTATTGTTCTTGGAAAAGATATGGCTCAAGCGGTAGGAAAGAAAACTATTATGCTTCAACCATGGATGATACGAATTGTATTTTTTCTCGCATGGCACTTATCACTTGGACGCATACCAACATCACGTGGAGGGTGGATGACATATTCATATCCAATAGTTGTTGATGGGACAAAGATCTCTAAAGCATATGGATATGCATATAAGATGTCGCCAATTGATGCATTTACAAAACAAGAGGGAAGATATGCAACCTATATAACAAAATAATATGCAGAATCCAATTATTACAACAAAAGGTCTTACAAAAACATTTACCGATGGAGATAGAGAGACAAAAGTTTTGAAGAGTATAGATATGACCATTGCTCAAGGAGAGTTTGTGGCTATTATGGGTCGATCGGGAGCGGGTAAAAGTACACTCTTGTATCAAGTAGGGTTGTTGGATACTCCAACAAGCGGAGAGATAACTATTGATGGTGTGGATATTCATAATCTGACTGAAGAGGAACGGATTCATTTTCGATTAGGTAAGCTTGGATATGTATTTCAAGATTATGCACTACTTCCTGATCTGACTGCGCGAGAAAATGTAGCTCTTCCACTTTTGATGCAGGGTATGGATAAAGATAAGGCATATGCTCGAGCTGATGAAGTTCTTGATGCTGTAGGACTTGAAGGGAAATATAACAATGTTCCACCCAAACTTTCCGGTGGTCAACAACAGCGTGTGAGTATTGCCCGAGCGCTTGCACATAATCCAGCCATCTTGTTTGCTGATGAGCCAACTGCAAACCTGGACACGGAATCATCGATGCGCGTTTTGAAAATTTTCCAAGATATACATGCAAAAGGGCAGACGATAGTGATGGTGACGCATGAAGCTGAGTATGCAAAAGTAGCTGATAGAGTGATTACTATGAAGGATGGATTGGTGCATGAGGATTAAAAAATATAAAAACAAGTGAACAATTTTATATTTGCTATTTAAAATAAAGTATGATATAATGTATACTGTATGTACTTTGAAATTGGATATATCGCCATAGCTATAAGTTTTCCAAAGTCGGTTAATTGGGCATTTATAGCTATGGCGATTCCGAATTGTCGGTCAAGCCTTACCTACACAACCTGCTATCGCTAGGGATAGTACAGCATAGTAAACCTATCATGCAACTGCCTACATTCGGCCAAGCTGGCCATACACTGACGATCATTGCTGCACAGAACCCCAACCGGGGACATCTCAAGGCTCTGCACGACGGACCCCTCACCGACCTGGTGCAGTCCATCATGCAGGGAACGCTTCCTGACCGGGAAGCGCTTCGGAAGTTCCTGGGCCTCGGCCCGCTCAAAAAAGTCCTGCTCATCGACTACGACATGTCCTTGGAGGAAATGATCGCCGCCGGTCGCTACGACTCGAAGAACGACAACCTGAATTCCAAGAACTATCCCGTGATTGGCGAGGGCAAGGTTGAATTCGAATGGGATCTGGTTCACCCGAACCGCGACATCTCCACGGCCGACGCCCACAAGGAAACGGCCAAGGATTCGGATCCTGCAAATCCCTGGATGGACGCCAAGACCGAGCATCTGCTCGCATTCGGCGCCGCTTATCCAGAGGAACAACGGAAATTTCCGATCGTCGCTCTCGGTTCCGTTGCTGGGGTCGATGGCGTCCGGCGCGTTCCGGGTCTCGACAAGGACGGCTCGGAGCGCGGCCTCGGCCTCGGTTGGTACGAGAACGTTTGGAATGCCGGCTGTCGTTTCCTTCGGGTTCGCAAGGCCTCTCCACCTGCAGCTGCCTGACCCTCGGATTCGCACCTTGTTCAGTCTCTCGCGAGATTGGGCAAGGTGCTTTTTATTTATGATATACTGACCACATCGTATGACACCCTTTCAAAATGCCTATAAAAAACTTAATCATGCACAGAAACAGGCTGTGGATACTATAGATGGTCCTGTTCTTGTGGTTGCAGGTCCTGGAAGTGGAAAGACTCAGGTGTTGTCGCTTCGTGTCGCTCAGATATTACAAGAGACAGATATGCGACCGTCAAACGTACTGTGTTTGACATTTACTGATTCTGCATCACATAACATGCGAGAGCGTCTCATTTCTTTCATAGGAGAAGATGCATATCGGGTGAGTATTTATACATTTCAC
Source organism: uncultured Candidatus Saccharibacteria bacterium (assembly GCA_964520195.1). Lineage (GTDB taxonomy): Bacteria > Patescibacteriota > Minisyncoccia > Phycocordibacterales > CAIZLB01 > CAIZLB01. Next base: position 3,950 of record CAZFNX010000001.1, read on the forward strand.
AGTTTGTGTACATCTATTATCACCAATAATCCAGAGTTTTTTTATCGAGGTGCTACACTTCGAGCGGCTGATGATGTGACAAAGTTTGATGTTATAGAAAAAATCATAGAAAAACTTCCATACGATGCAGAACTTCGTTCATTTCATCCTGATCAGGGATATACGTATATCCGGAATATTATGGATATTATCTCATATATCAAAAAAGCTGGGTTAACTGTCGAAGATTTTAGAAAGATTCTTAATGAAAATGATAAAGATCTTATCATACTCAATGAACGTCTTGGACCAATACTTTCAAAAACTGTGAGTCAGTCAAGCTATGAAGAGTTTGTACAGGAGTTTGAAAAACTTCACAAAGAAAAAGGTGATAGGCGAGTGTTGTCATATCATTCATTGATTGATGCATTGTATATAAATTTTTCTACATCAGTTAGAGAGAAAAAAGATTTTTCTGGATGGAAAGAATCTTATACTGAGAAAAATACTAAGGGAGAGCGAGTGTTTAAAGATACTCGACATGCAGATAAACTTCGAGAAGTTGCAACTATCTATGCGCAATATACAGAAAATATGTTCAATCAAGGGTACTATGACTTTGATGATATGATTTTGGATGTACTACAAACTGTTGAGAAAAACGATGTACTTCGATATAAGATTCAAGAGCAATATCAATACATATTGGTTGATGAGTTCCAGGATACCAACGATGCGCAGATGCGACTTGTATGGTTGCTTACTAACAATCCTGCATCAGAAGGGAAGCCTAATGTATGTGTGGTAGGTGATGACGACCAGGCAATCTATAAGTTCCAAGGTGCAGAGCTTTCAAATATAGTTGATTTTACAAAGATGTATAGTGATGTACAGGTGATTACTCTGACTGAAAATTATCGATCAAATGCAGAGATAGTGTCTTCATCATTATCAATGATTCGAACAGGTACACATCGATTGGAAAATATTCTGAAAGGGTTCACTAAAGATTTACGTTCGTCTCGAGCTTTTGATGGTAAAAATATTCTCAAGAAAAAAACTGCTATTGATGTACAGGAGTTCGATACAAAGCTACACGAGTATGCATATGTTGCAGAAGAAATAGGGAAAGCTATTGCTGCTGGGATAGAGCCAGAACATATAGCAGTTATCGGAAGACAACATAAAGATCTTGTTGGTCTTGTTCCGTATTTACAAAAAAAAGATATACCTATACGATACGAGAAAGAACAACATGTGCTTACTGAGCCTCACATTCAGCAGATTGTGCAAATACTTCGATATGCTGCAAATGGATTAGCAGAACTGCATGATGATATGCTGCCTGTGATACTTGCATATCCTTTTTGGAATATCAGCACACTCGAGTTGTGGCAGTTGTCACGAAAGGCATATGAAGAGAGAAAGAGTTGGACAGAGGTTTCGCATGTTGAGTCTGTGAAAAAAGCTGTTGATCATCTCTTGGAGATTACTCGATTGGCCGCATATGAAAATGCAGAACATGTAATTGATTATATTATCAATAATACAGGATTTAGGGATTACTATTTCAATGGCAATAAGTTTACTCATGAAAAATCAGAATATCTCGTCTTTTTATCAAGTCTACGAACATTTGTACAAGCGGTTAGAGAGTTTAGACAAGGGAAAGAGTTAGGTGTGTCTGATGTTGTGTCGTTTGTTGATACGTATGAGGATAACAATCTGATTCTTTCTGATACAAGCCCTTTCGTAAATGCACGAAACGCTATTAACTTGCTGACATCTCATAAATCAAAAGGATTGGAATTTGAAGTGGTATTTATATTGTCTGCAACTGATAAAACATGGGCAGGTACTGGTATGCTAAACAAACTTAAACTCCCTGTTAATCTTCCACTTGCACCAGCAGGAGATACTGAGGATGATCAGCTTCGTTTGTTTTTTGTTGCAGTTACTCGAGCTAAGAATCATGTATATATAACTTCACATAGAGCAGATGATTCGGGTAAAAAAGCAAACAGGTTACGATTTGTTGAAAGTCTAGGCGTATCTGAAAGTGATACTGCTCAGATGGGAGATATTGATGCTACAAGTCTATTAGAATCTTCAATGCTTACTGGTAACAGGAAATATGCACACATGAGTCCACGCTTTTTAGATACAGAAAAAGCTCTCCTTGATACTATTACAAAAGATCACGTCTTATCTATTACGCATGTTAATAATTTTTTACATGTTGAAAAAGGTGGTCCGATGTTGTTTTTGGAAAATAACCTACTTCGATTTCCACAAGCAAAAACTGCGCCACTTGGATATGGTACAGCCTTGCATGCAGTTCTAAACAAATCAGTGTTGTGTTTAAAAACAGAGAAACGATATCCAATATTAGATGAAGTGGTGGGATGGTTTACTGATCAGCTATGTTTTGAACGATTATCAAAACATGATTTTCAACTATATCTTGACAGAGGTGTTGACGCACTCAAGCGCATCTACACTGAGAAGATACTAACGTTTACAGGAGATGAATTGACTGAGGTTGATTTTAAACACGAAGGCGTTGTGCTTTCTGATGGATCTACACATGTTCCTGTAGCAGGAAAAATAGACCTTATACGATTTGTTGATAATGGAGTGTATGTGTGTGATTTTAAAACAGGAAAAGAAAAAAAGGATTGGAAAGGAAAAGATCAACATGAAAAAGTACAGCTTCATATGTATATGCAACAGCTGACGTTCTATAAGTTACTTATGAAGAAGTCTAAAAATTATGCAAAGCTTTCTGTGCTTGGTGGTCAGTTAGAGTTTTTGGAAACGGAAGGAGAAAGATTGATGGTGTTATCTGATGAGATATCAGATGAACAGGTTGATAGATTGGAGAAACTTGTTATCGCTATACATAAAAGAATACAGGCGCATGATTTTAGTATCCCTAAAGAGGTGTTGGAGTTGGATGGGTTGGAAGCAGTAGAGAAGTGGGAGGAGATTCTTTTAAAGAAATAAGGGTTATATAACTAGATATATTCTTGTTGCCAGACTTGGAGTCGAACCAAAATTAAAGGCTTCAAAGGCCTCTGTCCTACCGTTAGACGATCTGGCAATACCCTGTACTATATCAGAAAAGAGGGGAAAATGGAAGTCTTGCACCTCATGCTATAATATACATATTACCAAATAATCAATATAACAATATATGCTCAACAAACGTATAAAAATCAAAGGTATGGAAATGACTCCTGCTATTTCTGATTATGTAGATAAGAAGATTGATGCATTGACTAAGTTTATTGATCCTAAAGCTAAGGCCTTGGCAGAAGTAGAGATAGGTAGAACTACAAACCATCATCATAAGGGAGATGTGTATAAAGCAGATGTTTTGTTAACTGTAGGAAAAGATACATTTCATGCTGAAGTAACTGAGTCTGATTTATATGTCGCTATCGATATGGTTAAAGATCGTATGGCGCAAGAAGTTACAACAAAGAAAGATAAAAAACAATCTTTACTTAAGAAAGATCAAAAGAAGCTTAAAGATACATTGAAGTCGGGGAAGTAAATTCTGTAAACAAAAAACATCACTTCATATGAGGTGATGTTTTTTGTTTTTTATAACTGAATATGTAAAGCTTTTGCAATATCTTCAACACCTGCATCTGGTACCCAAACCCCATCAATGTTTAATGTTGGACTTTTATTTTGACCAGTAGCTTGTTCTACTTCTACTCTGAAAGCGGGATTTTGTATGATATCTCGCTCCTCAAAAGGAAGGTTGTGTTTTTTAAGGAAATCAAGAGCTTCAGTGGCCCATGGGCAGCCTGTTTTTGTATAAACTATGATTGACATATTTCTATTATACCATGGTATGCAAGTTGTTGACCTTGATTGTATTTATGTGGTATATATTGTATAAGAAGCACTTTGATTTATTTTACTTGCATGCGTACGTGTGTACGTGTTGTGTGGTAATACAGAGTGTGGCAAAGGCATCTAAGCAACCATTGTTTTATGAGTCTTCAAAAAGTTATTTTGGAAATCATCACGCAACAACATCTTCAAGGGGTAGTTGCAATTTACAGAGGTGTTGAGGGGAGTGGAAAAACTACTCTTGCCAAAAAATTCGCAGACGGTTTTGGAAACTCTGGGGATTTTATTCCATTCAGTCAGCATCTGCAAGCATATGCTGAGGGAAAAGGAAAAAGTCATCCTATGGCGAAAGCTGCGCTTGTCAAAATGGCTAAGCGCGAAAAAGACATCGATCATCGTTTCCTGTGTTCGGCCTTGCGGTCTGCATTGGGTTGTGTTTCACCAACAACTTCAGTCATTTCGATCGAAGGCTGGCTTCGTCAGATCGATCAGTGCAAGGACACCTTGCAACTTGTTGCAGATCGATTCCCACATCATCTCCTCGTGGTTATCGAGGTGACTTGTGGCATGGAGTCTGCTCTCGCTCGAGCACTTTCCCGCGGTGGAAATACCGACAAGGAAGAGTTGATTGTGAAATGCCATCGTGAGTATGAAGCAAAGCGGGATCATATCAGCCGTGCTTGCGAGGACTGGGCACACACACTGACGGTGTCTGCTGAGGGTGAGCCTGAGGAAACATTTTCAAATCTCGTCCAAGCTTTTGACGGTCTCAAGAACCGTCTGGCAAAGAAAGAGGTTGAGTTCAAAACCCCGGCCAACATCTTTGGCTGGCATGAAGAAGATCAGTCGTTCGGGTCTGCCTTGGCTGCAGCCTGACTTCCAACTCTTTACGGTTACCACACAAAATCCCTCGTCTCTCATTGGTCCCTTATCGGATCCTGAAAGGCGAGGGGTTTTTCATATAAACTATTTTGCCATCACCTTTTTCATAGTTCGTTTTCTCTGCTCTCGAAGTGTCCCAGTTTCTTTTGTTGAAAAACGATATCCTCGTCCTGGCACGGTTTCTATACGAGTATTTTTTCTGTCCCCAATCTTTTTACGAATGTTACGAATATGAGTTTCTATGGTATTTGAAAATGGATCAAAATCTTTACTCCATACATGATCCATAATATCCATACGACTCACAACCGCACCAGGTTTTTTAGCAATCTGCTCAAGAATAAGAAACTCTTTTCTGGTCATGTATATGTGTTTACCTTTTTTCTGTACGGTAAGATTTTCTACATCTATAGTAACATCATCGATGGTTATGATATCGTTACGGATCTCATATGGTCTTTTTGCTAATGTTTTTATACGTACAACAAGTTCTGCAATAGAAAATGGTTTTGTAATACAGTCATCAGCACCGGCTTCCAGATATGCAATACGATCTTCTGTTCCGTTATGAATACTCATCATAAGAATAGGGGTTTTAATATACGATCTCCGTAATTCTCGACAAATATCAATACCTAGTTTTTTGGGTAAAATATTGTCAATAATAATGAGGTCGTATGTATTTGTTCGGGCAACATATGATCCTGTATCTCCTTCGTGACATGTATCGACAGTCATATGTTCAGACTGTAAACATTCTGTTAATGCAGTTGTTAAATCTATATCATCTTCAATAAGTAGTATTCTCATATGGTTAAGTTGTTTGTTTTATATAATATATAGTAACACGATATATAGTCTACATATATAAAGATAAAGTTTTTTATAATTTTATATAAAAAATACATAAAGATAAAAAGATTATCCCATCATAGTGTGTTATGATTAGTTCCATATGATTTCTCATTATATAGATAGTGTTGTTCTATATGCTGAATCAGGCTCTGTATTCATGTCTCAGTACATATACGGTATTGCATTTGTTGTTGCTCTATGTGAAGGTGTTCCTGTGATAGGTACCATATTGCCAGGTACATTGTTGTTATTATTTTTGGGATATGTAGTTTCGTTACAGTATACAAATCTCGGATGGGTCATTGTGTTTGCAACTGTAGGATCTATTCTTGGAGAATTGATAGGGTATGTTGTTGGTAGGTATGCAGGATCATGGATGGTTGAACATAAAAAAATATTACGAGCGAGTCATATAGAACAAGGGAGAGGATTTTTTAGTCGCCATGGAGGAAAGAGTATTTTAATCGGAAGATTTGTTGGATTAGTTCGACCTATTGTGCCATTGATTGCTGGGAGTATAGGTATGAGAGTTCAAACATTTATATTTTGGAATATACTCGGAGCTTTTTTATGGTCAGCATTGTATATCGGTCTCGGATTTTTCTTTGGAGCATATGCAAGGGAGATACAGAGGGTTGTATCCCATGCAGGATTGGCTGTTGTAGGGGTGCTAGTATTTTCGGCTGTTTTGTATTATACCTACATACATACAGAACAAGGTGAACATCATAAGTAATCATATGCGTACACAAAAACCATTTGTCATCAAACATACACATGTCCCTGCTGGAGATCAGCCTGAAGCTATTAAAAAAATAGTACAAGGTATCCGCTCTGGTATGGAAAAACAGACATTACTCGGAGCAACAGGTACGGGTAAGACTTTTACTATGGCAAATGTAATTGCCGAAGTTCAAAAACCAACACTTGTGGTTGCTCATAACAAGACTCTTGCCGCTCAGCTTGCTCAAGAATTCAAAGAATTTTTCCCTGACAATGCGGTTCATTATTTTGTATCATATTATGACTATTATCAACCTGAAGCATATATTTCTCATAGTGATACATATATAGAGAAGGAAGCACAGATAAATGAAGAGATTGATCGGTTGAGACATGCAACCACACAAGCTCTACTTACTCGAACAGATGTGATTATTGTAGCGTCAGTTTCTTGTATATACGGGTTAGGTTCTCCGGTTGAATATGAAAAAGTAAATCTCCTGTTACAAAAACATCAACATATAGATAGGGGAGAAGTTGTACGAAAACTAATACACATGTATTTTACACGTACAACAGCAGATGTGACTCCTGGAACGTTTCGAGCTCTAGGTAATACGCTTGAGATCATGCCTACGCATGAACGTATGATCTGGAGACTTATCTTTACTGGTGATGTCTTAACTCATATTGAAGAGATTGATCATATTACTCGAGCTATTGTAAAACGAGATGTTGAATCAATTGTTGTATTTCCTGCAAAACACTTTGTGACTCCTGAAGATGAGCGGGTGCGTGCTATAGAAGATATTAAACAAGAGTTGACTGAGAGGTTGAAGGTTCTTGAGGCTGCGGGAAAAGTTGTTGAATATGAACGATTGAAACGAAGAACAAACTATGATCTCGCATTACTTCGAGAAGTTGGATATTGCAACGGTATTGAAAACTATTCACGACATTTTTCTGGTAAAAAAGCAGGGGAGCCGGCTGATACACTACTTTCATATTTTCCTGAAGGATTTTTAACTATCATTGATGAGTCGCATGTAACCGTTCCACAGTTAAACGGTATGTATGCAGGTGATGCTTCACGAAAGAAAAATCTTATTGATTTCGGATTTAGACTTCCATCTGCTGCAGATAACCGACCACTTCGGTTTGCTGAGTTTGAAGAGAGAACAGGACAGACGGTATACGTCTCTGCAACTCCTGGTCCATATGAACTTGAGCAATCAAAACATACTCAGATTGTTGAGCAGATTATTAGACCTACAGGGCTTGTTGATCCTGTTTTGATCGTACGTCCGGTTGTTGGTACGGAGACATATAAAGGGCAGATATATGATTTTATTGATGAGGTTGTAAAAAATACCGCAAACGGCGAGAGAACACTTGCAACAACGCTTACTAAAAAAATGGCAGAAGATTTGTCTGAGTTTTTGATCGCCAAAGGGATTAAGACACGGTACCTACATAGTGATGTTGAAACTATGGAGCGTATTCAAATCCTTACAGAGCTTCGTAAGGGTGAGTTCGATGTACTTGTTGGAGTAAACTTGCTTCGAGAAGGTTTGGATTTACCAGAAGTATCCCTTATTGGTATTTTGGATGCAGATAAAGAAGGATTTCTTCGATCAAAGACTGCACTCATACAGACTATTGGCCGTGCTGCACGTAATGTAAACGGTCGAGTACTTTTGTACGCCGATAAGGTTACTGATTCGTTGCAAGGTGCAATGGAAGAAACTCTTCGTCGAAGAACTATACAACTCGCATACAATGAGAAGTATGGTATTACTCCACAAACTATTAAGAAAAATATTCATGACATTACTGAGGCGATAGAAAACGAACATGAAAAAAGTGTTCGTGAGATGATAGTACTTGACTTGGGTATTGACAGTCTTGATGATATTCAAAAACTCGATACCAAAGAAAGTAAGAAAGTTGTAAAAAATATTAGTGCATTAGTGAAGCAGAAGGAAAAAGATATGAATGAAGCTGTAAAGAATCTTGATTTTGAAACAGCTGCATTGTTGCGTGATGAGATGATTGCTCTTGTGAAGATACAGGCAGATGCTGGAAACACAGGTTTAGGAAAAAAGTTTGAACTCCAGAAAAAAACAAAAAATGCATTTATGGATATGGAAAAAATAGGTGATGAAGTTGCAGAAAAGTTACAACCAGCACGTGAGAGTAAGCATGTTTTGAATGTTAGGTTTGGAAAACAAGGAGCAGTGAAAAAAGTCAAAGAAGATAAGAAAGTGCTCGGAAAAAAGAAGGTAGATGAGGTGGTTAAAAGATTGCGGAAAAAGTAAAAAGAGGCTATCTTTATACATATGAAAACACTGTGTTTTCATATGTTTTTTGAATTTAACTTCAAACGTAAGGATTTTTTTATGAAAACAAAAGAAGAAAACGGTGTTTTTCAAGGGAATCAAGCGTATGGAATCTTTTGGACATATGATGACCAGCGAGAAATACATGTTATTGCTTTAAGACGTAGAGACCAGGAGGTTTATGAATTGACTGGTGGAGGTCTTGATTATAATCGTGAAGAGTTTTTTAATCAGGCTCTATATCGTCACGTTGCAAATGATTTAGGAGGTTCGCTTGCGAGACGTCTTGAAGCGAAAATCTTGGAGCATGTCTGGCATCATCAAGTACCTATAGGTTCTGGCAAAGGGTGTATGAGTATTGTGTATGTGTTTTCCTGTTGCATTCCAGTAACATACGATTTTCATGAAGTGCAGGACTTCATGTCGACAAATCCGAATCTTGCTGAAGCTTCGCTTATGAATGCAAAAGCTCTCGTCAAAAATCCTGCAATGATTCTCGAACATAGAAGAATGCTTCTTGCTTTTTTATATCGACAAGAACAAAGAGATAGAAAAAAGTATCAGTTCTGTGGGCCGAAAGAGTGCTTATTGGATAATCCTTATACGTGTGTGTTGAATGGGGAAAAGATTCTTGTCTGACACAAATTAAGTCTTTTTCTAACACCCTGACGCTATTGTGCGTCAGGGTTATATTTTATATAGTATATGTTATTATCATAACCAATGAACACTACTGATATACAAAAACGCATAGATGAGATAGAGCAACGGATGCTTGCAAGTGATTTCTGGGTTGATGCTGTCCAAGCCCAAGCAACAGTGAAAGAGTTGCAGCAGCTTAAGTCTGATTTAGCCGCGCATGATTTTTCACAAATGGATGCAATCATAACAATCATCTCTGGAGCAGGTGGTGATGATGCGGAGGATTTTACAGGAATGCTTTTTTCTATGTATAAAAAATACGCAGAAAAACGAGGGTGGGGATACGTTATCTTACATGATCAACCTAATACGCTCGGTGGTTACAAACAAATTATGTTTGAGTTGAAAGGTAAGGGGTCATATGAAATACTCAAGCATGAGTCAGGTGTACATCGACTTGTTCGAACATCTCCGTTCAATTCAAAAGGTCTTAGACATACTTCATTTGCGCTTGTTGAAGTTGTTCCAAAAATAGAAACTCATCTTGAGGGTATTGTGCTTGAAGATAAAGATTTGGAAATAACAACTGCACGAGCAGGAGGGCCTGGTGGACAAAATGTTAACAAGCGAGAGACTGCGGTACGTATTGTGCATAAACCAACAGGTATATCTGTACATGTTACAACTGAACGTTCTCAAGCTCAAAATAAAGAAAAAGGATTGCAAATTATCCAAGCAAGACTATTTAAAAAAAGGGAAGATGATATGAGGGCAAAAGAAAAAGGTTTATCAACTACGGCGCACGTACAGATAGAATGGGGGTCTCAGATTCGCTCATATGTCTTGCATCCATATAAAATGGTCAAAGATCATAGAACTGGATACGAAACAAGTTCTGTTGATGATGTACTTGATGGGGAGATAGATGGGTTTTTGGAGAGTGAAAAAACCTTGTAAATACAAGATGTCTTCCTGTTGTGGCCTTTGGCAGGATAACCTTTGGTTTGTGTCAACTTTTACGGTTAGATATTACACGTTATGATATAGCTATGAAATCGGAAAAACTGGCGTCAAAAAAGACAGCTAAACCAAAACAAAGAAAGTATATATTTGTTATCGGTGGGGTTATGTCCGGGGTAGGTAAAGGTATTGCGACCAGTTCCATTGGTCTTATTTTAAAATCAAAAGGGTATAAAGTTACACTTGTGAAAGCTGATCCATATCTTAACGTTGATGCTGGAACTATGAATCCAACAGAACACGGTGAAGTCTTTGTTATGGAAAATGGTCTCGAGACAGATCAAGATATGGGGAACTATGAGAGATTTTTAAATCAAAATATTAGTCAGTCAAACTACATGACAAGTGGTATGGTGTATAAGGCTGTTATAGATCGAGAGCGTGCACTTGGATACGGTGGAAAATGTGTTGAGGCAATACCTCATGTGCGTGATGAGATCGTTGATAGATTTGAAAAAGCCGCGATAGAAAATGATAGTGACATCACACTTGTTGAGATTGGGGGAACTATTGGTGATTATCAAAATGTGATGTTTATGGAGGCTGCACGAAATATGAAGATTGAGCATCCAAAAGATGTGATTGTGATCGTTGTGTCATATGTACCGATACCGTCTACAATCGGAGAGATGAAATCAAAACCAACACAGAACGCTATTCGTCAGTTGAACGGATATGGATTGCATGCTGACTTTGTGATTGCACGAAGTGAAGTTCCTCTTGATGATAAACGAAAAGAAAAGATTGCTATTTCTTGCAGTGTACCAAAGCAAAATGTTATTTCAGCACCTGATATAAAAAGTGTATATGATGCACCACTTAACTTTGAAAAAGATAAGATAGGTGAAGCTATTCTTGAAAGTTTACATATGGATGTAAAAAAAGTTAGTCCAGCGCAAAAAAGTTTGGGCGCATCTGAGTGGAAACAGTGGACTTCATTTGTAAAAAAAGTTCACGTAGAAAAAACACAAACTATTTCTATTGCTATGATAGGAAAATATTTTGATAGTGGTGATTTTACGCTTTCAGACTCATATCTTTCTGTTATTGAAGCCTTGAAAACAGCTGGAACTCACGCGGGAGTAAAGGTTGCTATAGAATGGATAGATAGTAAACAGATAGAAAAAGGTATAGTAAAACTTTCTGAAGTATTTGCTCGATGTGGTGGACTTATTGTGCCTGGTGGTTTTGGGACAACAGGTGTAGATGGGATACTACAGGCCATACAGTATGCCCGAGAACATAAGGTGCCGTATCTCGGTATATGTTATGGAATGCAACTCGCTGTTATAGAGTACGCTCGTACTGTTGCAGGACTTGTTGGAGCCCATACAACAGAGATAGATAAAAAAGCTAAACATAAAATAGTTGACATTATGGAGTCTCAAAAACAAAATCTTGTAACTTTTGCTATGGGTGGAAGTATGAGACTAGGGTCATATACATGTAAACTTGCTAAAGGAAGTGTGTGTTCAAAACTATATGGTGGAGCAACTGAAGTTGTTGAACGACATCGTCATAGATATGAAGTAAACAATGTATATGTTCCAGAACTTGAAAAAGCAGGATTGGTATTTTCAGGAACTTCACCAGATGGACAACTTATGGAGATGATAGAACTTCCAACATCTGTACATCCATATTTTGTGGCAACACAGGCTCATCCTGAGTTTTTGTCTCGACCAGTTCATTCACATCCGTTGTTTGATGGATTGGTGAAGGCAGTCATCTCGAAAAAATAATCATGTAAATGAAAAACACCCCACAGAAACACGTGAGGTGTTTTTGTGGGGGGGTTATGTTTTAATTTCTTCTTTCCAGGCTTGGACTAGGATGTCTAGGTCTGAGCCAAGATGTCTTGGTTGGTCAAGCCAATAGAAACCACCATCTTCTGTTGACCTCCGATGTTGTATTGCAACAACTTCTCCCCAAGATTTCGGGTGCTTTTTTGCTACCTTTTTTAAAGTAGACAGAAACCTTGCTCGAAATTCTTCCTCGTCTGAGTGATGGATAGGTTTTTTGCCTCCAAAAAACATGACAGTAAGGTCTGCAATAAAAGGTGATCCGACATAGGGGTCAAGGTGTATGGCAAAAAAAGCCAATAGCATGGTATCTGATTCAAGTTTAAGCTCCATAAAATGCTGTTAAATTAATGTTCAGAAGTTATAATATTCCTGTTTTGGAGGATACTATGTTTGAAGCATTATTACAACTACATATAAACATATAAAAACACTCCGCAACAACACGCGGGGTGTTTTTGCGGAGAAGAGGGTCTTAGGGCGAAATTATTTTTTTCCAAGTTTTTATCACATCATTCATATCTTCCTCGCACCCTGTATACATATTGATGACTGCTTCATGGTCACCATACGTAGCTCTTCTTTCTTTAAATTCTCTCAGAAGTCTAATGCACTCTTCTTCTTTTTGTTTGACGAGCTTATCGACTGTTGCTAAAAAAGCAACATCTTGAACTTGTTCATGTTCAGCAATAATTGCCTTTTCTCGATCAGTGTAAGTATAGAGGATGGATGATCCTTTAGGGGAAGGGAGGTCGGTGTAATCCATTCCAGAATATTCCCAAAAGCGTTTGATACGAAGTGCTCCTGCTGTAGGGGAAAGTAGAATTGCCCAGAAGTAATATTTGATTAGTTCTTCTGGGTCTGTGTTCAAAAAAGCCTCATGAGGATAATGCGTTTTCATTTGTAATAAGGTTCACGGGTTAACTGATTTTTGTATATTGTCATAGGTATTTACATTATGCAACTCTGCGCGAAGGCAAACCTATCACCAAAACCTTGATAAACGAAAAACATAAAATCCCTACTTCGCAAAGCGGTAGGGATTTTATGTTTTGAGTTTTGTTCTTTACCCAAGAACTGTTTTCACAAATCGAGCAAATACCTCTGGTTCATTTTGAGCTAGGTCTGCCATAATCTTTCGGTCAACCTCGATTTCTTTCTTTTTAAGAGTTCCTATGAACTTACTGTAAGTAGTTCCATGTGTTCGAAGTGCTGCGTTGATTTTAACATTCCATAGTCTTCTAAAGTCTCCTTTTTTATCTCGTCTATGTGTAAACGCAGTATTAAGAGAGTGAACGATTTGTTCGTATGCTAATTTTTCTTTACTTTTTCGAGGACCTCGGAATCCTTTGGCCATCTTAAGAACATTTCGTCTTGTTTTTGCGGCATGAACGCCTTTTTTAACACGTACCATATAATGATTGTAGTAATATTTATTGAATAATTAAAAAACTAGATATGAGCAAGGAAACGTCGTTTCTCTTGTGAAGACATATGAAAGTCTTTCATCCGATGTTTTGCTAATTGTTTTCGTCCGCTCTCTCTTCCGTTAAAGTGTCCGTGACCTACACCTCGAGCTTTGATTTTGCCATTTTTAGAAACTTTAAGTCTCTTAGCAAATGACTTGTTTGATTTTACAGCCATGTGTTTATATATGTATTATTTTTTATAAATTGAGTCTCAAGGCGGAAAGGGTAAACTCTCGCTTCTAGTGCCTCTTCGACGGATCTATAGGTGTCAAAAGTTACTTCTTTTTTTCTATCACAAGGGTTGGACCCTTTGGACCACGCTTAAGTGGTACTGTGATTTTAAAATCAACAGAGATAAGGTTCAAATATCGTTGGAGTCTTTCATTTAAAAAATCATCTTTTAAAAACTTAGACCGACCAGAAACAAATAATTCAACTCGTACTTGTTGACCATCAGCAAGCCATTCAGAAGCCTTTTTGGCTTTGAGGGCAAGGTCAGCTTCACCTGTACCTATCTTTACTTGGATGTTTTTCACTTCGACAACCTTGGCAGTAGCTTTTGAGGCTTTCTGCTTTTTGTTCTCGTCATATTGAAATCTACCATAATCCATGATTTTTGCAACTGGTGGATTGGCATTTGGGGATATTTCTATAAGGTCTAATCCAGCATCTTGAGCCATCTTTTGGGCTACACTATTGGTTACTATGCCTATGTTTTCACCGTTCGCACCGATAAGTCTAAGTTCAGGTGCTCGGATGTGGTAGTTTATGTTAGTTCTTGGAGTTGTTTGGCGTGGGGTAAATTGCGACAATGCTTTATGTATATTATGTATTTTAATAAGTTATATAGAGTAGTATAGCATATTTTTACACATAGGGTATACTTGTCTGTATGAGTATGAATATCTACACAAAAAAAGCTTTAATAGGGTTAAGTATATTTGTCTGTGGGCTTATCATAGGTAGTTTTAGTCCTGCAATTGCAGCAAATATAAATACAGGCAGATTACTTGGTAGTGCAACTCGAGCTACTGTTTCAGTGGATAAGGTAGATATGGATACCTTCTGGAAGGTGTGGAATATTCTTGACGATGAGTTTGTAACAACAAAACATAGAGATCCTTCAAGTACTGACGCGGATAGAGAGGGTACAAGTACTGCCACATCATCACTACAACAAGATTTTCAAGGCATGTCTGTTGAAGAAAGAAGATTGTATGGAGCTATAAAGGGTATGGTTGATGCTGAAGGGGATCCATATACAACGTTCTTTACACCATCAGAAGCAACTTCTTTTGAAAGTGAAATCAAAGGTAGTTTTGAAGGTGTTGGTATGGAGGTTGGTAAAAAGGACAACGTTATAACTGTTATCGCACCGCTACCAGGTAGTCCTGCTGAAAAGGCTGGTGTTAAATCAGGAGATAAGATTCTCAAGATTGACACGGTTTCAACTACGGATTTAACTATTGATGCCGCTGTAAATCTTATACGAGGTAAAAAAGGTACAGAAGTGCATTTGACTGTGTATAGAGATGGTCAAGACAAGCCACTAGAGTTTACATTGGTACGAGATACTATAGAGCTTCCTACTATTACAAAATCATATGACCAATATACTCGTGTATATACTATAAAAATATATTCATTCTCTGAAGAAGTTGCAAATCTCTTTAAGCAGGCTATTGAAGAGTTTAGATCAAGTGGGTCAAAAAGATTGATTATAGATCTTCGTGGTAATCCAGGTGGATATCTTGAGGCTGCGGCTCAGATTGCTAGTTATTTTGTTCCTGAAGGAAAGATTATTGTAAGTCAGGATTATGGAAAGAAAAAAGATCCAGAATCTATCAGAAGTGCTGGATATGATGTTGTAGGTTCTGATGTAAAGGTTGTTGTGTTGGTTGATGGCGGTTCTGCGTCAGCGGCGGAGATATTGGCAGGAGCTTTACAGGATTATAAGCTGGCAACACTTGTTGGTCAGACAACGTTTGGTAAAGGGTCAGTCCAAGAATATCTAAAGATCACTCCAACTACAGGTCTTAAGGTAACTATTGCTCGATGGTTGACTCCTTTGGGACGTTCTATCTCTATCTCAGGATTAAAACCTGATGTTGAAGTTAAAAATACCGAGCAAGATATTAAAAATCAGGTAGACGCTCAATACAAAAAAGCAGTTGAAATACTTACAAAATAGTGTATACTGGAGTCTTATATGAAAATCATTCTTCTGAAAGACCTACACAAAGTAGGTAAAAAATATGATGTTGTAACCGTTGCTGACGGATACGCATTAAATAGTCTTATTCCAAACAAAGTAGCCGAAGTTGCAACTGCTAAAGTTGTTGAAAAATATACAAAACTTAAAGAAGTAGAAGCTGCTGCTCGGATTCTTCGAGAAGAGGAGCTTGTTAAAGAGCTTGCATCTATTGCAGATAAGGAGTTTGTTATTGAGGCTAAGGCCAATGATGTAGGTCATCTTTTTGCATCTATTCATAAAGAGGAAGTTGCTGAAGCTATGCATATAGATCCTATGTATATACATATTGATCATCCTATCAAGGAAGTTGGAACACATACTGTTACTGTAAAAGTAAGAGATGTTTCAAAGGAGGTAAGTGTTACTATTAAGGCAAAATAGTTCACAATATCTACAGTATTTGTAGTAATCAAAACTTGAGAATATATCTCAAGTTTTTTGATTTATATAAGTGTTTATGCTACAATCATTTTCATGAATGAAGGATTAGAATCTTTACAGGCTCAGTTGGATAAACTTACACATATAGTAGAAGAGAATAATACTATATTGCAAAGTATGCAGCGTCGAGCTCGTATGGTGATCTTGATTTCAAGTATTAAGTGGATATTTATTATAGGTGTAACATTTGGATCATTCTTCTTTTTACAACCATATTTAGATAAAGCGTTTAGTGCATATAGTTCAATCAGTGAGCTTGCCAATCCTTTCCCTAAAAATACTCAAAACACTTCAGGAGAAGCTACATCTACAGATGGTGTTTCAAGTGAAGGGTTTATAGATACACTTCGATCATATTTGCCAAGGTAGCTCAGTTGGTAGAGCATATCCCTGAAGAGGATGGGGTCGCCGGTTCGAGCCCGGCCCTTGGCACCAGAAATAGAACATTTCCATTGGGTAAAAATGCGTAGCATTTTTAGGGCTCGAAAAGCTTTGCTTTGAGAAAACCACAAAGGTGTACTGTTCCTGTAAGGAACGAGCCTTTAGGCACCAAGAAACAGAACACAGAGTTCGCCAGAGAAATTATATACTTCTGCTGAAGTACGTCTTCTCTCTGGTGAATCCTGTGTTTTTTTCTTGGAAATATTTTATGTGTTAGAATATAGGCATGTTAATTTTCAATGAGCTCAGTATTATTTTGTGTGCAACAGTGATTATTTCCTACATTGCAAGACTTTTCCGTCAACCTTTGGTTGTTGGATATATCTTGAGTGGTATACTCGTTGGTCCATACGGATTAAATTTATTTCATGCAAGTGTACAGGTTGAATTATTTGCAAAAATGGGTATCGCAATACTTTTGTTTATCGTCGGTATGAGTTTGAGTCCTGATACGGTTAAGGAAACAGGAAAAGCTTCTGTGCTTGTTGGAGTTTTGCAGGTGATTCTAACGACCGTTGTTGGATTTTTTATTATGAGAGGTTTAGGTTTTGATGTAACATCATCTATTGTCACAGGAGTCGCGTTATCTTTTAGTAGTACTATTATCATTCTTAAGCTTTTGTCTGATAAGGGTGATCTTGATAAGTTGTATGGAAAAATGTCTATTGGTGTTTTGTTGGTACAAGATCTTGCTGCGACGCTTGTTCTCATAGTTGCGGCAGCACTCGGTGCCAGCCAAGAATCAGCAGGACTAGGGGATTTGTTTATGTCTCTGTTCTTTAAAGCTGTAGGAGTGGGTGTGATATTGTATATTGTGGCGAGATTTGTTTTACCAAAAATATTGACTCGTATTGCAATGTCTCAAGAGTTATTGTTCCTCTTTGCTATTGCATGGGGATTGGGAATGGCTTCTATTTTCTCTGCAATAGGATTTTCTATAGAGATTGGAGCGCTAGTTGCAGGTATCACTTTGTCTGTTTCTAGTTTTGCATATGAAATAAGTTCTCGATTACGACCTTTGCGTGATTTCTTTGTAGTAATATTCTTTATAGCTCTTGGGGCTCAGATGGAACTTGTTGGTTTAGGAAAGATGTTATTTCC
>CAZFNX010000001.1:21864-101588 GCA_964520195.1 uncultured Candidatus Saccharibacteria bacterium
GTTTTCAAAAATCCTCTCAAATTATTTGAATGGAATACATCTCATAAAGCAGAGCAGGCTGAAACTAAGAAAGCTGATATGATTATTTTTGGATATGATAGAGTAGGGTTTGATTTTGTGCAGGTGGCAAAGAAAATACATTCAGAATATCTGGTTGTTGATTTTAATCCAGTCGCAATTAAGGCTATGTATAAACAAAACATACCTTCACGTTTTGGAGACGCTGAAGATGTTGAATTTTTAGAAGAGATAGGATTACATCACGCGAAAATCGTTGTTTCAACAATACCAGATATTAAAGTAAATAAATTATTGACAATACAATACAGAAGACATAATCAAGATGGTATTATTTTACTTATCTCACATGATGCAAAGCAGGCTAAAGAGTTATATGCTCTTGGTGCGACATATGTGATTATTCCTCATTATCTTGGAGCTCATCATGCGTCACATATGATTTCAAAATACGCCGAGGATATGCATTTCTTCACAAAAGAACGAGAGCGACATTTGGCTCATATTGAAGAACGAGAGCGAGTCATGAAAATTTAATGTTACAAACACTGACTGAAAATTATACAAGCAAAATACCAGTATGAGTGTTCGGAAACTTTATAGTAAAAAACGCAACATTCGTGATGGACGGTTGCGTTTTTTACTATAAAGTTTCTTTTATTTTACCTTAACCTTCTTCTGTTTTTCTTTATCCACTCGAGGAAGTTTTATCGTAAGCATACCTTGTTCTTCTGTAGCCTCAGCTTTCTCTATATCAACCTCATGAGGAAGTTTAACTGTTCGTGAAAATGATCCCCAATATAGTTCCTTGTAGTGATAGTTATCTTCAGAAATGGTTTTTTCATCTTTTCGCTCACCTCGAATTGTTAACATGTCTCGAGAAAGAGAGATATCAACCTCTTCTTTGCGTACTCCTGGAATCATTGTTTTTACAATAACATCAACAGGTGTTTCAAAAACATCAATAGCAAGTTGTCCGTCAATCGATACTGGTTCTTCTTCCTCTTCATATGTTGAAATAAGTTGCTCTCTATCTTGGCTTACTTTACTCATAGATTGTTTGTTTATTTCATCCATACGATACACACCATCATCATCGTCTTCCTCTTCGCGTAGACTTCCTGTTAATCGTTGAAAAAAAGATTGTCTTGTTGGTTTCATATACATACTATTGTAAATCGTTATTACCTCCTGCGCAAGGTAAGAAATGTGAAATAAAGATCTATCCTTGCTGTACTAATATACGTGAACAGAAGATAGTGTATCTTATGTCACACACATATGTGGTTACGAACATGTTTTATTGGTATTAGTAAGTAAATTAAATCAAAAAATTATTATCTATGTCAAAAAATACAAAGAAAATTTTACGAAAAAAGAAGCGGGTATCACAAACGTTGCCTATTATTGCCATGTTGGCAGCATTAGGAGTGTCGTCTCTTACATATAGTGTGACAGCAAGTGCTGATAGTGGTACATCAACCACCACAAGAACGTCAATACATATGTCTAAGGGTAGAAAACAGGCTGTAGGAGGAACTGTAACAGCTGTGTCTGGGACAGATATCACTGTTACTACTCCAAAACATGGCACATATACAGTTGATGCATCACATGCATCTTTTGTAAAATTTGTTGAGCCATCTACTGCAGGTACAAGACCGGCAACCACATCTGCAACAATAAGCGATGTTGTAGTGGGAGTAAATATTATGACTCGAGGTACTGTCTCTGGAACGCATGCTGTAGCTACGCAAGTAGTTATTGGTACTGGGTTGCATGCAAAACCAGCAGCAGGGAACAAGGTTCATAGTGTAGGTAAGCCGGCAGCATCTGGGGTTATTCAGTCTATTGATGGTTCATTGGTAACTATTAAAGATAAAGATAATAAAACATATATCGTTGATGTAAGCTCAGCCAAAATCTTAAGAGGGGGTAGAGGTCAAGCAGCAACAACGATTATAGTAAGTGATCTTAAGGTCGGAGATATGCTCGGTGCCAAAGGAACACTTACAGGGGCTACTGTTGTAGCTACGGATGTTATGACAAGTTCTCCACATGCATTTATGCAACGATTGCATAAAACAGCAACTTCTACTCAGCAATAAGTATGTTTGTGTAATACCTATGTGTTAGCAGCAAACTCACATCTGTGGGTTTTTTGCTATATTACTGAAATAAAAGTTGACGCAGGGTGTATACTATATGTACTACACTATGGAAGGACCTCTTACATCCCAAACATCTGTGTCTGATGAACAAATTGCTATACAGGTCCAACAGGGCAATAGTGAGGCTTTTGGGATTTTGATGAAACGATATACTGATAAGTTAGTAAGATACGGTAAAAAGTTTTTATCCAATAGTGATAATATAGATGATATTGTGCAAGATGTTTTCATCAAGACATATGAGTACATTCAAAGTTTTGATCCCAAGTTAAAATTTTCTTCATGGATTTACCGTATTGCACATAATGCATTTGTAAATGGTCTGAAACGGCAACAACGAAGTCCTCTCTTGATGCCTGATTTTGATTTAGATGTTTTTATTTCTCATTATTCATATGTTGATCCAAAGATAGAAGAAAGAGATTATGCGGAACTGATTACTATGATTGAGAAAGGTCTTGATGCATTACAACCAAAATATAAAGAGGTTATCATTCTTCATTATCTTGAAAATATGAGTTACAGAGATATTGGAGATATTTTACAGATTCCTGTTGGAACTGTTGGTATACGTGTTATGCGAGCAAAAGAGCAATTGAAAAAAATCTATACTGACATGCATATTGATTTAGAAAAACATATACATAACGCAACATAAACATTATGGAAGATACAAACACACCACAACAACATACTCACGATGCAGATGCATACATCTCGGAGGTTTTACATAAAATCCAAACGAAGAAGATCTCTGTGCACTCAAAAACATTTTTTAGATTAAAATGGTTGGCTTTTGTCTTACTTGTGAGTGCTATCTGTGTTGTTTCTATTGCATTGTGTAGTTTTATTCTCTTTACTATTCGTATGACGGGGCAGTCATATTTGATAGAGTTCGGTTCAAAAGGAGTTGAGTTGGCTTTTATCCTATTTCCATGGGTATTATTCTTGATTGATGGAGTTTTGATTATTTTACTTGGAGCATTAACACGACATACATCGTTTGGATATAAGATTCCAGGAATATATATCCTTGTAGGTGCTATCGCCATCATAAGTATCAGTGGATATATTGTTGATACAAAAACATCATTTCATGCAAACATGTTGTACTACGCTGATCATAAAAGATTGCCGCTATTTGAAACAATGTATACAAGAGTTAGACGTGCTCCTCCACGAGGATATGAAATATACAGAGGTATTGTTGTAAAACAAGATGATCAGTTTATATACATAGACATAGATGATGAAGAGGGTATAGGAACAACAAGTACTGTCATTGTGCCAGCAGTACAAGGTGCTACTTGTTTTACACATTGCTTCGGAGATATCGAAGAAGGTCAAACAGTTTTTGTATCTGGTACTATTGTTGATGGAAAGATTGTGAATGCACAACTTCGTCACGCTCCTCGATTGCCCCCACCACGATAAGACGGTATACTTATAGGTATATGGTTTCGCAACGTTCATTGGTTTTATATTGCATAGGTATCAGTATGATATTTCTAAGTACTTCTATAGCACATGCAAGTTGGTTTATTTCTCCTGAAGTAGATCAAAAACTTTTAACTCTTGATAATATCCAATCAATCACGACACTCCTTATAAATCCAACGGTTGCAACATCTTCTGCAACTACAACACAGCCGTTATTTAAAAAAGGTGCATGTCCGCAATCTCAAAGTCAATCAGATGACGCATACATGTTGCAGATTATTAATAACGCTACAGGCTTACCTAGATCATACATTCCTAAAAATCTCGTAGATATCCGTTCACATATCGGTACATATGCAGGCAATCTTATCTGTCTCACAGAGACAGCTGCCACAAGTCTTCTAAATATGTCTCAAGATATGGCCAAAGAAGGTTTAACCCTTATGGTTGTTTCTGGCTACAGATCATATGAGGGACAAACAGCACTCTACAATGCTTATGCGCCTACTATGAATACAGGTGCATATCATCGAGTTGCACCTCCAGGTCACAGTGAACATCAACTAGGAACAACAGTTGATGTTGCAAGTGAGTTTAAGTCTGGATCAAACTTTGCGCTGACAGATGAGAGTATGTGGATCAAAGATCATGGATACAAGTATGGATTTATCATAAGTTATGAAGAGGGGGCTGAAGAAAAAACAGGATACATGTACGAGCCGTGGCATCTTCGATACGTTGGAGTGAATAATGCAACAGTTCTTCATACAGGTGAATACAGTCTAGCGTACAAACCTATCTACTATAGAAAATCATGGATAAATAATCTCTTAAGTAGATTGCGTGATGTTATACAAGTACAAAATAGTGATGATACATCTATAGGTGGTTAATATATTATATGTTTTTATTCCAAGTATTTGTTTCAAATATTGCAGGTCCTGCCGTGATGAGTATTTTTATTGTCAGTTTATGTATATATCTATACATGAAAGGGTATCAAAAAGATTGTGATAGGATCTTGTTTAGTGTGTGTATTGCTATGGCGTGTACATACACAGTAAAGCTTTTGGCACATGTGCCACGTCCTATCAACTCACTCATTGTTGAAAGAGATTTTCGATTTCCATCAGGGCATGCAACGATGGCTGCTGTAGTTTCTTCTTTGGCAATCTATTATACATATACACATGTCAAACATGCTCGAACAAGAAAACTGCTCTACATACTTGCAGTGTGTTGGTTTATGCTTGTTGCATACGCACGACTCTTTCTCATGGTTCATTTGCCTATAGATATTCTTGTGGGAGGTGTTATAGGGGTCCTTGTCACTATGGCTGTTATACATATGTTTAAGCATTTACATTACTACAAATAGAGTTTTGTGGTTTTTAGGGTTTTAGGGTATACTCGGAGGTATTGCCAGATCGTCTAATGGTAGGACATGTCCCTCTGAAGGATGTAATCTTGGTTCGAGTCCAAGCCTGGCAACAGTTTAGTGAGCCCGACCGAGAGGCCTAAAATAGCTATATTTTGCAATATATTTTAAAAACGAGTCATGAACTCGAACTTTTGCTATTTTTGTCAAAATGAAAATGTCTATATTTGAAGCCATTATTTTGGTTCGAGTCCAAGCCTGGCAACCAACACGAGCGGGGTTATTACGCTCGATATGCGTCGTTTTTGTTGCTATAATACTAGCTATATGGAAAAACCGAATTCCACTTTTTTGGAAGATAATCTTAAAAACTTCAGCCAAAATCTTGAGGTAATTGCCGATAAAGAAAGTTCTGATCCAGAAAATAATCACACAGAGCTAGTAAAATTTAGTAAAAGATATTTTCGCGAGGGTCGTCGGAAGATTGCTGATCAGATAAAAGAACTGCGTTTTCAGTATTTCAAAAAAGAGAAGGGTAATCCTGAGAGACAGGTGACTATTACTGAACAAGAGAAAAGCATTGAAACACTCGAAAAGGAAAAGGAACAAATAGAGTCTGAAATTAAGGAGTTGGAGGATATGCCTATAACTGTTATTGGAGTATATCCGGGTGGATTTCAAACTGATTTATTTAATGAAGCAAAGCCTGAAAACTTTGATGAATTTATGTCAGTTGAATCAGTTGCAGAAAAGATTGTACACAATCTCGAACTAGAGCATCCAGAAACCCAATTAATTATTAAAAGACCAGGTCAAAAACAATCACATGAATCTTCTATCAATTAGAAACAAACTGAACAACATAGATACAAAGATAGTTAGATTGATTGCAAAACGCCAATCATATATGCCTGCTGTTGGTGCATATAAAAAGAAACACGGTTTAGCTATCAATCAAAAAGATAGAGAGTTAGCTATTATTGAAGCACTCAAAAAGATGAGTGTTGAAGAGGGGGTTAGTCAAGCTCTCGTGGAATCTATTTTTAAGCTCATATTTAAGGATTCTAAAAAGATTCAAAAAGAAGTGTAACTAAAACATAGTAAGCCTAAAAACTCTCCTTACATGTAGCTGCTCCTTGATTTGCCCAAATACATGCCATCATAGTACACATCATCGGTCCGCCAGGAGAAGTTCTTGAACATGTATTGCACCCATCAAACCAAACTTTACATGTTGCAGACGGTTGAGATGTGCCACTTATTGGAGGTGGTGTAGTACCATCGCAATCTTCTCCCAATGCTTTGCGAGTAAGTGGTCCAACAATACCTGTTGGAGTGATGTGATGTTCTTTTTGAAATCGTACAACGTATGAACGAGTAAGTGTTCCAAAATATCCAGTTGGTTTTCCTTGGGGATTATATTTTGCATACAAGTATGTTTGTAGATTTTTTATATCTTCACTTCGTTGTCCAAAACGCACTATGTGTGTTGATAGATTTTGACACATGTTTGTTGTGGTTGTTGCTTGAGTTTGACATGGGGCAAATTCACAGTTTGGTTCTGTTCGACCCACATATGATCCATCAGGACACATGCGAGCATCCATGGTACATGCAACAAGACTATCAGCGTATGTTTGAGGGATGATTGATAGACTTAGTATAAAAAGCAAGGTATATATAATTGTTTTCATATATATAGTATACAATATTGCAGCTAATGATATACTAGTTTTATGCTTATCATAGATGTACGTACTCAAGAAGAATATACTCAAGGACATGCGGATAATTCTGTACATATTCCTTTAGATATACTAGCTGTTGAGATAGAGAAAAAACAGATATCCAAAGATACACCTATCGTTGTGTGTTGTGAAAGTGGTGGTAGAAGTGCATATGCTGTTATGATTTTACAAAGTATAGGATTTACGCATGTGACTAATGGCGGTTCGTGGAGGAATTTGTAAACTGGAATATGTACCCATATGGCGTATACTTATAGTATTACGACAATTACCGCCATATTACACATATTTGCAAGTTATCTACTCAGTTTTGGATACTGGGGATTATTTCTAGTTGCATTTGGTTCATCATTAGCACTATTGTTACCAGCGAGTGCTAGCTTATCTGCGGCTGCTGCGTTGGCTGCCCAGGGATATTTTAATATATACCTGATATTGTTTGTAACATTTGTTGGAAGTATGTCAGGAGATTTGTTGGGTTTTATGATTGCAAGACATTATGGAAAACAGGTTTTGATGGATATACATTTCTTTCGTCGTATTCTTATATCAAAAAAATATCATCAAGTTGAAGAGTATATAGTTGACTTCGCACCATCTCTTATTTTCTCTAGTCGTTTTATGACTGGTGTAAGTCCTGCAACAAACATACTGGCAGGTGTTACAAAGATATCATATAAGACATTTGTACTATATGCCTTTTTAGGTGAGTTTGCATATGCTCTTTTGTATGGATTTGCTGGGTATATGTTAGGGAGTCAGTGGGACAGTGGAGCTATGTTCCTCGTAGGGGGCATGGTTGCTATCTTGTGTTTTAGTTTTGTTGTAAATATAGTGCAGGTATTTTTCTATAAGAAAAATAGAAAAAATCTTTAACTTTTTCGGTTCGACTCTATGTCGTTAATAAAAAATACCTCCGCCGAACCTGTGTGGTACAGGTTGGGGAGGGATTGAGTGAGAGATGAAGGGTTATCCGAGAGGTTCAGCACGCCAAACGATTTGTAGGACGTCCTGAGTCATCTTGTCTCGGAAAAGAACAAACAGGAGTCCCTCGCCATCTTCTGTCTTCTTACTAATGACCTCATACGTGTCTTTATCTTTTTCAATTTGCTTCAAGAATTCAAAGAACTTTTCTTTTGTAGGGACACTGTATCCAAGGTGCTCAGGCGTTGTGTGTGGAATGAGTTCGATAATACTGTCCTCTTTGGTATGCTTGATGAAAGCGATAACACCAGTATTTTTGAGAACATTGTTGTAGCCCATGTTTCGCCACCACGCCAGGGATGGGTCGAGGCTTGTTCCGTAGTGGAGAGCTGTGTGCTCTGGTGTTAAACTGAGTGTAGAGGTTGCTGCTGCTAGACGTAGGAACGTTGAAGGATTAGGAGCGATCATATCAATGAATTTTTCTGAATGTTTGTACGTGTACACGGACCTGGACCGTGTAGTAGGTTCAGTGGGTTGTGAACTAACATGCCACCAGGTATGACCTTGTGAATTTACCACAGACAGGGATATATGTCTATGACAAAAACCACACTAGACATGCGTGGTATAATACATATATGAATATACACAAAGAGGTAACCATTGGTCATGTTCATCTAACTGTTGCAGATCTTGATAGGTCTCTTGCATTCTATCGAGATATACTCGGATTTGAAGTAACAACACGATATGGTGACTCTGCTGTGTTTCTTTCTGCAGGAGGATACCATCATCATATAGGACTAAACACGTGGGCAGGTAAAGGAGTAACTCCGCCTCCACCAGGACATAGTGGGTTGTATCATGTGGCCATCTTATATCCAACTCGAAAAGAACTTGCTCAAGCTTTAAAGAATCTGATTGATGCACAGTATCCTGTAACAGGTTTTGCTGATCATGGAGTATCTGAGGCGATATATCTACAAGATCCTGATATGAACGGAATAGAACTTTACGTTGATAGACCAAAATCTTCTTGGAAAGTATCTGATGATGGAGAAGTTGAAATGGTAACAGAAGTGCTCGATGTAGAAAGTTTGTTAAGCGAGTTGGATGAAGGTGAGGTGTTGGATTAAAACAATTCTCCAGGAAAATTGTTTGATATCATAGCGGAACCATCACTGTATACAAGTATATACTCAAAAGAAAAATGTTTTTGTAATATATCTATCGGTGTGAAAAATATTGCAGTAGTTAGTGCATCGGCAATCATTGCATCTTCTGCAGTGATCCAAACAGCAGATATGTCTCGAGGGGATGTTTGTGTTTCTGGATTTAAGATATGTGTGTATGTATTCCATGCACGACGATTGCCAGAAGTTCCACAAATAGCTCCTTGTGTTATATGCGCAGTTCCTATCGCTTGTGTGGTATCAAACGGGTTTTCCAATCCTATACTGAGAGGTGTTTCTTTATTTCCATAATGATATATATCTCTTCCTGCGTCGATAGTATATGTTTGTATATGTTTTTCTTTACATATATTTCTCACAATATCTATGATGTATCCTTTCCCAATAGCTCCAAGGTCTAACTGTACAGGTGTGTATACGGTAAGAGTTTTTGTTTGTGGATTGTATTTTAAGGCAGAGTCCCATGTAGGTACTTGTCTTATGATGGGTTTAGGGATAAGGGAATATGTTGCATCATACCCTGTATCATGAAGCATCTGACCAATAAGTGGAGTCATAAGTCCTTTGCTCAGATTGTACATTTTTTTATACAAATCAAACATAGGTATGGCATCCGTTGGTAGTGGATATACTCCGGCATGTTGTGACATTTCATATATGAGAGAATCAGTTCTAAATCGCGAATATGTTTTTTCAAATAATTCTATACGAGACCTAAGTTCAGAAAACACACCAAGAGCCGTGTTGCTATCGGTGTGTGTTATGTCTATATGCCACGTTGTACCTATTGCATAAAATTCTTCACCGAAAGATTGTAACGATTGTGACATATAGATTCTTGATAGGGATGGAAACTGATAACTGCGCTATTAGATCTTTGCTGCTGCTTTGATCTTTGCAAGTGCATCATTAAAACCGTTTCCAGTCAGTGATGATCCTGATACTTTACCTACACTTATAGTAGAAATATCTTTACCTATAACTTGTGTCTTATATCCAGCTGCAAACTCGCTTTGATATTGTCTAGATCTACTGCTATCTGATGTTGCGGAAAATGTAGAGTCTGTCACGATATTATTTTTTAAGCACAACTGATACAGAGACTTGTTCAGTTCCTGCAGGTGAACGGTATGATCCTGTAGCACTGTATGTACCATCTTTATATGTAACACTACCTGCCTTAACACCTGTAGAAACGGTTGTCTGCACACCTGTTCGTGTTGTCTCTAAAGATGCAGAAGTTCTACCTGTATCATCATCGTCATCATCATTTTCTTCGTTCTGATCATTATCATCATCTCGTCTTACGTCTGGTTTATGTATAGTCTGAGCCGCAGATGTGTTTACTGATTCTTTTTCCATATCGCTTCCGTCTGTATGTTCTTCAGTGCCAGCAACTTCTGTTGTTGATGTGGCAGTTGCAGTATCTTTACTCTTATCTTTCATCGCAAGTGTGGTTACGCCTGCAATAACCCCAAGAGTAATAATACCTCCTATAACTTTGTTTATGATGTTTGATTGTTGTGGTTCCATGTACATATAATACCACAACACACATATTTTCTTTCAATCTATATTTTTTTTATATACAATAAAATATATGCTACTAGAATTTATTGCTCATCATGCAGGAAGTTGGTCATTACCAGTTATCATTGTTGCGGCTATGATAGATAGTGTAAATCCGTGTGCATTTGCCATGTTGTTCTTAACGCTCACGTTTTTATTTAGTTTAGGTAAAGAGCGTGCTTTTATTGTTAAGGCGGGGAGTATGTATATTTTCGGTATTGCACTGGTGTATACACTTATCGGAGTAGGTATGTTGAAAGTGTTATCTATGTTTAATATACCAAACGGCCTTGCTAAAATCGGTGCTGGTATTCTAATACTCTATTGTGTGATAGGTATTATCAATGAATTTTTTCCAAATTTTCCTATCAAACTTAAAATACCCTCGAGTTCTCACAATACGCTTGCAAAGATTATTCACAAAGGATCTGTACCAGCTTCATTTCTGCTCGGAATCCTTGTTGGGTTGTTTGAGTTTCCATGTACTGGTGGTCCATACTTATTTGTGCTCGGACTACTTCACGATCAAAACAATTTTTGGAAAGGTTTCGTGTATTTGATTATATACAATATCGTATTCGTATTGCCTTTGATTATTATGCTTGCTATGGCCATCAACCGAACTGTGCTTGAAAAACTTGATAAACTTCGACGATTAGAGACAAGAAAAACTCGATTAACTCTACATATTCTTTTACTCGCATTGGCTATATCAATATTTTATTTATAAAAATAGACCCTCTAACATAACACTATACACATATGACAAATGTATCCACACCGCTTTCTTTTGAAGAATTACAAAAAAAAGTTGCAGCTATAAAAAACAATACAACAGTCGATCTTTCGCTAGAAGAAGATTTAAGTATTGCAGTTATGAATCTTATAAGTCTTGAAGAACATTTTTTCTTTAGTGGTGCAAAAACGCAAAAAAGAGAATACTATGACATGCTCTACGATGTACGGGAAATGAGAAAAGTTCTTTTGGCTCGAATGATTGAAAAGACAGAGGCGGAGAGTTGGTGTATTTCTAAGCACCTGTTGGCTACCACTATGCGTCTTATGGAGGTAGGAACAAAACTTCAATCTGATGGTAAAAAAGACGAGGCGGCAGATATGTTTGCGTTTGCGTATAAAACATATAACTTATTTTTTGCATTGCGATTGAAGATTATTGAAGCACCTGCAGTCGCGGATCATTTGCAAAAAGAGAAACCAATGTCATTTGATGATATTGTCAGTCAAATGGTAAACTGCTGTAAAGAATAAAGTATATACGTTTATATATTAATCACTCATCATACTATACCCATACATATGAAAAAAAACATACAAACAACAATGCTTGCACTTATAAGTTTTCTTATATTATTTATTCTTTTTGGATATGTCTGGCATTATCGATATCCAAATCTACAAAGTACATCAGAAGTTCGTGATATGGTTGAAAGTCAATTACAAAAAAATCTTGATACATTCGCACAATGTTTAGCTGAAAAAAAGATCACTATGTATGGGGCAGCATGGTGTACTCATTGTCAGAAAGAAAAAGCTGGATTTGGTTCTTCTTTTAAATACGTTCCATATGTCGAATGTCCTGATAATACTCAGTTGTGTTTGGATAAAGGTATAAATGGATATCCTACATGGATTACTGCTGATGGAGTCAAATATGAAGGTGAACAGGGAGTAGAAAAGCTTGCGAGCATAACAGGATGTTCTTTGACTGGTGAAAATGCAACATCTTCCACTATCACTGCAACAA
This sequence comes from uncultured Candidatus Saccharibacteria bacterium, assembly GCA_964520195.1. GTDB lineage: Bacteria > Patescibacteriota > Minisyncoccia > Phycocordibacterales > CAIZLB01 > CAIZLB01. The sequence goes on from CAZFNX010000001.1 coordinate 34,071, forward strand.
CATCTACAACAACTCAAAAATAATGGTATACTTGTGATACATGAGAATTGTTCTTGTTCTAAAACCATATGCTATAGAAGTATATACGCGTGAAAATAATACGTATACACTTCGTCATGTCGAGTCTGCTACTCGTATAGATGGTGAGTTGGTATCAGAATATGAGAAGCGTATGGTCTTTGTGTGTAAAAAACTTGCTACAGATATACGTTTAAGTTCTTTCTTTAAAGAAACATCTCGTACTCTCAAAGGTGTTGATGTTGTGTTGTCGTCTCCGTGGTGTACATATGATGTTGTTCAGGTTGAAAAAGATTTTGGTAAAAAAACAAAAATCACTGACACTGTACTGAAGTCAATGTTCCTCAAAAAAGATGAGAAAGATTTATATGTAGTTGAATCATACACTTCAAACATTTTATTAAATGGATATAAGGTACCTGCCATAGATAATCAGATTGCTGAAACTGTTGCATTTCAATATGTCCACGTATATGCGAAGACATCATTTATCACACCTTTGATTCATGTGTTAGAGAGTATATTTCATACACATAAGGTTTTTCTAACATCTATATATGGCTTAACAGAATTTGTCTCTCATATGAGAGTTAGTTCAGGTGTCTCAGAGATTCAGATTATTCTTGAAGAGGAAAGTGTTGATGTGTCTTATATATATGACGGATTACATGTTGTAAATATGTTTGTTCCATATAGTTATGCAGAGGCCGAGCATGATATCGCTATGAATCTATCTGCTCATAATGATGTCGTTCAAGATATTCTTATATCAAGAGGTGAATCTATGCAACAACGTGCAACAACTCAAGTTGATAAGAATGCAAAAAAGTTGTGGCCAGATTTAGATGCTCAAGTTAAAGAGATCGTCAATACATCTATTTCAAATAGTCTTGAAAAAATAGTCCAGCATGTTCGTGATTGTATCGACACTATAGATATAGAATATATTAAAAGTTCAACTCGTGTTCAGGTCTACTGTGTCAATAAAAATCTTGTTTTGTCATATGGTATTGAGCTTGCACACAAGATTGCAACTGATCCATATATTACCATGAAAGTTCATTCTGTTATAGATGATGACTCTGTTATTTCTTTGTTTTAATGTATATAATATGTAGTGTAGAATACTCTATATGTACGGAGACATTATTCCACCAAAAAGAAAAATTCATACAACACGAACTGAAGAATATAATTCAGTACGTTTTTCTGCTCCACATATTTCATACACAGAGCAGAAAAGTAAAAAGGTACCAATAGTTCTCTTTATGGCAGCGTTGGTTGTTATTGGACTAGTTTTGTATCAAAACATATATCATAGTACTAAGATAACACTAACTCCAAAAACCACTCACTTTGAAATAAAACAAAAGATACCTCTTATTTTACAAGGTAGAGAAAAGGATTCGCTTACATATAGTTTAGTATATGTTCCTGCAACTGATGCAAGTAGTACTCGTAATCCGTTTGTTGCAACATCGACAAATACCACAACTTCAAAACAGGCAGTGTTTAGCATAACTGCAACGTCAACAGGTGCAACGAAGCATATTCGTATTATTAACAAAACAGCAGATACAGTGCCTCTTCGTAAAGATACTCGGTTTGATGTTGGAGGGGTTACATACACACTTGATAGTGCAACACAAAATCCTCCTTCATCTAAAGATGATATTGCACAAGCATCGTCTTCTGTTGTGTATAAGGTGATTGGGTTTAAAGGGTATCCAACATATGAGACAGTGTATGCAGTACCTGAAGAATCGACTGCAACTTCACAAACAACCAGTCTCTCTGATTCTGTTTCAGCGATTCCTCCACAAGATTTGTTATCGCTTATGCCTGCTGGTACATTAGCACTTCAAAAAAGTACCATATATGATAAGTTGTTGGAACAATCTGCGGTTGTTGTTTTTGATCAAGCTTCTTTTGAGGATTTTTTAAAAAATACTATTTCACAGACTGCTGCGTATTATAAAGCTCTTAAACCTTTTGGAGAGAGTGTAACATATGATGTTCGTATTTCTGATTATACACTCGAGACATCTGAAGATACTGGTAAACCTGTAGCTTTTTCTTCACTTACATTGGATATTACTCCTCAAATAGACTCTGAACATGCGAAAATGCAGTTTGCAGGGTTTAGTAAAGACACAATGAATACTGTTGAGAAACAAGTACATGAGTATGTGGTACTACATACTGCATATAAACCATTTTGGTCTGATACTGTAGCTTCAGCGGATAAGATACAAGTGCAAGTATTAGAGCAATAATGAGTAACTCCTAAAAGTGTCTATTTTATACAATACATGCTACACTGAGTAAACTATGGCATTTATAGATGAAATGGAAGTACATATTAAGGCAGGTAAAGGTGGAAACGGTGTTGTTCGCTGGTTGCATGAGTATGCAAAAGAGTTTGGTGGTCCGTCAGGTGGAGATGGTGGACGAGGAGGGGATGTATATATTCGCGCAATTGCGGATACATTTTACTTACGTAAGTATATGCACCAAAAAGAGTTTTTTGCCGAGGAGGGTGATTATGGAAGTGGAAATAGTAGTAAAGGAAAACAAGGAGAAGATCTTATTATAGATATTCCTGTTGGATCTATCGTAACTCGTATTCAAGATATTAATGTGCATGATAACTTTACTATTTCTAATCCTGTTATAGAACTTAATACTGTAGGGCAAACTGTAAGAATTCTTAAAGGAGGAACTGGTGGATACGGTAATGAACATTTTAAAGGATCTTCAAATCAAAAACCTGAAGAGTGGACACCGGGTAAACCTGGAGAAGAGGGGGTATTTCATATTGAGGTACGTATGATTGCGGATATTGGTTTGATTGGATTACCGAATGCGGGCAAGTCATCTCTTTTAAATGTATTAACAAAAGCTGATGTAAAAGTTGCTAACTATGAGTTTACAACCCTTGAACCAAATCTTGGAAGTATGTATGGTGTCATTCTTGCTGACATCCCAGGTCTTATAGAAGGAGCTTCAGAAGGAAAAGGGTTAGGTCATACATTTTTGCGTCACATACAAAGAACAAAAATTCTTGCACACTGTGTTTCTTTGGAGCAATCGCTTGAACAAATGATGGAGTCGTATACTGTTATTCGTAACGAACTCGAACAGTATTCTTTGGGTTTGTCTGAGAAAAAAGAAGTTGTTATTTTAACAAAAACTGATACGTGTATACCTGAGGAAGTCGCTGAAAAAACCGCTGCTTTTATTAAAAAAATGAAATTAGATGTGGACAGTGTAAAAACAATATCTGTGTATGACCTTGATGCTATAAAGGTTTTGCGGGAATGGTTGACAATAATAGTAAAACAGGTGTTTTATTATTTACCATAAATATGCTACATATATATGCATGAGTAATTCTTCGTATATACCTGTTATAGGGCTTGAAATCCATGCTGAACTTAATACTAAAAGTAAGATGTTTTGTAGTTGTGCAAACGCTCCTCTTGAACGTAATCCAAACATTCACATCTGTCCTATTTGTATGGCTCATCCAGGAACACTGCCTACATTGAACAAGACAGCTATAGAGCATGTTCTTAAAGTAGGTGTTGCTCTTGGTGCAGAGATTGCTGATTTTACGGAATGGGATAGAAAGAACTATTTTTATCCAGATATTCCAAAAGGATATCAGATTAGTCAGTATGCGTATCCACTTGTACAAAAAGGATCTTTGACTGTGAAAAATGAAAAAGGTGAAGATGTACAAGTTGGTATTACACGTATTCATCTCGAGGAAGATACGGCCCGTTCAAGTCACGATAAAGGTGATTTTAGTTTGGTTGATTACAATCGTGCAGGTGTACCACTTATGGAGTTGGTAACCAATGCATTAGATTTTTCTATACGAGATGCAAAGACTGCAGGTAACTTTGGAAGAGAGTTGCAGTTGCTTCTACAGACACTTGGAGTATCTGAAGCAAACATGGAGTTAGGGCAGATGCGTGTTGAAGTAAATATTTCTATACATAAAGAAGGTGAACCGCTTGGAACAAAAGTTGAGATTAAAAACCTAAACTCATTTCGTGCAGCTGAACGATCTATTGCCTACGAGATAGAACGACAGGCGAAGCTTCTTGATGCAGGAGAAAAAGTTGTGCAGGAAACTCGGGGATTTGAAGATGCTACAGGAAAAACATTTTCACAAAGAAAAAAAGAAAATGCAAACGACTATAGATATTTCCCAGATCCTGATCTACCAAAGTTATATATCTCACAAGTTCCAGAATGGTCTATGGATGCACTACGAGGGAGTTTACCAAAGCTTCCTTGGGTTCGCCGAGCCGAGTACTTGGCTGATGGATTGAAGGCTGAAGATGCAGAAATGTTTATCTCTGATGCATTTTATGGTGATTTCTATGAGGCGGTTTTGAAAACTATTACAAAACCAGAAGTAAAGAAGTTGGCTGTAAACTATATTGCTACAGATATTGCAGGTCTTGTGAAAAAAGAAGCAGAGCGTGCGCAAACGCTTGATACGTATGTACATCTTGAACATTTTGTTGATATTATACACATGATTGAGGCAGATGAACTTTCATCTCGTGGAGCAAAAGATTTGATTGCATTGCTATGGAAAGCAGATGAGACAACTCGAGCAAAAACTGCTAAAAGTATTGCTGAAGAAAAGGGGATGATTCAGAAAAATGATCCAGAAGTCCTAAAGACTATGATTCAAGGCGTGATTGATGCTAATCCAGAACAGGTAGCAGGATTTAAGTCTGGAAAAGAACCTCTTCTTATGTATCTTGTGGGACAAGTTATGAAGGTTGGAAAAGGAGCTGTAAATCCTGCAAAAGCACAAGAGATGCTTCGGGAAATGCTTCGATAGATTTGTACACATAAGTGTCGCTCTTGTGTGTGATAGCGTGCTATAATCCTTCCTATGGAATCTAGTTCTACATCACCTGCTTCGCAATCTAAAAAAATTACATCCTTTGGCGTGTTATTGATTGTCTTGCTTATGGTAGCCGATATAGCTTGGAATCAGTATCAATCATTTACGTATAGAAAAACTATTGAGACATTACAGTCCGATCATGATGCAAATGTTCGTGAGTTGGCAGAGTTGAAGGCGAGTACAACACAATCAAGTGCACTTTTGAGTGATTTGTATACTACATTGTCTAGAGTTATTGATGAAGAAAAGGCTAAAAATAAAACACTAGAAGAAAAACTTGGTTCACTTGATAAGTTAGCTAAAGCAGATCCACAACTGCTAAAAAAATACTCCAAGATCTATTTTCTTAATGAAAATTATGCACCACTGCGACTTGTAACTATTCCTACTGAATATACATACAATCAAAAGACAACATATGAAATACATGCTGATGTACTGTATTACTTACAATCGTTACTTACTGATGCGCGAAATGATGGTATGAATTTGCTTATTATCTCTGCGTTTCGGTCATTTGCAACACAAGCAACAGTTAAGAATATAAATGTTGTAAAGTTTGGTACAAAAACTGCAAATCAATTTTCTGCCGAACAAGGTTTTTCTGAACATCAACTCGGAACAACTGTTGATTTCACAACATCTGCAACTAAGGACAATTTTTCAAAATTTGATGGAACACAAGAATATCAATGGCTAAAAAATAATGCATACTTATACGGTTTCGTATTATCCTATCCAAAAGGTAACAGTTATTATGCATACGAACCATGGCACTGGCGTTTTGTAGGTGTGGAGTTGGCGAAACGTATTCATGATGAAGGAAAATATTTTTATGATTATGATCAGCGAGTGTTAGATGAGTATGTGACTAAGATTTTTGATAGATAAGTGGTGGTGTTATGAAGGTTTGATTGCCTTAGATGTACATTAGGTATGCTTGCATAGGAGTCTATAAAATCCTTAGAAATCATGTTACAATGGGCTTTATGGAATCTACACATGATGAACGTCTGGACAGACTTAAAAAGTTACAATCTATACAAGACGCTGGGGTCACTCCATATGCCGATAAATTTGAAAGAAGTGATGTATTGGCTGATGCGAAACAAAAACCTGAAAACACTACTGTAAAAGTGTGTGGTCGTATTGTGTTTTTACGTAATATGGGAAAACTTGCATTTATTAAACTGCAAGATTTTTCAGGGCAATTGCAGGCCGTGTTAAAAGTTGATGTATTAGGTGAAAAATTTGACAGACTTATTGACATGATTCACGTTGGAGACTTTATTGGTGTAGAAGGAACTATTTTTACTACTCAAAAAGGGGAGATATCTGTCATGGTCCAAGATTATGTATTTCTATCAAAATCATTGCGACCACTTCCAGAAAAATGGCATGGATTGCAAGATACAGAAACTGTGTACAGAAAAAGATATTTGGATTTGATTAGTAATAAAGAGACTATGGATCGATTTAAATTCAGATCTGATTTTCTTAGAGAGCTTCGAAACTTTTATGCTAAGCATAATTTTGTCGAGATAGATACTCCAGTGCTACAGACATCTCCATCAGGGGCATTGGCTAAGCCATTTAAAACACATTACAACGCGCTTGATATGGATGTGTATCTTCGTATTGCTCCCGAGATATTTCTAAAGGAAGCAGTTGTTGGAGGATTTGATCGAGTATTTGAAGTGGCTCGTGTTTTTCGTAATGAAGGTATGGATGCGTCACATCTACAAGAGTTTACTATGATAGAGCACTATGCATCGTATTGGGACTATGCGGATAATATGAAGTTCACTGAAGAAATGTTTGTTGAAATCATAGGAAAACTCAAAGGAACTATGGAGATTCAATGTATAAATCGCGATGGAGAAATGGTAACGGTTGATCTTACTCCACCATGGGACAGAAAAACATTCCGTGAGTTGTTGATTGAAGATTGTGGTATTGATATTGATTTGTATCCAGATACAGAAACATTGAAAGCTGCTATACAAAAACTCGGTATTCAACTTAAGGATATTGATACATTGGGTCGTGGAAATATGATTGATTCATTGTACAAAAAAGTATCTAGACCAAAACTAGTAAAGCCAACTTTCTTGACTCATCATCCTATAGACATATCTCCACTTGCTCGAAAAAACGATGACAATCCTATGGTCACAGATCGTTTTCAACTCGTATTAAATGGATGGGAGATTGTGAATGCATACAGTGAACTTGTTGATCCTATAGATCAAGCAGAGCGGTTTGCAAAACAAGCCGAGTATCGTGAGGGTGGTGATGAAGAGGCTATGGAAAAAGATGATGAATATGTAGAGGCTATGGAGCACGGTATGCCTCCAATGTCAGGTTGGGGAATGGGAGTAGAGCGTGTGATCGCGCTCCTCACACATCAGCCGAATTTACGTGATGTTATCTTGTTTCCATTGTTGAAGCCAAAGGTGTAGTCTTTGTTTAAGAATCATTTTAAGAAAAATTTATAAGACTTCATCTTTTCTTGTAAAAAACTTTACCATTCATCAGGTAAAGTTTTTTGATGATTAAAAAATTTTTAGAGTGGGTACATAGTAAAATATATATTGATGAAAAACCAAGAGGTAAAATCATTCATATGTGTGAGGTGTATTGGTGTGCATTAGGTGAAAATATAGGAGATGAAGAAAATGGAAAAGGAGATGCATTTACAAGACCTGTTTTGATTATTAAAAAATTTAATAACAATATATTTTGGGGTATACCCATGAGTACAAAACTTAAAGATAATAAATATTACATTAGAGTCATATTGAAAAATACCCCTCAATCTGTGATGATATCTCAACTGAGGGTTTTGGATGTAAAAAGGTTAGAACAATATATTGGCTATATATCAAGAAATGATTTCCATAAAGTAAGATCTAGTTTGATTGATGTGTTATCGGACAATATTTAAACCCCTGCTTTGTAAGGCAGGGGCAGGTGGGATAACCCATTTGTGATTAAAGTATATCAAATGAAAAAGCTGTGTCAATATGCTATACTCACATCATGAAAACAACTCCTACAACTCCAAATATAGCTCTCACAGGCGATCGTCCAACAGGCAGACTTCATCTTGGTCATTATGTCGGATCTATACAAAACCGTATTGCATTACAAAAGTCTGTTGATAAGGCGTATTACATGATTGCAGATATTCAGGCCTTAACAGATAATGCAAGTAATCCCTCAAAGGTAAGTGAACATGTGATAGAGGTTATTCTCGATAATATGGCGTGCGGAGTCGATCCTAAAAAAACAACATACTTTATACAATCACAGATTCCTGAGATTGCTGAGATGACAGTATTGTTTTTAAATATGGTAACGCTCGCACGATTGAAACGAAATCCGACTGTAAAATCAGAAATGAAGCAAAAAGGTTTTGGAGAAGATGTGCCTGCTGGATTTTTATCATATCCAGTAAGTCAGGCTGCTGATATACTTTTTGCTCGAGCAACAACTGTACCTGTTGGAGAAGATCAGCTTCCAGTGATAGAGCAAACAAATGAGCTTGTGAGAAAATTTAACAGTATTTACGGTCAATTCTTCAATGAAGTAAAACCTCTACTTTCAGATGCTCCACGGCTTATAGGTACTGATGGACAAGCAAAAGCAAGTAAGTCTTTAGGTAATGCAATATATCTTTCTGATTCGGATGAGATGATTGCAAAAAAAGTTATGGGTATGTACACAGATCCAAAACATATTCGAGTGGAAGATCCAGGAGAGGTGAAAGGAAATGTTGTGTTTACGTATCTTGATATTTTTGATGAAAATAAAACAGAAGTTGCTGAGCTTAAAAAACAATATAAAAAAGGGGGACTTGGTGATGTTGTTGTAAAAAAGAGACTCATTAAAGTTTTACAAGACCTTATAGGTCCTATTCGAACACGTCGAGCTGAGCTCGCAAAAGATACAGATGCAGTTATGAAGATTGTTGAAGCAGGAACAAAGAAAGTTCAAGCAGAAGCCAAAGCGTACATGAAAGAAATGAAAAAGCATATGGGTATAGGGTATTTTGGGTAGTATGTACTAAAACTCTTATCACCTTGTTTGATTGACTGATGTGCTATAATACACCCATATGAATACAATCAAAAAAACTCCAATCATTATAGGTATTATTATACTTATCGGTATATATCTTTTTAGTTCGTATAACAGTCTTGTAAACACTCAAGAAGCCTATACATCACAATGGTCTCAAGTGGAAAACCAATATCAACGACGCTTTGACCTTATACCTAACCTGGTCGGTGCAGTTCAAGGTGCTATGAAGCAAGAAACAGCTGTTTTTGGAGCTCTTGCTGAGGCTCGTACTCGATATAGTGGTGCAGCTCAGTCTGGATATCAAGCAGATAAGGTGGCTGCGACAGCACAAGTTGAATCAGCTCTTTCTCGACTTCTCGTTGTTATGGAAAATTATCCAACACTTAAATCTATTGATACTGTTCAAAATCTACAAGTACAACTTGAGGGTACAGAAAATCGTGTAGCTATTGAAAGACAGAAGTATAATGATGCTGTTATGACATATAACTTAAAAGTAAAACGATTCCCTGGATTTATCTTTGCTAAGATGTTTGGTTTTTCTCAACAACCTTATTTTGAAGCAACAACAGGTTCAGAAGTTGCTCCAAAGGTTAATATATAAATAATTTTTTAAAAATATATGAAAAAACTGTATTACATTGTTGTGTTAAGTGTATGCAGTTTTTTTGTTATAATACACCCTGCATATGCTCAATCTGTTGTTGACATGCGTCTTGACAGATATGTGACAGATACAGCAAACATGATTCCAGATGATGTACAGGCTCATATTGAAGATATATTACATGGATATGATGCCTCGACCACAAATCAGATTGTGGTTGTAACAATTCCAGTATTACCAAGTGATGAGACTATAGAAACTGCAGCGTACAAAATATTTCAAGCAAATCATATCGGCCAAAAATATAAAAATAATGGAATCCTTTTTCTTATCTCTTTACATGATAGAAAAAATCGTATTGAAGTAGGATATGGACTTGAGCCTGTATTGCCTGATGTATTAGCAAATATTATTTTACGCGATACAGTAAAACCTGCGTTTCAAGCCGGTGACTATGGGCGAGGAGTTTCAGATGCGGTGACTCGCATGATAGATATTATTGATAAAAATGAAATATATACTCCAAGTGTAACAGATGAGCTTGCTTCAAAGTTGGGTGCTGAAAGTATTCCACAACTTTTCGGATTTATTCTATTTTTAGGATTTATCCTTCTTTCATTCGTTGTTGGTATATTAAAAGCAATGTCACGAAGTAAGTCTGTGATACTTGGTTTGGTATTAGGTACAATACTCTCACTCATATTGTTTTTTGTAACAGGGGTTGTGTATGTATTTATTTTTGTACTACTAGGTGTATTAGTTGATATATTTTTTTCAAGTAAATCTCCCGTGTCAGTAAAAATATTACAAATTCTTGAATTATTATCGAGATCAAGAGGGCGGGGAGGGTTTGGCGGTGGAGGATGGTCATCTGGCGGTGGAGGTTTTTCAGGTGGCGGAGGATCGAGTGGTGGTGGAGGAAGTAGTGGAGGGTGGTAGGAAAAAATATTTATCTAATATTTTGTTTTTCTTGAGGTAATAGTAATGATTACTTCATGGGTGTTTTATTACCGTGAAAGGGTTATTAAAAATATCCCTCACATTTGTAAAATAAAGAAATTAATTCGGGAATATTATTATCTTGAAACAGGTTTTCTAATTCCTAAATATAGTGAGTTGTTGAAAGTAGTACATAATCCAAGGATCTATATTTCTCGTAGAGCATTAAAGCATTTTGTAGAGAGAAGAAAAGAAGAATTACATCTCAAATACGGTGAAGGTGTTGCATTTGATCGTCTTTATTTTGCTATAGATTCTATGGAGATTACTATACAAAAATATGATTCCCGAATCTTTGAAAAAGGTAAGTTTATATATTCTAAGTATTTCGATACTAAATATAAATCTTTTCTTAGAATTGTAACAGAAATAGTAAATAATCATGAGGAAATAAAATCTATTCACTTTAAGAAAAACAAAAAAGCCACCTAAAAGGTGGTGTTTTTGTATAACCTAGGATGACAGCTGGAGTACTAAAGTACCTTTTCATCCATGAGTACCCAAACTATATGTTTGTGTCCGCAGCAAGCCGATTAGACGCAAGGTCTATTTTCTGTCGTTAAGCTATGATTGTATTGTATATCTGCTTATATAGTATTGTCAATGGTTGTGGTTTTGCATGAAATGCCATATGATACAAAGGTAAGCGGGCGATTAGCTCAGTTGGTAGAGCGCAACATTGACGTTGTTGATGTCAGAGGTTCGAGTCCTCTATCGCCCACATAATATTGGAATCTTATTGTGATAAAAAATCCGCAGGATTTTTTGGACTCGAAAAGCTTTGCCTTATTTGTGAGGACTTTTGGTCCGAATCAAATGGCAAAGGTGTACTGAAGCCGTAGGCTTCGAGTCCTCTATCGCTCACATAATATTTGAATCTTATTGTGATAAAAAATCTGTATGCTTCTAGTCCTCTATCGCCTAGAAAGTACATATGTTAGAATATGTGTATATGGAAAACATACCATCAATAGATGCAAGTAAAGATAATACGAATGAACAGGAAAAAACCGTGGGTTTTTTGGAAACTGCTATGAAAGGGTATATTGGTTTATGGGGATTTGCTCTTAAAACTTATGTTATGACAGATGAGCTTGAAAAATTTAAAAAATTTTTCAAGCATGATGAAAGTAGGGCCCAAATAAAAAACGAAACAGGTAGTAGAATACCTGACGATACTCTATGTTTTGTATTACATATTGAAAATTCAGAAGTAATTGTACCTGCAGGTTCCATGCTTAGTGTGGGCCGTTTGAGTAATAGTGTAATTAAGAAAGAGCGAGGTGCAAAAGTTTCTGTATTGAGTACAGATGAAAAATCTCAGATTATAGAAATATTAGGACCTGAAAAACTTTCAAATTGTCAAAATTGCGGCGCGCCACTCCAAGGAAAAAGTATTTGTGAGTATTGTGGAACTCACTATTAATAAAATCGATAATTTTTAGATAAAAACCTTGTAGGTAATCTATTAGGTTTATTTATTCCCCAAAACTCCGGGCAAAAACCTAACATATCACCACACTCTACTGTCGAAGAAAACAGAAAAACCACTCCACATTTAACCATGTGAAGTGGTTTTTCTCATTTTACACCAACCCAACACAAAACCTATGTAATGTCCATTTGCAAATCCCACAAAGTGGTATAAAATGGTACTAAGTGGGAGAAAGTGGTAAATCCCACGAAAGTACGAAAATATATATGTTTATCGGCGAATTTACACATACACTCGATGAAAAAAAACGATTGTCACTGCCTTCAAAGTTTCGAAAGGATCTTGGAAAAACAGTGATAATAACACACGGTCTCGACAGCTGTTTATTTATGTTTACATTGTCTGAGTGGTCAAATATCGCAGCTAAACTTGGCGGACTTTCAATGGGTAACCCTGATTCAAGAGCCTTCAACCGTATTATGCTCGCAGGAGCTGTTGAGGTTGAGGTTGATACAGCGGGGAGAATACTCATGCCAGATTTTTTGAAAGATTATATAGGATTACCTGCGACAGGTGATAAAAAAGCATCTCAAAAACTTGTATTTACCGGAGTTCATACACGAGTTGAGATTTGGGAAGAGACACGATGGAAGGCATATAAGGAAAAGATTTTGAAGCAAGCTGATGATCTTGCCTCAAAGTTAGGTGAAATAGGGGTTATATAATTTCACAAAAATATATGTCACATACAACCGATACTACTATCAATATTCAGAAACATCCAAGACATATCCCGGTGCTTGTCCGAGAGATTACAGATATGTGTTTAGATTCACGCAAACACTTAGATTGTAATCTTGGAGATGCGGGTCATGTCGAAGCTCTCTTGGTACAAAATCCTCATGTTCACATTCATGCGATAGATGCGGACAATGAAGCAATCAAACGAGCACAGTACTTTTTACAGAAAAATAATAAGATACAAGATTCAATTTCAAAGAGATTAACCATACATAAGGGTAATTTTTCAGAAATAGAAAAGCTTATAGGAAAAGAGTTTGAAGGTACATTTGATTCTATCCTTTTTGACTTAGGTATCAGTACCTATCAGTTGAGTGAATCTCAGAGAGGTTTTTCGTTTAAATTTGATGAACCACTTGATATGAGATTTTCAACAAATCCTGTAAATACAGCAGTAGGAGAGTTGACTGCATACGATATTGTTAACAGTTGGTCTCCTGAAAATATTGCTCTGATCTTAAAGACGTATGGTGATGAATCTCATGCATGGAAGATAGCAAAAACTATAGAGCGAGAACGGAGTAAGGAAGAAATACGAACATCGAAAGAGCTTGCAGATATTGTAGAAATGGTTGTCAGACGACATGGTGGTATACATCCAGCAACAAAAACCTTTCAAGCTATACGAATCGCAGTAAATGCAGAACTTCAAGCTCTTGAATCAGGACTTCTACAGGCTGAAAAAATGTTAGCCTCACAAGGAAAGTTGATAGTTATCAGTTACCACAGTCTTGAAGATAGAATTGTAAAAAATATATATAAACAGTTCGAAGAAGAAGGAAAAGGGATACGAATGAATAAAAAAGTGATTATTCCTCAGGATGATGAGATAGATACGAATCCCCGATCGCGAAGTGCAAAGTTACGAATATTTATTAAAAATTAACAACAGAATATCAATATAAAAACATGCAAAACCCAATACTAAAAAGCATAACAAATAAAATATCATACACTGGTATGTGTTTCTCACTCGTTGTACTTCTTTCATTTGGGTATGTTGTGTGTATATATAAGACAGTAACTGTTGCATCTGAACACGAAAAAACTAAAGCTTTGTTTACAGAGTTGCAAGCTCGTGTAAGTGAGAAGGAACATGTATATATCGAAAAGACTACTGCTATTAGTATGGATGAAGCACTTGCATTAGGGTATCAGAAAAATGGTGAGACTGTGGCGTATATTAATACAAGTAAAGATGTTGCATTGGCTGTAAGATAATCCTTCGCCTCGTATGAATACGTTCATTTTTAGAGCGCGAATATTGTCGGTACTTTGTATACTGGGTGTTATGTTGTTGATTTCTAAGCTGTATCTTCTGCAGATTGTAAAGCATCAACTGTATGTTGATTTGGCTGATAAACAGTATATTAAAAAGACAAATACAGTGAGCGATCGAGGGACTATTTATATGATGACTAAAGATGGTGTAGCTATTCCTGCTGCAACTATGAAGTCTGGATATACTGTGTATATCAATGTTAAAGCTTTCAATACTGCCATATCAAAAAATGAATATATAGGAGCTACTGGTGAGACCATACATTCTGTCGATGCTGCGTTGGCAGATCTCGAACCACGTTTGGCACACGCTATGATGGCGACGGGTACGGATTCGTTTGCTTTATCGTCTTCATCTATTCCTCATATTGATCCTCAAATATATGTTGATATAAAAAATAAACCAACTGATCCATACGAAGAAATTGTTAAAGATGTTGGAGATGATCAGGTTGCAGCTGTTAAGGCGTTGAATATGTCTTTTATCGGTATTGCAAAAGAAAAAAAGAGATATTATCCTGGAGGAGATCTTGCTCCACATGTTATAGGGTTGCTTGGATATAAGGGTGATATTGTTGCTGGTCGATATGGTCTTGAGAAGCAGTATGAGAATACACTCCATAGAAACGGATCTGCATACACTAACTTTTTTGCTGAAATATTTTCAAGTGCAAAACAAATAGCAACAGATGGTGCCGATCTTGAGGGTGATATATATACAACAATAGAACCTACTGTACAAAAAGAGCTACAGAAGACAGTTGACGGAATACAAGCAAAACAACATTCTCAATTGACTGGTGCTATTATCATGGATCCATATACAGGTGAAATACAAGCGCTTGCTGAAAGTCCAGGTTTTGATCCTGAAAATACAAAGAAAATCACAGATATATCTATTTATAAAAATGATATCGTAGAAAGTTCACATGAAATGGGTTCTATTATTAAACCTTTGACTATGGCTATGGGTATAGATACAGATACGGTGCATGCAAATAGTACGTATAACGATGAAGGTTTTGTAAAAGTGCATGATAGAACAATCTATAACTTTGATAAAAAAGGAAGAGGAAATATTACCTTGCAATACGCGCTTTCAAAATCTCTAAACACTGGTTTTGTGCATATTGCTCAGTTGGTTGGTAATGATACGATGACTAAGTATTTTTTAAAGTTTGGATTAGGAGAAAAGACAGGTATTGATTTACCTGATGAATCTGCTCCACTAACAAAAAATCTTGAAAAAGGAGATGTTGAACATGCAACAGCTTCATTTGGACAAGGTATCGCCATGACTCCAATAGGAACTATTCGATCTTTAGCCTTGCTTGCAAACGGAGGATATCTTGTTACTCCTCATGTTGTACAAAAAATAAAATATTCAGTTGGGACATATAAAACTATTGATATTCCAAAACTCAATCCTGCAGATGCATTGTTAAAACCATCAACTATAGATGAGATAAAGCAAATGCTTGTCTACAACGTAGATAACTCTCTTCTTGATGGAAAGCGTAAAAATCCTCACTATAGTATAGGTGCAAAAACAGGAACAGCTCAGATTGCTTCTGCGCAAGGGGGATATCTTGAAGATAAAAATATTCATACATTTATTGGGTTTTTCCCTGCGTATAAGCCAAAGTGTATAGTTTTCATGTATACTATTGACCCACGAGTAAGTCAGTATGCATCTGAGTCTTTAGCTAATCCGTTTCTGGATTTAACAGATTTCCTTATTTCTTATTATCAAATACCTCCAGACCGATAGGTACCCTTTGCTCAAATGAGAATAATGTAGTACTATATAGGCTTACTCGATATATTATAACCAATATACACAATTTACATATATTAATTTTTTAAATTCATGATCAAAACACACGGAAGAAAATCTAAGATTATAGCAAAGATTGCAGATAACAATTGTGAGGTAGAATATCTTACAAAACTTATAGATGCTGGGGTAGATGTTATGTGGCTAAACACAGCTCATCAAGGTGAAGAAGAGGCTGTTGAAGTTGTTCGAAGAATACGTGAAGCATCTGATAAAAAAATGTGTATTCTCCTTGATACTAAAGGACCAGAAACACGTACTAAAGGATTAGAGCATCCTGTTGATGTTAAGAAAGGTGAGATTATTACTATGACAGGTGATTTAACACAAGTTGTTGGTCCTCATAGTATTGGTATTGATTATCCTAATTTCCATAACGAGATTCCTGTAGGTGAACTTATTTCATATGATGATAACTCTGTTTCGTTTATTGTAAAAGAAGTTACTGAGAAAGGATTGCTTTGTGAAGTGCAAAACGATGGACATATAAAAAATAAAAAAAGTGTGAACGTACCAAATGTTCATATCAACCTTCCATCACTAACTCCAAAAGATATTGGTTTTATTCACTTCTGTGCAAAACACAATATTGATTTCATTATTCACTCATTTGTACGAAATCTACAAGATATAAACGATATTAAAGATATTCTTAAAGAGTATCCTGAGTATAAAGGAAAAATTATTTCTAAAATAGAAAACAGAGAAGGGTTTAACAACCGAGATGAGATTCTTGATAATTGTGATGGTCTTATGGTTGCTCGAGGTGATCTTATGGCCGAAGTACCTCTAGAAGAACTTCCATATATGCAAAAGAAGTTGGTTGAGTCAACTCTTAAAAAAGGAAAATATTGTATTGTTGCTACACAGGTTTTGAAAAACATGGTTAAAAACCCTTCTCCAACTCGAGCTGAGGTGTGTGATATTGGAAATGCTGTACTCGATGGTACTCACGGTATTTCAATGAGTGATGAAACTGCATTCGGTGATTATCCTCTTGAAGCTACAAACGTTATGCACCGTGTTATGAAATATACTGAAGAAAAGCGAGATGAGCTTGTTCATTTTACCGCTGAACCAGTTTCAACTTCTCCTGTATATACATGGGCAAAAGAAGTTGTAACAAAAGCTAAAGCAGAACATGTGACTGCTATTATTACTAAGATATCTCTTGAAGCAAACAAGGCAATCTCAGCATATCATCCATCTGCTGTTGTATATGCGGGAACATCAGATATTATGGAATATAGAAACATGAGACTTGGATATGCGCTTGTGCCAGTATTAACAGACGCTTCAGTAGTAGCTGATATACAACACAGTGTATTTCTTACTGTAGATGATAAGATCATGCTTTGTGAAGAAAAAGAAGGTAAATTATCATATACAATACTGTAGTTTGACTCACGTGGTATAATGGGTACTGTGAAAATAGTAACCAATAAACGCACACAAAAAAATACACTTATTAAATCACCGTATGTTCAGTATGAGCATGGTGATTTGATGTTTATGCAAGATTCTCCTATATACAATGAACAACAACGAGGGCCATCATATCAAAAACAGTATAGTCTGAAGGTGAAAGATATGCTGACTGAAGATAAGCCTCGTGAAAAGATGCGTATGTCTGGAGCAGCATCGTTGAGTCTTGTTGAGTTGCTCGCAGTTATACTTGTAACCGGTACTAAAAAAGATGATGTTATGTCTATTGCTCGAAGAGTGGTAAAGGAGTACGGGCAAAGTGCATTATCAAGTGCAGGAAAACATCCTGATACACTATCACAAGAGCTTGATATTCCTATTTCAAAAGCTTGTCAGATTATTGCAGCAGGAGAGATAGGTAGAAGGTTGTTTAGTAAAAACTTAAGTGGATTAACTGTTATACGGACACCTCAAGATGTGTACGAGTATGTCAAAGATATACACAATCTTCCAAAAGAACAGCTCCGAGGATTATATCTTGATACTCATCATAAGATTATTCATGATGAGGTGTTATCTATTGGAACTATTAATGCAAGTATGGTACATCCTCGTGAAGTTTTTAAACCAGCTATTGAGTATGGTGCTGCTGCAGTGGTTCTTGTACACAATCATCCTTCTGGAGTAAGTACTCCAAGTCAATCAGATATACAGATTACCTCACAGATAGTATCTGCAGGTAAAGTCTTAGGTATACATGTTCTTGATCATATTGTGGTAACTCGTGACTCGTTTACAAGTGTACCTGTTGATTATTAAAAGTCTATATACTACTATCAACATATATCAATATGGGAATTCTATATATTATCGCAACTCCAATAGGTAACATGGGGGACATAACCCTACGAGCAATAGAGACATTGAAGTCTGTAGATGTTATTTGCGCTGAAGATACTCGTGTTGTTGGAAAACTTTTGAAACAGTTGAATATTCCTCATAAAAAACTTGTCTCAATCAACGAGTATGCTGATAAAACCAAAATCGCATATGTCATTAACATGCTACAAGATGGTCAATCTGTTGGATATGTATCCGATGCTGGTACTCCTGGTATATCAGATCCTGGAGCAGTTCTTGTAACGGAAGCTCGTGTAGCGGGAGTATCTATAGTTCCTATAGGAGGTATCTCAGCAGTTACTACAGCTATATCTGTAGCGGGTATTCGAGATACGCCGTTTATTTTTTATGGATTTTTACCTCATAAAAAGGGGAGACAGAAGATATTGGATAATCTTATCTCTCAAGATATAACTGTTGTATTATATGAGTCTCCACATCGATATATGAAGCTCTTGGAAGAGCTTAGGGATAAGGAGGTTGAGCATGGATTGTCTATATCTGTCACTGTTTGTCGAGAGTTGACTAAGGTGTATGAAGATATTAGACAAGGTAGTCCATACGAGCTTATAGAATATTATACCACACACAAAGATACAATTCGGGGTGAATTTGTTTTGATTGTAAAGCCAATGCGTGTATGATTATAGGTATGAAAAAGTTCCTGCAAACTTTTATAACTATAGGGGTGGTGGTTTTGATTTTTTTTATATGTCTTCGGATATTTGCCTCTGATTCATTTCCTGAGCTTGGTCGGGTGATTGCATTTGAAGGTACAAGTACTGTGAGTACTTCAACTGCTGCAGATGTTGCTACGACTACATATGAAGAACCAAAAAAGATTGTTCATATGAATATGCCTGATGAAGTTCGTGGTATATATGTAAGCTCGTATAGTTTTTTAAGTGATACGTTTCGAAAAAAACTTGACTCGATGATTGACAATACAACAATAAACACTATTGTAGTCGATATTAAAGATGCTCCAGGAACTATTTTATTTGACATAGGTCTTGACTCGCCATGTGTACAATCATTGTTAAGTAAGGAAAAGCTAGAAGAAAGGTTGGCGTATTATCAAAGTAAGGGTATATACACTGTCGCACGTATAGCTGTATTTCGTGATGCGTGTTTTGTAAAAGAACATCCTGAACTTGCAGTTAAAGATATGCAAGGTAATCCATGGAGAGATTTTAAGGGTAACTACTGGCTATCTCCTCATCAGCAAGAGACAAAGGAGTATATTAGAGATATGGCTAAGGCGGTATATGATAGAGGGTTTGATGAAGTACAGTTTGACTATGTTCGCTATCCATCAGATGGAAATATGAAAAATGTCGCATATCAATATATTTCAGATGTTGATGCATCTTCTACTCCTATGGTAAAGCGAAGAGCTACACTTAAAAGTTTCTTTTCGTATATGAGATCTGAACTCACTGGTATACCTATATCAGCTGATGTATTTGGTATGGTTCTAACAAATACAGACGATTTAACTATCGGTCAACATCTTGATGATATTGCACCTTATGTAGATGCGCTTTCTGGTATGATTTATCCATCTCATTTTCCTAAACAATGGAATGGTCTACGAGATACTCATGCACAACCATATGAGACTATCTATGATTCATCTAAGATGGGTCTTGATCGTATGACTGTGTTGTTTGGTAGTTCAACTGCTCGAAAACTTTCTCGGCCATGGTTGCAAGATTTTAGTATTTTTGGAGTTGTATATAATGCACCGGAGGTAAAGGCTGAAATTAAGGCGCTTGATGATTTGGGTATTCATAATTTTCTCCTCTGGAATGCGTCAAATAGGTATACTCCAGGAGTATTGGATAAGTCTAGTTTTTAACGCAGATTTGCTGTATAATCGCGACTATATATGTCAGCTTCAAAGTCACACCCTAAAAAGGTTTCTGTAGCAAAGGCTACACATAAGGAACTGATTCATAATCAGGATCTTATTACTATTCGAGGGGCAAGGACTCATAATTTGAAAGATATTTCTGTACAGATTCCTCGTAATCAGATGACTGTGATTACTGGTCTTTCAGGTTCAGGTAAATCTTCTCTGGCATTTGATACTATTTTTGCTGAGGGACAGAGAAGATATATAGAGTCTCTTTCTTCATATGCAAGACAGTTTTTGCGACAGATGCAAAAACCTGAAGTTGATGAGATTGCAGGTTTATCTCCAGCTATTTCTATCGATCAAAAATCTCGTTCAAATAACCCACGGTCAACTGTGGCAACTATTACAGAGATATATGATTATTTGCGTATCTTGTATGCTCGAGTTGGTAAGCCACATTGTTTGATATGTGATAGAGAAATTAAAAAACTTTCTAAAGAAGAAATCATAGATACTATTCATCGTGTTGTAAAAGGTATCGATACTAAGTCTCATGTTGATGTGCATGATACAAAAACTCAAGATGAAAAAGCTGGAGAGAAAAAAACAACTAAAAAGAAAAAAGAGATTTTAGGAGTTGAAGTAAGTCCTGATATATTTAAAATATTTGCTCCTGTTGTTATTGGAAGAAAGGGAGAGTATTATCAGATGCTGTATGACTTACTTGGTAAAGGATATGAAGAGGTTCGTATAGATGGGAAAATTCAAAAATTACGTGAGCGTATTACTCTTGATAAAAATAAGAAACACGATATTGATGTTCTGATTGATACATTTTATATATCTGAAATAGAGTCTCCGTCTCAAAGTTTTACTGAGCGTCTCAATGAATCGATTGAACGAGGATTGCATGAAAGTGATGGATTGCTTCGCATAAGTACCGAGGCAGGAGATCATTTGATTTCATCTAAGTTTATGTGTCCATATGACGGGTTCTCATTTCCTGAAATAGAACCACGACTGTTTTCTTTTAACTCTCCATATGGTGCATGTCCAGAGTGTAATGGACTTGGGACAGATAGTTTCTTCACTAATCGTATCTGTAAAGTGTGTAACG
Organism: uncultured Candidatus Saccharibacteria bacterium; assembly: GCA_964520195.1. Taxonomy (GTDB): domain Bacteria; phylum Patescibacteriota; class Minisyncoccia; order Phycocordibacterales; family CAIZLB01; genus CAIZLB01. Next base: position 55,374 of record CAZFNX010000001.1, read on the forward strand.
GCGCAAGACTCCGTCCTGAAGCACTTCGTGTGTTACTACAAGATAGACAGCTTAATATTGTTGATTTCACTAAGATGACCATACAAGACGCTGTTGATTATATGCTTGGTCTCAAACTAAGTCCGATAGACGCAGAGATATCTGCAGTTATTACAAAAGAAATATTAGCTCGTTTGGAGTTTCTTCAAGAGGTTGGTCTTGAATACCTTGGACTTGACCGAAGGGCTAACACACTATCAGGAGGTGAAGCACAACGTATACGTCTAGCTTCGCAGCTAGGTTCTGGACTTGTTGGAGCAATGTATGTACTAGATGAGCCAACTATTGGTCTACATCAGCGTGATAATGATAGATTGATTAAAACACTTGTACAGCTCAAAGATATGGGCAATACAGTTATCATTGTAGAGCATGATGAGGATACTATTTTAGCTTCTGATTATCTTGTGGATATAGGGCCGGGTGCAGGAGTTAAAGGTGGACATGTGGTTGTTTCTGGTCCACTTAAAAAACTTTTGAAGGATCCTATTAAATCACTCCCTGTAGATAAAACTGTTGCCGACCCACAATCATTTACAGGGTCTTTAACATTGGACTATCTAAGAGGTGAGCATATGGTGGAAGTTCCAGAGCGAAGAAGAACAACATCTAAGGGATCTTTGGTTATTACAGGTGGAAAGGTGAACAATATTGTCAACATGAATGCGGAGATACCTCTTGGCAAGCTTGTATGTGTTACTGGTGTTTCTGGTTCAGGTAAATCTTCTTTCGTATATGAGATTGTATATAAAAACTTACTTGGAAGACTTGATAGAGATCATAGAACGTCTCAACTCTATAACTGTAATACATTTACAGGAACAGAATATCTTGGACGAACTATACTTATAGATCAATCACCTATAGGAAGAACACCACGATCAAACCCTGCAACATATACAGGGGCATTTACTCATATTCGAGATCTGTTTGCTGAGACTATTGAAGCCAAAGCTAGAGGTTGGGGAGCTGGTCGTTTCTCTTTTAACGTTAAGGGTGGACGATGTGAGACATGTCAAGGTAATGGTGCTATCGAAGTTGAGATGCATTTCCTTCCGACTGTGTATGTGACATGTGATGTATGTCATGGAAAACGATTCATGAAAGAAACTCTCGAGGTGACATATAAGAAAAAAAATATTTACGAGATTTTGAAAATGACTATTGATGAAGCTGTTGTTTTCTTTGAAGATATGCCTGGTATTTATGATAGAGTAAAAACATTACAAGAAGTTGGTCTTGGATATCTTGAGCTTGGCCAGTCGGCTACAACATTATCTGGTGGTGAAGCACAACGTGTGAAGATTGCTTCAGAGTTATACAAGCCTCATATTCAAAAAACTATATATATTCTTGATGAGCCAACAGTTGGATTACATTATCATGATGTACGAAAACTTATCGAGATATTACAAAAACTCGTTGATCAAGGAAATAGTGTCCTTGTCATCGAACACAATATGGATTTGATAAAATGTGCCGACTATCTTCTTGATATCGGTCCAGAAGGAGGGGATAAAGGAGGTCAACTTATAGCACATGGAACACCTGAGCAAGTAGCAGACAGTCCTAAGAGTTATACAGGTGTGTATCTCAAAAAGGTATTGTAGTATAAAGTTGAAAATACAGTCCGTCCATCTGTATGGAGTTGCAAAAAACATATATACGCGTATAATAAATAACCTATGTCATATGTCTTTTTCGATTTAGATAACACTCTTATTCGTGGACAAAGTCAACAACTATTACTTAAGGTTTTATATAAAAGAAAAATTATCTCTTTCATAGATTTGTGGAAGTTGAGAATATTTTTTCTTTTATATACATTACATCTTGTATCGCATAAGAATACTGTTGATGTGTATATCAAAGTCGCACGTATGCTACAGGGTGTTGAAGTTGCATATCTTAAAAAAGTTGTGCGAGCTTTTGTGTTTGCTGAGTTTGGTAGTATACAAAACCTACGAGCTGTCGGTGAACTGGAAAAACATGTGTCTGCAGGTAAGCATGTGGTTCTCGTCAGTGCCGCATTTGAGCCTATTGTAGAGGCCGCTGCTCAGTTTTTCCAAATACCTCAGTATGAATGTACAAAACTAGAGATAAAAGGTCATATCTACACAGGTAAACTTTTTGGTCAGCCAAACTATGGAGAACAAAAGATTAAAAATCTGGAAAAATACGGTTTCGAAGGGTCTTTTGCATATTCTGATCATCATTCAGATATTCCACTTTTCTTGAAGGCTACATATAGATATGCGGTCAATCCAACGCGAAAACTTAAGAAGTATGCAACATCTCGAGGTTGGTTTGTTATCGAGTAAACAAATAGATTTTATAGAAAATGTAGCCGTCCATCACGAATGCTAGAATTTTTCTAAAATATTTTCAAATACTATATTACTGGATTGAAAAATATAAAATCCCTACTTCGCATAAGCGGTAGGGATTTTACTATTTCGAGATTTCTTATGTATTTACTTACTTACTGAAACTCGTTCTGCGTATTCTCCTGTATCTGTGTTTACTCTGATGATGTTACCTGGTTCTATGAACATAGGAGCAAGGATTTCAGCACCAGTCTCAAGAGTAATAATCTTGTTTCCACCTTTGGCTGTATCTCCTCGAACAGCTGGAGGTGCTTCAGTTACTTCTAGATCTATCTTGACAGGGAGCTTGACTCCAATAGGTATTTCTCCAAAGTATTTTACATCAATAATAGCGTTTGCTTTTAAAAACTTTCTACTGTCTCCAATAAGAGTATCAGCAAGCTTGAAACGTTTAGAAGGCTCGTTCTCTGGACAGAACCACCATTCTCCTCTGTTGTTGTACAGATACTTAACCTTCATTGTTTCAATCTCAGCTTCCTCTGCTTTTTCAGTTGCTTGGAATGAGTGTTCAATAACTCGTCCACTAATAAGGTTTCGCATTTTTACTGCGTTTACAGGTTTTCTCATCTGCTTTCTGAAGATGTGATGATCAAGGATCTCATAAGGTTCATCTTCAAAAATAATCATTTTTCGTGTGACAATGTCACTATATTCTATAATAGCCATGAGTGTGAGTATATCGGTTTATGGCTTGTTTTGCAAGGATATGGTAGAGTTTGGGTATTATGCGACACAGTAATATTTTCACAAAGACACGAAAGGAGTATCCAAGTGATGAAGTGGCTAAAAACGCTCAGATGCTTATTCAGGCAGGTTTTATTCATAAAGAAATGGCCGGAGTGTATGCATATTTACCTCTAGGACTGCGAGTTATTGAAAAACTAAAGAATATCGCTCGGGAAGAGATGAATGCTGCTCGGGGACAAGAGATTCAGATGACAACATTGCAGAAGAAAGAGACGTGGGAGAAGACTGATCGATGGAGTGATGAGCAAGTGGATGTATGGTTTAAAAGTAAACTTGCAAATGGTACAGATATTGGTTTTGGCTGGTCACATGAAGAACCAATCACTGATATGATGATACATTTCATCAATAGTTATAAAAATCTTCCAGTATATGTGTATCAATTTCAAACAAAATTACGTAACGAACTCCGTGCTAAAAGTGGCATCATGCGAGGGAGAGAGTTTTTAATGAAAGATTTATATTCATATAATACAAATGAAATCGAACATGCAGCGTTTTATCAAAATATGATAGAAGCATATACAAAGTTTTATGACAGAGTAGGATTGGGTTCTGATACATTTTTAACTGTTGCTACAGGTGGTGCGTTCACCAAAAATACAAGTCATGAGTTTCAGACTATTTGTGATGCTGGAGAAGATATTGTGTATATAGATAGAAAACATAATATCGCATACAATACAGAAGCTCTTGAGAGTATGGACACTAAAGATGAGCTTATGAAAACGTGTGAACAAGTTAAAACAGCAGAGGTCGGGAATATCTTTAGTTTTGGAGGTGAAAAATCTGAGAAGATGGGTCTACTATTTACAGATACAGATGGAACACAGAAACCAGTTATTCTTGGATCATATGGTATAGGAATCACACGAGTTATGGGTGTAATTGTCGAAAAATATGCAGACGAAAAAGGACTTGTTTGGCCAAAAGCAGTAGCTCCATTTGAAATTGAAATTGTCTCACTTCATAAAGATAAAGACGATGCAACATATGTTGCAGCTTCTGATATATATGATCAACTAGTAAGCTGTCACTATGAATGTTTGATAGATGATAGACAGATGGGTATTAAAGATAAGCTGGAAAGTGCTGATATGTACGGTATACCTGTTCAGATTATTGTTGGTCCACGGACACTCGAGAAAGGTGTTGTTGAGGTGAAGGTGAGAAAGACAGGTGAAGTGCAAGAAATAGAGCTTGGAAAAGTTTCAGAGTTTGTTGATGAGATTTGGGAGAGTGTGTTTTAAGATTTTCTGGTAAAATTTATACTTTTATATATCTTTTCTTTAGGAAAATTTCATGTATGTTTTTGTAATGTTTGTTAATGAACATTAAAGGTAAAACAATTGTGTATATAGATATGGCAAATCTTTCTATAGAATCAAGAAAGAAAAATATCATAATTGATATGTTTTTGATGTATACTTGGCTCATTGATAAATATGTAGCAGATGAGGTGTATATATTTACAGGTTATCTTAATAAGTATAAAGAAGAGTATGATACAAATAGTAAGATTGGATATAAATATATTTTTAAAGAAGTTATCTTCAATAAAGATGAGTATAAAATAAAGGCGAATTGCGATGTTGATATTGCTATACAGGGTACAATCGATACTATTAATCATAATCTTAATCGTGCAATTTTGATTACAAGTGACGGTGATTTTTTAAGTCTTATAAAATTTTGGCTATCAAAAATTGTAATAGTCTCTATTATATCACCAGCGAATCCTGACAAATGCTCTTACTTACTAAAAAAAAGACAATTTACCTATAACATATTTAAATCAAATTCTTTCAAGAATTACAAATGAAAAGGCCCTCGATGAAGACAAAACATCATAAAGGCCCTTTTCTTGGATATGTATACTATGCTAACAAAAAAAAGTTATTTTGTCAAATACTTATTATTCTTTATGATACGGATGATTATGTAAAATAGTTATCGCTCGATAAACTTGCTCACATACAAGCATAGTTGCAAGTTCGTGAGGAAATGTCATAGGTGAGAGCGAGAGTTTTTGATCTGCAGTTTTGAGTTCTTCGATACTGAATCCAACACTTGGTCCAATAATAAAAATAATATGACTTGAGATGTGTGACTGTACATGCTCTATTTGTTTTGCAAATGTCTCTGATGTGTATATTTTTCCTTCCTCATCGAGGGTAAAGATATATGCACTTGGATATGATTTTTTTACATCAGCTACATGGTTGTGTTTTTTCTCTTCTTTAATATCAAAGAGCTGCACTTTTGCAAATCGTGAAAGTCTTTTTGTGTATTCGTTAATGAGAGGGGTGATGAGTTTGTTTTTAACTCCTGAGATGGTGATGATGGTGATATGCATGAGGGTATTGTAGCATGGTATAAAGTATGTACACTTATATAGAAACATGATATTTATTAAATCAAACATATGAACAATCCAGAAATAAATATAAAACTATCCTACATACCAGGTCTGCGACCTGTGGTTTTAGATGAGCTAAAAAAGAGTAACATGAAAGTGTTACGTGAGGTTGATGATTCTATATATCTTGAATTCTCAATACAAACCCTTCAAGATGTGAAAAAACAGAGAAGTGTTGCACGGGCATATCTTATCGTACAGAATGCTTTATATAATCCGACATACCTTTCAAATCATAAATCAGTGCTTGGAAATCTGGTCGAGCACGTTGTATCATGTGATAGTTTCAAGACGTTTAAAATAACATGCGCAGGATCTGATTCTCCTGAAGTTAGAAGTATTGCATCATATATTGAAAAGACTTATGGTATACAAGAAAACGATGATGCAGATTTAAAAATACACATGATTAAACCAGATGATGTTTGGGAGATAGGGGTACAAATAACACCTCGACCTCTTTCTGTGAGAGATTATAAAGTTGTGAATATGAAGGGTGCGATGGATCCAACTATTGCATACGCTGTTAATTCTTTCTGTATACAAGATTCGACCAAAACATACCTTAATATATTTTCAGGTAGTGCGACATTGTTGATTGAGGCAGCAGAATGTTACCCTCATGTAGAGAAGTTGATAGGTTTTGATAATGATAAAAGCCATTTAACCCTTTCGATTCAAAATATCAAGAAAGCAGGTTTCATAAAAAAAATCCAAGTAAAGGAATGTGATATTTTTAATAAACCAGATTTAGGCACATTTGATGCCGTTGTGTCTGATGTGCCTTTCGGTATGTTGGTTTCAAAAGATCAGGATCTTCAAAAACTGTACGGAGTTTTCGTTGAGTATTGTGAGCATGTTTTGAATGTTGGAGGAAGATTGGTTATATATACAAGTGAATTTGAACTTATGGAATCAATCATATCTCAGTCTCAATTTAAGATCGTGCAATCATTACAATTAACATTGAGTACAAATGTAGGTGCATATTTGAAGCCTAAAATAATTGTTTGTGAGTTTAAAGATAAATAATTATACAATATAATATTATATTTTTGTGTGTGAAAAACCCTCAGGCACACGGTGTGTGACTGAGGGTTGATGGTCTCCGTCGAGAAAAGGGGATCACGCAGCTGCCTGCATGACTTTGTCCATGTTTTGAAGAGACCACATGTGACCGTAACCTAAGGTTACAACTTTCGTTCTGAAGCTGCTACGTGCAGCAGTCAGAAATTCGGTTGTTTTCGTAGCAGTGCTGCCGATGATGCGATCGTTGGCAGCATTCACCACCACCATTTCGGTGGAAGGAGAAGCTTCGAACTTTTCCTGACGACGATACTGTCTCAGGATAGTGCTCCAGACGAACTTACCGCTGTCGGCCTGAAGATTCGGCATCATTTCTTCTGCCTCGTCGTCACTGAGAGAGAAGAGATTTTTAGCTTCACTTGGAGACATTGCTACAGGTTTGCCTGTTAGTATTTCAACCAAGTGGGGCAATGTTGCCATAATCGTAGGATCCCACGGCATGAACTTGACTCCGGCAAGAGGGCCGGAGTTCATGAGGATGATTTTTTTAATCATCCCATCCGGGAGATGTTTCAGTGTCTCAGTAATCAGGACACAGCCTGCGCTGTGCCCAATCAGTGTTTCTACCTGAGGATTTGCTTCAATGTGGTCAATGAGCAGTTTTACTCGCTCTTCCATCGTATCCAACCCACATGGGTTGACGATGTTGAACCGATTTCCCAGTTTTTGAAAGAGTGGTCCTTGACTGTTGGCCCAAAGGCCAGGAACTAGCGTCATCTTCAAGACGTTACCTTTCTTTTGCGCGGGTATTCTACGTACCGCAAGTGAATGTTCAGGGGTGAGGTAAGGTGTAGAAGGTCCTTAACTTGTATAGTATTATAGCATATATGTGTAATAAAAGCAAGGGTATACTCATCAAATCTTTGCAATATATGGGTAGAAATATAAATTATTTAATATATACAATATTCATTTACATATAAATATGTTATAATTTGTTACAAATGAAATTACTCATAGAGGCCATTGTTCAAAAACATGATCTAGGGGATTTCATATCTTTTGATGCGGTTAGTGAAGGGGTGCTTAATAAAAACTTTATCTTTGAAACAAGCAAAGGTAAGTTCTTCCTTAAGAACTGTCATGCGAAAACTAAGACTCGAATGAAGTTTATTAATGATGTTGAAAAATTTATGAAAACCCCAGCTGTTCCTTCGGTTGCAGCTATCTCTATTGATGAAGCAGAAGGATATATGCTCTATTCATTTGTTGAAAGCGACAGAACACATGACTATAATCTTAAAGATTATTTTAAAATGGGACAAATGCTTGGACATATTCATGCGGTGACATATGGAAAAGATATTCCAGAGAATTTAAAGCAATTTCCATATGTTGAAAGAGATCTGAAAGATATGGTTGTAGGAATGAAAAAATATGAACAGATGTTGGAAACAAAAGAAAACAAAGATGAGGTTGATATATTATTTTTAGAATATATTCAAAAGAAACTTTCATATGCGGAAAATTATGTCGATATACCAGAACTTGTAAATGATACATTAATGCATGGTGACTTTCATGCAGGGAACTTACTCTTCAGCAAAGACATGAGAGAAATAATTGGTGTATGTGATTGGGAAAAGGCACAATATTCCCCAAGAGTTTTAGATGTTGCACGAGCATATCTATATATTGGTTTTGGTACAAATACAGATGATATTGTTGAGTGTACTCAGATCGGGGAAGCTGTGCTTGAAGGATATAGAACAATACTACCTATATCAGATGAAGAATTTCAAAAAGGAATTAAGATTCGTATTAAATCAAATATCTTTACTCACTGGATTGAAGATAAATACTATATTGGAAAAGATGCTCGTGCAAATAAATTTATCAAAAACGGAATAATGATTTTAGATCATTTTTGTTCCATACAATAAACCCATATACTTTCTGGTAAGGTATGGTATTATCATCATAATTTTTATGCATAACGATAAACAAAAGATTATAAAAAATAAGACTCTTCCGAGGTCGATTAGATGTGTTGTGCGTATGTATCCCTCAAACCAAGTAAACAGATTGTATTATGGAGGGTTACCGCACCTTGGAAATGCTTTGTGGGGATCTTGGAATTCTCTAGATATACAAAAGGCTTCAGAAGCATATGAAGACTATAGTCTTTCCACAAACCTTCTCATAAAAGGTTGTAAGGTGCCTACAGGGGATAAAGTTCGACTTGGAGGTGGAAGTCCTGCTCGATTTAAACCTTTCAACCAATCTCTCATTCAAATCCAGGAAACTTTGGACAATAGAATTCTTTCTGATTATCCGCTAGCAGCAGGAGACAACACGGCAAAAGAATCTATTATCAAATATTTTAACGAGAGATATTCAAAAGAAATCCAGAAGAATAATATTATATTTGCTCACTCAAGTACGCAGGCATTTGCACTGGTTATGGAGGCAATACTCGATTATGGAGACGTGGTACTCATGACAGGTCCTAGTTATGGACTATTTGCATTTATACCTGAAAGAGTTGGAGGAAAAGTTCGGTTACTTGAATTGACCTCTCAAGATGGCTGGAAGGTTAATCCTAAAAAACTAAAGAAGCTTATAGTAGAAATTAACGAAGAGCTAAAATCAGATTACGATAAAAATCGAGGTAAATATATTTTTAGACGTTCTGACACTTCTCCAAAAGTGGCAGCGTTTGTGAATATAAATCCTCACAATCCAACAGGAATCGTATATGGAGAAAAAGATAAATCATTATTGATGGAAATATCAAGTATCTGTAAAGATGCTGGTGTATTTGTTATTGATGATCTTGCATATAGTGGACTGGAATATGATAGAAAAAATGTAGCTCTACCTATTTGTAGTTTGAAAGGACAGTTTGATAATACAATCACTTTGTACACTCTTTCAAAAAGTTATGGGCTTGCTGGACTTCGGGCCGGAATGGTTATTTCTAATGAAATCGTTAGTTCACTAATCAGAGATAGAATTTTTCAGAGCTTTGACTCGTTATCTATTTTACAGTCGTCAGCAATAAGTGCTGCGTTTTTACCTGGAAAGAAAGCAGAGAGGGAAAGAGAAGAGTATTTTACATATACAACAAAAGAATATAACAATAGATATGTTTTTGTGAAATCTATAGTAGAGGGTGTGCAAAATCTTGATAAATCAGAGAAAACTCTATTGGATAAAATCATAAAAGAAAATAATCTAAAAATAGATTTTCATACGCATGTAAACGGAATTAAGGATATTAAAATCATTCTCAAGCCTGAATCAGGATTCTTCTTATTGCTGGATTTAACAGGACTTATTGGTAAAAGATATAAGAAATTTAAAATTATTGATGAAAGAACTCTACTTCAATTTCTATATACATCAGAAAACGTGAAGACGCTTACCGGTAAGGCTTTCTGCTGGTTGGACGAAAGCAAACTTGTGATTCGAGTAACTACAGCTTTTGATTACGAAGGTTTGTTGAAAAACTTCTTAAGATTTAAGTCATCTATCGAGTCACTCCAATGAAAATATTTATAGCTTCATCTGAAAATCATGTCGGAAAAATCCAAGAAGATATTTACCTACGTGATATGTTTATATCTAAGGTGTGTGAATCTGAAATTCTTACTCTAAAAAATATTTTGAATATTGCACAGACAGGTGATACAGTGATACTAAAAAGCATTTGGGGATACCATTTAAATCCCGAAGAATTTCTTTCCCAAGTATCTGCTCTTACGTCTAAAAATGTTAGGTTAATAAATAATCTCCAATTTATTTTATGGAATATAGATAAATATCAGTATCTTAATGATATTAAAACTCTTGGAGTAGTTCCAACTAAATTATTATTAATCAAAGATACAGATGTTGCTTCGAATTTAGTTTCTGAATTGGGTAAAGATTTAGATGAAAACCCATTAGTTATTAAGCCTAATATATCTGCGAGTGGTTATTTAACATATTTATATGATGTTGAAAAAGATAATACAGATATTATTGCTTCACTCTTAGAGTATAAGCATCTTGATTTTATAACTCAACCATTCAGAGATTCTATTACCGAAGGAGAAATATCTGTCATTATAATTAATGGTAAAGCTTTGTATGGAATAAAAAGGTTTCCAGGAGTTTTTGTTAATAAAAGAAATCCGGATTTTATACATATGAATAATATTCCTGATGTCATACATGATAAACTCAAGAGGATAGAAGAATATTTTATTCAAAAATTTAATAGACTGCCAGGTATTTGTAGGGTTGATTTTCTAAGGTTTCAGGATACGTATGAGATTTCTGAGATTGAACTAATTGATCCTGACTTATTTTTTCGCCATATACCAGAAGAGGTTAGAAAAGAGGCGCTTCTCCAGTTTTATGCTATGATAGAAACTAATAACAATAATTAATATATTTACTACATTTTATGTATAGAAAAGGCGTTTCAGCACTCATTATAAATCCAAAGGGTAAATTCCTTATTGTGAACCTAAACTCGTTTGAGGAACAATTTTATGCTATTCCAGGGGGTGGTGTAGAGGAAGGTGAAAGTCTTGAAGAAGCAGCTTACCGAGAAGTAAAGGAAGAGCTTGGTATTGATGCAAAATCTCTTGAATTAATCGGAAAAGGTGAGACTCCTCTCCAATTTACTTTTAAAACACCTAAAGTTAAAAACGGAGTTGAAATCATCGGATCAGAACGACATTTTTTTGGATTTAAGTTCATAGGTGATGATAATGAAATTAAACTTCAAGAAGATGAAGTAAGAGCATACAAATGGGTTCCATTTGTAGAACTGGATAAATTCTTACTTTTCGATAATCAACTCGCAGAGACTTCAGAAAAATTGGTAGAGCTATTTCCTCAATTTAAATAAGATATGATAAAACCAACACTTCTTTTTGTGGAAGAGGTTGAAAACACACTCACAAATAAAGTCACTTCAAATGAAACTATTAATGTAGTTCTGCTTCGATTTAAGCAGAATATGTTTTTTACTGATGGACATTTACACAAAACATCTCATTTGCCGTGTTTTATGCTGGATAAAGAACAGCCATTACATGAAGAAGTATTGAGGTTCGAAACTTTTTGCATTGAACATGATATATCAATTAATTATTTTTACAATGACTCTGAATATAATCAAGAATTCATCCAAAGATTTGCATCAGAACTTAAGATACCTGGTTCTTTAAATGAATACCAAGCACGTTGTGTTAGAGACAAAGCGGTAATGAAGGATATGCTTCAAAAAATTGGGTATAAGACCATGCAGTACAATGAACTATCTTCTCTGGAGGATGTGATATCGTTCTCGGAGAAGTATGGGGGATTTCCAGTAATTGTAAAATGGAGAAAGGGACTTTCATCAAAAGAGGTATATAAAATAGAGGATATTAATCAACTGAAAGAATTACATTTAGATTATTCTTCAGGACGTTTTATTGCTGAAACATTTAATCCGTATTTAATATGGTGCATAGATTCACTGATTCAGGATGGAAAAGTGGTTGGAACTTTCTATACATGGTTACCATATACAAACTTAAGCTTTGCAGAAAAGAAAGAGAAATTTGCTCAGATAACTGTAAGTGAATCTCCTACAGAAATTAAATTTGATGGAAATAAAGTAATTCAAGATATCGTAGATGAACTTGAGTTGAAGAACGGATATATACACTTAGAGGCTTTTGTTGATCCAGATGGTCAACCGACGATTTGTGAATTTGCATGGAGAACTCCAGGTGAGCATATGTTGCTGAATCATAGTAAGGCTTTTAATATTGATGTATATAACTTATTAACAGAGATAGTTGTTGAAAGAAAAATCCAACCATTAAGTCTTAAAGGTGAAAAATGTGTAGGAGATATGTTTCTTCCTCTGGTTGCAGGTGAGGTAACTATGATAACTCCGTTTTCTGTACTGAAAGATTTTGAGGGAGTCATTGATGGTGATGTTTATTATAAAGTAGGGGATAAGGTTGAATCAAAGAGACAATATACAAATTGTTCTGGATGGCTGCAGATTGAGGGAGATACAAAAGAAGAAGTTTTAAATCGAATGCTAAAAGTGTATGAAAAGTTTGAAATTCAAACAGAAGAGTAGTAAACTTGATTAATTAATATAAGCGTGGTACTTTAAATACAAAGAACCTTAACTTATGAAAGATTTTACTCACCCTGTTCCTGAGCAGTATCACGAGATGCTGTTCATTGGATACAAGAACAGTAGAGGGCATTTGATTGACTTCAAAGTTCCACCAGTTGTTGTTGATTCGGTAAGGTCAATCGATGAGTGTAGAAGCATTGTCCTTGCTGAACATATCAATATCAAGAGTCTTCCTTTCGATTATCAACAATCTAAGTGTTTCTTGATTGTAAGACCTACCGCTCTTCCTTACAGATTCTATGTTAGAGACTTACTACTTGAATTAGGATTGAAGCTTAGTGATGAATTTGGGCTAGATAACTTCATGTCATTGGCTGATGTGCTGTATCAAGTTGATCTTGAAAAAGCATACCACTGGAAATGGAGAATCATAGTCAATACGCTTCATGAATCTGGAGCTCAAGACCAAAATAGAGCGCATGTGTTTCTGTTCGAAAGTGGTGATCAAGCAATCTGCGACAAAGTGATGATGCTGAAGAAAAAGATTCGTGTCGACTTGGGTGAACTACCTGTTGTTGTAAAACATAACGGTAAAGCAGTGCTTGCTCTTGGACTACATCACCTTCACTCGCCAGACATGAAAGACATCGCTTTGGAATTTAATGCAATAATGCATGCAAAAAATAAAACGTCAGTATTTTCTGAGGTCTAAAAGCTTCGAATCTAACCTCCCCTAGTGTAAAAGCTAGTAAGGAGGATTTTCTTTATTGATTATCTTGTGTCTCATATGGACGTAAAAGTTATATAGAAATTGTGTAGTTGTGGGGTATGTGGAGTTTATTCAATTTATATATATTTCATGCTACAATAATCCCATGCTCAGTCAACAAGCCATCCAGACAATACTTGGAATCAAAGAGAAAATATAATCTTCAAAATACATGAAATCCCACAGCACGCTTACTCGGTACACATACAAGATAACTCGATTTTTTCTAACACCATTCATTAGATTTATATGGATTAAATCAACCGTAGGAGTAGAACATATTAAAAAACATAAAAAAGCTGCAATCGTCGCGGCAAATCATCAAAGTTTTTTTGATTTTTTATGTCTTGTTTCAGCAACAAATAAGAATATACATTTTCTTTCCGCTGAAAAATTTTTCAAACATAAAGTATGGAGAATACTTATGATTATTACGGGTCAGATTAAAGTAGAGAGAAATTCTCATGATAAGTCTGATGTACATATGTCAGTAAAACAACATTTACAAAAAAATAATCTTGTAGGTATATTTCCTGAAGGAACTCGTTCTCCGTCGGCAACAGAGATGCTTAAGGCGTATACTGGTGTTGCTCGTTATGCGTTAGAACATAATGTTCCTGTTATACCAGTAGGTATAAAAGGGGCTCACGATATTCACAACAAAGAAAGTAAAAAACTTTCATTTAAGAAAAATGTTGAGATTGTCATAGGAGAACCTCTGGTTTTTACGTATGCTGAAGGGGACTATTTGAATAAAGATATTTTACAAGATGTAACAAATGTTGTTATGAAAGAAATAGCCAGATTGTCTGGAAAAAACTATCCATATTAGAAAGATAATATGATACAATTGTAGACATGTCAGCCTTCAGTCTTTCAAGTCTTATACTTAGTCTCACGACTATTATTTTTAGTATCGTAGCGTACCAATCAGATAGAGAAAATAGGGTTAATAGATACTGGTTTTATTTTTCTATACCTTTTGCGGGGTGGAGTTTGGCACTGTATCTTTTGACAGATGCAAAAGATGCTGATCATGCATTGATATGGCAATATGCACTTGATGCTATTGCGGTGTGGATTCCTGCTACATATTTTGCATTTGTGTCTGCGCTTTTACGGTACAAGCAGACATATACAAAACATATTCTCTATGTGATTAGTTTTTTGTTATGTATATTTAGTTTCTCTGATTATTTTAAAGTAGGTGTTGTTAGAAAATTTGATTTCTATTGGATAAATCCAGGAGCATGGTATGTGATATTCCCAATCTTCTTTGCTATTACGGTTATTATCAGTATTTTCCATATTTTGCACACGTTGAAGAAAATAGAAAAGGGAAGTACATATTCATCACAGCTTAAAAATACTCTTATTGTATGTATTATAGGGTTTACAGCTGGTGGAAGTAATTTTTTCCCGCAATTTTTCAACATCTATCCTTTTGGAAACTATATCGTAATCCTATATATCATAGTTATGGTGTATGGTGTGATTCGATATAAGGTATTAAGTCCAAAAGTGGTTTCTGCGCAGATATTTACATTAGCTTTGATGCTTTTGTCGTTTATAGAGATTATACTGGCTCCTGATGTTAAGCAGATACTATATAAGACAGTAATGTTCATTCTTGTTTCTTTCTTTAGTTGGTTGTTTATTAAAAACCTAAAAGTAGAAATAAAAATTAAAAACGAACTAGCTACTATTAACGACACCCTCATCAAAAAAAACATCGAACTGGACCGTATCTCAGCAGAAAAAACAGAATTCGTATCCCTTGCATCTCATCAGATTCGAGCGCCATTAACATCTATTCGTGGATATATATCACTGCTTCGTGATGAAGATCTGGGTAAGCAAACAAAAGAAGCTAAAGAAGCTCTCGATATCATGGATACATCATGTACAACACTGTCATCAGTTGTTAATGATTATCTTGATGTATCACGTATCGAACAAGGTAAAATGCACTTTGATTTTATTGATATCGATGTTCGTGATTTGTTGCGTGAGTGTATGGCTGAGTTAAGTCCTTCACTCGCTAAAAAGAATCTAGAGTTTATCAATCATGTGCCAGATAGAGTCGATGTGTCTGATGTATCGTATAGTGTTCGTGCAGACAAGGCGAAGTTGAAGCAAGTGATTATGAATATTATAGACAACTCTATAAAATATACTCCAAAAGGAAGTATTACTGTCACAACTTGTAAGAAAGATGAGCATACTGTTCGTATTGAAATACAAGATACTGGGGTCGGTATTGCTCCTGAAGTTATGCCAAAACTTTTCGTAAAATTCTCACGTGCTCCTGATGCAAGTGAGGCAAACATACTTGGTACTGGTCTTGGGTTGTTTATTGCCAAATCATTCATTGAGGCTCATGAAGGAAAGATTTGGGCTGAGTCTGCTGGAACAGGAAAAGGAAGTTTGTTTGTAATTGAACTGAAAGGAGTATAGATAGAATATATTTAAAAATTAATAGTAATTTAATGATACAATAGACACATCATGAGACTTAAATCCCTCCACATACATGGATTCAAATCATTTGCTAAAAAAGCTGATCTTGTGTTTAACACAGCTATCACTGGAGTTGTAGGTCCAAACGGTTCAGGAAAATCAAACGTGGTAGAAGCTTTTCGTTTTGTGCTTGGTGAACAGTCTCTTAAAAGTATGCGAGGAAAGAAGGGCGAAGATATGATTTTTAATGGTGGTAAAGATTTGACTCGAGCGAACCGTGCGTCTGTACGAGTTGTTTTTGATAATGCATTGTTGGATGTTGAAGGTGAATATAAGCGATTGTTTGATAGCTATAGTTTTGACGAGGTAGTTATAGAACGCGCAGTGAACCGAGACGGGTCAAATGAGTATTTGATCAATGGTTCTGCGTGTCGACTTAAAGATATACAAGAACTGCTCTCTGAGGCAAATATAGGAGGTTCTGGGCATCATATTATCTCTCAAGGTGAGGCAGATAGACTTCTTTCTTCATCAAACAAAGAAAGAAAGGAGATGATTGAAGATGCATTAGGTTTAAAAATCTATCAGTATAAAAAAGAAGAGAGTGAAAAGCGTTTGCTTAAAACAAAAGAGCACATGAAAGAGGTTGAGTCTCTTCGACGGGAACTTGCACCACATCTTCGATTTTTAAAGAAACAGGTTGAAAAACTTGAAAAAGCCAAAGAAGTACGCCAACAATTAACTGATCTGTATAAAGAATATTTCGCATATGAAAAGGTGATTCTTGATGGTGAGATTGCTCAGATTGAACAGCTTCGTGTTGAACCAAAAAAAGAGTTTAGCGAGCTTGAACAAAAACTTATTTCTATAAAACAGACCCTTGCGGCAACGGATACAACATCAAGTTTAACAGATGAGTTGTTTGCGCGAGAGCAGGAACTTAAACATATTAGACAGACAAAAGATAACTATTCTCGCGAGATAGGAAGATATGAAGGAGAAGTTGCCTATATTAAACGAAGTATAGAAAAGAAAAAAGAAAAGAAAGAGGCTGCTCTACAAGTAACACATCATGAGGCTGATGTGCCTGTATCTCGAAAAGGTATTCTTGAACTTATTCAACGAATCAAGACAACATTACACGATATTACCCATGGAGTATATGGAACTTCAGAAGAGATTCGTCAGGCATCTCTAGATCTTATACAACAATGTGAGACGTATACACAAAGTATTGCCGATGCAACTTCTCAACCCCTTGTTGAAGATATCTATGATACATCTGAAGAAGAAGCGGAACTGGTAAAGATTCGAGAGTCTATTGTTAATGCAGAAGCGTTAAGTAAAGAGGCAAAGGATGCCGAACTTGTTCTTTTGGAAAAATACGAGACTGTTAAAAAACAAATTGAAGACGAGAAACATAAAAATGTTGAGTCAGAAAAAGAACTTCTTAAGGTGATATCACGACAACATGAAGTACGAGCCGAGCTTGATAAAATAGATGTTCGAGAAGAGATGTATAAGGCACGAAAATCCGGATATGAACAAGAAATGATGGAAGCCGGAGTTCTTGTTGGTGTGCATGCATTACGTTTTGATACTGTCAATGTCGAAGTCAATAGTGAGGGGGTGATTGATAAAGATATTCAAAAAAATAGATTGCACACACTAGAAAAATATAAGATTCGTCTTGAAGAGTTAGGTGGTGCTGGAGATGAAAGTGTTCATAGAGAATTTACAGAGACTGAGGAGCGAGATCTATTCCTTGCAAAAGAACTAGAGGATTTGACAGCTTCATTGACAAATCTTGAGACATTGATTACAGACATTACTAAAACTGTTGCTGATATGTTTACAACAGGTATAGATAAGATTAATAGTCAATTTTCAGTATTTTTTAAGCAAATGTTTGGTGGCGGTGAGGCTCGATTGGTGGTCACACAAGAGAAAAAACGGAAGCGTAAGCTTACTGATATAGAGGATGATGAAGATATGGAAGAAGAGACAAGTGAGGATGGTGAGGTTGAGATAGGTATTGATGTTTTTGTATCATTGCCACATAAAAAACTTAAGGGTCTCTCAATGCTCTCAGGAGGAGAACGAGCGCTCACATCTATTGCACTTTTGTTTGCAATGAGTCAGGTAAATCCACCACCATTTATCATACTTGATGAAACAGATGCTGCTCTTGATGAAGCAAACTCACGACGATATGGAGATATGATTGAGCTCTTGAGTAAGCATTCGGAACTGATTCTTGTGACGCATAACAGAGAGACTATGTCGAGAGCTGGAGTCTTATATGGAGTAACTATGGGTAATACTGGATATTCACAACTTCTGTCTATTGGATTTGAAGAGGCGAGTGTCAATGCTAAATAAAAATCCTTAAAACAAAAAATGCAACCGTCCATCACGAATGTTGCATTTTTTGTTTTTACGGATTCGAACACTAGTGCTTATGCCTTCATGAGTGTAAAACTTTCTTTAGTTTCAGACATAAGGATGATAACAATGTCTCCCTCTAGTCTAAATAGTTTTCCTGCTGGTATGGTTATAACTGTTTGAGTGTGTACAGATGTTGATTCAGGTGTATCTGAATTTTTATCTTTCATCTGTACTGTTGCAGTACCTTCAATTCCGAGAATATACAGTGTTGTTGATTGGCAGTATACAAAACCTTCTTTAGGTAATGAGTGTTTGATCTTCATAACGCCAGAAGCAGGGAATGAAGAATTGTCTTGAGATTCTTCAAGAATCTCTCTGGCTGTTTTAAAGGGTAATGTTGCAATATCCTGTGTTTTCATAATGGTTTGTAGTATACCATGGTATGTAAATACTGTCAAATATACTTAAAAAATATAATTAAAAATCCTTGCATTCGTGATGGACGGCAAGGATTTTTAATTATATTTTCCCTTAAATCTTCAGAACCTCGAAGTCTACACTCTTTGTCTCAAGGTCTACTCCTCGAAGTCGAACATGAACTACATCACCAAGAGTAATAACTTTTTTTGTATTTTGTCCTATAACTTTATATGTTTTTCTATCGACTTCGAAGAAATCATTTCCAAGATCTTTAAGTCGTATAAGTCCTTCAGCAAGTGATTCTTTCTCTTGTAGGAAAATTCCAAAGTCAGCAATACCTGAAACAACAACATCAAACTCCTGTCCGATACGTGCACTAAGGTATTCAACTTGTTTGTATCGTATACTTGCTCGCTCTGCTTCTGCCGCCTTGACCTCTTGATCAGAAGAAACAGTACAAATATCTTCAAGAGAGTCTAGTATAGGTTGAGGAATTGGTTGTTTTGTGAGTATGTATTGCATGATGCGGTGCACACAGAGATCTGGATATCTTCGAATAGGGGATGTGAAATGAGTATAATATTCAAAAGCTAAACCAAAGTGTCCAATATTGACTGTCTTATAAGCAGCCTTGGCCATAGACCGAAGAGTTGCTGTTTTAATAGTTGTTTCAGCTGGATGACCTATGGCTTTTTCAAGAAGTTTCTGTATATCTTTAGCGTGAACCTTTTTTCCTGGATGAAAATCAAGTCCGAGTGCATTTACAAAAATCTCAAGATCTGTGATCTTTTCAGGGTCTGGGGCATCGTGAACACGATACACACCAAGAAGTTTTTTTGTCCCGTGTACATTGTTCTTAAACATATACTCAGCAACTTCTCGATTGGCCAAAAGCATAAACTCTTCAACAAGATGATTTGTAAAGACTCTGTCTTTTTTATATACCTGAATAGGAAAACCTTTGTCGTCAAGAATAAACTTAATCTCATCACTCTCAAAATCTATAGCTCCAGCTCGTTTTCGCTCTGCCTGTAGTTGTAATGCATATTCACGTAGACTAAATAATGCTGGAAATTCTGCTGTATTGCCAGTGTCTAAAACATCCTGAGCTTCTTCATATGAAAATCTTTTATCTGAGTGTATGAGAGTTTTTCCAAACCATTTTGATACAATCTGTTTATTTGCATCAAATTCAAAAATACTTGAAAAGGCAAATCTGTCCTCGTTAGGGTTTAGACTACACATTCCGTTTGAAAGCACCTCAGGTAGCATAGGTACTGTTCGATCTACAAGATATACAGAGAAGGCTCGTTTTCGTGCTTCTGTATCAAGTATAGTGCCAGGTCGTACAAAGTGAGACACATCGGCAATATGTATACCTATTTCAACATTACCATTTGGTAGTGTTTGGAAAGAAAGGGCATCATCAAAATCTTTAGCATCAACTGGATCAATAGTGCATGTCCACACATGTCTCATGTCTCTACGAGCATGAATCTCTTCTTCTGTAACTGTTCCATGTTCTTTAACTGATCTCTTAGCATCTTCCTCAACAGCAGGTGAGTGCTCCATGGCAAAACCGGCAGCCGCTATAATAGATCTCATTTCTGCTTGATGTTCTCCTTGCATACCAAATATTTCAGTAACACGACCATAAAATTCTCGTGTTACTTCCGTGTTCGTATATCCTTCAGGTGTCGGAGTTCGTGTGATTGTAATCTTAGGTTTTTTTGTCCAGTCAATAACTATAAAAACTTTTTCTCCAACTTTAACAGGTAGTGATGGATCATTAAGTAGTGTAAATATACAACTGAGTTTTTGGTTATCAGGTTTTGCATGTATACCTTTATCTGTGATATCTGTAACAATACCAACCATACTTCCACTACCTCGTTTCTGTATTTCAGTTATCTTTCCCTCTATCTCGCCCCATTTATTTGGTTTTGGAAATGTATCAACCAGAACGGTGTCTCCAGGAAGTGCATCTAAGATGTATTGTGGAGGTATACCAATAGAATCTTCTTTCTTTGCAGATGGTGTTGATTGACCATTTGCTGACGTTTGCAAGGGTCTAACGTATCCTTTACCTTTGTTGTTGAGTGCTAAGACTCCTAATATAGAGGGCATGAATTATAGTAATTTTTTAAGATAATCAATAAGGTTTGTAAGTTCAACAGATTCCTGAGAAAGGTTTTTCATATTTCGAACCATGACTGAGTTTTGCAGTGCTTCTTTGTGTCCAACAAGCAATAGATAGGGAACATTCAATCGTTCTGCATGTTGTAGTTGAGCAGATATTTTCTCTTTAGAGATTGCTTGATGCATTGGTATGTGAGCTGAACGCATCATGTCCATAATCTTCAATGTTTTAAATCGTGCCTCAGATCCAAGTTGTGCGTAGAAGAATTTAATATCTACATCTTCTATGATCTTAATTGCTTTTTTAGGTTGAGCCGCTTTCTTGAGTCCTGCTATTGTAAAACTAATAATAGGCACCTCTTTTTTGTTAAGAATCTTTTTAGCCATGATATCATGTCTACTACCGTGTATGTGGAGGTAGTCAGCTTGTATGTTAAACACAAGTCCACTTGTCACATCTGGTGATGTAAACAAAAATGGTTGAATACGAAAATTCATATCAAGCGCCTCTATGTATTCAAGGATCTCTTTAAACTCTGCTCGAGATGCAGCAGAAAGATGATCAATAGGGTTTGGTATTGTCACATCATCTGTTTCAACTCCTTCCTTGTCAGTCTTTTTTGTTTTTGGTTTTATATGAACTCCGTCTAGAAGTCTATATGCTTCATAGATGTCTTTTTTAACAAGCGCAGCAATATGCTTAGGTAGTGCTGCTATATTTTTTTTGAAAAAATGTTGCAGCTCTTTGGTAAATTTTTGAATAGATTCTTTGTCTCCTATAAAAGATATTTCCACAAGTATCTCTGCTTTAGGACCAAGTATTTCATGTGCGACACTATATCCAGCTTCAATAGCTAGAGCATCGTATATATTTTTCTTTGTGCCAACAAGGTGACACATATAGGTATCTTTATCTACACTGTATCCTATGTGTGCAGGAAGAGTGTGTAGTTCAAATGTTTTATCGAGAACTTTTTTCTGTATCTGTAGCGTATCGCATAAGTGTGTATCTTTAGAATATTTTGCTATGATTTTCTTTTCGAGATCAGTTGTCTGACCTTTCTCTGTTCCTATAAAGCCAAAATGTTGCAGTGTTTTAAATACGTGCATATGTTCAGCTAATATGCCAGCGCATATATTTTTTTGTTTCTTCTGCTTATCTTCTCCGTTTTTCTGAGAAATGTGAATATGAGTAACTGTTTTTTTCTGTATCTGAATAACTTTTTTCATATAGTTTTTATTGTTGTGTTGTTGTTCCTGTCTCTATTGATCCAGGTAAGAAGCCTATTTGATTAAAAGGGTAAAGTCGTAGAACAACCCGTCCCTGAATGTGCTCTTTTTTTAAAATGCCCCAAGATCGAGAATCGTAACTTACCGCTCTGTTGTCTCCCATAACAAAATATTCATCAGCCTTGAGTGTAGTACTTGCAGTTCGAGGACTTTGGTATGTGACAAAATTTTCAACTTGTTTTACTCCATTTACAAAAGTTTCTGAACCATTTACAACTACAGTATCACCAGGAATTCCTATAATACGTTTTATAAATCTATCAGCAGTTCTGTCTTGGATAGGTGGATTAAAGACAATAACATCACCTCGCTTAGGATCTATAAAATTATATGAAATCTTATCTACGAGAACATAGTCATTTGTATGAAATGTATTATCCATAGATGTTCCACTTACGGTATGAGGCTCAATAACATAGACTCTAAATACTATAATGAGAGCAAGGTAGATAAAAAAACTCTTCCAAGACATGTCTTTTTTAGTTTTTACAACAACCTCTTCTGTATCTAGCATTTTATCCATAATACGGCTATTATAGCATATATATGCAAATCATAATAGGATTAGGAAATAAGGGCTCTGAATACGAAAAAACCCGTCATAATATAGGTCAACACGTGATTTCAACTATGGTCGCTGAGTACGGTGAAAAATTATCATATGATAAGTATATTTTGTCAAATACTGTAAAAATAGGGCAAAGTTTGTTTGTTATACCGGAATTGTATGTGAATGAATCAGGTAAAGTTATGGATAGTTTGTTTAAACATATGCAAGATAAGAATGAGAATACAGAATATAAAGATTTGTTAATTGTTCGAGATGATATGGATATGAAAATAGGTGATGTGAAGTTTGTGTATGACAGTGGGAGTGGGGGACATAATGGAATCAAAGATATTGAAGCGCATCTTAAGTCAAAAAAATATTGGCAGCTTAAAATAGGGATCTTACCAGTAGATTGTGATGGTGTTGTGCAAAAGCCTCATAAAGATGATGTGTCTGATTTTGTGGTGGGTAAGTTTTCAAAAGAAGAATGGAAACAGATGGAAGAGGTAACAAAGAAGGCGATAGAGAAGGTGAAGGAGTTTATGAAGTAGGGTAAATATAAAACCCTCGAAGCGCACGGGTATGCGCTGAGGGTTGAAGAAAAAAGAAGAGAGGAGGAGGGGGTTAGTGAGCTGAGTTAATCTGAAGCTCTCCTTGATTATCATAAAATTTCCACCATTTGTCTTGATCAGGTTTGACCATCTGGTCGATCAACATGCTTTGTTGCATCCAAAGGACTATCCTAAGGAATACAGTATAAATATCACATACATATATAAATAACAACTAATACTCAAAAACAAAAAAACCTTACTTCGCCTAAGCTGTAAGGTTTTTTGTTTTAAGATTGTTATTTATTCTCAACCAAGTGTAGAGTCATTCGTTGTTCACGAGGCTCAAACATGTTGATTTTAAATGTATAACTTTTTCCGATATCAATTTTTTCTTTCATTTTTGCTTCACTTCCAAACTCTGAGATGTGAACAAGTCCTGAAACTCCTTCTTCTATTGATGCAAGTGCTCCGTGTCGGTTAAACTTGATAATAACACCTTTAACTTCATCATCTTTCTTGTATTTTGTTGATGCAAGCTTCCAAGGGTTATCTTTTCGAGCTTTAAGTGACATAGATACTTTACCATCTTTTACGTCAATGATCCGTGCTTTTACTTGATCACCAACCTTAAAGAGGATTCGAGGATCTTCAACAAGACCCCAATCAAGCTCTGAGATGTGTGCAAGTCCTTCAAGTTCATCGTTTACTTTGATAAATACACCAAAGTCTACTGTTCCTGTAACTACTCCGTCAACATCATCTCCTACAGAATATTTAGCACTCATCTCTGCACTTTTTGCGGCACTGTTTTTATTTGCACCACCCATATGTGATCCTGCATCCATACCTCGCTCTGAGAAGATAAGTTTACCTTCTTTTGCATCGGCAGTAATAATACTTAATGACATCTTTTGTCCAATAAGCTTTTTGAGCTCATCTTGAATTCTGTCTTTGTTACCATCTTCTACTTTAGGATAGTGTTCAGGTTTTAGTTGTGATGCAGGAAGAAATCCGTGAATACCTTGCCATACAATCATAAGTCCACCTTTGTTAGCATCTTGTACAGTCACTTCGAGAGGTGTTTTATCTAGAACAGCTTGTTCAGCTTCTTTCCAGATAAGTGCTTGTTTAGCTTCTTTAAGTGATAGTTCAATATATCCATCTTCCGTATCGAAACCACAAACTTTTGCTGTAATAAGATCTCCAGGTTGAACCTTTCGAATAATATCTCGAGCAATCATGAACTCTTTTCCATAGATAACTCCTGTACCGAAAGGTGAGAGGTCTACAAAAAGTCTACTTTTGTGTAATGTAATAACTTTTCCTTCAATATCATCTCCAATTTTTGGAGGGTTAGCTATGTTTGCAAATTGTGCAAACATAACTGTATTTGTTTCGTCTGGCATATGTGTGTATTTTGTCATGTACGGTAGTTTTGTGTTCTTGGAAATGTCTGAAAAGGGAACGCAAGGGTTACAAACCGTATATGTGTTTTATTAATGAATACCACTGGACTATAACAAAAAAAAGCTATTTTTGCAAGGCTATGTGATACTCGAAAAATAAAAAACCTATGCCAGTTTGAGAGCATAGGTTTTTTATTTTTGATAGTCTTACTTAATGTGAACGACTTTCTTAACTGTAACTGTGTTGTCTATTTTGATTTTTCTTTTTGTGCCGAAAGATACTGTTCCAGCTTTAAGGGCGTATAGAGTATGATCTTTACCAACTCCTACATTTTTCCCAGCCATGATTTTAGTACCTCGTTGTCGAACGATGATAGCTCCTGCTTCTGCTTTCTCACCTGCATACATCTTCACACCAAGATATTTTGGTTGTGAATCTTTAAGGTTTTTTGACGATCCTGCCGCTTTTTTGGTTGCCATGTGTTTATATTAATATATGTAATTTATGTTTTCTTTGAAAAATCTTTAACACTACCGTGGTATAGATATGAACATGAGTATATACCATATAATAAAAAAAATCAACAGCGACAGTCGGGAAGTATCGTTCAATATACGTCAAGCTAGGGTCTTTATAATACTTCTGACAACTATATTGTTGATACAGGTTAGTATAGGGGTTATGGTCTGGGTTTATGTTGTATAAAAAAGACCTCTTCCCCCCGACTAACTACGTCTCCTAAGAGTGTGTTTCGGGGCGGAAGAGGAAGTGCGGTTTGGTAGTGGATGAGGTTGTAAGCCTACCTGGCTACCGTTTTGCCGTGAAGCCAAGGACCTTTCGATCCGGTCTCGGCAAACACATTTATCGACGCCAGCCTAGACGAGCGCGATAAACAAACCATTGTGCACTCTTTAACTTTATCATTGTGAGTTTGTTTGTCAACCATATGAGCATGCTCGGAGACGGTGTGGTATAGGAAGGTATGGAAGGGATATGATTCTCTATAATATAAATAAAAAAACCAAAGCTCTACTGAGGGCTTCGGGGTGCTTTTTGTTGTGTTGGAATAAATGAAGAGGATCTCCACTTGCCTCATGGAATAAATCTGGATTGTTGTCCAGACCTTGCTTCACAAGGCAAGTGGATAGACCGGCGTGTCCGCCACCTCCTCTCTACCGCATGCAGTTGCACACGTGTTTATACTCTTGGGTCGACCGAACCATCAATAAGGGTCGACTTACGGTAATATTAGCATTTCAGGCTTTTTTATGTCAAATACAACAATCAATAGGGTAGGGTAAAGGTAGGGTAATAAGAGTAGGGGCTATACGGGGAAATATGACTTATAATCAGTATATAAACAAACATCCCACTATTTCACCTAGATTTGTCATATGTCATATTTTACCATTATTTTATAAGGGTAAAATGGTGGGAAAAAATATAGCCAAAATGGCAAAAACCCTCCCACTACTTGCATTTTGGGGTGGAATATGCTAAGATACTTAGGTCACTGTAAGAGTGGCTATTTTATTTGTGCAACGTATATATTTTTTCAGAGGGCTTTCGCGATGAGTTATCTTTCTTACATAACTCCACTCAGTTGGCCATACAGACATTGGTAAAAGATATATAAAGATTAACAAGTTAATATTAAGCTTATTTTACAATTCTCAACCCTTGCGTTTGCAACATTGTTATCAGGTGCAGTTATGACTATGCCAGATACATCGTTACAAAATGACGCAACAGTAGCCTCAAGCTCTGTATCAATAACTGAAGTAGCTTCAAGTACTAGACCATTAACAAAAAAAGAAGTTCAAAAACAACTAAACGCCACAGTTGGTTCATCTGTAAAATCTTATTTTAAGGATGCGCCTATTATGGAAAAAGTAGCATATTGTGAATCAACATATATGCAGTTTGATTCAGTTGGTGTAGTTCATCGAGGTATTGTCAACAATAAAGACGTTGGTATATTCCAGATTAATGAAAAATACCACCTAAAACGTTCTCAAGATTTGGGTATGGATATATACTCAATCGAAGGAAACATGGAATATGCTCGAGTTCTGTATGAAGAACAAGGATTACAACCATGGTCAGCTTCTAAACCTTGTTGGGGAAAGTTTCTTGATCTTGCTATCAAGTAATAACAATAACACCGCCTGTAAAAGGGTGGTGTTTTTGTTTTGTTGCTTAGCGACATGTTCTAGCTTTAAGACTGTTTGGTGATGTTGCAAAAAACCCTAACATGCGGTACAATAGGCAAATCATGGCACAAACACCACTACCAAAACCAAAAGCTAAGAAAGCTACACCTGCAAAGGGAACACAGGCTGTTATTAAGACAGGAGGTAAACAATACCGAGTTCAAGAAGGTCAAACTCTTAAAGTTGAGAAGATTCTTGGTGATTTTAAAGTAGGAGACAAAGTAACATTTGATATGGTACTTCTAACAGATGATGGTTCAGCTATCACTCTTGGAACCCCATCTATCAAAGGTAAAAGTGTTTCTGCTACTATCACAGATATCGACCGATCTGCAAAAGTTATTGTTGGAAAGTTTAAACAAAAGAGTAAATATTTTGTTAAAAACGGTCACCGACAACCTTTCTTTGAAGTTAAGATTGATTCAATCAAATAAAGAAACTCAAAAATAAAAACACCAGCAGTCCATCACTAATGCTGGTGTTTTTATTTTTTTCGTTCATCAAACCTCTTGCTTTAGAGTACGGTGACTATCGACGAAACTTCATTGCCTCTCTTAGTGTATCGCTATCAGCATACTCAAGCTCTCCACCTGTAGAAAGTCCACGTCCTAGAGTACTTACAGTAACGTTTGGATACTTTTTTTGAACATATTCACGGAGAATACGGGCAGTATAGTCTCCATCTGAGGTGGCGTTTGTTGCAAGTATGATCTCGGTTAAACCTTTCGTAAGAAGGGAATCAATGCGTGTATACATTTCAAGTACATGTACATATTCTTCTATATGTTCTGCAAAGAGTGGTATGTATCGTCCAAGTACATAGTAGTTACCTTGGTGCATCATGGTTTTTTCAAATACATCCACATCTGAGTCGTGGGCAACTATAAGTAGTGTTTTAGGATCTCGTTGCTTACGACAAATAGAACAAGTAGAAAGGGTATCTGGTTTTGAATATGTGTCTATATATCTTCTGTTGCATAGAGAACATGTTGTCACATGGTTGTGAACTTGAAGAATTGCCGCCATCAACTCTCTTCTGTATACATCACTGCTGTGCATAATAAAAGAGACAAACCGTTTTGCTTGACGTGGTCCTATGCCTGGAAATTTTTTAAATAATTCTATAAGTTGGTCCATGTGTGTGTTTACATATGATCTGCAAAGTCACCAAACTCACCGTGTTTTTTATCAAGAGTAACAAAGCATGAATGTTTATCATCAAACTTAAGACTGATGCTACCTGTCGGTCCGTTTCTGTGTTTCTCAATAAGAAGTTCTGCAATATTATCGCGTTCGTTGTGATCTTTGTATTTATCTTCTCGATGGATAAACATAACAATATCTGCATCCTGTTCAATAGAACCAGAATCTCGAAGGTCTGATAGACGAGGTTTACCTTGTCTTTGTTCTACTGCTCGAGAAAGCTGTGATAGGGCAATAACAGGGACATCAAGTTCACGAGCGAGTAGTTTGAGTGATCGAGAGATCTCTGTCATTTGCTGAACCACGTTGTCTGAGTTTCGACTCTGAGTTGGACTCATAAGTTGGAGATAGTCTACGACAATGAGACCAAGACCTTTGTCTGATTTTATTTTTCGTGCAGTACTTCGCATCTTTACAATGTTTGTACCAGGTTGATCGTCGATATATATAGGAGCTCGAGAAAGTTCACTGATACCGTGTTGCAGTCTGTCATACTCCTCTGAGTTATTGAGGTTGAGTTTACCGGTACGAAGTTTCCATGCATCTACCCGTGAGTGTGATGCAATCATACGATACAAGAGTTGTTGAGCACTCATTTCTAGGGAAAATATAAGCACCGGTGTGTTATGGTGTACTGCTGAGTTTCTAGCAATATCAAGAGCTAGAGATGTTTTTCCACAAGCTGGTCGAGCAGCAAGAATAATAAGATCTGATTTTTGTAGACCTGAAAGTTTTTGATCAAGATCTGTAAAACCAGTTGGAACTCCTCGTAGGTCTCCAGTACTGTTATGGAGTTTATCGATCTGCTCCCATGCCTCGATTAATCCATGTTTAATGTCAGTAATAGTATTTCTAGTCTTTTTTTGTGTTACTCCAAATATCTCTTTCTCTGCCTGATCAAGAATCTCTTCAAGATCTCCAGACTCTGCATAACTTATACTTGCAACTTTTTCAGATGCATAAATAAGTTTTCTCATCATGTATTTCTTTTCAAGAATACGTGCGTAATACTCAATGTTACTTGCCGATGGAACAACTTGTACTAACTCAGCAAGATAGTGTGCGCCACCAACTTGTTCAAGTGAGCCCATTTCATCAAGAGTATTTTTTAGAGAAAGATAATCAACAGGATCTCCTTTGCCAAGCAGAGTAGAGATACCTGTATAAATAGTTTTATGCTTGTCGCTATAGAAATGCTCTATATCAACAATATCACTGATCTCCGCATATGCATCAGGACGAAGCATAATAGAACCCAGAACAGCTTGCTCAGCTTCAATACTATATGGAGGCAGCTTAAGATTGAAAGCGTCACCAGAGGTTGTCTTTTGCTGTTTGTAGTTAGTAGTATGATTACCTGCAGCCATAATATCCTTAATTGTACTTATTTTTATCTAGGTGTGTAGGCGTCTATATCATCACATAACACATATATAGAGCTATCCATAGGATAACTGAAAGAAGGGCAGTATATCGAAGCTCTTTATGATGTTCTACAAAGGTATTTGACAAATGTTCATGCTTCTCCTGATACCTATACAAAATCTTGATTTGATAATATTTTTGTGTTGTTACAGTAAAGAGTAGGCAGGCTGAAATAATAGTAGTAAGTGCTCCAAATCCATACATAAAACTGTTATATGTATTGACATTGTCTGTCATGATTAAGAAGAACACGTATCCTATTTGAATAAGGAAAATAATAAGTGATGAAATGAAACTATATGAAAGGACTCTGTTAATCACTTTTTTCTCAATACCTCGAATATGTTTTGTTTTCTCTACAATGATAATAAATACATCCGCAATCAATGATGATGCAAGACCGATAGCAAGTGCTATTTGATGAAAAAGATAAAGTATAAAAAGAGTAAGCATGTACATATTGTAGCATGGAGAAATAAGTAGGGTAAATATCTTTCAGTTTTTTATCTGAATATTACCTCTGCAACCACACATAAATATCTTCCAAGGCTTTCACTGCGTCACCACATGCAATGTTGTTTTGATGATAGAGTCCATCTGTACAGTCTCCAGCTGCCCATATACCAAGAACTGATGTTCTCTGTGTTCGAGGATCTACTTTGATGTTTCCAGATGGTGTCGTGTCAACAATATTTTTAACATAACTTGTATTCGGTTCTTGTCCTATTTCAACAAAAATACCTTCGACGTTCATCTTTTTTTGTACACCAGCTTGGGTATATGTCACACTCTCTACAAACTGTGTTCCATGTATCTCATCAATGGCTGCATTGATAACGAGTTCAATATTTGCTTTTTTCTTAACACTCTCAAGGGTTATCTCATCACCTCGGAATGTTTCTGTTCTATTAAAAATATATACTTTTTTACAGTACGCTGAAAGTTGTAATGCACTTTCAAGTCCTGCATTACCTCCGCCAACAACGATAACATCTTGCTCTGCAAAAAATGGTCCATCACATGAGGCACAATAGGTAAGTCCTTTGTGTTCAAATGTATCAGCTCCAATAGCTTGAAGTTTTCTTCGAATACTTCCTGTTGTAACAAGAACTGTTTTTGTTTCTATGTATTCAACTTCGCTACCTTTTTTCTGTATATGGACCAGAAAAGAATCAGTGCCTTGTTGCACGTCTATCACACGAGTTTTATCTCGAATCTCAAGCACTGTGCCTGCATACTCTCGAGCATGAGCTTCTAGATTTTGGGCAAGTTGAGCGCCGCTTATATGAGGTGTTCCTATCCAGTTTTGAATATCTTCTGATACAATACTTTGACCTCCAAAACTATCGGTTACAAGTACACTTTGTATTTTTTTTCGAGCAGCGTATACAGCTGCCGAAACACCAGCAGGACCTCCACCTAATATAACAAGATCAACCATATATAAATATTTTTTTATTACGTTAATAAATAAATCCTAAAGAGCGGTTCGGTATACTATCTTCCTTTTGATCGTCGGAGAAATGCAGGAACAGCATTCCAGTCATCTTCAATACTATCTGGAGCTGGTTTCATAACATTTGATGAACTTACTGTATCGTCAACAACTTCTTCAACAGAAGATGCTTGATTATTTGATTCATCTTTACTAAACATACCACCTAGAGAGTTAAAAATTTTTCCTGTTTTTGATGGTGCTGCAACAGAGTCGTTTTGATGAGCAACACTGTCTTGTACCATACTGTCTCTATCTCGGAAAATATTTCGAACAGCTGTAAGTTTATCAGGGAAGTTTGCTGCAATAACTGTAACTTGAATCTCATTTTTCTTAAGTTTTTCATCTCGAATAGTACCAAAGATAATCTTAGCATCTGGATCAACAGACTCTGTGATGACTCGAGCAGCTTCTGTGATCTCAAACATAGTAAGATCGTCATTACCAGCAATAGAGAAGAGAACTCCTTTTGCTCCATGTATAGAAACATCGATAAGTGGTGATGAGATAGCGGCTTTTGCAGCTTCTGTTGCTCGGTTTTCACCACTTGCAGTACCAATACCCATAAGGGCAGATCCTGCATTTTCAAGAACTGCGCGGATGTCGGCAAAGTCAATGTTTCCAACTTGTCCCGGAGTTGTGATAAGTTGTGAAATACCCTCTACAGCCTGCTTAAGAACCTCATCAGACATTGCAAAAGCTTCTTTTGCAGTAGTGTCTTTTGAAATAGCTCCAAGGAGTTTGTCGTTAGGAACAACAATAAGTGCGTCTACAGATTTTGAAAGTTCTGTAAGTCCTTCTTCTGCAAGTCGCATACGTCTTTGACCTTCAAACATGAAAGGTTTTGTCACAACACCAATAGTAAGTGCACCCATTTCTTTTGCAATCTTAGCAACAACAGGTCCTGCTCCTGTACAAGTTCCACCACCAAGTCCTCCTGCAACAAAAACCATGTCTGCATTTTTAAGAGCTTCTTGTACTTCCGCTCGAGTTTCTTCTGCAGCATTTTTACCAACTTCAGGATTCATACCAGCACCTAGACCTTTTGTTAGGTTTTTACCAATGTGAATTTTTCGCGGGGCGAGAGAATTTTGTAGATCTTGCGAGTCAGTATTGATAGCGAGAAAATCAACACCTCTAACTTTGGCGTTAATCATGTGGTTTGTGGCGTTTTTACCAGAACCTCCTACTCCGATAACTTGAATTCTTGCAAATGATTCTACTTCAGTTTTTATGTGAGCCATGCAAAGAATAGTACCACAAAGTTACATAAATGATAGTTTGAAGCCTTGCACACAGTGTGTTCTAGTTTTTATATCAAGGGTATATGTCTAAGGTAAAAACTGTTTAAACCATTCTAGTATACGGCCAAATGTTGAATATTCATCATGTAGGCCATGAGGTCTGTATAAGTGCTCCTCTTCGTGTTGGGTGAGATAATATAAGCCTGTTGTATATGCTGAAAGACAATCTACGTGCTGTATAGCTTGTTCTGATTGCTTGTGTTTACACACCTGTTTAAAAATATCAAGCTCCGGTACAACTTGAACTGGTAAATGAAGTATTTCTTTAGCTATGACAGTTACATCGTTGATACGTCCACCTGCACCGTGGATAATAATTCCTGCAGGAAGTAATCTGTCTTTTTTTATCTTTCGTACATGTTGTTGGATAAGTTCAAAAATATCAATCAGACGTGCGTACACAATCTCATGATATCTCTCTTCAAGACTAAGATAGAGAGCTTTCTCTCTCTGATCTCGTTTGATGGCGACGTTTTGTTTCTTGATAAGAACTTCAGTAAGTTCTCCTGCAAGGTGTTGTAAACCTTTTGTTGGGTTAAGTTTGATATGTTCTGCTTGTTGCAAAGAAACTTTTAATCCAAGGGCTAGATCTTTTGTAATATCTTGTGATCCAATAGGGAATACATCAAGGAGTAATGGTATCCCTTCATCATATGTAATAGCTGTAGTCGTATCTGCGCCAATATTTACAACACAAACTCCGGCCAATCTATCTGCTTCCTTAACTTGTTTTTTTGTAAATGCATACTCAGAAACTATCACGTCTTCAACTTTAAGATCCGCCTCCTCACACGCACAGAGTATTGTATCAAGATGTTGTTTCTGGACGTAGATACATAGTGCTCGAATATCTACAATATGTCCTTTCAGTTGTTGAGGGTGTAATGTCGAAATCTTTCTCCCGTCAATACGAAACTCTTGTGGAATAGTATGTACGATTTTTTTATTTTGAATAATATTATCAGGAATTCGTTGTTCAGCTTTTATATGTAGTTCTTGAACGAGTTGCTCTGTAATAAGCCCGAGTTTGTGTTTATTTTCGGTTTCAGCTCTACTTGAAATACTACCCAGACTCATACCAGAAAGAGAAATAACAACTTTATCAATATTTCCAAGATAGATCTTATGAATTTGAGAAATAGCAAGACGAATACTCTGAGTCAATGCATCAACGTCCGTTGCTACACCTCGTTTTATATAATCAATATCAACAGTAGATACAGCAACTACTTTATGCTCGTTTTGGTTTTCAAGTACAACAAGACGTAGTGATTTTGTTCCGATATCTAGAACTGTGACGTGATGTGCCTCTTGTTTCTTCATATATACTACTTAGTATACCTGTAAGGATAGAGTATGTGAAGTCTACGAGTGTATTTTTTTTCCAATGTATCCATATGTTCACCGTGATCATGTCCAAGAAGATGTATCATACCGTGTACAAGTACATATTCAAGATATTCTTTTTGAGTAATATGAAATACTTTTGCTTTTTTTTCTATCATGTCGAAGCAGAGATATATTTCTCCAACACCACTGTTAACGTCTGTGTCAATAGGGAAGCTAAGTATGTCTGTAGGTTTGTCAATATTTCGATACTCAAGGTTTATTTTCCTCATTGCATCTTGTCCAACACATATAACAGAGAGCTCATACTTCTTCTTGAGGATTGTGTCTTTGGCACGTGACAAAAAAGCACCGTCCATAGGCGGTACTTTTTTTGTCGTGTAGGTAACTGTAAGATTGTGTGTGTCTAACAGTACGGCCATATTATTTACTTTTTTGTGTATTGAAAAACTTTCCTAGTTTGATATCTGCAAGTCGAGCCTCGTTGTTTTTGATCTTTTTAAGAGTCGCCATCTTAGTTTTGTATGCTGAAAGACCTCTTTCTGCGTATCGTTTAGCTCGTACTTTATTAAGACCTCCCCAAGTTTGTATTTCCTTAGTGAATCTTCGAAGTATTGAAGATGCAGATTCGTTTGCTTTTTTAGATATGATAACGTTTAATGACATGCGGTACATTGTAGCATAAAAGGGAAAAGAGGGCAAATGTCATAATTATATATTTATTTAAGATATATACATGAGTGTTATGTTTACGATATACTTACATCATGGCCTACTCTCATCATAAAACCCTTAAAAGCATACTTATTCTATTTTTTGCTATGTTTGGAGTTTTGATTGCAATGTCTGCTGTCTATGTGTTGTACGGTACATCATCATCTGGACCAACTATTGGGCAAATATTTAATGCGAATGCACCTGTGTCAGATTCAAATCCAACACAATCTTCATATCCGTGTTGGCATGTTGATAATGTCGCAACTACAACTGATGATCATGGTGTATATACTACAGGCCTCAGACTGTTTGTTCAGCAAGTCTATGATAAACCTGATGCATCGAGTACGTGTCCTGCAACATTTCCAGTTATCTCATACATAGAGGATGGTGTAGTTTCTTCTGGTGTATATGCAGGGTATCATCGTGTAATAGGATTCCGTACATGGGATGGACCGTATGGTGATATACCAACTCCATATTTTTTTATTACTAAAGATTATAAGACATATAAGATTGTAACTCATCCTTTAACACAAGAGCCTCTTGGGTATGGGAAAACTGTAGCGTCTCATCTTGCTGCGTTTCAGGCTATAGTTGATGCACGTAAGGTTACAGGATTGGCGGATGATATCAAGGATAAGATTAATTTTTCATTCGCTCATACTCTCCCTATGGGATCATTGACATATGTCTTGACACGGATTAACACGGAGCTTGGTACATCATCAGCTCTTTTAGGTACAACATCACAAGGTTATGAAATATACAGTGATGTGCTGGACTCTAGTAAAAGTTTTGGCACATATGCGTCATCAAGTGACGCTGCTATATTTGCGCGTTTGCGTGATTATTATGTTGGTACAACAAAGATATACGTACGTAATACATCTGGTATAGTTGCTGAATACAAACTCACACTTCCGACTAAAAAAATACTTCCTCGTGATGCCTATGCGTACCCTAGTTTGTTATATGCAGAAGATATTAAAACAAAAGAGTCTATATTTGATGAATATAATCAGGTGACTCCAACTCCATGTGGTATGAGTCCTGATATGTATGTAGCTCAAAACATTGCAGATGCTGATGTTAGAAAGATAGGAACACATACTACAGGATTACAGTTGTATACATTTACAGATGTAAATCATCCTATACTGACCGCTGAGTATAAAGAAAAGATTAGTCAATACGATAAGACTATATTTGGAGAGTTAAATAACAATGCTCCAATACCAACATATGCAGAGTACGTAGCAAAACATCCAGTACTCTTGTTTAAAGATGCATGGAATCGATGGGTGGTAGTGGGTGAGTATGATTATAAACTTGATGGTGGTTGTGGAAAGCCTGTTATATATCTATATCCAAAAACAACTACAAATGTTCGGGTGAATTTTAAACATGTAGTACAGCTCACTACAGATATTCCAGAATATTCATACGGTATGTTTACAGGATGGTCAGTACAAGCAGAGCCTGATGGAACATTGCATGATGTGTCTATTGAAGCTCAGGATAAGGATGTGTGTGATCAATACAAAAAATCTCACCCTGGAAGTGAATATGCATTAGATGCATGTAAGCAAAATGAGTATCCGTATATATATTGGGCAGGAAATACATTTGAAACATATCCAAGTATGAAAGAAGGGTTTGTGGTTCGTGCAAAAAATCTTAAAAAGACATTGGAAGAGAAACTTACACAGATTGGGTTGACTGATTCAGAGATTAACGACATGGTCTCATATTGGTATCCAGAAATGATGCAAAAAAATGCTCCATTTTATAGAATTTCTTTTATGCAAACTCAGGCACTCAATACGTTTATACCAATGAATATTATTCCTCGTCCGGATACTATGATTCGTGTATTTTTGGATTGGGAACCGCTTCGAGAATCTATTCCGTTGGCACCACAACAACTTGTCAAGACTCCTCGTCAAGGGTTTACATATGTTGAGTGGGGAGGACTTAGACGATAGATGAATGGTTGTGTAACTATATGTGTAGATATACGTTATATACAGTATATGTTTCAGAAAACTAAAAGACTATTTGAGCCAACACTGCATACGAAAAAAGCTTCTCTTAAGGCAATGATAGAGGCTGCTGTTGGATATGTAAATTATGACACATTGCCTATATTTGTTATTCCATATCTTATCTCTCTTCTTGAAAAACAATTATATCACTATGCGCTTATTGTTTGTGCTATAACTTTTACTGGACATTGTTTTTTTTGGTTTTTAAATTATTTGATACGTGTTTGGGATATGTCAGCAAAATATGAGATGAATGCATACATAGAAAAAAAGTATCGTAAGCAAATACTCTTAAAAGATCATAAAGCTTTCGATCTTATTGGTACCGGTAAGGTTCAATCAATTGTGCAAAAAGGTGTAGATGAGTGGTCTGAGTTGAATTGGCAGGTAATATATCAGATTCCTAAACTATGTGTTGGAATAGCTTCTGGAATCTATGTCATGTTTAAGTTTGATACTGTTTATCTTGTTGCTTTTATTGGACTTATGCTTGTTTCATTTTCTTTGTATACGTATTTAAAAATATTAAAGAAGGTATATAAAGAAAAGTCTAATAACGTTGATGATAGTATGAATGCAACATCTGTACGAAGTATTATGTCAAGACAAGAAGTTGTGTTTTCCGGTAAAGTTGATATAGAGGTTGATAACTTTATTGCACTTAATAATCAAAGTAAGATTTTTAGTTTACAAGCTGAAAAACCTGATTATCTTGCAGATGTAATCCTTGAAGCATCAGGACCGGTTATTTCTTTTATATTTGTAGGTTGTATATTGTGGCAACATATATCTACTAATAGTTTATCTACTCTTGATATTGCATCGCTTATATTTCTGATATATTTTGCTACACGATTCGTGGCTCTTATGTATAACACGTCGTGGATTATTTCAAACATTCTTGATCGTCTACCAAAAATAGAAGCGTTTTGGAAATTCTTGGATACTACACCAAATCTTGAGCAATATGAAAAAGGTGATATATTTGTTCAGAAAAATATTTCCATAGAACTCAAAGATGTGTTCTTTTCATATGGTGAGAAAAAAGTTTTAGATAATTTTTCATTACACATTCCTTATGGAAAAAAGATTGCATTAGTTGGAAAAAGTGGTTCAGGAAAAACTACCATTGCAAAACTTATTACAGGATATATGTATGTTGATAGTGGCACGATTCTTATTGATGAACAAGATATACGAGATGTTTCTTTAAAATCCTACTACACCCATATTGGGTATCTAACTCAGGAACCTATGATATTTGATGGTTCTGTAAAAGAAAACTTACTGTATGCAGTGGAAGATATTTCACATATAACAGACGAGATGTTGTGGAGTGTATTAAAGGCTGCACAGTGTGATTTTGTAACAGATCTCAATACACAAATAGGAGAGAAGGGTATACGTCTTTCTGGTGGCGAACGACAACGATTAGCTATTGCAAAACTCATGCTTAAAAATCCAGAGATTGTTATTTTAGATGAGCCCACCTCAGCACTGGATTCGTTTTCAGAGGAGAAGATTACTCAAGCGCTTGATGTGTTGTTTACAGGAAGAACGGTGATTATTATTGCTCATAGGCTACAGACCATTAAAAAAGCTGACACTATTCTTGTGATTGAGGAGGGGAAGATTATAGAAGAGGGAAAGCATGACGTGTTGATGAATA
Organism: uncultured Candidatus Saccharibacteria bacterium; assembly: GCA_964520195.1. Taxonomy (GTDB): domain Bacteria; phylum Patescibacteriota; class Minisyncoccia; order Phycocordibacterales; family CAIZLB01; genus CAIZLB01. The sequence continues at coordinate 93,529 of CAZFNX010000001.1, forward strand.
AGAAGGGGACGTACTATAAAATGGTGGAGTTGCAGAGTGGATTTTAGGAGGCTTTGTTGCACTTGTGATAAACTTAGGATTATTAATTATGATTAATCCTTCAGATAAAAAGAAATATGTATTATTTATTGACGAATCAGGTAAATCAAAACTTGGTGATGTTGGGGATAAATTTTTACTCTCATCTGTAATTATAGAAAAGAATTTACACGAAGCCTTATCGGGTTTTATGATCTCTCTTAAGAGAAAAAATAATATTCCAACAGATGTAAATATTCATGCATATGATTTGTTTGAAAAAGAAGATGTATCTGATGTTAATCTGAAAAATAGTGAAATTAATTACTTTTTTGAACATTTTATTCATTTAGTTCGGGGTACAGAAATGAGATGTATATTATATGAGACAGATAAAAGGCCTTTTGTAGAAAGAATTAATAAAAGAGCAAAGAAAACAAATAGTACAGAAAAAGCAATTTTTCGATATCTTAAATCAAAAGGAAATCATGACATCCTGTATGAAATTTTAACAGCAAAAATTATTTTAGATTTTGGAAAGTTTCTACATAAAGAAGATGCTATAGGTGAGGTTGTTGTTGAATCCAGAAGACAGGATGATGGAGCGGTTTTAGGTGGCTTTATGTTGGCAACAGAAAGGACAAAATATATTAAAAACAAGAATTATAAATATTATTCAGAGAGTGCTTTTAATCGTATTACTACATTATCTTTTCAAAATAAAAAGGGTTTGAGTTTTGGATTAGAGCTCTCAGATCTGTTTGCTTGGGCAAAGTGGAATGCTGGAGGTTTACAGAAAAAACCAGAATCAAAGGCTAAAGAAAAAAGAATTACAGATAAAATAAAAGAAGTAATTAAAGTCTTAATTGATCATAAAGTTAAAGCACTCGAAGATGTAACAATAACATCTTCGAGTGCTGTGGGTGGTTATAGGGTTTCCGAATTTATTAATTATCTTAATGAATATAAAAAGATTAATTAATTCGGGGACCCCACAAAGTAACCTTTGTGAGCCTTGTATATCATTGTACTATTTTGTAGTTAGTTATGCAAGTTTTATGAATCCATACAAATTCCCTTAATCCTGTGCTATATTTACCAACATGACTCCAGCAGATAATCATTTCTATAATCATAAAAAACAAGACGCCCTATGGCTTAAACAGTGGGCCAAAGACGATATTTACAAAGCCGCACAGTCTTCTACAAAGAAGAAAATGTATGTGCTTGATATGTTTCCATATCCATCTGGTGCAGGGCTCCATGTGGGGCATCCGAGAGGATATATAGCTAGTGATGTGTATGCTCGTATGAAGCGTATGCAAGGGTACAATGTACTTCATCCTATGGGATATGATGCTTTTGGGTTACCTGCAGAACAGTATGCTATTAAAAACAAGGTACACCCTCGAAAGGCAGTTGAAATCAATGTGAAGACTTTTGAAAAACAACTCGAAAGTATTGGTCTTTCATTTGATTGGTCACGACGTATCAATACAACTGATCCTGAGTATTACAAATGGACACAGTGGATCTTTTTAAAGCTGTATGATTCTTGGTATGATGAGAAAAAACAAAAAGCTCGACCCATCAAAGAGCTTGTAGAGATTCTTGCAAAAAAAGACAAGGCCTGGAAAACGTACAATAAAAAAACAAAGCAAGATATTCTTATGAATCATCGTCTTGCCTATGAAGGGTATAGTGAAGTGAACTGGTGTCCTGAACTTGGTACTGTGCTTGCAAATGATGAAGTTATTGATGGAAAAAGTGAACGAGGTGGTTTCCCTGTGGAAAAGAAAATCATGCGTCAATGGTTTATGCGTATTAGTGCATATGCTGACAGACTTTTAAGTGGACTTGATGGATTAGACTGGTCAGATCATATAAAAACTATTCAGAGAAATTGGATCGGGAAAAGTGAGGGATATGAAGTAACGTTTCAAGTTGTTGGTGCTCACGCAAAGTCAGTAGAGCCTATTACCGTATACACAACAAGACTAGATACACTTTCAGGTATGACATTTGCTGTTGTTTCAAAAGATCATCCATTTGCAAAAAATTATATAGAACAAACTAAGCATTGGATTGTTGATCCTGAAAATCAACATACAACAGAGAAAAAAGGTATTCTTATTGATGGTATTCAAGTGTTGCATCCTGATACAAAAAAACAACTTCCTATATACGTGACTAACTATGTTATATCAACATATGGAACTGGTGCTGTTATGGGTGTGCCTGATATGGATGAACGAGATTATGCATTTGCAGAAAAATATAATATATCTGTGACAAAAGTTGTCTTCGAAGACGCGGCAAAGATTGCAAAAAGAATCGGCGCAAAAAAAGTTTCAAAATATAAAATGCGAGATGCTGTCTTTGCGCGTCAGAGATATTGGGGAGAGCCAATACCACTTCGTCACGACAAAGATGGTGTGATTACACCTCTTAAAAATACAGAATTACCACTCACACTTCCTAATGTTTCTTCATATGCTCCAACAGGAACAGGTGAATCACCACTTGCTGGAATCAAGTCATGGGTCAAAGAAGGATTAGAGACAAACACTATGCCAGGATGGGCGGGATCAAGTTGGTACTTTTTACGATACATGGATCCTACTAACAAGTCGGCGCTTGCAAGTAAAAAAGCTATTGATACTTGGAAACAAGTTGATATGTATGTTGGTGGGGCAGAGCATGCGACAGGTCACCTACTATACTCACGATTTTGGAATAAGTTTTTGTATGATATAGGTATTGCAAAAACAGATGAACCGTTTAAGGCTCTTCGAAATCAAGGTATGATCCTTGGTCCAGATAATAGAAAAATGAGTAAGAGTTGGGGTAATGTTATCAATCCAGATGAATGTATTGCTACATATGGTGTAGATGCCTTTCGAATGTATGAGATGTTTATTGGTCCATTTGATGCAAGTATGCCTTGGTCAACTGAAAGTATTATCGGTACACGTAGATTTGTTGATAGAGTGTATAGACTTCATGAAAAAGTTCTTGCTCAGGATATCAGTGTCAAGAGTGATGTCAAGGTTGTCTCACAGTTACATAAAACTATTCAAAAAGTTACTTCTGATATAGAAAGCTTTAACTTTAACACTGCTGTTTCTGCGTATATGATTTTGTTAAATACAATAGAGGAGGGGACTATATCGAGAAGTGATTTTGAAATATGTATTACCCTACTTGCTCCATTTGCAATATCTATATCTGAAACTATATGGAAAAAACTAGGACACACAGACTCTGTGCATCTTGCTCCATGGCCAAAGTACAATGCTAAAAAAGTTGTTGAAGAATCTGTAACTGTTGGTATTCAGGTTAATGGAAAACTACGAGGAGAGATAGAAGTGACTGCGTCTGATGAAGAGAAAGATGTTATTGCAAAAGCATTGACCATTGTAGCTACACATGTACAAGGTAAAGAGATTAAAAAAACTATTTACGTGAAAAATAAAATAGTAAGTATTGTGGTGGGGTAGGGTTATATGAGATACTTATGTCATGCACAACACTGTTGATATACATATTGAGGAAATAGACCTGAAAGAACATCCACATAAGTTAGAAGAATTTCAAACCACTGAATGGGCATTGTCTGATACTGAACATTTTGGAGAAGTGTTGAGTGACTATAGTAAAAAAAAGTTTCTCTATGTTGCGCGACAAGATGATAAGATAGTTGCATATATTGCTCTTGAGACAAATCTAGGTGTTGCTACTATCGATGTTGTGATTGTAAAACTTTCAGAAAGAGGACAGGGAATAGGTAAGGAGTTGATTAAGTTTGTGATTGAAAAGGCGCGCAAGAAAGAATGTCACGTGATCAAGCTTGAGACAGGGGTGAGTTGGAAAGCTCGACTTGTATATGAAAAACTAGGATTTAAGATTCGAGCCGTGCTTCCAAACTACTATGGAAATCAAGAATACGTTCTTATGGATATGAAGTTACAGGAGAATCCGTATGATAACTAAAAAAGTCAAAAGAAAAAAACTAGCAGTCCATCACTAATGCTAGTTTTTTTCTTTTTCCTTTTTCAAAATTCGATTTAAAGCAGTCCATCACTAAATCTAAAACACGAAAAATCACAACCGTCCATCATGAATGTTGTGATGTTTTGTTTTTAGATTTCAAAGAAACGTGATATATTGAGTTGTATTATGGAAACATTACAACAAACAATAAAATCACAAATTAAAGAAGCCATGATGGCTAAAGATGCTGTACGACTGACAGTTGTACGAGGGTTATCTTCTGCTATGACAAATGAACTCGTTACAAAAGGACGTATGCCTACAGACGCTCTCTCTGATGAGGAAGTGCTTGCGGTTATTCGACGACAAGTTAAACAACGAAAAGATGCTATTGATCAGTTTATAACAGGAGGACGACCTGAGCTTGCAGAGAGTGAACAAGCTGAGCTTGCTATTCTTGAGGCCTATCTTCCAGCGATGATGTCTGAGGCAGATGTTCGCACAGCTGTTCTTGCAAAACAAACAGCCATGGGTATTACTGACAAAAAAGATGCAAATAAACTTATGGCAGAAGTCATGAAAGATCTTAAAGGGAAGGCAGATGGTACAGTTGTAAAAGCTGTAGTTGACGGATTGTTTGCATAACGTATTGTTTGGTTCAGTAGGAAAAAATAAAAAACTCAACATTCGTGATGGACGGTTGAGTTTTTTTATTTTTGATTTATTAATATCTCACTTCAAACTTGCCACTTGCTCCGTCTAAACTTTTAACTGTTCTATAGGGTATGTAGGTGACAGGGTCTGTTGAATCTGTTGGATACTCGGCTTTATATATATGGTAGGCAAGATCGAGTTCTGAGCCGTTAATATGTTCCTCTGTGACGTAGAACACATATCGAGATCCGAGCCATATACCAGTTACTGCATCTTTTGCTTCTAATGGAACTCTATATATATCCATGTAGTATTCAGTCTTTGGAATATGTTTAAACTCCATACCAGAGAATGAATATATGATATACGGAGTATCTTTAACTACAAGGTTTAGTGTTGCTGAATTTCCTGGTTGATCAGCATCTGCCTTGCTTACTTCAAAGCGTACGTCGCCTTGTAGTTTTGTAATGTTAAACATTGCAGGGTCTATTTCTCCTGATCCTATAAGATAGAGAAAGAAACTAAGACCTAGCACAAGGGTAATAAGAATAAAATTTTGCATACTGTTTTAAGTATATCACGAGCTTGCTATGATTTGTAGATATTTAGTATACTTAATACATGGCAAAAGGAGAATTTAGAGACAAAAAAAATAAACTCAAGAAAAAACCAAAAAAAGATGCTGTAAAAAAATAAAATTTTTTACAAAATTTTTAATAGAAACATCTACAATCTAACAGTAGGTGTTTTTATTATGCAGATAGAGGAGGAGAGGAGGGGAAAGGAGAGTGGGTGGTGTGTGCCAGCTTATATTGCTCAACCTCTTCCCTGCAGTGAATTATTTTTTGGTGCCTGCTTGGTCTTAGGTTGATGACGTAGTGATACACGTACATATATGTACTATGTTATGAAAAATATTTTTTTAAAATTGAACGTAAAGAGGGTGTACGTATTAGCGTAAGTTCTTATAGGTGATGGTATATGTTCAATATGTATAGTGTCGCACAATATATCTTTTGCGACATAGATATATACGTAAAATAAGGCGCGTATTGAGTTTTTAGGTATATACATGTACGGCTTATATGTTGCCTGTCGCCAGAAATATTTTTTAAAAAAATTATAGAAGAATATTTTTCTGGCTATTTTTATATAGTTTGTGATACTATCGTGTATGGAAACTTTAACTGGAATATCTTAAAACCATGAATGCATTTCCGCCATCATCGTTAGTGTCGTCTCCAGCCTTGAATGATTTACAGATCAAGCGCTACAGTGTGATTGTAGGACTAGTTCAAGTAGCTACCATCAAGGCAGGATATAAGATGTTTATGCCGAAGGTGCTAGAACAGATTTCAACAAGTTCTTTCATCAGACATTTCCCTAACGTAAATGGATCCGCAGTCCTTCGTAGACATGATTCTCAAAATGAAGGCAAACCATTTCTGAGATTCTATTGGTATGCTCAAGAGAAGACGCTCTTTATCACCTTTGAAGATCGAGATGACTTCGAGGTTCATAAGCTCTCGTGATCTTTCATGATTTTTCCATAACAAAAACCACCAAGCTTGCGTATGCGGGCTCGGTGGTTGTTTTTTACAAATTTGCGGACACTACTAGTTTATAACTAAATCACCAGGTGTAGATTATTTACAATCGGCTCCACAGATATGATCAACTGTGAAGACGATAAACGGATCCTTGGCATCTGTTCCGTAAACAAGCGCACCTCCAAGAGCTCCTGTGATGGATACAAGGGCGAGTCCTATCACAGCAAGCAAGATAGCTAGGGTGTAATATGTTTTGAAAAAGTCCCCTACTTTTTGCATATGATTTGCAAGACCTGAAGAGATTTTCGATACATACATCTTAGCTTCTGCGTGAATAGATACAATCATGGTTGTATAGATCACAAATAATAATCCAAATATCCAACTTGTGAGTGCTGCGTATGTTGAGTGAGTTTCCACGAGTGCTTTATTTATAAATTCTCGATTAAGATGTTCTGCGTTTTCTCCTGAAGCAAGAGCGATAAGTGTAGCTCCAAATCCTACAGTCAAAAGAAATGCTTTAATCGAAAAAAAAGTTGATGAGTTTTTTAGTTTTGGTACAAACGTAAGAATCTCAAGTCCTGCATATATAGCAAGAAATGCGATTGGTATGTGTACGATGATTGGGTGTAGATCCATGAGCCTATTATATCAAATTTTTTAACAGAAAATACAACATTTGTGATGGACGGTTGTATTTTCTGTTAAAAAATTTGTCAAGATAGCTGTAAACCCTTACTACGTAACGTTTTATGGTGTTTTTGATATTCAGGAATAGTTTGTGCGACGAGTTGCCAAAACTTTTTTGCATGATTCATTTGTTGTAAACGACAGAGTTCATGGACCACAATATAGTCAACAAGTTCTTCTGGGAGTAGGGCAATCTTGTAGTTAAAGTTGAGATTACCTTTCGATGAGCAGCTCCCCCATCGCGTTTTTTGATTTTTGATAGTGATGCGTTTGAAAGAAAAATTATATTTTTCATTGTAGTGTTTCACCTTTTTTTCTGCGAGTTCTTGTGCTTGTTTTTTAAGTAGAGCATATTCTTGTTTGGTGATTTTCGCTGGAGGTGGCGGTAGAGATTTCATGTGTGCTATTTTGGATAAAATCCAACTCTCCTTTTTTACGAGAACATATTCAACATGTGCAAGTGATACACGTCTTGGCTTTGTGACCATAACTTCCCCTGCTCTTGTGATACGAATAGAAAGATGCTTGGCTCGAGGATGTGTTTTGAGTATGTATGTAAATGGATGTGCCATACCAATGCTAGTGTATAGGGTTAGTGTATCATGATATACTCCCTTATATATGCAACATTCCCCTCGTACTCTTGCTGATCATCTTATACGTCTTGAGAAGCATATTGCTGCTCTTGGGCTTGCTTCCCGCCGGGAGGCAAAGGATCTTATTGCTAAAGGTCTTGTAAAAGTAAACGGAGAGGTTGTGACAAATCCAGGATACGGGTTTGATATTTCTAAAGATACTGTGACTGTCAAAGCTGATCTTGATCATCCAAAAGAATACATTCTTCTTTATAAACCTCGAGGTATAGAGACAAATAAAACTGGTGATATTCTTGAAGATATACATGATAGATACTCACAGTTCTCTCACTTAGCGCCAATAGGTCGGCTCGATGCGGAGTCAGAGGGACTTATTATACTATCAAATGATGGGACATTGACTAGGACTCTAACTCAATCAGAAACTCATGTTGGTAAGACATATGAGGTTACTGTACGTGAATACGTGAGTGATGAAGCATGTAGAACTATGGCAGAAGGCATCGTGCTTGATGGAGTTTCTACTAAGCCTGCAGAGGTTCATAAACTAGATGACCAT
>CAZFNX010000002.1:0-66960 GCA_964520195.1 uncultured Candidatus Saccharibacteria bacterium
TTCCGGCAACAGAAAGAGCGGATCCTGGAGTTGTAGTACCAATCCCCACATTCCCCTGTACAATCAACCCATTCACAGGCGCTGCTATATTTGCATAACTTGAACCAATAGATACATTTCCTTGACCTGTAAATCCATTACCTGAAGATCCTCCAACAGACAATGTTGAACCTGGTGTAGTAGTCCTAAGTCCCATCTTACCATCTTCAGTTAGTGTTAAGTTGTTTGCAAAACCATTCCAGTCGTAGTAATGATCGGTGTTATATGCATAAAACAAAAGACTTCTATCTGATCGGTATGATATACCCCAATTTTTGTCAGGACTTGTTGGGTTTAAAAGATACAAAGCTCCTTTGGTAAGAGTTGTTTGATTTGCTATTAGATTACCAGAGATTGAAGTATTGCCAACAACAGTAAGCGGACTATCCGGCGTCGTTGTCCCAATCCCCACATTCCCCATAAATGATGAAAGACCTGATACAGATACTGTCTGACTGTTCAAGTTCTGTGATCCATTAGTTAGGATATCATCAAGAGTTCTGCTTGATGATCGAGTAATAGCATCAGCTTGTTGTTGAAGTACATTATACGAAAAACCAGCATTTCCACTTGTTTGGCTATCCAATCTCTTGTATATATCCGCAAGCTTGTTATTGACAATACTGTTAACCAGCCTGGTGATATCAGTATCTGATTGAGTATTAGAAGATACTATGGTGCGTACAACAGGTCTTGATGTTTCAGATGAGGTCGAAGATCTTGCGGCAAGATTTTCAACTTGTGTCGATGTTGCAACTGTAGATGTTGCCTGGAACTCAACTGGAGTACCAGATCTTACTCGACTGCGAGATGAGGTTGTCTCATAACAATACGAAGGAGTGTCTAAAAAAAATAATGCAGGCCGTAAAGCACAACGTATTTTTTGTGTCGTCGTTACAGGTTGAGCTGAAGTAACTACGGGAATAATCAGACAAATACTTAAAACAAAGAAAGAATGAATAACATAGTTTGTAATATACTTTTTAAACATGCACTTATTATACAAATTAAAAATTTGTATTACAACTCCGACTGTGCTTTATTTCAAAAACTTATACACATTGAACCCGATAACAGATCCAATAATCGGACCCAAGAAGTATGACCAACCAAATGAACTAATACCAAATGCAACTGCTGGATTAAGAACTCCATTTGAACCCATATATACTGCAAAAAGTATTCCAAGAAGAAGTGATCCTCCTATCACCACACCTGATATAGCATCAGAGATTTTTCCATATACAACTGACGCAATACCAAAAGTAAAAAATATAGCTCCAACAATCTCTGCACACAATGTTGTAGCGTTAAATACTACTCGAGTACCGGTTGACCCATGTCCTATCTTTGTCACAATAATAAGCGCAAGCGCAGCACCTATAAACTGATATACAACATACATAAGTCCTTCTTTTACCGATATCTTTTTAATAGACATAAGACCGAGAGTAACTGCAGGGTTAATATGTGCCCCTGAAACAGATCCTATAGTATATACAAACAACATCAAAGTTAAAGCTGCTGCGAGTGGTACAGCAATCACAGCTTTTGTGGCTGTTAAAGATAGTGCAACGATAGTTGTTAATGCATATGTTCCTATGGCTTCTGCGATATATTTTTTCATATAGGTATATAATATTTTATTATTAGATATTAACGTATAATAATCCACACCATAAGAAGTATACTATAAAAACTTAGTATCCAACATCATCTCCTTCATATTCAATCTTATACTCATCATCTATATTTACCTCTTTTTTCTTTTTAGATTTTTTCCAAGTATTCTTTGTTTTTGTTCTCGACTTAAATCCTCCCCATGTATTGGATTCCTTTTTTTCTGTAGTTACTGGTGCAATATGCGTTATGTATGCATGTTGCAACCTTTCCAACTCTTCTTTATCCATCTTCAATATCTGAGTACCGATCTCTGTTGATTGTTCTTTAAACAATACATCTTCTTCTTGTACTCGAGGATGAACTTGTAATGCTCTATCGTTATACCCTATAACATGTAACCCTGAAAGAGTTCGCACACGAGATAATGCAACATACCCTTGCCCATATTCAAACACCTGAGAAAGATCCATAATGGCAGCATCCAAACTCATACCCTGACTTTTATGAATAGTAATAGCCCAGGCAAGACGAAGTGGTATCTGCGATATTGAAGCTAATATTTTCCCCTGATCTTGCACACTCCATTCCATAGGTTCAACATCAATAATCATGCCATTTGCGACTTGCACTCGTGGAGTATCATACACAAACTCAACTACAGTGCCAGTTGTGCCATTTACAAAACCTTTATCAGGATTATTTTTTGTAAACATAACTTTAGCCCCAATCTTAAGCTCCAACTTCTCTGGAGATAAACAACTTTTTACTAAACTTGCAGTCAAGGTATCTTTCCCTTTCATTGTCATGGTATATATCTTTATCTTACCGTCGAGTTTACCTATCTCACGATTGTTCACAGTATCAACATGTGCATTATGTGAATAGAGTTTTGTCGCATCAGGAAGTTCAGTAAGCTCTCGTACTACTCGTGAACGTATAGTTGTATGAGTTTCTTCATCTACTCTGTTTGTTCGAATCTGTCCAAGTGTTTTTGTAAATTCTTGATCACTCTGTCTATGTTGTTCTGTCAAGTAACATGTCAATGGTTTCAACTCTTTCCATGCTGAACTTGAAAATACAAACCCATTATCCTCAAAAAGCTCAAGACTGTTTGTATTTTTTTTAATAATGGGTGGCAACTGAAAAAAATCACCAACAAGAATCACCTGCAATCCTCCAAATGCTTTATCTGGCACCTGTCGTACACTCTTGCATACTGCATTTACCATATCAAACGTCTTACCGCTCAACATAGATATCTCATCTATGACTAACACTTTTGCTTTTGTTAACCTCTTCACAATATATTCTTTTTCATGAAGAGCCTCTATATCGTACATACTCAACTCTTCCTTGATACCAATACCACTCCATGAGTGTATAGTCATACCTCCTATATGTGTTGCTGCAATACCTGTACTTGCTGTAACTGATGCATGTACTCCATGTTTTGCTAGATATTCTATATACTGCTTTATAGTGTAGCTCTTACCTGATCCGGGTTCTCCAGTGAGAAACACAGATGCACCTGTTTTAAGAATATCTAAAGCTGTCTTTTGGAGCATTGTGAGTGAAGTATAGCATATAGATATACATCTAAAACAACCTTTATAGATAAAGTATTATTTACGCACCTTGATTTAAATCAACACCGAAACTAAACTCTGCTGTATTTACAAATGTATCCCAATCCTGTGCAAATGCTTGAGGTATAAGTTCCTCACTCTTGCTTGTAAGACCATCAACTTTCTTAACTGCAGTTCCTATAGCAAGAAACTCTATAAGACCACTACCAAGTTGATATATGTATGTCTTTACACCGACAACCTCATCTGCACCTATTGCATCAGCTTCCTTGTTAAGTGTAGCCAGAGCATTTTCTCGTGCATCATAAATAAGTTTTGAAAGCTCAGGAATCTCTCCTTTTGTAAATGATTTGAAAAATGAAGTCACTCCACCAATAAATCCAAGTGAATATACAGATGTTCCAATCAAAAGTTTAAGCGGCGCGTAACCCATCTTGTTTAGGTTCCACATCTCTTGAGGAGTAAGATCACTTGTTACTACACCATCAGATGGAAGTGCTGGGTTGTGTGATGCAGTACCGATCATAAGCATCTCTTGCACCCCAATACCAGCAAATGGAAGAATAGTTGTTTCAATGCCAACAACAGAATTTGCATTATGTTTTTTAGCGTGAGCAACTATACGCTCAAGTGCAAGGTGTCGTGTCTTATTAAAAATATCTGAAAATTCTTTTACTTCTCCACGAACAAGTGTTTTTAACGCACCAAGAATACCTCCGGCAATACCGATAGAATATGCAACATTTCCAAATACAAATCGGAGTGGCTTATATCCAGCATCTACTTGCACATACAAGTCTTGCCCATCAGCTGAAGTACTGAAAGCAAAATCTTCTCGTGGAGTTTGTGATGCGTCAGTTTTTGTATGAAGTCCTGAACCAACTGAAAGAAACTCTATATTACCACCATGGAAAACAAGCTCACTTGTTACCCCAGTTACGCCTACAGTTCCCTTATCTTTTGCCTCTTGTTCTAAACGTTCTATAGCAGCAACTCTACCTTCTTCTATAAGATCAGTGATCTGTGTTACCTCACCTCCAACAAGAGCTCGAAATCCTGAGCCAATACTTCGACCAAATCCAAGAGCGTGAACACTGTTTCCGACAACAATATCCCCTGCTTTATATCCTACTTTATTGAGACAATACATTTCATTGCCTGATAGACCTGTTGTTTTCATATTTTTCATTGTACTCCTTTTGGGAGGGGGTGCAAGGTTTGACTTTTGATAATAAAGAGGTATTCTTGTCAAAAGAAGGAGGTTAATGATATGGAAATATGCCAAATTGCTGATGTTCAGGTTACAAACAACAGAGTGGTGATGAAACCGATTTTTTGTCAAACAATACTGACATGCCTCATACCAGAAAAACACATTCAATGGACCAAAGAAGAAGGTCGCGGAAAAGTAATCATCACAAGGTGGCTTAATGAACACCAAGTGCTATGTTATTTCATACGAGTCTCTTTGAGACAACCAGCTACAACAAACTGGCACGATGTTGCTGAGACAGTAGCAAGAGAACCGAAAGAGATTCTTCACTGGCTCGAGGGTATATTAGAACAATGCAGAATAGTTATGAGGTTGGAAAGTCCTGGACTCATTGCTAACACATTGAATGATTTGTCTGCTCAGCTACGACAAATCTTACCGACATTGAACGCTGAATACTTGAAAGTATCGAAAGCGAGACAGTAACGGAAATCAGTAACACCGGAAAGATGTTACTGATTATTTTTTATTGTCACCAGTCTCGACCCTTACAAGAAAAACAAAACTTTTCGATTTCTAGCCACAGACCAACCTGTTGGTCTGCTCGAGAGTATATAGAAAAATACACCCCTTTCGGGGTGTGTTTTCAGTTAGTGCTCTCGCTAGGAATCGAACCTAGATTAACGGCTTAGAAGTCCGCAGTTCTATCCATTGAACTACAAGAGCGCGCTGTTCGTGTAAGATGTTTATATCATTGTTTTGACGAAGTTGCAATTGTACTTGAACCTGTAGTAGTCCCTACAGAAACAGGAGAAGATTTACTTAAACTATTGATCACAGATGTATATACAGCATCTCGTTTTTCATATATTTGAAATAGATTTGACATCTGAGTAACAGATGTATATGCCTGGAGTTTGGCAATATCAGATCCGTCGTTTGTAGTGGTAGCAATAGAGATAATAACAGCTTTTGATATCTGTTCGCGAGCATACGTATAGACATATGTGTCATACCCAATAGCACTCAAAGCAAGTATAACACTTGTCATAATAATAATTTTCCAGTGCAACTCTGGCTTAAATCCAAAAAATTTTTTTTGTAGTTGAGTGTGAGATTTCATAAGATTTCTGTAATTACTAATGTAATATGAGCCTTAGTTTTTGTTTTATCCATAAACTGCAGTGACACATCTTCAATATGAGACACGTAAGGCAGATTTAATAATCCATATATATATGAATCAACAGCATCACTTGTACCTGAAGCTACAACCTCAACCACAACTTCCCCTGCTCCAAGTGAAGATAATGTCTCATTATCTCGTTTTCTTACAGAAGCAATACCTGAATCATCTCCATTAAACATACCTGCTTGTTTTCCATCTTTTTCTAGATCTGTGATTGCTTTAAATACAGCATCACCACTTAAAATATATGAATCTATTTGAGATTGTTCCTTTGAACCTTTTAAAAGAATTTTTTTATACAAAATAGCTTTACCTTGAGCATCTTCTAATGCTTGTAGTTTTGTATTTATTTCTACTACACGTGCAGAATAATTTGAAACATATGTATGTAGCCTATACATACCATACACACCTGCACTTAAAATACAGATTGCAACGCATATGAATATTGTATATTTTTTATTATTCATAAGTTAAATTTTGAGCAAAAGTAAATGTTGCTCGTTCGCTTAAAACAGAGTATGGAAGATTTGCTCCTTTGTACGAAGTTTTTTGTAATGCATCAACTAAATCTTTAGCAACCTTTTTATCTCTCACCTCTGTAACAATATCGACTTTTTTTGCTATAGAATCAACATGAATACTTATCAACCTAACTCCTCCAACACTTTCAACTACACGTTCTACATCTTGATATGTTTTACGTACATCTGTTGTATTTACGTTTTGTAAGATATTTATCTTATTTGTAATCTTAGCAACTTCTGCTTCAGAACCAGCAAGCGTACTTGCTTGTAACCCAGATTCAAGAGAAGCAATACTACTTTCAGATACTTTTCCTTCTGTACGAAGCAGTAAAATAGTTGGTACAGCAGACGCTCCAGCAATCAAACACACAAGCACAAACATCCATGATACAGTCTGCCACACAGATGTATAGTATCTATCTATGATTCTTTTGCGTTGTTCATCTTGAATAAGGTAAAGCATGTGATGTGTATCTTATTATATCTTAGGTAGTGCCAAACCGATAGCTGTTGCGTATTCATAAGAATCTTTTTTATGAATATCAGGAACAACGTGTTTTGAAAAATTTACATTTGCCCAAACATCAGCTATACGTACATCGAGAGACAATTCTCGATGTAACATGTGTGCAAAATCTGATTCCAATATCTCTCTATGAGTTGAACTTAGTAATATTGCTTTCAGTGGTTGAAAATTGTATCCAGGATTTTTCTCAATATATGAAAGCCAGAAAATAACCACTTTATAAATATCTTTGATGAGATCTTGAAAAACTTCTGGATTTTCCAATGTTAAATCCTCTTTGAAAATAGATTGCCTAATCGTAGATGTGTACAATACAATACCAGAACTCACAATTGATACTACAATATTTCTTTTCTCCACAGCTACAATACAATATGGATCAAAATCATCTTTAGAGATGAGAGTTTTGGCGAGTGCTTGATTTTGTACCAAAAAAGATACAACTTCGAGTGAGGCTTTTCTGAAAATATCTATATATTCTTGAATAACTTTTTTAGCAACAACAGCAACAGACACTAAACTTTTATTAACGTCTTTTAAATATGTAACAGGTGTCACATCAAATACAGCCTCATCAACTTTTAATGGAACATTTTCTTCAATACGAAACTCTACTTGAGCACGGATAGATTCCTCATCTTGTCCATCAACTTCCATAGTGTATATGTACACAAGATCCTCAGGTAACGAAACTTCAACATATCGATATTTAAATTCTTTTTGAATCTTTTTCAAGACCATTAACAACCCATCTTGTTCAGCAAGTATACTTTCTTTTTTAAGTTCTGGTATATCGTATTTACCAAAATACTTGATACGCATAGTATCCCCTACTTTATCAAAGAAAACATGCCGCACGTGAATCGTACCTATATCTATACCAGCATGATGAAAAGCCATAGATGTTGGTATCGGTATATATCTTATTAGTTTTGAAACAAAAGAACTCATGTGTATATACAATGATTATGATAATAATGTACCATTTTTAATAAGTCTATCCATAGTTGTAAGTCCTAATGTTGTATCATCTTTTCCTGCAAGGATCATAGCCTGACTTTCAATACCCATAATCGCTCGAGGTTCAAGGTTTGTGACAAAAACTTTTTGTGTACCAACAAACTGATCAATATCAACATAGGCTTTGATACCCGACACAACCGTTCGAGGCTTTTCTTCTCCAAAATCTACAGTGAGATGAAGTAACTTATCTGATCCTTCAACCGGTACTGCTGTTATAATCTGTCCTACTCGAAGTTCTATTTTTTTGAAATCATCAAATGTAATCATGCCTACAGTATACTATACTCTGGCCTGCTTATCGAGAAACCCTTGAAGGATGTAAGCTGCCACTTGTGCATCGTCATCTTTTGTATGTTCTCGCACTTTCTTTGCATTTGCTGCTTTATGTTTTTCACCTGTCTGTTTTTGAAATGTATGACGCAACATAGCCTGTGCTCCAGAGGTAGACATACGCTCATCAAAGCGATGAATAATGAGTGGCAATCCTCGAATAGATAAATGAGTAACAAACTCTTCTATATCTTTTTCAATAGGATTATCCTTACCTTTAAAATCAATAGAGTGACCAATCACAATATCATTAATCTGCTCTTTATCGCATATATCGAGAATGGTATTAATATGAGTATTTTTTGAATCAGGAGTTACAATACACTGAGGAAATGCAATAGTTCCATCATCGTTGCTTTTAGCTATGCCTATCTTTTTTTTGCCGTAATCGACCCCTAGATATTTCATATGTATTATGATAATATCATATCACGTTAGTCGACGCATAGTCTCATAACTTCATGGAGGAGTGGCAGAGAGGTCGATTGCACCTGTCTTGAAAACAGGAGGGCTGTCATGGTCCCGTGAGTTCGAATCTCACCTCCTCCGCCAACACATTTTATTATCGGCGTCACCTCACTTGCCTGAGCAAGTGATGCGACCCAAATACATAGATTTGTAACAAAAAGTACACGATCACTCGTGTACTTTTTGTTACAACAATTTAATTAAACTGAACCTCAAACGGATACATGCCCATCCCGCAAGTCCCTTGGAGCGTAGCCACCTCCTGACTTCCCACATCAATGTCTGTCGTGCCAGTCTGCGGAAGAGATTTTGAAATATTCATACTTGGAATACGAACTGAAGACGAACAATCAAAAGTACCGTTTGTATCAAAACGAATGATTGTCGGCATTCCTGCTTTGGCCACACTCTTTCTTGGGTGGTATCCGCCTTTGGCTGATATTTCAACAATTTGCTTTCCGTCAACAACAGTGACGTTATCTGCACTCGCAACCGATGTTGTATCAGATTTTCGTGTAAGAGCGAAAGCTCCTCCGACGAGAATTATTGCGATTAATATTGAAATAGTGGTTGTTTTTTTCATAAATATTATTTGATTATACTAAAAGTTAAAGACTGGCGGAATGACCCCAATGACCACCAGTGCGTTGATAAAATTGAATAATGCGAACAGGATCACAATCAATCCTGCTGACTTGAAGAATGCTCCCGACTTCTTGCTGTTCTGAATGCTGAACGAGCTAAAACTGATAAGTGCCAAGACTGGAAGTGTCCCAAGTGCGAATGAGAGCATCGTCAACCCACCTCTCAGGAAGCTTCCCGTAGTGAGTGCGTACAACTGCATCGACTGGGTAAAACCGCACGGTAGGAAGAATGTAGCTATACCAACAAGAAGTGGAGTAAGAGTATGGTTGAGATTTGAGATGCCGTGAGCGCGCTTTGATATGAACTTCGGCATAGATAACTGAAGCCTCTTTGCCCATGGAAACACATCAAGCAGATTGATGCCGAGAATTATCATCACAATTGCTATGATAAGACTAAGTACGAACGTGCCAGTGGTGCCAAGAGTAAAAGCAGAACCGATTGCACCTATTACTCCTCCAAGAATAAAGAATGAAACGATACGACCTCCATGGAACATAAGTTGAGGTCTAATCTTGTCTCCCTCCTTAGCAAAGGTTGCCGACATCGAGAGTACCAACCCTCCTATTACTGCCATACAAGTTGAAAGCGAGGCGATGATACCAATAACAAATGCCGTACCGTAAGTAACATTACCTCCACCGACAAGATTTACGATGCCGAGCTTTTGCAAGAGTCCGAACAGAACTGCGAAACCGACAGCGATCGGGACAGCGATTTTGAAATCAGACCAATTTCTTTCTACCACCTCTTTTTCAGCCGACACCGTATAGCCGTTGCTTTTGACGATAGCAGTAAGTTCCTCTGCAACCTGTTCATCCGTTTTGTCGCCAAAATCACCAACAATTTCTACTGAATGGTTTTTGAGATTTGATGTTGCCTTGCTTACATTAGGCAAGTTGCCAATCTTGTCTTCCGTGAGAATTACACAAGAATTGCAGTGCATACCGTGAACGTGGAATGTGTATGTTTTCATAATTACAATTTCATATTCTTAATTCGTAATGAGTTTGATACCACAGTTATACTCTCAAATGCCATGATCGCTCCCGCAAGAGCTGGTGAGAGCAACCATCCGAAGAATGGAAAGAGTATGCCTGCGGCAATTGGAATGCCCACTGAGTTGTATCCAAATGACCAGACGAGATTTTGCCAAATTGTCTTATTGGTTCGCTTTGCAAGATGCACCGCTTCCGCAACCTTTCCTATGTCTCCGTTAAGGAGAATTATATCCGAGCTCTCTATTGCAATATCTGAGCCATCGCTCATAGATATCGCAACATCTGCCTGAGCAAGTGCAGGAGAGTCGTTTACACCATCACCGATCATCGCAACCTTGAAGCCTTTTTTCTGAAGATCTTTTATGAGATTGAGTTTGTCTTCGGGTTTTACTTGCGCAAATACTTCGTCGATACCCAAGTCTTTTGCGACGGACTCGCCAGTCTTTTTATTATCTCCAGTTGCCATGATCACCTTGAGTCCGAGCCTTTTAAGCTTTGTGATTTCAGCTTTTGCATCAGCCTTTATGGTGTCGTGAATTTTAATCAGAGAAAGCACTTCTTTTTTAGTGAAGAGGTAGAGTTCTCGTCCACTCTCAAATCTATTCTCATGGAATGAACCACGAATATCTTTCTCTGTTCGTCTGGTAATTTCCATTACATAGTCGAGTGATCCAAGATAATACTCAGTATTTTCGTAGATACCCGATACTCCTTTGCCCGGGGTCTCTTTCATGGCCGTGATCTGTACCTCTTTAGTGTTCTGCTCCAGAAGCCATGTCGCCACGCTGTGAGAGATCGGATGTCTTGATGATTTTGTAAGTGCGTAAGCAATAGATCGTTTGAAACCACTGTCTTCTTCATTGCATACGTGATTCACGTCTTGGCAGAATATTCCTTCGATTGAGAGCCTGTTTTCAGTCAACGTTCCCGTCTTGTCAAAGACGATGGCGTTTACCTTCGCAAGCTTCTCTAAACTCTCTGCATTTTTGATGAGTATTCCACGTCGAGCACCTGTGCCAACCCCTGTGATAATTGCCGTTGGTGTGGCAAGGCCGAGAGAGCATGGGCACGCCACTACGAGCACTGCCATGGTGGTTGAGAGCGCCAACGCAAAGGCTTGGGATAACCCAAGGGTTGCAGGAGCAAATACCATCCATGCGATGAATGTGAGTACAGCAATGACAAGAACAACATACACGAAATATCCAGAGATCTTATCAGCTATTCTTTCAATAGGGGCTTTTGAGTTTTGAGCAGATTCTACAATCTTCATGATATGAGAAAGTGCCGTGTCACTTGGATCTTTCTTGATTCTGATTTTCAGTATTCCTTGAAAGTTTTGCGTTCCTGCAAATACAGCATCGTTCACCCTCTTATCAACGGGAACTGATTCACCCGTAAGATTAGACTCATCAATAGAACTTGCACCGAAGATAATAATTCCATCTACTGGAATGCGTTCATTTGGTTTAACTACAACTATGTCACCTATGGTAACCTGATCAATTGGGATTTCAATCTCTTTTCCATTACGCTCGACAATCGCAGATTTGCTTGTAAGTTCTGCGAGTTTTTGCAAAGCCTCGTTCGTTTTCTTTTTCGCCCGAGCTTCAAGTGACTGACCGAGAGCAATGAGCCCTATAACTACAATGACAACATCATAGAAGTTCGAAGTGACGTCAATATATGGAGAGAGAGGTTTTTCAAATGCGGTAACAGCGAACGAATATATAAAGGCAACAATGGTTGAAATACCAACAAGGGTATCCATGTTGGCGGTGCGAGTTTTTATAAAAATCCAAACGGCACGAATGTATTTACGACCGATACCAAAAAGTATGAACGTGGCAAAGATGGGCATCAGGTGATGTACGACCTCGTATACGTTTTCTGAAATCTTGGGCACGATGTTGTTTTTACTGAGTACATCCCAGAGCATCATGATGAACGAGAAGATCACCATCGGGATGACAAATTTCATCTCCTTTGTGTTGTCTTCTTCCATCATCTTCATGTGATCGTGAGATTCAGTTTTTTTAATGCCTTGTTCAGAATCCTCAAAAGAATATCCAAACGGGTGTAGGACTTTATTGATTGTTTCCATGGAAACAGGTGCATCTTTGAAAGTAAGAGTAGCCTTTTCTGAAGACATTCCAACTTCGCACGTTGCTACACCTTCTATTTTCTGCACTTTGTTTTGTATGAGAGAGACACAGCTCGCACAATGCATCCCTTTTACTTTGTATGTATGTTTAATCATCTTATTTTCTCTTGAGCTTATACACCTTTAATATTTCCTCCTTGGCTTTTGTCGCCTCTCCTGTAGTCATTTGTTTTGATACACAACAATCCAAGTGATTCTCGAGCAAGATATCTTCGACGTTAGACAACGCTTGCTTAACCGCCGAAGTCTGGGTGATGACATCTATACAGTATTCATCCGCTTCAATCATTTTTTGAAGGCCTCTCACTTGACCCTCGATGAGCTTGAGGCGACGGACAACTTTGTCCTTGCTATTTTTTTCTGTGTATTTCATATACAGATAATTGTATACCCCTAGGGGGTATCAGTCAATAAGAGTAAGCCCCTTGTCCTTGTACACAATCTTACTTCTTAAGTTCGCCAGTAGCTCTCGTTTCTCCGTCACAGCACCCTCTTTCAGTATGTACTTCGCATAGTTTCGTATATCGGTATCCTTTCGATTGCCAACCTTGTCTGTGCTTCCAAGCACTGATCTCTGGAAGATATTGAATCGTGCAATCTCATCCTCGAGCTTCTGTCTCATGCCAAGCTTATGTATGATTTTGCTATAACAGATTTAGGGCGGAAGAAAAAGTTAGAAGAAAATCCGAAGGGCTTTCATCTAGAAGACAAAGGATATACCTGTTGTGTTTGTCACAACTCTGTCTCGGATGATCAGACATGGTATGACGAAAACGGTATCAAATGTCTAATCTGTCAGGATGCGTTGGATAAAAAGGTAATTCCACCCTCAGTAGCAAGTGACCATGAAAGTTGGTATTCCATCCATGATTTTGAAAGTAGTTTCTTTATGAAGCCGAATGCAGTTAGGAGGTTTGTAAAAGAGGGTCTCTTGAAGCCACGAATAATCAAACACCCTTCAGACCGTATTCACTATCAATTGTTTCTTATAGAAGACAATGAAGGCATCTTGCCTCCCAAAGAAGTAACGAAATGGCCAGTAGTTAAATTCCAAAAAGATGGCAAAGATTGGTATCACTCAGAACCTTGGTTTGTGCATAAAGATCCCAAAGAAGTCTTGGAAGGCTACAAGATACTGGAATACATGTCGACCTTGAAAGAAAATGAGATAAAGCAGTCATACCCTGATTTAAGCTTTCAGATGCACGAAGGATCGAAGTCTATACTAAAGATTGACTCTATCGATGAAAAGCCTGACAACCCCTAGAAGAGGAGGTCGAAAGTGAGCCAGAAAAGGAATAGGGCTTCAGGTGTCTCATTTTACGAAAACGGGATAGCGACTCGCTTGCCTCAAACGACCACGCCCAAACATGCTAGAATACCCTTACAAGGCCTTAGAGCGTGGGTACTTAACTCACATGGCCCGCATTGCGAAACGAAACATGCACTTGTGGCATGTTTTTGTTTTGCAACTAGATAGAGAGATTCGAAAAGCTTTTCTATGTTTTGAGAATCGGAAGGATTCGATAAAACAAGAAAAGGTGTACTGACCGTGTAATGGTCGAATCACCTCCTATATTTTAAGAAAAAAACCATGCTATCATAAAACCATACCCAAAACTCTCCTGAGTTGTGCAGTCAGAGAGTGATTATTAAAAATAATTTTAATCACAACATGCAATATTTAAAAAAATATAGTAATTTTTTTGTATCCACATTAGCAACTCTTACCCTTCTCATCCCGACCCTTGCCTCTGCACACGTAAAATGGTTTGCTACAGCTCATGAGTACGTTCGACCATATCAACTCACTGACACACCTGTCATAGCTTCAATACTTATAGTCTTACTTATACTATCAATCGGAGTATATCTCGAAAAAAAATTATCAGTTCCAACATGGTACAAACGATTTATTGAAACGTCTGCACCAACTATTCTCTCTATAGCAAGTATTGGTTTTGGTCTTTCATATCTTATTTTCTCATATAAAGGCTTTGTCTTTGCTCCAAATCTCCCCGCACTAGGCACTGTTGGAACTTTTCTATTAGCAATCCAAGCACTTGCTGGTATTATGATCCTTTTTGGATTTTATGAACGACTTGGTGGATTATTACTGATTCTTCTTTATATACTCTGTGTTAAAGAATACGGATTTACTAGCATGATGGATACATTTGAAATGGTCGGCTTCGCCTTTTATGCCATGATTATTGGTCGACCAAAATGGAAAATTACAGAATCTGAATCAATGAATAAAATCATGCACCACTTTCATAAGTATGGTGTATCAATTCTTCGAATCGGAACTGGAATCAATCTTCTCATTCTTGGTTTCTCAGAAAAAATTCTCTCACCATCACTCACACAAGCCTTTCTTGAAAAATATGATTGGAACTTTATGCATCACTTCTTTGGGTTAACGTGGTTTAGTGATTATTGGTTTGCGTATTCTGCCGGTGTTGTAGAATCTCTCTTTGGTATATTTCTTATCCTCGGACTTGTCACACGTCTCACTATCGTTGCCTTGGCGGTATTTCTAGTGACAACACTTATCTTACTTGGTCCTGTTGAGCTTATAGGACATTTACCTCACTTCTCTATCGCTGCAGTACTTCTTGTGTTTGGTGCTGGATCTGTGATGCATATGAAGAAAGACTAGTCCAACAACTCCTCCAACTTCCTCACAGTATTAATATTACGAGCGGTCATGTGTTTATAGATTTTTGTCCCTATAAACTTCTGCATGCCGCTTTTCTTATAATCATCTCGTGATACATTCCACACAATCGCTCCATCAACATATGTTACTGTATCCACTTCTGTTGTTGTAATAAGATCAATACTTTTCTCTGAGTCATACGCTTCCCACAAAAACAATACATCTGTTCTTTGCTCTGTATCATTTGTCCACTCTTGAGGAATCGTCTTGCAGATTTTTTTAATATTTTTTGCAGTACGAATTACGATTTTAATTTCAAATCCAAAAGTTTTTTTGAGAGCTTTTTCTATCTGTTGTTCTATCTCTCGTGTATCAGATACATCAGTAGAAAATATGACATTGCCAGTATTGATATATGTAGACACATCTGAAAAACCCAAAGACTCAAAAACTTTTTTAAGCTTTGGCATTTCCACTTTATTATTACCACCAACATTTATTCCTCGAAGGAGTGCAACGTATGTACTCATGATTTATTTAGCATTCTCATCTGGTTGAAATAATCCAAACACATTATTATCTGGATCTACAAAATATCCCTGCCAACATGAACCAGGAACAGCAAACTTAGGCATAGCTACCTTTCCTCCTTTCTCTAATATTTTTCCCGCAACCGCATCAAAATCTAAAACTTTTATAGAGCATGTAAATGCGTTAGTACCGTATTCTAATGGAGGCACAGCTACTGGACGTTTTAAAATAGCCCCTCGTATACCTTCCGTTTCAATACGATAATATTCAATAGGTATATGTTCATCTTTTGTACACACCCATCCAAAGATAGATGTATAAAAATCAACCAATACCTTTGGTTCAGACGCTTGTATTTCAAAATATGCAACTATGTTTGTATTCATATGTATATATATTATTTTACACTATTAAAAGCCTCTTCTAGTTTTGCAACATCAAACTTTTTCATTTGTAGAAATGCTTGAGTTATAGCTTTTCGTTGCGCATCAGTACTCTTTGACATCAAATCACCTAATGCACTAGGAACAACTTGCCATGACAATCCATACTTATCTTTACACCATCCACATTGACTTTCACTTCCTCCGTTTGTTGTAAGCTTATTCCAATAATAATCAACCTCTTCTTGATTTTCACAACTAATCATAAAAGATATAGCTTCAGTAAACTGAAACATTGGACCAGCCGTCATAAGACTCAATCGTTGTCCGAAGATGGTCAATGTCGCCATCTCAACATCACCAGACGGTGTGTCAGAAAGTTCCCCATCACTTTCCACTGTTGCATCAGGAAAAATAGATAGATAATACTCTGTAATCTCTTTCAGGTTTTTATCAAACCATAAAAATGGGGTTATTTTATTCATAGTTCTATTATAGCACCCTACTATCATACGCCCAATGAAGCAACGCTTGTCGTTGTCTTGGACGACACGCTGTATCTCCTCTTCTACATGCACCTTGTAGCCATCGAATATGTCTAGCCATATTAACCCAACGCTTTATCTGTCGCTCATCATCCTCATGTCTTCGTCCCATATAATACCGACAATACCATTGAAACCAACCTCGTGGATCATCTTTATGAATCCATCCTTTTCGTCTCCACTCTGCAAGTGATTGACTTGCTTTCACTTTAAAATAGTTTATTTTTTTATCATATCTTTTTGGACTCAACTTCGCATTCACAAACCAATCATGAGGAAACTCGTGAACACAGTCAGTCATGTATTTACCACCAAAAACACCGAGAGACAACATCTCTTTCGGTGTAAGCATTGGTTTAAATCGTGGATCAAAATTTTTCCCTACTTTTTCAGTCAGAGTATATGTATACCCATCTTGCATCTTGTCATGTACGGATATTTTCTTAGACATATCCTTACATACTTGCAATGATTGCACCCATAACAGCAAATACAACTCCTGAAGAAACAACTTCAAACAGCCATAGTTTTGGAGATCTTCCCATCCAGATAACATCCATAGATGTAGCTGTTACTGTAAATCCAAACCAAACTGTTAACCCAACACATATACCACCAAGAGCACCCTCAGCTATATATGCAGAATCAATCGCATACAGATATACAACTGCAAGAGCAACAGCAGTGAACATATTTGCAAGAATATTCCACAACATTTGAGGCACCATATCTGAAAATTTTTCATTGCCTGTTGGATGAATATGAGCCAACTTCATCCATAGTTTTCCAAACAGTGGACCGTGAAATAAAAAACCTACAACAAAAGCCGCGAGAGCAGCAACAAGTACTGCAATAAAGTTGATTGACAACATATGATTATATTAAATTAAGATTAAAGATTAATAAAGTATTATCAAAAGTTCTACATATAGTATACTACATTTATATGGAACCAACTATTGAAGAACTAAAAAAGACATATCCTGATATTGATATAAATATGACTGGTGAATCAGACTCCTTTAAGGAAGGTCTCCCTATCGTAGAACGTGATCCTATTGCAGTTATTATTAAACATCCAACTGAAAATTCATATCTTATATCACAATGGAAAAAATCAGCCTGGAATGGTTTCTTAACTGGTGGCATAGAGAATGGAGACACTCTCGAAAAAACTGTTGCGAAAGAGATTCGTGAAGAAACTGGTTTTACACACATCAAAACCATCAAAGACATGCATTTTGTTTCTCATGGATTATTTTTCCATCCAATCAAACAAGTTAACCGTCTCGCCCACTATCACTTGATTTTTGTAGAACTTGCCAACCTTGAGCATGTTGAGGTTTCAGAAGAAGAAAAAGCCATTGCTGATTTTATTTGGGTTCCACGAGAAGAAGTTCGAGTACTGCTTACACGAAACGACATGAAGCTATTGTGGGATTTTTATATTAGAAATGTATAATATTTACTCATTCTTCTTTCGAATAGCATTTCGAATATCTTGAAATGTTCCTCCAACTTTTTTCCCTGGATTAAATATATTTGCTGGATCAAATATATCTTTAGTCTGTTTAAACAATGCAACAATCTCATCACCAAACTGTTGTCGCAAGTATGGTGTTCGAATAATACCATCATTATGCTCTGCCGTAATCGATCCTTTATACTCATGAACAAGTGTATACATTTTTTCAGAAAGTTCTAGGATAACATCCGCAGAAAATGGTGAATTCAAATCCATAAGTGGAATAAGGTGAAAATTTCCATTTCCAAGATGACCTTGAATAGTGTAATCCAACTTATATGCATCAAGTAATGCTTTTACCTTAGGCATAAACTCAGGCAACATCTCAGGCTTTACAATAATATCATCTATAAATGGAGCAGTTCTTTTACCTTTAGTATGTTTACGAAGTAGGTTGAAACTTTCATGACGTATGCGCCAATATTTATCAGCTTCAGTACTTGATGATGCAATATGCATCTTGTATCCAAAATGTTCTATGTGATTATACACTCTAATTAAATCCTCTTTTACTTGTTCTTCAGTTTGTCCTGTAAACTCTATCATGAGAATAAGCTTAGGAACTCCACCAGACACAATCATCCACGACTCAGGTATAAATTGAAAACCAAGTTTCAGAGCTCCCCAAAATCCCATCTGCTTGAAAAAATCAAAAAAGAATCGCACAGCCAAAATCAAACTCTTATCATCAAACGTCTCAAGACTATCAGGTTTAAATGGCACAATTTCTTTTACTAACTCACTGACATTTGCAAGTGATGGTAAAAATACTGCAAGAATGTTTGAGTATGGCTCAGTTGGCACAAGTTTAAACGTAATCTCAGTCACAATACCAAGTGTTCCTTGTGAACCAACAATCACCTGACATAGATCAAACATACCTGTAGTCTTATCATATACATTCCACAGATAGTACCCTGCTGAGTTTTTAGATACATCAGGTTTTGCAGCGATAATCTTTTCATAATTATCAACTATCAATGTATATATTTTTTTATATAACTCCTGTTCAAAAGATGATGTTTCCTTAATCTTTTTCTCCAACTCTTCTTTAGTAAGTTTTTTTATTTCATACTCATTTCCATCTGACAAAACAACCTTGAGAGCATTGATATAGTTTTCTGTTTTACCATACTTAATAGCCTTCTCTCCTCCACTATTGTTTCCAACCATTCCTCCAACTGCATTGATCTCCCTTGATGCAGTAAAGGCTGGCATATATCGGTTTATCTTTTTTGTTGCTTTATCAAAGTCACGATAGAAACATCCAGGCTCAACAACAGCATATGTATCTTCTACCTGTTTAATAGCATTCATATATCGAGTCACATCCATGATAATACTATTTCCAATAGATCCACCTGACATATCAGTTCCTGCCGAACGTGGAGTGATAGAGAGTGTAGGATTTTCTTTTTTATGTTCACTCACCCATCGAACAAGAGTTTTTACATCATCTGCGTTTTTAGGATAGACCACTACCTGCGGACGTATTTCAAAAAGACTGGCGTCATGCGAGTATTCTGTTAAAGTTTCTTCTTTGATATCTATATCACCGAGAAATAATGGTTTGAGGGTTTGGAAGATGTTGTTGGGCATGTAGGAAGTATAACATGAAGACTTATCCTATATATTGCATAAAAAATCCGCCGACCACCAGTAGGCAGTAAGCGGAGAGGCTAAATCTACAGTAAAATACTGTCACACCCCAGGAACCACCTATTCCTGAAGACATAGATCATCAACACCATGTTCATTATTAAGACAAAACCACGAAATATGTGGAACGCGTGTTGCACAAAAAAATGGAACCTCAAGAATCCCCAGATTGTTTCGGACAACATCACGATATCCATACAGACGTTTATCATCATCTGTATCCATAGCCCAATCCTTGAAGGCAGGAGGAAGGGTAGCCCAGTTGGCGACCATATACTCCAGCTCCTTCAGACCAAAGTGACCTTGGATGGCATCGCCAGGGGCAACGACATACATTTGACCAGCCTTGTCTTCTCCGACTTTGTAGCTGGAAACCAAGACGGCCAAGACTTCATGCCCGTTGCCACCGAGTTGGCAAGGATGGCACAAGGTATTGCTCATGATTGCAGCGAAGTTAATCGATTTTGATTCACGAATATCCCCGGTCAGGATGCGACCTCTCGACCAGTCTGGGAACTTGGACTCAGGAAGATCGACGATCGAGACAGGAGGATACGTCCGTTGAGAATAGTCGGCAATGAACTCACCGAAGCGAATCCACATTTCAGGATCTTTGAGAAAGAGCTTAAATCCGTCTTCATCGAGACTTGCCGGATTCAGGCCAGTGGCGGTCAAAGCGATAAACTGATCTTTTTGCGATTGAGTTGCCATAGGTTTGCAAGAGGGTTACTAGATTCTCTTAAAAAGATTTAGTTCTCTATAAGCCCACACTCAAGGTGTGCGACTGTAGAGAAGATAATTTTTTATGATGTTGTTCGCCTCAGCTATTTCTATCCGATATAATAAGTTAGAAATAGCTGAGGCGAATTATATAAGGTACTCCTGAAACCAGGATACATCATATATGCAAAAAGTCAAAAACTTCAACAGTTTACACTCTGTGTATTTTTAGGTTTAGAGGAATATGCTAACATATATATGTACAGTATTATAAAATAATTATCACAACACATATTATGAGGAACATCTCAACACCTTGGAATGAGTAATTCCGCCCAATAAAAAAGCACCTGTTCAGGTGCTTTTTTAATATAACTATTACCCCCATTTCTTTACCAACAACGCTTTATGTGCAGCCTGTGTCTCCGCCTCTTGTTTTGATTTTCCTTCTCCATTGGCAACATGTACATCCCCTAAAAACACTCCGACTGTAAACAACTTATCATGATCTGGACCAAACTCTTTCATAAGCTCATATCGAGGAGTTGTACTTGTATGTTCTTGAGCCATCTCTTGAAATAAACTTTTTGAATCGATAAATTTTTTCTTTTCGATTACTTCATGTATAAGCACATGCACATGTTCATCTATAAACTTTGACGCCACTTCATATCCTTGATCAAGATATATGGCACCAATAAGTGCTTCAATAGTATTTGCAAGAATATACTGTCGAGCACGTCCAGTATCTTTTGCCTCACCTTTTGAAAGAAGTAGATAATTATTCAATCCCATGTTCTCTGCAACAGTTGCGAGAGTTACTGCATTTACAAGAGCTGATCTATAAGCTGTCATATCACCCTCTGGTTTTTTTGGATATGTTTTATACAAAAAGTTTGTTACAGCAAGTTCAAGCACTGCATCACCCAAAAACTCCAGTCTTTCATTGTGTTCAAGACCTGAGTTTCTATGTTCATTAAGATACGATCTATGCGTAAAGGCTTTTGCGAGCAGATGTATATCTTTGAACTCTAATCCTAATTTTTTTGCTAGTTCGTGAAATTTTTCAATTTTTATCATATGTTTCTATTATTATAGAGAACGAATAAGATCTATAGCCTTTGTGATAACTGGTATCATATCTTCATACAGATTAAGATCAAGTACAGCATCTATCTTAAACCACGCCGCATCTTTCAATCCCCCCTCCTTTCTCGGAGTCAGTGATGTAAATGTCGCTTCTGCAACAATATACTCTACTTGTTTTCTTATTTTTTTAAATTCTGGATGAGATGCAACATATTCACTCGTATCAATAGTTTGTTTATATATACACTCAATACCCAACTCTTCTATAACCTTTCTTTTTGCGGCTTCTACCAACTCTTCACCATCTTGAATCTTACCTTTTGACAGTGTCCAGAAACCAAACACATCATGAACGAGCGCAAGATATATATCACCTTCATGTTTTGCATATACGATACTTCCTACAAGTTTTTGTACAGGGAGAAGAGCTTTTTCTTCTGGTGTAAGTTCTTTACGAGTTTTCTTTTCTGCCTTGATAGATCGTTCTGATTTTTTATTTGCTTCGTCTGCTCCATACAACTCTCGATACACTGCACCAAGCACTCCGTTTACAAACTTACCTGAAGTCTCTCCACTGAAAAATTTAGCCACTTCTATAGCTTCGTTAATAGCAACTTTAGCTGGAACTTCTTTTTTATCAGCATAGATAAGTTCATACAAACCCAAACGAAGAACGTTTCGATCTACTGTACCTATTTTATCAAGAGGCCACTCTGGAGCAGCTTTAACTATAATCTCATCTATCTCTTTTTGCTTTTTTAAAATACCATCAAGGAGAGCTTTTGCATATGACAAATCTACGTCGTCTTGAGAAAATTCTTTCACATTGTGTGTAAGAACTTCTTCAAAAAGATTAGGGTCAATATGGCGAAAATCTATCTCATATAGAGATTGAAGTGCTATTGTTCGGGATTGATGTCGACTTGCCATAGTATGTGTGTGTTATGTAAATGAGCAAACCTCAGAGACCGGCAATATGTTATGCCTTACTTCCTGCCTCGGCTTTTTGCTTTTTAACTACTTTTTTATCAATTTTAGATTGCATATCAATCACCATTTTACCCTTAAAAAATCCACAGTTTTTACAAACAAGGTGTTTTGGAGTAGGTTGTCCGCAGTTTGAGCAAAGTGCTAAATCTACAGCAGTAAGAGCATGATGACTTCTTCTGTTACGAGTATGACCTCGTGTATGACGCATGTGGTTTACCATAATACTATGAGTATACGTATTTTGAGGATAATTGCAAGAGGACACAATACTGTGGTGATATGATGGTCAACGCCTAGATATACCACAAAGTGGTTGACGTATATATAAAATAGACGTATAAATATATGCAACCGTCATCATAGTGATGACTCAGATACTGAACCTTCAATCCTTGATATCCCATGTTTGATTTCTGTATAATACTTGTTCTTTTGATAGTGTCTATCTATGGAATTCTTCTTCTGATAGAGAAAATTTTCAAAGATGAGGAACGAGAACAACCACCTCAAGAGAAGGAAAGAGACCCAGCGACCGACGCTTGGCTATAGAGAATATTCTCTTACTGTCTCACCTCCCCAGACCCGCCACCCTAGGCGCGTCTGGTTTTTTATTTACAAACAACCCAACAAAACACCTCTCATAACCAGTACCGAAACCATACCAAAAATCGTATACTATACTCATGACATTTATCCATCTCCACGTACACAGTCATTACAGTCTTCTTCAAGCTGTTCCTAAGATTGATGAGCTTGTGAAAAAAGCAAAGGAGTTTGGTATGACTGCTCTTGCACTGACCGATAACGGTAACTTGTACGGTGCTATCGAGTTTTATAAAGAATGTACCGCGAAAGGTATCAAACCTATTTTAGGAGTTGATTTTTATGTAGCACCACGTACTCGTCACGACAAAGAAGGTCGTCTTGATACAAAGCGAACACGCCACATACTACTCGCAAAAAACTATGAAGGATATCTCAACCTTATCAAACTCGTAACGGACTCAAACCTTGAGGGTTACTACTATAAACCTCGTATTGATACAGAGCTTATACAAAAATATCATGACCATCTTATCTGTATAATTCCCTTCTGGAATAGCAAGATTTCTGAAGCATTAAAAGTAGATGACGATGAAGTTGCCGATCAAGAGTATGCACTACTTAAGCAAATATATGGTGATGAAAATATTTTTTATGAAATCACACGGCACGACGAACTTCCAAACCATGACAAACTTGAAGCTCGAGTTATTGCATTTATAGAAAAACATAACATCAAACCAGTTGCAGCCAACGATGTTTTTTACATGAATCCAGAAGACAAGAAAGCTCGTGCAACCATGATGTCAATACAAAATGGTACAGCTGAACGTTTTACAGAAGACGATGCAGACTTATCTTTTGTATCACCAGATCGTATGGAGGAATTATTTCATGATGAACATAATCCGAAAAAAGATACAGTATACAAACAAGCGCTTGCAAATACACAAGTTATAGCCGATATGTGTGATCTTAAGATAGAGCTTGGAAAATGGGTATTCCCTAAGATGGATCTACCTGAAGGGAAAAATGCTGATGAAGCACTACGCGACGTTGTATATGAAGGATTTGCAAAAAGAAATGTCGAAAAGACTCCTGAAGTTTTAAAGCGTGTTGAGTACGAGCTTGAGGTTATTAAGACTAAAGGATATTCTCCATACTTTTTGATTGTATCCGATCTTCTTCGTTTCGCTAAAGAGAATGAAATTCTCTCAAACATCAGAGGGTCTGTATCTGGATCTATGGTGACATATCTTTCTGGTATCACCAACATCGATCCCTTAGAGTTCCAGATTCCTTTTGAACGTTTCCTTAACCCTGAGCGACCATCTGCTCCTGATATTGACATGGACTATGCTGACGATAGACGTGATGACATTATCAACTATGCCCGAAGAAAATACGGTGCAGAAAAAGTAGCTCAGATTGGAACATTTGGAACCATGGCTGCAAAAGGATCCATTAAAGACGTGACTCGAGCTCTTGGATATCCATATACACTTGGTGATCAGATTTCAAAACTTGTTCCATTGGGTTCTCAAGGATTTCTTATGACGATTGAACATGCTCTCGAAATCACACCTGAACTGAAAGAGTTATATGACACAAATCCAGATGTGCGAACAATCATAGATATGGCAAAGAAAGTTGAAGGATGTGCGAGACATATCGGTGTGCACGCTGCTGGTGTTGTTATCTCTCCTACTGCGCTTACAGATTTTACTCCACTTCAATGGGATACTAAAGGTGAACAAAAAATCATCAGTCAGTATGATATGTATTCTATTGAAGAAGCAGGACTTTTAAAGTTCGATTTTCTTGGTCTTAAAAACTTAAAGATTATCTATGAATGTAAAAAACTTGTTCGCAATAGATATGGTATTGACCTCGATATTGACAATCTTACTCTCTCAGATAAAAAAACATTTGAAATGCTTGCGCGCGGAGAGACGCAAGATTTATTCCAGTTGAACGGCGATGGTATGACTAAGTATCTTGTTGACCTGAAGCCTACAACTATACACGATATCAATGCGATGGTTGCCTTATATCGACCTGGTCCTATACAGTTTATTCCTATGTACATAGAGCGTAAACATAATCCTACTCTTGTAACATACATGGATCCTATGCTTGAAGATATTCTTGAGAAAACATATGGTGTGCTTGTATATCAAGATGACCTTTTGATGATGGCACACAAGATTGCTGGATATAGTTGGGGCGAAGTAGATAAGTTTCGTAAAGCTGTAGGTAAAAAGATTCCTGAAGAAATGGCTGCCCAGAAAGATAAGTTTATCAAAGGATGTGTATCTCATAGTAAATGGACAGAAAAGAAAGCTACTGATGTATGGAAATGGATTGAACCATTTGCGTCATATGGTTTTAACAAAGCTCACTCAGTATCCTATGGACGAGTCTCGTATATCACTGCGTATTTGAAAGCAAACTTTCCTACCGAATATATGACCGCTATTCTGACAGCAGAGGCTGGTGATCTTGAGGGTGTTGCTGTATCCATCAAAGAATGTAAACGTATGGGTATAACCATACTTCCTCCAAGTGTGAACGAGAGTTTTGGTACATTTACCGTTATACCAGAATATACAACTGATGACACAGGTATCAAACATGATGCTATACGTTTTGGATTGTATAGTATTAAAAACTTAGGTGAAGGTATTGCACAAAGTATTATTACCAACAGAACAGAGAGCGGACCATTTACAAGTATTGAAAACTTTTTAGAGCGCATACAAGATAGAAACTTAAACAAAAAATCTTTCGAGGCACTGGTAAAATCAGGCGCCATGGATGATCTTGGCGACCGAATACAATTACTCGAAAACGCAGACAGATATCTTGAACACAATAAAGCTCATGCAAAAAAAGATGCAGCCCAAGGTAGCTTGTTTGATATATTTGCTTCTGTAGAGAGTGCCGAAGGTGCTGAGCATATGGTCGAGAAAAAGAAAATTGTACAAAAACCAGAAGATATGCAACAACGGCTTGCATGGGAAAAAGAGTTACTTGGATTTTACATTAGTGGTCACCCACTTGATAAATATCGATCTGTTCTTGAAAGTAGAAATATTGATATCCTTAAAGTGTTGTCAGAAGGGGTTCCAGAAAAAATGTATATCCTTGGTGGTATTGTAGAAAAAGTCAAAGAAATCCCAACAAAAAAAGATCCGTTGAAGCGAATTATGTTTTTTACATTAAAAGATTTACATGGAGAGATTGAGGTGGTGGTATTTCCAAAAAGTGTTGATGCAGCAAGAAAAGTGATTGTAGACGAAGCATGTATTGTGCTTAAAGGTAAATTTTCGCCTCGTGATGATAAAAAAGGGTTAGTATTTGAGAGTGCGCAGAGGTTGAATTAATACACGAAACAGGATATACTCACAATATGTTCTGGGTTACGTTGGAGGTTAGGTGACGGATATAAAACAACCCAGAAACACTACAGCCGACCTGAGAGACCGAACTGTGGGATGGCTATGTACTAAGAAAGATCCGAAACCTAGCAGGATGAGGTAACGAACACTTAGTGCATAGCCACTTTTTTATTTTATAACACGCCTCTTTGTATATCCTCTCTTACTTTTTCCATAAACTTTGTCATGAACCGCAAGTTATGAATACTTGCAAGTGTTCCACCGAGCATTTCTTGCGCTCGATATAGATGTGCAACATAGGCACGAGTATAGTTCATACACGTATAACAATCACATTCTGAATCTATTGGACCAAAATCATCTTTATACTCAGCGTTGCGAAGATTTACATTTTTATATCCATATCTGTCTGCGTCACCAACATCACTTACAAACACGGTTCCTGTTCGAGCATTTCTTGTTGGCATAACACAATCAAACGTATCACATCCTTGTCGCACTGCGTCTATGATATCAGCAGGCTCACCAATACCAAGAAGATGCCTTGGTTTATCTTCCGGTAACACCTCGTTAACCCACGCTACAGCAGTCATCATATCTTCTTTTGCAAATGAACCACCGATACCAAAACCGTCAAAACTCACACCGTTATATTCCATATCTTTTAAAACTTGTGCACTTTCTTTTCGGAGCTCCTCATGACGTCCACCTTGAACTATACCAAACAGTGCTTGCTTAGAAAAAGCATCTGCATTATCAACATGAGTTTTAAGTGACTCCATAGCCCATCGATGTGTTCTATCGAGAGACCGTTTTTGATATTCAAGAGGTTCGTGTGGAGATGTGCATTCATCAAATGCAAATATAATATCAGCACCTATTGCATGTTGAATCTCTATTGATTTTTTAGGAGTAAAATAATGTGCGCTCCCATCTATAATAGAACGAAACATCACACCTTGTTCATCAACTTTTGCAGGTTGAAGTACAAGACGATCCGGATCACTCTTATGTCCTTGTTGGTTTTGTGTAAGATTTTTTTCAACAGTATCATGGAGCGCAATCTCATCATATCCAGGTCTGGCCTTTGAAGTAAACTTTGTAATATTTTTTCCAAGTGCTACACCAAGTGAAAATGCTTGAAATCCTCCAGAGTCAGTAAACATCGGACCATCCCACATCATGAACTTGTGTATGCCCCCAGCTTTTTCCAACACCTCTGTTCCCGGTTGAAGATATAAATGGTATGTATTTGCAAGAATAACATCAGCCTTTAAAGCTGTAACCATTTCAGGTGTTAATCCTTTTATAGTTGCTTTAGTTCCAACCGGCACGAAGGCAGGAGTTTGTATATCCCCTCGCTCTGTATGTATTGTTCCTACTCGAGCTTTAGAGATACTTGAGGTTTTATGTATGGTAAATGTAAGCGGACGATTCATTACTAGTGTCTGTGGATGGAATCGAACCATCGACCTTGGGCTTATGAGTCCCACGCTCTAACCGACTGAGCTACACAGACATATACATTTTGCTTGTTGCGGAACTTGGATTTGCACCAAGGCTTTCAGGTTATGAGCCTGACGAGCTACTGTTACTCTATCCCGCTATTGGATAGGTACTAATATACTACATTTTACACATATGTGCAAATCAACATTCTAAGGACTACCTTAGAATGTTGATTCTATTATCTCTGTATTATCTTAGTCTACTATTTCCCCAATAAAACACTTTTTATAAGCCTATTTACATACTCTCTTGTAACCGGACCAAAGAAACCAGGAGTTGTTTTAATGTTATTTGCTTTCTGAAATCGAGTTAGTGCAGATTGGGTTGCAAAACCAAACTTATCCGTCTCTTTACCAGGAGATCCTGCTCCAGTCTTAGCCACAGTAAAGCCAAGTGCATTAAGAAGTATTTGAAGTTTTTTAGTCTCCGGAGTTTGTCCAACAAAAGGATACAAACTAACACTAAACGTAAACGGTGCACCGGTTGAAGTCATAAAGATACTTCTTTGAGTAGAAGGAATCAGACTTTGTATAGCGTTAACTGCACCAACCGATCCTGACGAAAATGAACCACTTCCACTACTTCCACCAGTAGGACCGCTCCATGAGCTTACTGTAACTGCAACAGGTGTGGTTGTAGTAGCTGTTGTGGTTGCATCTAATGCACTCGTTGTGAACGTCTGATCTTCTGTTATAGATATATTACCAAGTACATCTGTAGATATAAGACGATGATGGTATGTAGTGTTTGGAATCAAATCTGTCAACACAAACACATGAGTCGTTGTTCCAGTGGAAATACTCATACTACTGTCATATATATCTGTGAGGCCGTACTCAATAGTTGATGTTGCTACCTCATCTGTTATCCAAGAAATAGTTACAGTTGATGTTCCTATCTCATATGTAATATCAGACAATACTGGTCCAGATACATCTCCAGGTGGAGGTGTAGCATTTACGATCTGAATAGCAACATTATCGGATAGATTGTGTAAAAAATTAGTTAAATCATATGGAGATGTTTGTACGTATACTCCAGTATTATCTATAACATGTACATTTGTAGTACTTGAAGCATTAAGAATATCAACCGCCTCACCAGAACCGACAGTATATAAACCATACAATGTAGAAGTGCCTATCAAATTGTTAAGAAGAACACTTACACCGTTGTTTAATACAATACTCAATGATGACGTTGCGGCATCAATCTCCCTATTAAAATAAGCTCGGATATCTATCACATCACCTTGTGTATATGTTCCACTAGTAGATGTAGAATCTATACCAAGGAGAGTTACACCAAAACTACATGTTCCATTATCAACATTGGCAGAAGAGTTAAAATTATCTGCAGCATCATTTGTACAACCATAGACAATAGGTATCTGACACGATCCGTCATCAACGTTTGCAGCAGAGTTGTACTCTATATATGCTGCATCTGTACAACCAGCAAGAACAGGCGTACTACACGAATCATCATTATAGTTTGCTAAAGGATTATATTCGAGATAATTAGAATCCATACACCCAGGAACAGCAACTGTGTGACATGATCCATCATCAAGATTTGCCAAAGGATTATATTCGAGATATTGAGAATCTGTACATCCTGCAACAGGTGATGCACATGAACCATTATCAACGTTTGCAGCGGGGTTATAATTAGGAGCAGAAGGATTTGTACATCCTGGAACAGCGAGAGTATGACATGAGCCATCATTCATGGTTGCAGCTGGGTTATATTCAAGATATGCACTATCTGTACATCCAGGTACACTATGACTACATGTCCCGTCATCAACGTTTGCATTAGAATCGTAATTTACAGCATCAGAATCTGTACACCCAGGAACAGCAACTGTGTGACATGATCCATCGTCCACTGTGGCAGAAGAATTATATTCGAGATATTGAGAATCTGTACAACCATACACAACAGGTGTAACACATGATCCATCATCAACATTTGCATCAGGATTGTATTCTACATAAGTAGAGTTTGTACAACCCAAAACCGCTAAGGTACTACATGATCCATCATCTGTATTCGCAGCAGGATTGTATTCTACATAAGCAGGATCTGTACAACCATATTCAATAGGTGTTGCACACGATCCATCGGACATGGTCGCAGAAGGGTTATATTCAAGATATCCAGAATCCATACAACCAAGTATTACACATGATCCATTATCCATATTTGCATCGACGTTATAATTAGTAGCAGCAGGGTTTGTACATCCAGATATAATACACAATGTGTTATCAACATTTGCAAAAGGATCATAATTGTCAGCAGAAGGATTTGTACATCCATACACGATAGGTGTTAGACAAGATCCATCATCTACAGTAGCGTCAGGATTATATTCGAGATATGCAGAGTTAGTACAGCCAGGAATATCATCAGCCAAAATAACAGATGCAGAATGTGAAGAAAGAAATACTAACAATATAGCAGCGATAACAGAAAAAACATTAAACAGGAGCACTATTGATATTGATGATAACTTCTTATACATATAAGTATTATTATACCTTATATAAAGACTCAATACAACATACTATATAAGATTTAACTCTGTAAATACTTTTTTATATCCATCTAGTGCCGCCTCAGCATCTGTTCTTCCGAGAACAAAGTTTGATCCTTGGTGCGCTAGCTCATTTCTTACCCTGTGTGCCTTCCACGCATAATCAAGCGTTGCTAACTGCGACTTATTTGTATTCTTTAACATATCACCTACCGTTGTACCTATGAATCCACTTTGTTTTAAAATATCAAAAAGCATAATATCCGCTTCAATAATAGCCAATCTTAACTCTGCCTGATTGCCACTTCGGGCATAGGCTTCTATCATATCCCATTTAGGATTTTGTATTCCATTAGTATCTGGTACGTATCCTTGAGGTACAGGTTGTATATCTGGGGCATGCTCTGCATCTTGTACCTTTGTAATCCCTAAAGTTTTTTCATATTCCTCTTTAACAACTTTAAGTTTGAAAGAAAAAAGGTTTTTAAAAATCCAAAATAATATTGAGAAAAATATCGACACTATAATACAAATATAGAAGATGGTTTGAATCAAATCAGTTGTCCTGAACTTTGCTTGATCAAGTAAACTTGGTTCAACCGTTGTATCATCAATCTTTCGCTCATGCAATAAAGCATCATAGAAATTACGTATTCCAACACTTATTGTTTTGTCTGTAATACCATTTTTCGATGTATCAGAATCCGTCTGAGGATTATTTTCAAGACGAGGGATAGTAACAAAAAATATTGTAATCAATCCAAAAATTAACAATAACACCTCTTCAAATCCAAATCCTCCCCCGCCTTTTTTAGCATCCTTCTTATCATCTTTTTTAGCGTCTTTTTTTGCTTCTGCCATATAGAACTAGTATATCATCTTTCCAAGAGCAAAGAGGTCTATTTCTCTATCAATATTAGACATGAGTTGTATTCCTAGTGGCAACCCGTTTTCTGTACCATATTCTGGATCACCGTGACTATTTACACTTTTTATGAAAGGTATAGATATGGCTGGAAGACCTGTTAAGTTTGCAGTAACTGTAAATATATCAGCCAAGTAGAGAGATAGTGGATCTTTATTTTTTTCACCAATTTTAAATGCTGTACCTGGTGTAGTTGGAGTTATAATAGCATCAACATCAGCAAAAACCTTATATACATCTTTAGTCAACTCTTCTCGTAGTGCCATAGCTTTTTTATAATATGCATCATGATACCCTTCAGAGAGAATATATGTACCTAGCATAATACGTCGCTTTACTTCTTTTCCTAAAAATTCTCCTCGAGTATTCATGTATGTCTCAAGCAAATCTTTTCCTTCTGCTTGCGCACCATATCGAACACCATCAAAACGAGCCATGTTTGAAGAAACTTCTGCCGGTACTAAGACATAGTACATTGCAAGAGCTTGCTTAAGTAGTGGTACAGATATATCAACTATCTGAACACCTTTTCTTTCCAACTTTTCAATAGTAGCCTGTATACTTTCTTGAACTTCTTGCGACACTCCTTCAGTAAAAATAAATTCTCGAGGAATACCAACCTTCATACCATGTCGCGGCAATGTCTCATGAGCCTCAACACTTCTTGTCTTATGAGTTGTACTATCCAAAGGATCAAGACCCTTCATAACTTCAAACACCGCCTCAGTATCTTCTACGTTTTTAGCAATCACACCAACAACGTCAAAAGACGATGCCATAGCAATAAGTCCATGACGAGATACACTTCCGTATGTTGGCTTAAGTCCAATAGTTCCACAGAAACTAGCAGGCTGACGAATAGACCCTCCAGTATCAGATCCAAGCGCAAACAAACATCCGTCCATCGCAACAGCAGCAGCAGATCCACCAGATGAACCACCTGACACATACTCAAGATTTTTAGGGTTTTTAGTTACACCATATGCTGAGTTTTCAGTTGATCCACCCATAGCAAACTCATCCATATTTACACGACCTAAACATATTGCTCCTGATGCAAGTATTTTTTCAACTGCAGTTGCAGTGTATGACGCTGTGTAGTTTTCAAGAATCTTAGAAGACGCAGTAGTTTTTTTACCAACCATACAAATGTTGTCTTTGATAGCAAACGGCACACCGAACATCTTATGCTTCCAGATATGACTCTCCAATTCTTGTTTTGTTTTACCTGCAATAAGAGCGTCACACGCTCGAGCTTGCGCCAATGCTTCATCTTTGTATACCTCAAGAAATGTATTAGTGTCTTTATTTTTAAGTTCAATAATACTAAGGTACAGTGTCACCACTTCCTCAACAGTACACTTTCGTGTAAGAAGACTTTCATGGAAATCTATAATTGAATCTGGTAAAACATGAGTACGAATCTGCATAATAAATAAAAAATATTGTTATTGTTGGATTATTGAGTAAGAATTTGCTTTACTTTCACAGAATTATTTTCAAAAGCAGGAGCCTGTGCAACAATCTCTTCTGCCTTATATTCACCGTCTCGTCGAACGACTTCATCAACACGAACAACACCAACAGGAGCCATTCCTAGACTATGTTCATGATCATGCTTCGATACAGATAGAGCTTGAATAGTATCTATAAAAGACAAGATAGATTCGATATCTTGAGTAAACGAAACATGCTCATCTTCCGTTAAAGAAATACGAGCAAGGTTCGCAATATTGTGAGTATGTATCAACATATTCCTACTTTAGCACAACTTGACCATATAGGAAAAGGGTCTTTTTTTTAAGAGATTTAATGCTCTATTACTTCCGGAAGAACTTGACACAATGTTGTAGTTGAGACGGTTTGCATAGGTGAAGTACCTGTAGCATTTCTCACACATGTTATTTGCGCTTTTTGATTTAACCCATTGACAGTTTCTGTAAATAAAGGACCAGAAAGTCCTGGGGCTACAACCGTTGCGGCTTGATTATTGATTGTCACAGTACAACTATCAATATTTTCAACACTCCAATTATATTCACACTGTGTACCTTTAGAAACCACAGGATTTCTTGCTGTAAAATTTAGTATTTTTGCAGCTGGGGTTGTTGTAGAATTTCCATTTCCACCTCCTGTATTTGAGTATGGAGAAGTTGAAGTACAGCTAGCATATACCGTAGATGCATCTACAACATCAGTAACCTTAACTTTCAGTGGAGTTGCAGATCCGGTTGCCGTTCTTTCTATATATGCAGGAAGCTTAAGTGGCGGATGATAACTTGTATCAGTCACATCCCAATAGCGTATATATCTGGAATCAATCGCATTGGTAACAGCTACATTAAACCGAGCAACACTAGAACTTGCAGAAGGTACCTGATAGCAACTTGCCCCTAGTGCACATGCAGGAGAGTTTTTAGTAGTACTTATGACTGTAGTATTTCGAGTACAGGTCTGATTTCTACTTGTTCCATCATACGAACATGTACACACAAGGGCTGGGCATGTAACATTACTAAATGTAAAAGTTGTATCACCTGCAGTACTAGCACAAGCACCGTTTATGTTATAGTAGTGTCCTGTCAAAGTAGCATTTCCTGTAAATCCCTCATTGAACGTAATTGTCAATGGATACGGCCCAACATCTCTATTGTAAACTAATACACCCGATCCAACAGGAACAGTACCTCCCGCACCATTTGAAACAGTAAGTCCATTAAGTCCACTTACATAGAAATATGTATATGATGAAGTATTACCACAAGTTTGATTAGTAGGATCGAGTCTCACTTGTACAGTTTGCCCACAAACAAATGTATCTGAAGGCGCTGGATATGTTACCGGTGACATGGTTAAGCCTCGATATCCATGATTCCAACATTGAGAATTGGATCCTGCGTCTATACCACCATCTGCAAATGCACTCATGCTAAAATTTCCTGAATTAATAGCACCTGTAGCAAATACTTGCGAATAATGAACATACCCAAGTAAACTAGCACACACCAACACACAAAGTATCCATAGCTTGTGACGATTTACACCGTATCCAATAAGAGCTAGAACAATGAGAGTGTACAATGTTACCATCGCAACTGTTTTTCGAGTAAGCGGCATCAATGTTTTTGATGCTTGATGTACAGTTGGTTGTATTATATCAAATACGCCCGTAAACAATGTTAGACCTGAAAAATCTTTTACCGTAACACGAATATGTGCAACATCTTTTTTCTGAACATCTGTTAAACCAGTGGGTACTTGTACTGTAGGGTTTATATTCCCCCAAGCTATTTTTGATGACTGTGTACCAATAGAGACGTTTGTATCGTTAAGAAAATCAACATCAAACGCATATTCTTTATTTTTAAAGTCTTCTATAATCTGATGTGAACTTGTAGAATTCAAATACGCCTCTGTGAGCTCTATAGTTGAATCAAACAAAGTTTTAGCTACACGTAAAACAGCCGTTGAAGTTCCTAGCTGAGCACTTGTCACCACCACAAAAGAACTACCTATCATGTATCTAAATTCTTCTGTTTTTAAGACAATGGTCTTGTCACCATACTGAACAGAAAGATCTATTTTCCCTTCATACGTACCTCCTTCAGCTATATATTTTGCAGGTATTTGTATAATCTTTTTACTTTTCCTTGGTACTTCTACAGAGACTGAAGCATCAGTATTTTTTGTAAAGATGGAAGTTTGTAAGGCGTATTTTCTCGTACTATAATCAGCGAACACCTTGAGCGAAGTTGTACCAGTATTGTTTATTTCTATTTCATAGAAAGCTGTATCTTTTTTCTTTTCTGCAATAATAGGACCATCTTGCAATTTATATTTCTTACCATCATATTGGAACCAACTTTTTGTCTCAACACCTGCGATATTAGAAGCAGACACATCGCCCAATGTTAAAACATCACTTTGTTTTTCGTACAATGTATTTTCATGACCATCTAATACTCGTAACTCTATTCTATATGAATTTTTCTTGAGAATATTAGGAATGTTATA
The DNA here is from genome assembly GCA_964520195.1 of uncultured Candidatus Saccharibacteria bacterium. Lineage (GTDB taxonomy): Bacteria > Patescibacteriota > Minisyncoccia > Phycocordibacterales > CAIZLB01 > CAIZLB01. The sequence goes on from CAZFNX010000002.1 coordinate 35,373, forward strand.
CACATACTCTTTCGCGTAAGAATTTACCCTCTTTGGAATAAGGAGATTGCTATCTAAAACATCAGAAGTCAGTTTAACTGTATTTCTAAATGTTTTCTCTGAATACACATCTGTTACAGAAACTTCTACTTGTACAGGAATATCGACATTACTAAGATTAAAAAAAGTTGTGTTAATTTTAATAGATGTTGGAGATGTAGTAGTTGCTTGTATTTTATCTACACCTACATTACCAAACCCCTCCTTTTCAGCTTGTACTTGAGTTGTTATACAAAAAAAAGAAAGGAGTGCTATAAAAAATATTTTTTTCATACTATGAGTATACCATTTTTTATATGTACAACATACTATTATATATAATATGTTTGTAAGAAAACAAAACACCATCCAGAGATGGTGTCTGTAACTAAAACTAGTCAGCGAACTATATTAGTGTTCTATTACTTCCGGAAGAACTTGACACAATGTTGTAGTTGATACTTGTATTGCAGGAGATGAAGTGCCTACCGCATCAGCCGTACATGTAATAGTTGCTTGCTGATTAAGACCGTCATCAGTAGGAACAGATACTGGACCTGATGTTCCTGGTGCTATCAGTGAAATACTATGACTATTTACTACCATGGTACATCTATCTACATCTTGCGTATCCCATGTATATGTACAATTTGTTCCTCTATTAACCACAGGTGATGAAGATTTAAAAGTAACAACTCTAGGAGATCGTGGCGCTGTTGTAGAAGCAGATGAAGAACCTCCATTGCTACTACCTCCTCCATTTCCATTGTTTGTGATAGAACACACAGAATAAGCTTTACTGTTATCGAATAAATCAGTTATCGTTGTCTTTTGTGTAATAGTTTGCCCAACCGCAACATTCTTTGTATATGGGTTTGTTATAGCAGCTCCACTATCTGTATCCGTATATGTTAGATTACCCACTTTATTACTTACTGTATACGTAAATGTTCCATTTGTTCCTGATACAGATGTTCCACAAGCTACACCGAGCTGACATGCTGCTGCATTTGTTGTTGTTGATGTAACTGCACCATTTTTACATACACTATCTCTTCCATTACATGTACATGATTGAGAACATGTCACATTTTTAAACGTAAGAGTTACATCTCCTGCTGTACTAGCGCACGCACCGTTTATGTTATAGTAGTGTCCTGTCAAAGTAGCATTTCCTGTAAATCCATTATTAAATGTTACTGTTAATGGAAAGGCTCCAATTCCTCTATAGTACACCATCGCAGACCCACCAACCGGAACAGTGCCTCCAGCACCATTTGAAACAGTAAGTCCGTTAAATCCACTTACATAGAAATACGTTGTTGATGGAGTATTACCGCAAGTTGAGTTAGTAGGGTCTAGTCTTACTTGTACAGTTTGTCCACATGTAAATGTATCTGAAGGTGATGGGAAGCTTACAGCTTGCATAGTCAAGCCTCTATATCCATGATTCCAACATAGAGGGTGAGATCCTGCATCTATTCCGCCATCAGTAAAGGCAGACATAGTAAAGTTACCTGAAGAAATACCAGGAAAGGCAGATACACGAGTATAACTTACATATGCAAGTAAAGCTGCACAAATAAGAAGACATACAAGCCATAGTTTATGACGATTTACACCATATCCAATAGCAGCAAGTATTACAAGGATAAACAAAGTAATTAACGCTATTGATTTCTGTGTCAACGAAGCAAAGCCTTTTGCGATTGTAGTTGGCATAACATCAAATGTACCTGTATAAAGTTCTGCATTATTAAAATCTTTTACAGTCACACGAATTTGCGAAACATCTTTAGGTTCTAAACTTGCTGCTGTGATCGGAACCTGAAGAGTTGGATTTATATTTCCCCAGTTTACTTGTGTTGTTTGTGTACCAATAACAGATCCTGCATCATTAAGAAAATCAATATCAAAGGTATACTGTTTATCTACATATTCTCCAATGACCTGATTTGAACTTGTAGAATCTAGATATGCCTGTGTAAGTTCTATAGTTGAATCAAACAATGTCTTAGATATAGACAAAGATACACTAGAGGTTCCTAATTGAGCATCCGTCACAACCACAAAAGAACCTCCTATCATGTATCTGAACTCTTCAGTCTTAAGAGCAACAACAGTATCACCATCATGCATAGAAATATCTATCTTCCCTTCATACGTACCTCCTTCTTGTATATACTTTGCTGGTATTTGTATAATCTTTTTAGATTTCTTCGGAATCTCTACTGTAACTGACGCATCTGCATTTTTAACAAACTCAGATGTTTCTAGTGCATATTTTCTAGTACTATAATCAACATATACCTTTACAGAAGATGTACTTGTGTTATTGACTTCAACGGCATAAAAAGCACTATCTTTTTTACTTACATCAACTATTGGACCATCTTGTAGACCATATTTTTTACCATCATACTGGAACCAACTTGTTGTCTCTATTTTTGAAAGATTTGAAACAAGTGTATTACCAAGGGTCACAACCTCACTTTGTCTCTCATATAATATATTTTCATGAGTATCCACCACTCTAAGCTCTATTTTGTATGAATCTTTTTTAGGAATCTCAGGAATATTGTATGTATATTCTTTTTCGAATGAGTTTACTCTTTTTGGAATAACCAAATCTCTATCTATAGTGTCAGATGTTATGAGATTAATATTTTTATACTGAGCCTTTGAATAGGTATCGGTTACAGAAGCCTCTACATGTACCGGAATATCTGCACTACTGAGATTGAAAAATGCTGCATTAATTTTAATAGATGTTGGAGATATTGGTGAGACTAGTATCCTATCTACACCTACCTTACCAAAATCCTCACTCTCAGCATGTACGTAAGTTGTTACACATACAAGAGAAAGCGATAATATAAAAAGTATTTTTTTCATAGTATAAGTATATCACCTCCAAAGAAAAAACAACAAGTAAAAATACTCGTCCAGATTGGATTTAGAGCATCTTTAAAAACTCTTCCTCTGTGATAATCTGCACATTGTGTTTATGCGCCTCAGCAAGCTTACTTCCCGCCTTTTCACCCGCTAAAACAAAACTTGTTTTAGTGGAAACACTGCTCGACACATCGCCACCTCGAGCACGTATCATTTCTCCAGCTTCATCTCTTGAGAGAGTAGGTAGTGTTCCAGTTAATACAAAAATTTTACCTTTAAATATCTGTTGTATGTGAGATTTTTCAGGCTCTGACTCTATCAATACCTCAACATGGTCCAATACAGCGTTAAGAGTATGAAGATTCTTCTTCTCCCTAAACCAGATATAGATATTATCTGCCACAACTTTTCCAATACCAGAGACAGATTCAAGTTCTTCAGTACTCATGTTTTGTAGATAGCGTATATCACCCTTACACAACTTAGCTATATCACGCGCCGTTTCTTCGCCGACTTGAGGTATTGATAGAGCAAATATAAGTCGCCACAATTGTACATGCCGAGCCTTTTCTATAGACTCAATAATATTACTTGCTGATTTATCTCCCATCCGAGGAAGTATTTCAATATCCCCTTTTTTCAATGTAAAAATATCTGCATATTCCTGTATCAATCCATACTCAAGAAAAAGATCTATTTGCTTTGGACCAAGACCATCTATATCAAAACATTTTTTTGATACAAAGTGATACAGTTTTCGTTTGAACAAAGCTTCTGAATCTTTAACCACACATCTATATGCTGACTGTCCAGGAATACGCTCTATAGCCCCATCCCCACCACACCCATCTACCGTCTTAGGAAATATATATGGAATCTCTTTGCCAGATCTAAGTTCTGTCAAAACTTTCACAATATCTGGAATCACATCACCTGCTTTCTGAATAATAACAGTATCACCAATACGCACATCGAGACGCCGTATTTCATCTTCATTATGTAGTGTTGCTCTACTTACAGTCGATCCAAGTACTGATACTGGTTCTAGTATTGCCACAGGTGTTATCACCCCTGTTCTTCCTACTTGCAAATGAATATCTATAACTGTAGTTGTTACCTGTTCTGTTGGAAACTTATATGCAATACCAAATCTGGGAGCCTTACCTGTATATCCAAGCATCTCTTGATCTTTATATGCATTTACTTTAACAACCACTCCATCTATAAGATAATCCTCTTTCTTATATATATCTTTCCAATGTTTCCAATATGCAAAAACACCTTGTATAGTCGACACTTTCTTAGCATGTGAGTTTACCTTGAAACCAAGCTTCTTGAGATATTGTATTTCTTCGTATTGATCTTGAGGGAGTAGCACCACATCTTTGACAGTCTTTTTATCAATAAACGCAAGATGATATACAAACATATCAAGATTTCTACTTGCAGCGATTGCAGGATCAAACTGACGAACAGTTCCAGCCGCTATATTTCTCGGATTTGCATACAGAGGCAATCCTTGTTTTTTCTGTCTCTCATTCAATGCTGCAAAATTTTTCTTACCACACCACACTTCACCTTCAACAATACACGTAACCGGATGTGTTAGTACAAGTGGAACTGATTGAATAGTTCGTATGTTATGAGTCACGTCTTCTCCAACTACACCATCACCTCGTGTTGCGGCACGTATAAGTTTTCCATGTTCATATTCTAATACCACCTTGAGTCCATCAATCTTAAGCTCACATGTATACTCTACAGGAGTGGTCAAATCTCTTTTTAAAAATCTATTTATACGTTCATTAAAAGCCAGCATATCAACCTCATCAAATGCATCATTATATGACCACTGCTGAACCTTATGTGGGACTTTTACAAATGCATCTATCGCCTGTCCCGCAACACGCTCTGATGGAGAGTGTGCATCATAAAACTCAGGATATTTTTCCTCAAGTTCTCGTAACTCCCTTTTTAAAGAATCAAGTGCTTCAGGAGAAACAGTCTCCTTATCAAGAACATGAAAATCATACCGATATTGATGTATCAGTGATCGCAACTTATCTATACGAGACTTAATATCACGAAGAGACTCCTTCATATATGCATTATATATACCATATAATAGTAGCCTGACCTAGACTAGTGAGCAAAGATAAGGCCACGCTCTACCACCCTTCGAGTTACCGCATCACTAAGAGCACAAGACTCTCCAGAAATACCCGTGTTATAACCACTCGTAGATATTTTTGTTCGATATGGTGTCTTAACAACTTCAACGTGTCCACATGCATCTTGACCATAATCTATATCAAACGTAGTTGTTGCAATATTATTTACAGCATCAACGACTTTTACATAAGATAAAGGGTTTAATACATTTTCTCCACACTTGATTGGATTTGTTCCAGAAAGTTGAACAGTTGTTGTGCCAAAAACAGCACTAGAAAAATCACCCGCTAGTGTACCATCTGTTAATGTATCCCAATACAACGCACACTCAAGTGCACTATCGGCAGCATAAAACGAAGTCTGAGAATTTGTACCTATATTAGTCAATCTGAGTTGACGTAAAATAATATTTGCAATTGAAAAAGATATCGACAGCAAAAGCGTCATCATAACCAGTGCAATCACAAGACTGATTCCTCTGTTTGTATGAAGTTTTGTATGAGTCGTATGTATCATATTATTTTGTATAATAGTCTTTATATTGCTGATTATGTAATCGTTCAACAAGTTGCAACTGTCTATCTCTACCTCTGTCTTGCCATTTTACCGTAACTACCACTTTTATTTCTCGTAAAGGAGTACTACCTGTTGATCCATCCTGACTTCCTACTTGAAGATATATTTCTCTTGTAAACTTAGAATTCTGATATCCTGATACACTATCTTCACCGTAGATGATTGATCCATTTGGATTAAAAGCTAACGCCGGACAGGAACCAGCACATTGTGTAAACCGATACACACCTCCTGCATCTCGAGTCATGTAACAGGTATTAGGAGAAGAGACGGTATTTGCATTTTTACAATCAACATTACCTGTTATGGTATTTACCCAGTTAGCATCAGTAGAATCAGTAAGAGCAATCGTATCTCTATTGTTTCTAATAGCCTCAATCGCCTCTTCTGCTAAATAATACGCAGAAACATTATCACGAGATTCGACAGAACTTCGAATAGCGAGAGTGGCAATATAGATAGGGCCTGTCAAAGCTAATGTCAATATAAACACAGCAACAAGTGTCTCAAGCAAAGTAAATCCCCTTTGTTGTTTTTGTATATTCTTTTTTCGAGAGATACGTGACATACAATGTATTATATAAAGTTAGGTAATCTCTGAGAGATATATGTTTGTATAAAGAAATCAGAAATATTTACTTGATTAACTTTTGCAGTACCACTCAAAACAAGAAATACTGATGGTTGACCAACTGTAGAACCATCAGTTGGAGTTGGGATCAATTGATGTGGGGTCTTTATAGTAAACTCAAGTTTATTAATAGTTATATTATTTTGATCAGTAAGCGGATACGTTTCTGAAGAGACAACGTCTAGTGCGTCTTGTGTATATAGTGTTTTTCGAATATACGCATCTTGACCAAGAGTTCCCACAAGTTCATATTTCACTAGTTGCTCTTTACCTGAAATAGTAGAAACAAGAGTTATATTGTTAATAGCTGTAGAGCCATTACATGTACTTGAAATCAATTTATAGTTATCCAACACAAGAGCATTCACACCATACGAAGAAGGGTCGAAGTTGCATTGATACCTGTATCCTGTTTTAATATCACGAACCATACTTTCTATAGAGTAGTTAAGGTTATTTACCACAGAACTTACAGCTTGATTTTTTTTATTTGAATTTATAATACTTAAAATCACACCGCTGGCAGCAACAACAACAACTGAAAAAATACCCAGTGACACAAGAGCCTCCACGAGGGTAAATCCTTTTATTTTTGTATGTGAATAAAATTTCATATAATCTATATTACATTATTGCATAGGTAAACAATGTGCGTTACTAATCTCAACAGATCCTGTCTTTTCTATCGTAACAGATCTACATACATCATTTAAGAAACCTGTACTGATAACTATTGAACCTGTGTAATCTTCAACGGGTGATGTTGATATATCTTGTACTTTGAACATAGCTTCAGGGTTCGGACGAGTAAAAACAATGTCGACAGTTTGTTCACCATTACCAGTAGTACAGTAGTTACTTGTTGATGTTGATAATACACTTCCTTTACATATACCTAAAATAGATCCTGCTCTTGAGTTTGTAATAGTATACTCTTGAGTCAGCTCGTTATTAGATGGGTCGTATACTCCATTACCATTTTTATCTGCAAAAAGAATAACTGTCTTTGGTTGAGCAATATCGAAATGCACTCCGTGACTGGCAGAAAAACCATCAGCTGTAGCCTTTACTCCGAGACCTGCAACCTGAGACTCTCTAACAATCAAACCTATTTCATAGGCTGTATTAGATACTAAGATAGTACTATTGAGTCTCGCATTATTAAACAATACAAGCACTGTTACTACAGAAATAATAGCCACAACCACAATCATCTCTATCAGAGTGAAACCAGATTTTTTTTGTTTTTGTTGTGATTGTGTACACATGTTTTATATATTTGAAGATATGTTGTAAATAGGAATCAATACAGATGCAAGCAAAAACCCTACACCGAGACCGAGAAGCACAATCATCAAAGGTTCAATCAAATCAACAAGTGTATCAACAGCAGAGACAACTTCTCGTTGATAAAATCGCGCAAGAGTTTTCAAAATACTTCCAACCTCTCCAGTTTCTTCCCCCACTCTCGTCATAGCCACAAGTATACCTGGAATCTCAGCATGCTTACCAAATGCATCAGACAATGCAAAACCACCTTTCACATCTTCAATCACATTCGACATGATACCTTCATATATAGTGTTATCTATAACATCTGATGTAAGCTCCAAAGCTTTCAACATAGGAATACCTGATGTAAGCATAGTGTTTAGGTTATCGGCAATACGTGATAGATAGAGTTTTTTATACAGATTTGAAATATATGGTAATTCAATCTTAAGTCGAGAAAGAAAGTTTTTACCTGCTGGAGAAAATAGATATCGCGCAGCCAAAAATCCAAAGATAATAACCAAAATAATAAATACAGGACCAAAATTTACCAAAAAGTTACTCAATCCTATAACAACTTTCGTATACGCAGGTACCTCTTGTCCAGACTCAGTAATAATCACACTGATCTTTGGAATCACCACAGTAAGCATAAGTACCATCACCGCTATAAAAGTAGTAATAACGAAGGCAGGGTAAATAAGAGCATTCTTAACCTTTGCAGTAACTTCATAGTTACGTTCCATGTAATCAGACAGGAACAAAAAAGTCTCATCAAGCTTTCCTGACTCTTCTCCAGCCTTAACCATGTTTGTATAAAACGTATTAAAGACTTTAGGATGTTTTGCGAGCGCAGTTGAGATCGGTGATCCAGCTTGAATATCATCTGCTATAGTCACCAAGACTTTTTGCAAAGCAGGTTTTTCCATCTCGGCAGATAAAAGTTGGAAAATACGCAATGCTGAAACCTGTGCAGTAAACAGAGTTGACATCTGTCTTGATAAGATCACAATATCTTTTGTCTTAATCCCTCCAAACAAACTTATACCGCTCGAAAAAATATTTCCTTTCTTTCCACTTTCTTCGATGGCTAAAATAGTCCACCCACGTCTCTGAAGCGAGTTAATAGCTATGTCTTTATTTTGAGAATCTATAGTTCCCTCTGTTTGACTCCCCCGTTCATCAAGTGCTTTATACGTAAATATCATAGTTTGTGTAGTAGATTAGTGAAAATAAATTATATGAGTCTTTGTAACATCTTAGGGTTCAATGATTGTTTATATGCATTCTCAAGTGATATTTCTCCTTTTTGTACAAGTTCAGCCAGACATCTGTTCATATCAATCATACCTTCTTGTGATCCAGTTTCAATCACTGTGTTTATCTCATGTGTACGTTTTTCCCGAATCAAGTTTTGAATAGCACTATTAGTAATCATAAGTTCATATACAGGTATCAATCCTCCAGAGATACGAGGAACAAGTCGTTGTGAAAAAACTCCTGCGAGTGCAGATGAGAGCTGTAATCGAATCTGATCTTGCTGCTCTGGTGGAAAACTATCTATGATACGGTCAACTGTTTGAGCAGCGTTGTTAGTGTGTAGTGTTGAGAAAACCATGTGACCAGTCTCAGCTGCAGTTACTGCGGCTGCAATAGTTTCGCGATTACGCATTTCTCCTACAAGGATGATATTTACATCTTGTCGAAGCGCACTAATAAGTCCAGATTCAAAAGACGCTGTATCAATACCAACCTCACGTTGATCAATGATAGATTTTTTTTGTTCATACACGTACTCAGTTGGATCTTCGATAGTCATGATATGCTCTGCTCGCTCTTGATTTATCAACTCAATAATCGAAGCGAGAGTTGTTGATTTACCTTGTCCAACAGGTCCTACTACCAAGAAAAAACCTTGCTTTTTATGAGCAAACTGCTCAAGAACAGGAGGCAGCTGCAACTCTTGAAGTGTTCGAATCTGTTTTGGAATCAACCGAAGAGCAATACTTAAACTACCCTGCTGATGAAAGGCATTACCTCGAAATCGTGCATTTTCCTTAAACTTATACGAGAAATCAATCTCTCTATCATCTGATTCGAAAGCTGCCTTTCGAGAAGATGTAGACATAAGGTTTACAAAAGATTTTATATCTTCTCGCGTAAGTAGAGTATTTCTTACAAGCGGTATCAGTTGACCTGATATACGCATAGTAGGATATCTCCCTTCAGACAGGTGAAGATCTGAAGCACCTTCTCGTACGACTGTATCTAAAAGTTGTTCAAGTTCTTGTTCGTAATTCATACTAGTTATTATACACCTTTTATGAGAGATTATGAAAGATTAAACATCTTATTTACTTCATCAACAATCTCTGAAGGTATAGTTGTTGCTTTTACAATATATGAATGCACTCCAAGCTTTCTTGCTACGTCAATATCATGAGCCTGACTTTGATTTGTAAGTACAACAATAGGTACATGTTCAAAAAGTTTTTCAGCTCGAATCTTCTCTAAAAATTCTATTCCACCCATAACAGGCATGATAACATCAACAAACAGAACATCTGGAACATATCCCGATCTTGCAATATCAAGAGCTTCTTGCCCATTTGTTGCTAGCTTCAAATCAAATCCACACTTTTCAAACTTTATCTTATACATGTTTAAAATAAAATGATCGTCATCAACAATCATAACTTTTACATCACCTGGTTTTTCTTTTTTTCCAAATACAAGAGTTGGATTCATAGTTTTTCTGTTTATATGATTATAAGTTATTAATCTCCTCAAAAGGAATCTTTTTCTGAAGTGCTTTAATTATAGCATCTTCTTTCATAGTAATCATACCCTTTTCAGTACGTAAATAGTTACGCATAGTTACCTCTGTTGGATCTTTTAGGATAATACTCTCAAGAGCTTTATCCATTTCGTACATCTCAAAAACAGCCGCTCGACCTTTTATACCTTTTGGACAATCCGGAGTTGGCTTTATATTATAAATAGTTTCAAGAGGTGGAATGACTTTTTTATATGTCTCAGGAAGATCTTTAAACTGAGCCTTTATCATCTCCTGAACACTTTCACTCACAGGAACTTCTTCAGCGGCAGGTGTATGAACTCTACCTACAAGTCGTTGAGCCATACCAAGAATCAATGTTGGTGCAATAAGATATGGATCAATACCCATATCTATGAGACGTGGAACAATACCTACAGCTGTGTTGGTGTGAATTGTTGAAAGCACCAAGTGACCAGTAAGCGCAGCTTGAATAGCGAGCTGAGCAGTCTCTTTATCTCGGATCTCTCCTACCATGATAATATCAGGATCTTGTCGAAGTGTTGTTCGAAGTCCAGCAGCAAACGTATACCCAATCTCAGCATGTACCTGTGACTGACTAATACCCTCCATGTTATACTCCACAGGATCTTCAAGTGACAATACGTTTTCAGTTTCTCGATCAAGTTCCATTAACATAGAATACAATGTTGATGTTTTTCCTGAACCTGTAGGACCTGAAATCAGAATAAGGCCATATGGTTTCTGAAGCGCCTTTTTAAGCATCTCAAGATGTTCAGGCATAAAACCGAGATTATCTATCTTTTGTACACCTTTATCTTGATCCAAGATTCGCATCACCACTTTTTCACCATAGTATGTTGGAAATGTAGATACACGAAAATCAATCTTTCGCCCATCAGTACGCGCAGAAAAACGACCATCTTGTGGCTTTCGTTTTTCATCCAACTTCATGTCACAGAGTATTTTAATACGTGCAACGAGAGCTTCTATAATATTTTTAGGAAGTTCAATACTTGTGTTAAGAGCTCCATCAACTCGATATCGCACTCGTACCTTTTCACGCATTGGTTCAATGTGTATATCAGACGCACCTCCTTCGATGGCATATCGGAGAACTGTTGCTACTATTTTTTTTACAGGAGCATCTTCAACTATATGAGTATTATCTTGAGTGTTTGCTCGACCAGGAGTACCGTCAGCAGTTCCAGGAACAGTCTCAATCTCTGAAAGATCACCAAACTCTTTTTCAAAATCAGTTAGTGCTTGATTTACCTCCCCTGTCAAACCCTTATACATCTCTATAGCTCTGTTATAGTCTTCTTCAGACATTAGAAACAACTTATATGTAACATTGTTTTTTGCAGTAATGAAATTAAGTGCATCACGAGCGCCAATATTATCAGGATCTGTAATACCTATATGCAATACCCCTGCCTTTATTTCCAAAGGAACAAACTTATAGTGACGAGCAGAATCCTCTGGAATATAACTTAATATTTCATAAGGAATAGTCTTATCCTCCAAAAAATACGCGTCAATATTTAAATACTCAGCCTTGGCTCGTAAAATATCATTATGAGATATACCATGCTCAAAAAGCACAGAATCTAAACTCTGTTTTGTATCAACAGCTTTTTTCTCAAGAACCTCTGCGGTTTCGCTATCGAGAATATTCTTTTTTACAAGTAAACTAATAAATGACATGATTTACATTATTACCTTTTTTTAGGTGAAGGCAAAGGTTTTGTTGTTGTACCTATGTCTACAGTAGACCCTTCTGTTGTAGTTGCAACCGTGTCAGATGGAGGAATTTGCACCTGTATCGCAGCGGAGGCACCGTTTGGACCATCTATACCTATAGGTAGAAAAGGGTTTCCTCTACCTAGAGATGCACTAAAGTCACTTGGAAAAGGAACTCTTGGAAAATATAATGCATCATATGTCTTTGTTTGAAGTATTGATGTATCTAGATTGATGTATTGGATAGTTTGAAGATTGGCAACGAATTCTTTATCATATGACTTTTGCCCTGCTTGTTGTGATGAAGCAGCGACACTTTGCGCCGTTAACGAAGTTGTTGTTGATGCATCTTTTTTAGACAAAACAAAATACCAATACCCAAAGAAAAGGATGATTATGAATATTAGTGCAAATAATGTATTTTTGTGATTTTTAATCATAAATTATTTTGTTTTAGTATCACCTATATATTTTAACCAATATGTTCGAAGTGATACATTGAATGTATAAATAGGCTCTTGTGTACTGACTATACCTGGACCAGTTGCTGGAGCACTGAAAGAGATAGAGTCTATATCAAGAATTCTTGTAGAGTGTTCAATACGATCCAAAAAGGCTAAGAAGTCACTATATGTTAAAGTTACCGCGAAAGAAAAATTAACTACACCTAACCGTGAAGCGTCATATCCAGTGTCTGTTACTAGACCAGGAACAATACGTGGACTTTCTATAGAGATTTTCTTTGATCCTGTATTTGAAACTTCATTAGTTTTATATAACGCCAAAGTCTGTCTCTCTTCAACCATATTTTGAAGCATTTTATCGAAATCAATAATAAGCTTCACATTTTCCACTGTGTTTGGAAGCATCTTATTCATCTTGGCAAGATCATCACTTGTAATCTTATTTTTTATATCGTTCAGAGCTTTTACTCGTTCACTCAGGTTTTTTGCATTATCGTTAGCAGTATTTAACCCCTTTACTTCAAGTTGACTTGCTTGTAATTCTGCAAATTTTGGACGAGTAAAAAAGACAAAGAGGAGTATTCCTGCGGCTATGAGTATGATTGATGTAAATGTTTTCATAATAAAAATATTATTGAGGATTATTTGTATTATTTACAGCGGCAGATGTAGGTAGAGTGGCAGGTTTGGCAGGCTGGTTTTGTACACTAGAAACACCAGTATCTCCGATAAGAGTTGCAAACCGCACAACAGAAGCAGGTATAACAGTTGTTAAACTAAATGTCGCAAGATCTTGATCTTTTGGCTTACTAAAATCACTAATGATAGTATTTTTAAAAGTCTTTTGTGCTACAGCGGTAGAAAACTGTGCATCTTGAGCAACAATAGACTCATATCCTATTCCTTGGGCTTTAAGAGACAGAGTAAAACTACCATCATTTTTCTTTTTTAAATCAAATGAGTTAAAAGACACTTTAGACAAAGTATTCTCACCAAGACGAGCAAATATTGGAGATACTGCTTCGTGATTTTTAATAAGATTTTCAATAAGATTAAGTCTATCTTGAAGATTTTTTAAATCGACAATAGTTTCTGTAGTATTACGCTTTTGATATTCTATAATGTTTTTTTGAGCATTAACCTTAGCCGTATCTGTCAACTTTGTTAGAAAAAATACTACACCAGCAGAAACCAAACTACAGACAAATAAGAAAAAGCATAGGAGGAGCATGAGATTACCTGTTGGAGATTGACCTGATTTTTTTTGAATCTGTCCATCCTCAGAAACAACATTATCAAGTGATGTTTTTGGGATAAATGAAGTTGTTTGAAATCTTGTTTCCATATGTATATATTTTATTACTCTGCTATAAGTATATCAAAATCAATCTTGCAATGCACGAAGTGCAAGTCCTATTGCAGGTGCAAATGTGAGTCCTGTTGTTTTTAATGTCTCCTGAAGGAATGCTGGAGTCTCAACTTTTGAAAAAGGTAACGAATATTCAACTTCACACCCAAGTCTCTTTTGCATCAGCTCAAGAAAACCTTTGAGACCAGAACTTCCACCTGTAAGCAACACTTTCCCAATCGTCTTATTAAACTTTTTCTGAAATGCTGTTAATAATGTTTGTACTTCACTCACCACATATTCTTCATGAATACTGATAAGATCGAGGATTTTTGCTTCATCTACAACACCTGTCTTACTAAGAGAACGTTTCAAGTGTTCAGCCTGATCAAAAGAAACCCCTAATCCTTTTGATATAGAGAAAGTAATATCTTGCCCTCCTCGAGTTATAGTATGAGAAGAAACCAAAAGACCATTATCCACAATATACAACTTGAGACTTGAAGCCCCAAAATCAACAATCATTACAGGCCCTTTTTCGCCTGATAAACTTGCACGTGCTGTGGCAAACGCTTCAACTTCGAAAAAACTAGTTTCCAGTTTTGTCTCATTTACAATAGTTGTGTACCCACTTAACACCTGGTTGTGTATTGCCACCATGAGAACATGGATTTTCTTTTCATTTTCTTCTATTTGTTTCTGCATATCATCTTCTGGCTCTATAAACTCCAAACTTGTATCTTTCATTTCAGGAATCACAAACCAATCCATAGTTACTTCTGTAATAGGTACAGGAATATACTTACGAGCCTCCAACGGAATCATTGTAGCAAGCTGTTCTTCGGGTACAGAAGGCACATCAATCACACTTATCAAACTCAACTTGAGCGGAATAGACATACCTCCTTTCATAGTGGTAATACCTGCCTCACGAATCAAATCAAGTATAACAAGAGCCATGTCTTTTGGTGGCATATTTACAACCTGCCCAACAGAAAGTTTATTGTATGGACCTAAGCCTAACTCACCATATGTCTCAAGCACTGCTCTTCCCTTTTTTTTCTTAATCTGAACTATCTTAAGAGAAGAAGAACCTATGTCTATGCCTATAACACTGGTTTCTGGTATAGAAAAAATATTTTTAGTAAAGAAAGACATATGCGTTTAAATAATTATATCATAGATATTTTCTTTATGAAAAATTTACAAAAACATTATTACTTACTTAATAGTATATATCTATGAATATATCATATACATACCATGTAACACACACCTCAGAGACATTAGAACCTCACATATATGTACATCGTTATCAAAGTGAAGACGCTAAAGCTGTATTGCACTCATATAAATTTCACCCATCTATATATACGCAATCATATATAGAGTCACGAGATGTATGTATACCATATATCATTGACATATGTATTGACAGATATATATCTAGTCTAAAAAATGATATACAACCAAATAGACACTCAAAAAAACAAGCTTTTATATACACATCTCCCCCTTCAACCATGTTTGAACGAGGAGAAAAAGATATAGATAGTATGTTACATCTTTTATGTACAAGTGTACGTAATATGTTTCAATATGCAATAGTTCCAAAACATATTCGAATAATCAGTCACAAAATTTTCAATATTCAACAAAAACATATACAAGAAAAACAAGCTCAACATCTTGGAAATAACAGCGCAAGGAAAAATAGAGTTAAAAATCTTGAGGGAAGGTATTATGTTTCTACATGGCATACTATATATATTTGGTATTGCATCCACATACTTCAGATACAAAGCTTTTCATATACAATTATCGATGATGTCTCCTCTACTGGAGCGACACTGGTTGCATGTAAACAAACTCTTATACGCTACCTTGCTGAACTACAAAAGAAAAATCCACACATCAGATATGATGTATGGATTGTTTCCTTGTACCATTGAACATTACTCACAGCGGTACAATTTTTTCGTGAGAATTTTGATTAAACAAAAGTGAAGGCCTTACCTGTTCTTCCAGCTCGTCCTGCTCGACCTATTCGGTGAACATATGAGTCATGTGTTTGTGGAATAGTATAGTTAATCACGTGAGATACGTCTTTAACATCTATACCTCGAGCAGCAACATCTGTTGCAATAAGAACATCTATAATACCATTTTTAAATTGATCGAGAGTTCGTGCTCGTTCTCGTTGCCGTTTATCACCATGTAAATATCCAGTTTTAAATCCTGCCTTGATAAGACCATGTGCAACTTCCTCAACTTCTCTCTTTGTTTCAACAAAAATAATAGTTCTTGTAGCACCTTCTTTTCTTAGAAGATCACACAACACAGTAAACTTTTCACCACGTGGAGCCTTAATAATATCTTGCTCTACTGTTTTTGTTGAACCAGGAACAGCGATGTCAACAACATGTGGATTTTTTTGGAATGTTTGTACAAGTGCCCGAATCTTTGGCGGCATAGTCGCTGAGAAAAATAGAGATTGCCGTACAGGATTACATCCTTTAAGGATCTCTGTAATATCATCAACAAATCCCATATCAAGCATATGGTCAACTTCGTCAAGAACAACGTTGTTAAATTGACTGTATACAATACATCGTCGGTGTGCAAGATCTTTAATACGTCCTGGAGTACCGATGATAAAATGATTTACCAATCGTAGATTTTGAATCTGACGGAATATTGGCATACCACCTACACATACAGTTGAAAATATTTTCATACCTCTTGAAAACTCTTCAAACTCTTTGTTAATCTGCATTGCAAGCTCACGTGTTGGAGCAAGAATGATAACTTTTTGAGTTGGATCTTTTACAACCTTATCAATAAGAGGAAGTAAAAATGCTGCAGTTTTTCCTGACCCTGTGTTTGCTAAACCTAGAACATCTTGTCCTTTGAGTGCATACATGATCGTTTGATCCTGGATAGGAGTAGGATTTTCATATCCTTTTTCTTTTAGGTTAGCTTGAATCTGATCTGCAAACTTAAAGTCAGCAAACGTATGTTGTACAGCAACTTTCTTTGTTTTTGCTTTCGCCTCTTTTTCGAGAGTAGCTACATCTGGTTTATATATAAACTTTGAATGATCGATATGTTCACCTCGTGAACCTCCACGACCTCGCCCTCCTCCAAATCCTCCTCGTGATCGTCCACCAAAACCACCTCTTCCTCTACTAAACCCTCCTGATCTACCACCACCAAAACCGCCTCGTGAACCGAAGTCTTGTATTGGAGCAGATCTAAATGATGGTCGTGCACGAAAACCACCCCGAGCTGGAGCTGTCGGAGATACATATGGTCTTGTTTGTCGAACTATTTTTACGTGAGAACTCGTTGTACTTGGAGTACGTGTATGAGAACTATGTTGAGAACTATTTACAGAGAACCCTCTTGTTCGCGGTGACATTGTGCGCTTAGCGCTTGTTTTAAAAGATCGATCGGACGCATCACCGTGAGGCCGAGAACTTATTCTGTTTTTTGAGTACATTTGCATGTATCATAGCATACTTGGGGATAATTGACAAGTAGTTATAAGATATGTTCTTTTCACAAGGTTTATAGCATAAATAAGGTCTTCCCTGTGAAATACACTACGTACAACCCTATAATCATATATGGACCGAAAGGTAACTCACTTTTTAGCTTTAATACTGGTAGATATTCAGCTAAACGATGCATAATTTTTGATTTCCCTATATGCATACGTGAACCACCATGAGTATCATCAACACATATATGTACAAGTTCTCGTAATAACATGATACCTAGTATTGCAATACACCCAATCCAAAATGAATATATGATAGCAGTAAACCCATTACTCAATCCTAGTGCCCAACCAATAACTAATGCGAGCTTAGCATCACCCAACCCCATCCATCGCCCACCAGAGACAAGCCACAGTAGTGCAAAAGGTAAAGCTGTTAATAAACCAGATATAGAAGTATAGACAACATCAAGAGTACTTACTCCTCCAAACATCACCAATGCGAGTATTGTTTTCACTAATGCATATGCGGATACAATATATATTAATCCGTCAGGAATAATTTTATGCTTCATATCATACACCCCAACAACAATAAGTATTGATGCTATCTTAAGATCAATAATAAGAAAAACAAACTGCAACCAAGGATGAGCAAGTAGTACCTGGAAAACATGCGAAGAATTAAACATATACATACCTATAAACGATGAGGCGTGTGCACTAAAAAAATACATATAGAAAATAGATGTAAGTAATATACCTGTACACAACTCAACAAGAGGATATTGTAATGATATAGGAGACTTGCAGTGACGACATTTTCCTTTACTTACAATGTAACTAAGTATTGGAAAAAGATCGAGAACCTGAAGTGTTTCTCCGCATGAGAAACATTTTGATCTCCCTTTAGCAAAACTGAGACCTGTATTATATCGAAAGATAATAACATTTAAGAAACTTCCTATAACAATAGAGAAGATAAAAAATGAGATAAGAGCTATATATATCATATATCTGAGTATATCACACCTACTTCAATCTCAACATTGCTCTTGTTTTTGATCCTACTGTACCTGTAACTGGTTTAATACCTTTTGCCTTTTGATACTCTATAACCGCTGCTTTTGTCAGAGCACCAAAATACGTACTCACACCATTTTTCGCAAGCTTATCTGCCGCAACCCCTATATGTTTTGATACTAGGATTTTTTGTAATTCTTTAACATCATTTCCTTTCATACCCATCTTTAAATCTCTAGTAAATATAAATCCTGTTGTGGTTGTAGATGAGGATACTGCTGTTGTTACTGGAGTATTTAACAATTCAGCAGATGTGGCTACTTTTATTTTTCCATATATACACAAACTAGCATCACTTGCAGCAAATTCTTCATAGTTTTGTGCTTGCGGATCTTTACATCCATAGTGAACAGATCCTCCACTTCCTGTTGGGCCTGCAGATATCGTTGTTGCAGCAGAAGCAGGAGCAGAACCAAACAGTGAAAAGATAGAGAAGTTTGGTGTTGTACATGTAATACTATTTTCAGCAGCATTCACAGAACATGAATCAAGTTGAGACCATACCCCATCATGATAGTGATACAAAACAAGTGTAGATTCATCAAGTCCAGCAATATCAGCATCGTTATAGTGATATGTAATAGTTACAGGAACATCAAATGAATCAAGTGTAGTTGTTGCATTGATAAGAGCTTTTACATCAAACACAATACCTCCTACTCCTGTTAATCCGTTCGGCTTACCTATAGATCCAAGAACAGTATTTTTATCAAGAGATTTTATTTGAATAACAATAGATGTTGAAGTACCTGTAAAATTTTCAGGAGTAGTAACAGAGAAATATTTTGATCCTTCAGTTACGTTCAATGTTGTTGTCGCAGTAGATGTTGAAGAAACAGATCCTGTGACTTTTTCATCAGGAGAAGCTCCAGCAGAACATCCTGTCGTTGTAAAGATAGCTGCATTTGAAGTACTGTGATTATTATACGCACCAGAAGAATACACCTTAAAGAAATACGTAGTACACGGCAACAGGTCAGAGATAGTCTTCGTATGTTCTGTTACTCGCGCACCTGTGTCGGTCTCTGTACTTGATACATAAGATCCGTCAACAAGTGAGTACAATACTTTTGTTGATGATGTTGCATCTGTTGTCCATGTTATAGTAGCACTTGTATTACCAACAGAAGTTGATATATCTGAGATCACAGGTGCAGGTACAATCTGTTGCCATCGTAGATATGGATAATTATTATTTACCCCCGCAGTAACAGCCCAGATAGAATCAAAATCCCATGTATTAAGAGGACTTGTTGTAGTACTCAACATAAACACATCTGCACTCTCAGCTTTTTGAGCAGGTGCTCCAAAACCATATCCTGAACCTTCAGAGAGATCATTGAACCACCAGTTATTAGACGCATAGTAATCAAATCCATATCCATATCCAACAAATCCTCCAGCAACATCACCTGCCATAACACGAGATGTTGTAAATGAATCATATGGACCATCATATCCAGGATACATAACACCACCAAATCCTCCAACATTTGCATACCCATAATAAGAAGCATATACATCTCCTGTTGAGTAACTACGCTCTATCTGTGATTGGCTGTACCCTATCAATCCTCCTGCGCCGTATCCACCATGAACTTCTCCCGTAGCATATGAATCATGAATCCATGCAGTACTGTTATAACTCGAACCTGCAAGTCCTCCAGCATATCCGTTATCTGACTGAACTCGACCAGTTGCATATGATCTACGTATCTCTTTTTCGTTCGCACCTACAAGTCCCCCTGTATCTCCACTACCATAGACATCTGCAGTAGAGTATGAATCAATAATAGTACTACTATGTGTTCTAAGTGCGTCAGCATATGGACCATCATAAACACGAGTGTTCCATTCATTGATATATGCAGTATTTTCAGGGGTCATTGGATATGGAGTCATATCTAATGCATATTTTGTCATACCATGATATGGGAGATAGTCAGCATTTTGACCAAGTACACCAAGATTATCATTTGTTGCATGTTTATATGTCACATCATTGTATAAAATAAAGCTTCGTTCCATACCAGCTTCAGGTGCAACATATGGAAACTCTACAGACAACTGATCACCATATCTCATGACAACAAAATGATCATCACTTGCATTAAGGAGTGGTGTTACATCTCCGTATTTTGTAAAATGACCGTATTGATTTTTAAATAATGTATCAGGAAATGGAGAAACTTTACTGTAATCATGATTCATAAAATATGTATGATCGATTGCAGTAAAACCATGATATTGCAGATCTGCAGAATCAGGATGATATGTATGTGTTGTAAATGGAACCTGAGGTGATGTGTCGATAGCAAAATAGTTTGCATTAAATGTATCAAATGCCACTTTTACTTGATAGTTATTTGACTGAAACTTCCCTGTCAAATCAATAGTTCGTAGTCGTGGAGATCCATCTGAACCAAGTTGGTTTTTATTGTAAATCTCAACCCAGTTTCCATTTGCATCTTTTACCTGAACAGAACGAGCAGAGTTTCCAGGATACTCCGCACTTGCTGCATAGTCTCGAGCTCCTCGCAAAACAAGCTCTATACTACCTGTTGCGTCAGAAAGATCGCCGAAATCAAGTATCCAATATTTTTTAAGATTCTTTCTATCGTATACACCCTTCTCATTTTTATAACTCCATGCATCATCATATGACCGGAGATTTTCCAAACAATCACTTCCAGTATCATCAACACAAGAAACAAGTGGATGTGTTGGAGTGTTACTTACAGTTCGAAGATCCGCTATGCTCGCAGTTCTATCCAAAGGTTCTACAACAGAATATCCAGGTTGATGATCAAATGTCATGAGCGCCATCTAATCATAATACACAACTTCGTTATACTCTTCTGCAACTTTAAAAGAGTATTTTCCATCTTTTGGAACAACAACAGAAGAGTCGATCTGAGCCAAATCCTCCCCGTCTAGTTCTTTTGGAAGAATAGAACCTACGTCATCAGTATATGTATATTTTTCTCCATCCCATGAGTATACAAGCGGACTTGAGTTTGGAAAGTTATCAGCATTAACATGAACTCCTACCAAGCCTCCAACTCTGTGCAATCCATGAACAACTCCTGTACTGTATACATTTATTACTGTACCAGAAAGACCTCCGGCAAGGGCACCAACATTGTTTGCACCTCCTGTAATATCAACATTTTCCAAACCTAGATTTTTTACTTCTGCACCTACAGCAATAGTTCCAAACAATCCCACATAATACCCTGTTACATCAGTACTACTGTTTGTACCTCTATTAATATACAAATTTGTTATTTTATAATTTTGTCCATCAAGAGATCCTGTAAAGTTTGCATAGCTAAAACCTTGCCACACATACTGGCCAATAAGACTTACTCCTCCGATAGGATCAAATCCTTTTCCATCTGACCATATACTCGCACCATTTGCTGGGTCTTCTGGATTTGTAGCAGAACAATCAATGTCGTTACCTAATACATAATATGCATTTAAATCTCCATCTATCTGTTGCAACTGTTCACAAGTTGTAATCACATACGGATCTAACTCAACCCCTGTACCTGTTCCTGTAAATCCATCAGCATGCACTTCTTGTGTAAACTTATTTGTAATACAAAAACTAGAGATTAAGATAAATACTATGATTAAAAATTTTTTCATTGATATATGTTTATATGTATAATACTCATAAGTATATCAATAAAATATTTTCTCTCCTAAGACAAAGATATCCACATATGCTATGCTCTCGATATGCATATAACTTCAGCAACATTTGCACGTGGTGTAACCAATGATCTCAACCTTATACGAGACAAACTTCCTCAAGTAGCTTTTGTTGGGCGTTCAAACGTCGGCAAATCTTCAGTCATCAACTCACTTGTTGGAAGAAAAGACCTTGCACGATCTAGCTCCACTCCTGGTTTTACAAAAGAGGCAAACTTTTTTCTTATAAATGAAAACACGTACATTGTAGATCTTCCAGGATACGGTTTTGCAAAAGGATCAAAAGTTATACAGGAAAAAATACTCCACCTCATACAATGGTATATATTTCATCCAGAAATAGTTCAGAAAAAAATAGTAGTCATACTCGATGCAAAAGTAGGCCCATCATATGATGACATTAACACCATTCGAGAACTCGAAAAACATGGAAAAGATATTGTCCTTGTTGTAAACAAAGTAGATAAGGTCAATCAAAAAGAATTAGCAGCAACCATGAAAGTAATCAACGAGAATGCTGGTGGACACACTGTTATACCCTACTCAGCAGAGAAAAAGATTGGAGTTCTAAAATTGAGAGAGGTGGTGTTTGGGTAGTTACTCTGTGTACGTATTTTTAATAGTAATGCCATGTTCTAAAATAAGTTTTTTGTAACACACTACACAGATGTGATACTTAATAACCTGAGAATCTTTAGATGGTGGACTTAAAAGAATAGCTCCATAGTCTGTCAAAGGTTTTGAACACATGTCGCATGTTGGATGGATTGCCATGGAGTGATTATACTATATTTTCTGTTCAGAGGATCTATGAAATGTTTTCAGTGTATGACATATACCGGATGATTATTGACATCAAAACCAATTTGCCTGCCCCCTGCTTTCTTAAGAAGAGCCTCACCTCCATCACTCCACGCTATACCATATATTTTTTCATACACATATGCATGGGATGCAAAATAATTCCTAGCAAAAGTGATAATATCCATCGCAATTCCTCTTCTTTGATGTGATGGCTTCACTACAGCTCCTACTATATAGAAAACTGTCAAAACATTCGGCTTAGGATTGGTTTCAAGTAGTCCTAGAAGTTTTGTATCATCGATAGTCCCATCGAGCACTTTTTTCTCTCCCTCTTGATTTATTGCATAGATTGATACATATCCGACTATATGCCCATTGTCCTCTGCAATAAATTTAAAGTCGGCACCTTTACATGCTGACCAGTAATCTATAGACCCCATATTTTCGGTAGTTGCACCTGGAATATATTGCAAATCAAGATCGACAAGCTCATGAATAATAGCTTGCTCATGCGGATCGTCGTGGATACATCTTATTGATAGCATACTGTGATGAATGTATTAATTATGTACATCGAAGACAATTAACATATCAGTCGATTGGTCATACAGCACATTATCAAAATGAAAATCTTGAAAATTATGAGCTTCCATGATGTCATCTATTACTTTATATCGTTTCAATAAATTATTTCTTTTCTCTAAACTCTCCGCATCCACCTTTGCATAGAGAGCTGTAAGATACTCACCTAGGATAACACCGTCTCTCCATTTTGAAACAAAATATGTCCTGTCTGTATCTTGATAGCCTAACTGAAAGTCAATCACTTCTACTCCTTCTATCCCTTTAAGTAGCTTCGCTGCATTCTCAAGAGATTTAAATTCTTCCGCACCACGACCTGTGCCATCTGATAGGCCTGGGACATCTTTTATAAAAAAAGATTCTTTATCAACTTGAGCTTTGAAATATATAGCCTTTCCTACAGGCTCTCCTTCAGATACACCCTCTCCTGCAGATCCAATGACTTTTAATTTTAAATCACCTTCTTCAAATATATCTCCATACATAAGTCGTTTTGTTTCTTTTGCCTCATTGATTTTATTCATGAGTGAATGAAAAGAACCAATGATACCACGATGTTTTCCAATCATTTCTTTAAAGGAAACTGAATGAACCAGTTCAGGAGACACTGAGAGGGTTTCTAGATTTCGCATATACAGTAAGTATACCACGCGTGATATACTTACTGTATGCCTGTTTTATGTCATATCGCCGGACCGTCAGGGAGTGGAAAGACAACCATTCTTGCAAAAATACAGAAGCTTTACCCAACAATAATCACCAAAGATCTGGATGATTTTGACGATGAGGCATCAGCCATATTGAAACTTGATTCTGTGCAGAAAAAACACTGGAATGACACTGATCTTTTACACCTTGCAAAGTTGCGACAGAAATTAATGGATGAATTTCTTAGGTTACACAAGGAAGATACGGTAGTCTTTGCAGGATTTCATACTGAAGATTCCCATATATTACATATTCCTACACAAAATAGATTTCTGCTTGATACAGATGCGAAAACGAGTGCAACAAGAGCTTTCGAACGCAGTCAGAATGAGAGAATTGAACACAGAAGAAAAATAGAGGATTTGGAATTAGATATTCAAGATGCACAGAAAGAGATTGATTTTCTAATGAGTCAGGGGTATGTGAAAATATCGAGTGAAGATATATTAAATTTTATTGAGGAAAATATGTAGAGCTTGGGCACCCAAGAAAGTTACCCCCTCTCGTGCTAGCTCGAATTGGCGGGCGCATTCGTGCTAGAACCCCAGCATGTTAAGACCTGTAAGGTCGGTTTGTAATGATTTGAGTGTAGCATATCGACCCTACTCGTGCAGACTGGAAAATTATAAATCCATCTACATATTCTACTAATTTGAGAAACTAGAAATACTCCACGTATTCACAACCGAAACTGCTTTAACCTTCTTTCTCGCCTCAGGCTTTATAAATTTTTGTCCTGGAGCATCAGTCTCCACGATTGAATACTGAATTTCAAATCGTCTACCATTTTCAGGATTATTGAAATAAATTCCAGAACGAGAGCCTGAAGCATTCAAAGACCATGACTCTTGTAGATCATCTGGTAATACATACACCCCTTCAGGAAATTTCTTTAGTTCTTCAATTGCATCTGCCGATGATTCAGTTGTCAGCACCGCATTACCCCATTCAGTAAAACCTGGAATACTTCGTTTTAACATTTCCACCACAGGTCTCCTTTGCTCACTTTCAAAATCTTCATTTTCATTACCAGCTTGTGCCTGGCGCAATGCTTCGTTTGCAGATTTACTAAATGTTGGTTTTTCCATAATAAACATATTATAACAAACTCTAAAGTAATATTCTAACGCACGAGACGGTTACCCCTCTCGTGCTAGCTCGAATTGGCGGGCCCACTAGGACTCGACCGTTACACGGTCAGTACACCTTTGCGGTTTTATTCGGAGCAAAGCTCCTCAAAAACATCGCAAAGCTTTTCGAGTCCGAAAAATCCTAAGGATTTTTCAGCTCTATAACATTCTGATGTTTTGCGGGCCCACTAGGACTCGAACCTAGAACCTCGCGTTTGGAGTGCGATGTTTTACCATTGAAACTATGGACCCATATACAAAAAACTGTACATACACGAGTGTAGCACAGTTTTTTGTCTTTGTCTTTTCAGGAGAAATTATTTCTTTGTCTCTTCAAAAACCTCTCGTTTTCGAGTTACTTTACTATACTTCTTAAGTTTAAGCTTTGGCATAGTAGAAGACCCAGCCTTACCTGACTTGTGTATGTAAATAATTTCTTTTGTTTTTTTATTTTTTAGTTTAACTAATTTTTTCTGTGGCATATGTTTTTATTACTTTAAATTTGTTGGTGCGCAGAGTAGGATTTGAACCTACGTAGCCCGAAGGCGTCTGATTTACAGTCAGATGCGATTGACCACTCCGCCATCTGCGCATACTGTGTATAGGTCCTTATAATACACTATTTTACAGAAAAAACAATGGCTTTTTAGAAATAGAAAAAGAGGCCTCACGAGACCTCTCTATCTATAATCTATATGTCTTATTTTCCTTCCACTTCAGTTTCAACCTTTTTAGACTTATGAGATGAAGTAGTCTTTTTAATATCAAACTTTAACTTTCCTTCTTTATCTAGATCTATCACGACTCGAGCATTTTCTCGAAGACCATCTGTAATCATCATAGATGCAAGAGGGGTAAGTATTTTTGATTGGATCAAACGACGAAGTGGTCGAGCACCGTACTGTGGACTATACCCTTCTTTAGCAAGATAATCATACACAGCTGGTTTGAACTCAAGAACAATCTCTTTTTCTGCAAGTCGAGCATGAATCTTCTGCACTTCAATATCAACAATCTTACGGATAGCCTCAGGACCAAGAACATCGAAGAGAATAATCTCATCGATACGGTTCAAAAACTCAGGCTTAAAGTTATCTTTCAAGGCACCCATAACTTTATCTTTCATACCATCATATGTTTGCTTATCATCATCTGATGATGCAAAACCAATAGTCTGCATACGATCGATATACTGAGCACCGATATTTGATGTCATAATAATGATTGTATTTTTAAAGTTAACAGTTCTACCTTTTGAATCAGTAAGACGACCATTATCAAGTACTTGTAGAAGAATGTTGAAAATATCTGGATGAGCTTTTTCAATCTCATCAAAAAGAATCACTGAATATGGTTTGTGTTTTACCTTATCAACAAGAGTTCCACTATCTTCGTGGCCAACATATCCTGGTGGTGCTCCAATAATCTTAGATACTGTATGTCTCTCACCGTACTCAGACATGTCTACTCGAATCAAAGATTTTTCATCGTTAAACATAAACTGTGCAAGCGCTTTTGTAAGTTCTGTCTTTCCTACTCCGGTTGGACCAAGGAATATAAATGAACCTATAGGACGAAGTGGATCATGAATACCAACTCGTGATCGTTTAATCGTATCAACAACACGTTTTACTGCATCATCTTGACCTATCACTTGACCTTTCAAAACATCTTCCATACGAGCAAGTTTTGAAACTTCTTCCTCAAGCATACTTGTCACAGGAATACCTGTCCATCGAGCAACTACATGAGCAATATCAGCTTCATTAATCTCTTCTTTCAAAACTCGTTTTTTAGTATCAAGCTTATGAAGTTTCTTAAGTTTACTTTCGAGATCTTTTTCAAGAAGAGGTAGTTTACCATATCGAATCTCAGCCGCCTTAGATAGATCAGCTCGAGCCTCTGCTCGTTCAGCTTCTTGTCGAAGTGTTTCCATCATTTTTTTAATATCTTTGATTGCATTGATAGATTCTTTTTCGTTGATCCATTTTGCCTCAACATCCTTAATACCATCTTTAACTTCAGCTATACTGTCTTCAATATCTTTAATACGATCTTTAGTTACTTTATTTTCAGGATCCTTAAGAAGTGCTTCACGCTCTATCTCAAGACGCATAATCTTTCTATGCGCATCTTCAACTGCTTGTGGTTTATTTTCCAAAGATATCTTAAGTGTTGATGCAGCTTCATCTATGAGATCGACTGCTTTATCAGGAAGTTGTCTATCTGTAATATATCGAGCTGAAAGTTTTACTGCAGCAACAATAGCTTCATCAAGAATACGTACTCCATGGAACAATTCATATTTATCTTTTAATCCTCGAAGAATTGCAGTTGCATCTTCAATACTTGGTTCATCAACATATACAGGTTGAAAACGTCTTTGTAATGCAGGATCTTTTTCAATATGTTTTTGATATTCGCGAAGTGTTGTTGCACCTATAGCCTTAAGCTCACCTCGAGCAAGTGCAGGCTTTAGCATGTTTGATGCATCAAGTGACCCTTCTGCTCCACCTGCCCCCATAATAGTATGAGTCTCATCTATAAAAAGAATAACTCGACCATCTGCCTTTTCTATTTCTTTTAAAATATTTTTCAAACGATCTTCGAACTCACCTCTATACTTTGTACCAGCGACAAGTGAACCCATATCAAGAGATAGAAGCTCTTTATCTTTCAGAGACTCTGGAACATCACCCAGTGCAATACGATTTGCAAGACCTTCAACAATAGCAGTCTTCCCTACTCCTGCTTCACCAAGAAGAATAGGATTGTTCTTTGTTCGACGTGAGAGAATCTGTATCACACGAGAAATCTCAGAATCTCGACCAATCACAGGATCAAGTTTATGTTCACGAGCCAACGCTGTCAGGTTACGAGTATATTTTGTTAGAGCCTTAGTCTTTTTTCCTTCACCAGATTGTGTTACTGCACCCTGTCCTTTTTGAGCTTTGAGAGATTCGAGAACTTTGAGACACCCTTCTTTGTCTATGTTAAATTTTTCAATCAACTCTCGAGCAGAGTTAAGTGAATCAAAAAATGCAATAAACAAATGTTCAACTGATACAAAATTGTCTTTTGTCTGTGTAGCCACAATACCTGAAGATTCTATAACTGCAGCAAGTTCTGGAGTCAAAAACAGCTAATATGCAGGACTAAGTGTATTTGAAGATTCACCGCCATCTATAGCCTCAAGAGCATTATCAAGCATCAAAGGAAAATCAACTTCCATCTTTTCAAGCATAGTAATAACCAAAGAATCCTCTTGATTGAGCAATGCAGCCAAAAGGTGCATAGGCTGAACATTTGTCTGCCCTCGTTCAATAGCAAGCTCGTGTGCACGGCGTATAGCCTCTTTTGCACGTGTAGTAAAATGATTCATATGTGGCATATACTATGAGTATAACACAGATGTCAACCTTTCCAGGCCTTATGATTACTATATGATTACTATCTCATGGGTCGAAGGATATGTTGTATCTAGGAAATGGAAAAATATAAAAAAGCTCCCTTAGGCCACAGAAGCAGCAAAAGGGAGAGGGTGTTCAGGGGAAATACGTGAGAAAAATTATTCTTGTTCTGGTTTGGTAGTGTCTCTGGGAAAGACGATAAACCACAGGCCTTTGATCAGATACCAAAGATATGAACCTACGATATTTAAACCAGTAACCACTAACAAGAAAACAATGAGCGAAAGATTACAACCCAACTTCACAGGCCAAAAAAGCATCATGAAAAGATAATACAAAACTTTGAGATAGTATTGTTTTCCATCGCTTATAAATAAAATTATGAGTGTTGTAAACTCTTGATCATCATTTTCCTTTTCCTTGATAAACATTCCTTGTGCCCAGCAAGTATCACGTTTAGCACTAGAAGAGTTTGCAAAACATAGAGGAAAAAGAATAAAGGCTACAGTGGAATCATTATGAGGCCTGGTCCACAAATTCCATGAATATCGAGCCAAGATATTGCCGAGAGAAAGGTAAACCAATGCCCAAAACAATACACTGTGATGCGTCAAACAAAAATCAAATAAATTGTTCATAATAATGTGCTCCTGAATTGAATTTTCAAATAGTACATCAATCAGCACGGTGCCTTTTGATAGGTACAAAATACCACAAGAAAACATGGATAACAATCCCCTACAATCACAAGCATATCATTGACACATATGGTATTATTGCACCCATGAAAGACTACTATAAGACCCTTGGAGTAAAGAAAGATGCATCACAAGATGAGATCAAAAAGGCGTTTAGAAAACTCGCCCTCGAACATCACCCTGATAAAACAGGAGGTAAAGATGAAAAGTTTAAAGAGATCAACGAAGCATACAGCACCCTTTCGGACGAAAAGAAACGAAAGCAATACGATATGTACGGATCAGACGGACCACAAAGTCGAGCCGGATATGGAGGAGGACAAGGATTTGGTGGATTTGATTTTTCTGGATTTCAACAAGGTCAAGGTGATATAGAGTTTGATCTTGGTGATATTTTTGGATCTATGTTTGGTGGAGGCCGTGGACGCGGAGGATCACGAGGTGGACGATCTCGAACACGAGGGGCCGATATTGCAGTTGATGTTACACTTACATTTAAAGAATCAGCTCTTGGTATAGACAAACACATAGAGTACTCTCGCCATAAAGCATGTGAGACATGTAAAGGAACAAAGGCAGAACCTGGTAGTGAGTTAAAAACCTGTAGTACGTGTAAAGGTAAAGGTAGTGTAACAAAAGTATCACGATCTATTTTTGGAAATGTAGAACAGGAATATGTATGTGACACCTGTGATGGTGCTGGCAAGATTCCAACAAAGTTGTGTCACACATGTAAAGGTGCTGGTATTACAAAACAAAAAGAATCTCTCACAGTACACATCCCTGCCGGTATACAAACAGGTGAATCACTTCGTGTACAAGGACGAGGTGAGGTTGAGGCGGGTTCTGGAAATATTGCTGGTGATTTATATATACGAGTACATGTTAAAGCAGATCCGGTGTTTACAAAAGAGAAAAGCACTGTATATATGACACAAACCATTCCCCTATCAGTTGCCCTTGCTGGAGGTGATGTAACAGTGCACAGTTTTGATCAAGATTTTACCTTAAGTGTTCCTGCAGGTGTTTCAAATATGGACATCCTTCGTGCACGAGAAAAAGGAGGAGTTATAGATAGCAATCGAGGCGGACATAAACATGGTGATATGTTGATTACCATCAAAGTAACTATGCCGAAAAAAGTTACGGCTGAAGTAAAACAAGCAGTGGAGCTGTTGAAGAAGGGTGGGTTTTAAAAAGACTATTGACACTTATATCTATATTGATATAATAAAAAAACATTTTGGGGATTTCCCACGACTTCACATAAGTGAAGGCAATCAATGAAGACTTTACATTATAGCTATGTAGAGTTTTTATTTTTTAAAATATAACTCTATCATTTTTTCATAAATTATATACTGATTTAATTCATTAATCTTTTATAATCTATAATACGAATTTGATGCAGGCATAAAGTTGAAATTTTATATGACTGCTTAATTTGAACAAACCAACTTCCTATTTTTATTTTTGATGTCATTGGAATACAGAGAAATAAAGTTAGGCTTAATTTTTTATAAATATATACAGGCCGAGCAAAATTGTCACCCTTACCATTTATTTCACGTCCAACATTTTCGCCAATGTTTACCCACCAAATATCATGTTCTTGAACATATGGAGGCTTATATTTCCTGTCATCTATTTTATTTTTAACTAGTATCCACTCTTTAAATTTTTTTATCATGTAAACAATTTAACTAAGCCGTGTTAAATTTTTTACAAATAAAAAATAAATTTCTGAGCCAATGGCCGGAGTTGAACCGGCGACCTACTCCTTACCATGGAGTTGCTCTACCGCACTGAGCTACATCGGCATACGGATGAATATCCTCTTAGGATACTCACTTGAAACTTGATTATACACTAGTCTCGTTTTCTCTCAAGATACACACTAATAGTTCTTCGTTTATGAGGTTTTCCATCTTTTGTCACATGCTTATATGAACGTATCATTTTATGAACAATAAAATATGGCGAGAACAACTCTTCCAATTCATCTTGAGTAAATACATGTTCCAGCACTTTCATA
>CAZFNX010000003.1:0-42075 GCA_964520195.1 uncultured Candidatus Saccharibacteria bacterium
CCAAACATTTCTGATAGTGGAACAAGTGCTTTAATAGCCTTGTTAAGTCCTCTATCTTCCATTCCTTCAATCTGTCCTCGTTTAGCTGAAAGTGATCCTGTTACATCACCCATGAACTTCTCAGGAACAACAACTTCTACTCGCATAATAGGCTCCATGATAACAGGTCGGGCTTTCTTTGCACCCTCTTGGAAAGCTTGAGAAGCAGCAATCTTATAAGCTATTTCTGATGAGTCAACATCGTGGTATGAACCGAATGTTAGTTCACAAGAAACACCTGTCATAGGGAATCCTGCAACAATACCTCTATCCATAGCTTCTTTTACACCTTTTTGTACAGCTGGAATAAATTCACCTGGAATAACACCTCCTTTGATAGAATCAATAAACTCATATCCAGGCTCTCGGTGTACATTCTTTGGAATCTTTGTTCCCTCTGGCCAATCTTCAAGTGGTTTAAGTGTAATACGAACATGTCCGTATTGACCCTTACCTCCAGATTGCTTAGCGTATTTGTGTTCTGCTTCTGCAGTTCCTGTAATAGTTTCTCGATATGCTACTTGAGGTTGACCTACGTTTGCTTCAACACCGAACTCTCGTTTCATACGATCAATCATGATTTCAAGATGCAACTCACCCATACCAGCGATAAGAGTTTGTCCTGTCTCAGGGTTTGAAGTAACTCGGAATGTTGGATCTTCGTCTCCAAGTTTTTTAAGAGCAATACCCATTTTCTCTTGATCAGCTTTTGTCTTAGGTTCAATAGATAGAGACACCACAGGCTCAGCAAACTTAATAGTTTCAAGAATGATAGGATGAGCTTCATCACAGAATGTGTGAGATGTAAGAGCTTCTTTCAAACCTACCGCAGCAGCAATCTCTCCAGCAAATACCTTCTTAACTTCTTCTCGCTTGTTTGCTTGAAGTCGTACGATACGTCCAAGTCGTTCTTTGTTTCCTGTTGTTGAGTTGTAAATATATGAACCTGATTCAATAGTTCCTGAATACACTCGGAAGAATGTAAGCTGTCCTACGAATGGATCGTTTTGTAGTTTAAATGCAAGCGCAGCAAATGGTTCTGTATCTGATGATTTTCGTTCCATTTCTTCTCCTGTTTCTGGGTTTATACCTTTGATTGGTGGTACATCAAGAGGTGATGGAAGATACTCAACCACAGCATCAAGAATAAGTTGTACACCCTTGTTTTTCAAAGCTGTTCCTGTAAATACTGGGAAAAGCTTATTTGACAATGTTCCTTTTCGAATAGCAGCCTTAAGCTCTGGCAGAGGAAAATCTGTCTCACCATCAAGATATCTATTCATAAGATCTTCATCTTGCTCTACTGCTTTTTCAATAAGCTCAGCTCGTCTTTTTGTAGCCTCATCTAAAAACTCTGCAGGAATTTCTGATTCAACGATTTTGTTACCCATCTCTCCTTCAAACGTATATGCTTTCATTTTCAAAAGATCAATAACTCCAGCCATCTTATCCTCTTCTCCCATAGGGATTTGCATTCGAACAGCGTTTTTTGTAAGTCTGTTGATGATAGATGCAAATGATCTTTCAAATGAACCACCTGTTCGGTCTAGTTTGTTAATAAAACAAATTCGAGGAACTTGATACTTGTCAGCTTGTCGCCATACAGTTTCAGATTGCGGTTCTACTCCAGCTACTCCATCAAACACAGTCACAGCACCATCAAGCACCTTAAGAGATCGTTCCACTTCCACAGTAAAGTCCACGTGACCTGGTGTATCGATGATGTTAAATCGGTGCATCATTGACTTGTCAGTTCCCATGTATGTAGGATTCCAGAAACAAGTGATCGCAGCAGCAGTAATTGTAATACCTCGCTCTTTCTCTTGTTCCATCCAGTCAGTTACAGCTTCTCCGTCGTGCACCTCACCAATCTTGTGTGACATACCTGTGTAGTACAAGATACGCTCTGATGTTGTTGTTTTACCAGCATCGATATGGGCGATGATACCAAAGTTACGTGTTCTCTCTAATGGATAGTCTCGTTGCATAAAATTCTTATTGTGTTTATTTGTGTTTTATTTTTGTTAAATGTAGTGATCTTCGCGATTGTGCGCCAAAATCAAACGTTATCTGTCGAGTGTAACATATATTTAAAGGAATTTCCAGTGGTTTTGGTTGATTTTGAGTGTAAAAAGCCGCACTCCTTGTAAACAAGTCATGCGGCGTAATCAGATGCAAGAGATACTTACTACTCAAAGGTCTTCGACAACGAAAACCTTGTAAACTAAAGACCATGTGTCCTGAGAGGAAGTAAAATCAAATTCAGCACCACCATACCATATAAGATGACATAGGAGGCATTGTTCGATCTTAACCTTCTCCAGTGATACAAAATAGTCAGGATGAGGATTTCCTTGAGATTTATAAAGCATTGCTTCTAGCGCTGTCCCGATCCGAAACTTCCGTCCAGTTTGAGATGCTAGTTTACCTACTCGAGCTAAAGCCTTATCTATTGAGTAATGATCGCCCATACTACAGAACCCTCCCTGAATTGGACCAGTAGGTGGAGAGGTTTTATAGTTGACGTTAGTTAAATTTTCCCTACACTCTTTTGTCATTGGAAAATTGTTCTTAACATCATCAATGTTAACATTTGAAGGAACAACAATAGAATAAAGAATTGGAACAACCAAGGGTTTGTCTCCCGGAACCTGGGCCAAAACATCCTCACCATTGACAAATCTAGTGAAGACATCAATAGAAGGTAAAGTGCCTGCTTTAAAAGCCTTTTCAAGAACTGAGTTGTATTCTGCAAATGAAGGCATCATAAGAAGTATTGAGTGAAGGTTAGAACCACGGTGATTCAGGTTGTTTTATACACTTATAATATATATACGTCAATAACTCATATCAAATATTTTAGATATGCTAAACTATATATATGAATAAAAATTCTCTTGTGATATATGTATTTCTTTTCATTTTTATATTACTAGGAATAGGTTTTATATACAGAAACAATATATCAAAAACCACACCTACCATCTCAACCATCAGCACTTCAACACCAGAAACCCCCAAAGACGAAGCACTAGAAATTCTGAAAACCATGACTACCGAAGAAAAAATAGGCTCCCTTCTTATCTTTGGATTTAAATCAACCACCACAAATCCACACATCACAGAACTTATCAAAACATATCATGTCGGAGGAGTTAATCTCTTAAAATGGAATATTACGAATGCGCAACAAACGCAAAAACTTTCTTCAGAGCTACAAGGGTTATACCAAAAAAATAACCACGACCTCCCTTTTATCATCGCAGTAGATCAAGAAGGTGGAACAGTTGTACGTTTTCCATTTCTCAAAGAAAAAACTGCTGAACCAAAAGTTCGTACGGTAGAGCAGGCAGAGAGTATTGCACAAACTCGAGCAGAGGAACTGAAAGCTCTTGGCATCAACATGAACTTTGCGCCTGTGGCAGATTTTATTACGAACACAAAAAGTTATTTGTACGACAGAACATTTGCTACCACAACTGAAGGAACGATAACTCTTGCAAAAGTTATGGCAGAAATATATCTCAAAAACGGAATCATGCCTGTCTATAAACATTTTCCAGGATATGGAAATAGTACAATCAATCCACACAAAGCTATCACTACGTTTGATGGGACAAAAGAGATGTTCGAACAAAACATAGAAGTATTCAAATCACTTCTTGAACATGAATCACATATTCCTGTTATGACAGCACATATAGAGGTACCTTGGATCGCGTCAGGGACACCAGCCACAAAATCAAAAGCTTTTATGACAGATATGTTACGTACAGATTTTAATTATCAAGGCGTAGTCATAACTGATGACCTTGATATGGTAAGTGCCGGAAAAGATATAGGTAAAAGTGCGGTTGACTCAATACGTGCAGGAGCAGATATACTCATAGATACACCAACAGATACCGACCATCTTGTTATCATTAAAGCTCTTGAGCAAGCAGTTAAAGATGGAACCATATCACAAGAAAGATTAGACGAGTCGGCATATAGAGTTTTGAAACTAAGACTGAAGATGAGAGAGTTTTAAAAAATATTTTCTTACGTAATCATTACTTATATAAATTTGAATGAGTATCTATGTCTATAAGTATTGCCACACCATCGCTTTCATATGCAAATATAACTCTATAATCTGCAGTTACATTAAAACTATATTTCCCAGCATAAGACCCACGAAGGCTATGTATGTTTAAAATACTATTATAATGGTCTTCCATAAAAATATTTCTTCTCTCTTTAAACTTTTTCTGTATATTAATTGGAAGCTTTTTATACTTTTTTACGAAGTATTTACTGTAAATAATTTCCATAATAACTATTGCGCATCAAGCCACTTATCAGCATCCTTAGCGTTATTAAACTTTGGTGATCTGTCATTTTTTTTCTCTTTCA
Organism: uncultured Candidatus Saccharibacteria bacterium; assembly: GCA_964520195.1. Lineage (GTDB taxonomy): Bacteria > Patescibacteriota > Minisyncoccia > Phycocordibacterales > CAIZLB01 > CAIZLB01. The sequence goes on from CAZFNX010000003.1 coordinate 4,435, forward strand.
TCACCTCTCGAATAGCACCCTCAAGATATGGAGTCATCCTAGGTGCCATAGATACACTAAGCTCTTGTGTTGTAACAAAATTTCTAAGCATTGCAGCAATTACAGATGATAGATTAAAACCCATATCATCTGCAAGCTTTGCTGCTTTTGTCTTCAAATTTTTATCTATCTTTATGTTCATCATAGTTTTTGTGTTCATATCCAAAGTATATACTTTGGATAATATTTGTCAACATACAAACAAAAAACTCCATCTCTGGAGTTTTTTGTTTCTCTTAGCTGAAGAATATTTTTTCAATTTGACCCCGCAGATGACTTTGCATCGAGGATTCAAATTGAAAAATTATACTGAGGCTACCACGCCATGTGAGCAAAGGCCTTGTTAGCTTCTGCCATCTTATGAGTGTTCTCTTTCTTCTTCATAGCCTCTCCCTCATTCTTAGTTGCTGCCATGATTTCATCAGCAAGTTTAAGATGCATAGGCTTTCCTTTTTTAGCTCGAGCTGCACCAATGATCCAGTTCATAGCCAAGAAAGTTCTTCTCTCTGGTCTAATCTCGTAAGGAACCTGATAGTTAGCACCTCCTACTCTTCGTGATCTAACCTCAACTTGAGGTGATACATTTTTAATAGCTGTATCAAACACTTCAAGAGGGTTTTCTGTGTTAGCTCGTTTTTTTAATTCTTCCAATAAATCATATACAACACCTCGTGCAGTAACTTTTTTACCGTCCCACATAGTGTAGTTTATGAATTTACCTAAAGTTTCTGAATTGTATTTTGGATCAACTCCAGCTACATTTCGATTTTTTACTTTTCTTCGCATATGTTTATAAATGATTAATTTTTATATAAGTACCACCCGTTGTAGATTTTTGTTCCTGATTTTTCTTTTGAAGAATGTCAGTACTCCGGATTGTGGATTTTTATTGTTTCAAAATCTCGTTCAAAGATTTTTGTTTGATAAAGTTTTATTTTTTAGCTGGAGCTTTTCCACCTACTTTCGGCTTCTTAGTTCCGTACATAGATCGAACTTTTCTTCGCTTCTCAACACCGGCACAGTCGAGTTTACCTCGAACGATAGTGTATCGGATACCTACGTCTTTTACTCGCCCTCCTCGTAGAAGAACTACTGAGTGCTCTTGTAGATTATGTCCTTCACCACCGATATATGCAGTAACTTCATATCCGTTTGTAAGTTTCACTCTGGCAATCTTTCGAACAGCTGAGTTAGGCTTTTTAGGAGTCTTTGTAGTTACTTTTGTACACACACCTCTTTTAAAAGGTGAGTTGTAAAACACAGGTCGGTTTTGAAGTGTGTTAAAACCTCGAGTAAGCGCTACCGCTTTACTCTTTCGTTTTGCCTTTGAACGATTTCTCTTAACTAATTGATTTAATGTTGGCATAGCGCAAGGATACTATATTTTTAAAGGTTTTGCAAGGTTTTACATGACCCATCACCAAACTCCTTACAAACCCCTCGTCTACTGCCTCAATAACTTAATTGGCCAGCACATAATTTAAAAACCTCATCACAAAAGGAATCATAAACTGCCAAGCAATAAGAGCCACTATAAAACCTATAAGAATCCCTCTTCGCTCTAACCATGTTTTAAATCCATAATATCGTTGTGGCAAAAGGCCAAAAAGTATTTTTGATCCATCAAGCGGAGGTACTGGGATAAGATTAAAAATAGCAAGCACTACATTGATAGCTATAGTATTGATAGCTATATCAACAAAACCTACCCCTAAAAATGCCGATGATCTTAAAAAGATTATAAAAACTAAGGCAATAATGATATTTATAAGCGGCCCTGCTGCAGCAACAAACAACTCTCCCCATCTCTGATTACGAAAGTTATACGGGTTAATAGGCACAGGCTTAGCCCAACCAAACATAACCCCTGTCCCAGACATGACACAGATAAGAGGAACAACTATAGAACCCATCATATCAATATGAGATATGGGATTTAGACTTAATCTACCAGCATATTTTGCCGTAGGGTCACCTTGCCAGAGTGCAGCAATACCATGGGCTACTTCATGAGCAATAATAGATACTATAAGAACGCAAAATATAATAAAAGACATACTATATATAGTATATCAGGCAGGTTTGACACACCTCTTGACAAATGATTTCCTGTAGATTATGGTAAATATGTCTCGACCTTCATTCTGAAGAATCGCCTTGGAATCCCAAGGATATTACCCTTTTGCACAATCTGGCTCAATGAGCACTATCCGTTGCACAAAAAGGCAATGTAGACAAAACCTGAACCTTACTTAACATGAAAGCGAAATACCTCGCATGCATTCTTTTGACTCTGGTTTTGATTACCAGGTGCGTCCAGGCCGAACAGGCTGAAATCATCAAGATCACACCCTCTTTCATCAACCAGCTGGCACCCTTGCCAGTTGAAGCTGTCGAAGAACTCAAGAAATATGAAAACTTCGATCTGGCCACCGGTAAAAAAACAGTGTCCATCAACAAAGATGATGAGGTTGGCTACGGAGTCACCAGCAATGAAGTAGAAGACGCCATCAAGGAAGGCTTTTTGCCGAAAGATGCAAAGTTGCCAAAAAAGATGACCAAAGCTAAGGCTGATTGGTGGATGACACACGTGACGATTCCAACCTATCGGTCGATTGTTCGTAAAACCGTTACCACACAACTCACTTTGCATGAGGAGGCTTCTCTAGTTTTCTTTGCCCAGAATGCTGGGAGAGGCAACCTGCGACGACTGGTTGCTCAAGAGAACCGTCTCAATGATGGAAACAAGGCCAGTGTGGTTGCTATTATGCCACTGTATTACAAAAAGAACGAGAAACTATGCTCTAGATGCGAGTTTCAACTTGCCGTATTTCAGGAAAAGAGTTTTGAACCAAAGGTCTAGAGTGGGCCTGGAAACTCTAAAAATCTCAGAAACAACCCACCTCCTCCGCGGAGAGTGGGTTTTTATATATCTTTTATGTATTACAGATTTGCCTAAATCCTCCGTTTATGCTAATATCCATGCTATGTCAAAAGTTTGCGCAATCACACAAAAAAGCTCTACAAACGGAGGAGGTTACTCTAACCGAACTCGTGCTACACAGTTTAACCCAACAGGAAAAAGACGACGATATGCAAATATTCAAAAGAAACGAATATTTGTTCCTGAACTAGGTCAAACTGTAACACTTAACGTGTCTACACGAGCAATCAAAACTATTCAAAAGAATGGTGCTTTCGCAACTTTGAAAAAAGCTGGTCTTCTATAATCATCACTCTAAGTGATATACAATATTTCCCTCCACAAAAGTCTCTCTAATCACGAGAGGCTTTTTGCGTCTTTGATCATATACGCGCTCCATAGTTTCTGGACTTGGATGATTATACCTGTTTTGTTTAGCAGCAGATACAACCACTTCATCAGGAGCGACAGCCTCCAGAAAACTCTGAGATGATGAATTTTTAGAACCGTGATGTCCGAGTTTCAATACATTACTCTGTAGCAAGGTGTTGTATGTAGACATCAATATATCTTCAACCTTTGATGGAGCATCTCCTGTTAGTAAAAAAGTTTTAGGATGCGCACCTGTATATGTAACCTTGGTAACAAGAGAGTATATATTATCATCGATACTGGCTTTATTTTTCTTACCTTTTTTCTTACTACTTGTAGACATTTCTATCATATATGGAGGATCTATAGGATATAGTGTCTCAATAGTAATATCTCGTAACAGGAGTTTATCTCCTGCATGGATTTTCTTTTTAAGAACATTTGTTTTTTCAAGTTCATTTTCCATCATAGTTTCATCAGGTTGATCTATGTCCAAAAAACCATTGTGATCCAGTTCTGTAACCAGACCCTTATCTGTCAGATGTTTTGCTTCGCCAATATGATCAGCATCTGGATGTGTAAGTATTAACGTGTCGATATGTACATCTGCACATTCTGTCACTTTTTGTATCTGAGATATGAGACCATCATCTCGAGGACCTGTATCTATAAGAACATTTTTACCATCGGTATCTTGTATGTATATAGAATCACCTTGTCCTATATCTAAAAATGCGACCAACGCCTGTGGGTTGTAACATCCATGATGTTGAGATATTGTATACAGGAGTTGTGCCTGCAATAATGCAATAACACATAGGGCAACATATAAAAAGTTATATCTATAGAATATACGGGAGATCACCTATATAATGTAACATACCTGAGATAAAGTGTAATAAAACACAATCTCAATTTTAACCAAAGAAAAAATAAAGAAATATCACCCTTATGAACTACAAAACGTATACAGAAACTACATTTAACATACCTACACTATCTGGCATATCTCTAAAAACTATTGAGGAACATCTTAAACTATATGCAGGATATGTAAAACACGCAAACCTTATTTTGCAAAAAATAGCCGAACTATCTGCAACACCAGAATCTGCTACAGCAAATACATACACCATTGGTGAACTTCGAAGAAGATTAGGGTTTGAATTTGGAGGAGCAAGAAATCATGAATATTACTTTCATCAATTTGAAGGAGGTAGCGTTGCAACTGATACAACATCAAAACTATACGCTCAGATTGTACAACAATGGGGATCATACGAAGCGTGGTTTACAGAGTTTAAACAACTCGCTATGACTCGAGGTATTGGTTGGGCATTTGTATATCAAGATACAGCAACAGGCAATCTATTGAACACATGGATTGATGAACAGCATATTGGACACCTCACAGGACTCACACCTATTCTTGCACTGGATATGTGGGAACATTCATACATGCTAGACGTTCCACCGTCTGAAAAGAAAAATTACATTGAGGCATTTTTCAACAACTTAAACTGGAGTGTTGTAGAGAAGAGATTTGTCACCCTTGCATAGAGAAAGAATAATCAAAAAACTTAATAATAAACCGTAGACAACAAGAACATACACACTTGTTGTTTTTGTCATCACTATATATCCGTATGGAACATCTGCTAAACATCTCACGATATAAAAAATAAGATGAAGAAAAAAATTATTCAAATAGACACTAACCTCAACTAAGAATTGAATATCGAACATGTCTCCACACAGTGTTATGAATCCAAAAAACATTACTATTGGAATGATTGGTAAAACCAAAACATTACTGACGAGGAACACACTCGAGAAAGAACTGGTCATATAGATGATGTATGGAAAAACAAAAACCTGAGTCGCAAGAGTGACCGAAAGTATTTCTCGAAGCCAACTAGGTACCCATCGAACATAAGACAATCTAATCCATGCATCGATAGGTTTTGAAAAAAGTATAAGACCATATGTTGCACAACATGTTAGGTGAAATGAAGGATCATACAAAGTTTGAAATGGAGAGATGATTGTAAGTATTAACACCGTCACTGTTAGCGAATAGACTTGTGAAGTTTTTTCTTGAAACAAAATCATTCCACAATACGCACTCGCAACTGCTCTGTATATCGGAGCACCTCCACCTGTGAGTAACATAAAAGACCAGACGCTCGCAAGAATAATTATTTTCTGTATCAACTCTATCAACCACCCTTTTTCTTTTTTCCAAAAAAATAACATGTCCACAAATATTTTTATGCAAACCAAAATAATACTGATGTTTGATCCCGAGAGTACAACAGTGTGACTCAAGCTTGTTCGTTTAAATATGTCTAACGAATTTTTATCAAGCAACCCCTTTCCTGCAACAAGCACACCGGCAGCAAAACCTGCGTACGGTTGCTCATATCGAGTTAAAAAAATCTGCGTGAGTTTTTCTTTTTGTTTCATGAAAAATAATTGAAGTTTTGCGTATGACGACAGCTTTGGACAATCAAAAACTGTAGTAGCATTTTTTACATGTAGTAAAAGATATACATCATCTTTGGCAAGATATTCTCTATATGGAAAAACATATAATGGAGACGTTTCATCTTGTGAATTTGTATTTTGAGTTTTTGGTATGGACATTGTTCCAGCAACACGAAGACAATCCCCGAACTGTATCTTCATATCTGACGACTGTGATTGTGTAACTTTATATCTTTCACCAGTTATGACATCTCGAGCAAAGAACACAAACTTACCGAGAGACATTGTCACATCACTATCGATCTGTATCAATGTACTTTTTTTCAAGACCATCGAAGTTGCAAACACACCATCAACATGTTTCATTGTTTTGGTAAACAAAACTTCTGCCTTATATACAGCAAAAACTGCACCGACAAAACAAATCCAGAACAACATTTGCTTATAGTAGTTTTGTAGAAAATTTAAAAAAATCACCCACCTAGTGTTACACATGGTGAGTAAATTTTTTTTAAATATTTTATCAAATTAAACGCGAGAAGGAATACAAGGACCCTCGTAAAAAACTTTTACCTCTCCATCTAGCATGGCTTCATCATCAGCACAGGTTGTTGCTATTTCATCAGCTCGAGCATTCCATACATTTTCACTATGACCTTTTACATATGACCACTCTATCTCGATAGGTAGTTTCACAACTTTGTTTCGAACATTATCTAACTCTTGCCACAATTCCTGATTAAGAACTGGTGCCTTAGAAGCGGTTCTCCAGTTGTTTTTCTTCCAGCCATGAATCCAAGTCGTAATACCCTGAAGAACATATTTTGAATCTGAATTTACATGAACTTTTGTGTATGTTTCAGGACCATGTTTCAGAACAGCTTTTAACCCCTCAATCACACCTCGTAACTCCATCTTATTGTTTGTAGTATGTTCCGCTTTGCCACCGAGTTCAATATGTGAATCATTTCCAAAAACAACAATACTTGCAAAACCACCACGACCAGGATTGCCTCGAGCAGCACCATCTGTATATATAGTAATAATGTCATGAGAAAACATGTCTTGTAGTATACACTAATGAGGTAAAATATTCTCTACTCGAAAACGTATCTCTTTTTTTCCTAAAAAGAAACTTGTTTCTATGTATCCACATATATCGTATGTTTGTGAAGTATGTATATCTCGCATATGAGCATCTGCAAAAAATGATATATATCGAAGTGGTACAACTTTTTGATAATTTTGAGAGTACCTATACGCCTCTTTCAAAAAATCTGGTGTAACGTTTCGCAACTCACCATCGGTGTTAATAAATGTTTCAACAATAAACTCCACATGCTCTTTTTCTTTTCCAAAAAACTTAATCTCTTTAAGTTGCACACCTGTTACACAGAAATATGGTTTAGGATTATGCATACCATACGGCTTCAGTTGTGATATACCATGAATGAGTTCTTGATCTATATCATCATGGTGTATGACATATGTTTTTTCTTGTTCCTTTTCTTGAGCAGGAGCCGTTTGCTTTTTCTTCCATACAGCGTATGCATTTTGTAGTTCTTTTTTAAAGAGAGATTCTTTTTCTTTTGTAAATGCAAAACCACCAGATGCTGCATGACCTCCAAATTCTACAAAAAAATCTTCAGGCATGTGAGACATTATCTCAACAACACTTACTCCTTGAGGTGATCGACAGGACCCTCGAAACACCTGTGCCTCTTCACATCCATATGCAAAAACTGGTACCTGAAACTGTCGTACCAAATTACTACACACAGGCCCTAACAATGTAGGGGACCATGTTTCGTCACCAACAATTAAAATACCACTCTCAACATCTTCTGGTGTGATCTTTTTTTCCGCTGATGTTACAAGTAACTTAGCTTTTGATTTTCTTTGAGTGTTTAATGAAACAAGTTTCTTTGCATGAACTTCTGCATCTTCTTTGTTAACACTTGCAAGTAGTACAAATGCATCATGTGCATGAGACATACGTGATGCAGCATTGAGACATGGACTGATAGAAAATCCTATATCATCTTCTTGTAAAGAAACCGAGTCAATCTTCAACTGTTGTAACAATGACGAAAAACCTGCACGAGAATTTTTCTGTAAAACCTTCAAACCATAATACGCAAAGATTCTATTTTCTCCTGTGAGAGGCACCATGTCTGATATTGTTGCCAATCCTACAAGATCAAGTAGCCATTTCTCCCACCCAGCATGAATCTTATACCCTCTTGTTCTAGCCTGCTCAACAAGTCGATGCACTAGTTTATATATCACTCCACTTCCGCAAAGCATTTTTTCTGGATACTGACAATCTACTTGTTTAGGATTTAAAATAGCATACGCAGAAGGCACGACCTCGTGAGGCATATGATGGTCTGTAATAATCACATCTATTCCTAGTGAGTTCGCATGGGTAACTTCTTTTACATTTGAAATACCAAGATCTATAGTAACAATAAGCCCCACCCCTTCTTGAGCAACCTCATCTATAAGATGAGAGTGCAGCCCAAAACCATCAGTATGTCTATGCGGAATCTTTACAATAATATTTTTCTCATATTGTATTTTTCTAAAAAACTCATATAAGATTACCGCACCTGGAACACCGTCCGCATCATAATCAGCATATATACAAATTTTTTCACCCTTCTCTACAGCCTGCCATATCCGAGAAGTAGCCTTATCAATATCTTTCATGCGAGAAACATCATACATGCCACCCTTACCTTCGTCATATTCTGGATGTAAAAACTCTTCAATCTCACCTTTAGTGAGACCTCTATCTTTTAAGATCTGTACATGTATGTCTCGTATAACTACCATGTGGGGAGTATAACACACAGACAAACACTTCCCCTGTTCGCAAGAACACAATGACGTGTTATACTCCAGCCATGTCACAACACACACATACGGAACAAGAAGAGTGTATTTTTTGTAAAATAGTTGCTAAAACAGTTCCCGCAGTCATATGTTATGAAGACGAAGAGGTATTGGGTTTTATGGATATACACCCAAACACTAAAGGTCATGTATTAGTCATACCTAAAGATCATGTAGAAAATATATATGGACTACCAGCCGAACTATCAGCAAGACTTATGATGGCAACACAAAAAATATCAGTTGCTTTAAAAAATGCAACTGATGCTGATGGTATTAATATTGTGATGAATAATGAGTCTGCAGCAGGACAAATGATTTGGCATGCTCATATGCACATTATTCCAAGATACAATGAGGATAGTGGTTATATTGGACAAAAATATACATATATAGCAGGAGAAATGGAGGAGATTGCGAACAAGATACAAGGAGAGCTATAATACACCCATGAATACACAAACAAAACACATAGTATTATTAATTATCCGTATACTTGTTGGAGGCCTTATCGCTTGGGCAGGTGTACAAAAACTTATGAACATGGAAAGTACAGTAGCCATGTTTGGAGCATATTTTGGACTTTCTCTTTCTATAACTTGGGCAGTTTCTGTAGGTGAACTTCTAGCAGGACTAGGAATTTTATTTGGTGTATATACACAAGTTGCGTCTGCTGGAGCAGCTATTATTATGGCAGGAGCAGTATACTACACAAAAGGTGCCATGCTTACACCTATCTTCCTTCTTATAGGAGCAGTTGTGCTTATCTTTACAGGAAGTGGAAAGTTTGCACTTAAACCTTGTCCATGTTCAATAGACAAAGTTCAACAGTAAGATTAATTATTTATTACATAACAAAAACCCTGTCATATGACAGGGTTTTTACGTATATATGCTTCCATCCAATCTATCACCCAGTTTTACATCAAACTCATAACACCAGGAATCTGTCCTTCTTTTTCCAAAAACTCAAGCATTGCACCACCACCTGTCGACACAAAAATGTTTGCATTACCATCAATACCCTCAATACTCTTGACTGCAGAAACAGTATCCCCTCCTCCAATAATAAGCTGGACATCTAACAGTGCTGCAGTTTGCATATAGACAATGATAGCCTCAGCAAGTTTTTCAGTTCCACAAGCAAACTCTTTTACTTCAAAATTTCCAACCGGACCATTCCAAAGGATTGTTTTTGTATCCATATCTTGCACACGATTAACAAAATCTTGAATACTCTTTGGAGAAATATCCATGATTGTTTCATTTTTCAAGACATCTTTAATATGAGCTTCACGAATGATAGATGTATCAACATTTTTCACAACAACAAATTCTGGAATATATACTTTGTCTTTAAACATCTGACTTGTTACAAGCGTATCCACATATGCTGCCTCATGATCAATAAACGAAACACCAACTTCATACCCCAAAGATTTTAATATATTGTTGTATAGAGCACCCCCAACAAATACAAGATCTGCCGTCTGTAAATATTTTTCAATGAGAGGAAGTTTGGTGCTAAATTTCGCTCCACTTAAAATAGTTACAAAAGGTTTTTGAGGATTTAAAGCCCCAGATAGAGATTGTATCTCTTGATATAACTGATATCCTGCAGCTTTGTGTTCACCATCAAACAAAGCAGGCAGTGCAGAGACGGATGTGTGTTTTCTATGTGACACAGCAAATGCATCATTGATATAAAATTCTGTAAAACCCTTTATGTATTCAGCAAGAGGTTTATCGTTTAACTTTTCACTCATACCAGTCTTATCTGCTCTTCTGATGTTTTCGAAAAGTATAAACTCACCTTCCTTTGCAGAAGATAGGCATACATCAACCTCTTCTGTATTAAGAAAATTATCACAAAAATATACTGTATATTCAGGATATTGTTTTGTTATATATAAGAATACTGGTACAAGAGTTGGACGATCAACGTCTTTCGTCTCTATGTGAGAAGCAATAATAGTAATCGCTCCTTCGTGTTTTAAAAATTCAAACGTTTTTATAGTTGTATCTATACGATATGTATCTGTGATTTCTCCATTCTGAATAGGAACATTAAAATCTGCTCGCAAAAAGACTTTTTTACCTTTGAGTTTTCCTCGAAAACTTTCAAGGTTAACTATGTTATGCAACTTTTTTGTGTATTCCATATGTTTTTAATATATTTTTTTTAGGGTTTATAAGCACCTGTGATACAACATCAACCAGTGTTTTAGGCTCAAAACTTGCCCTACCGATAAGCAACCCTTGCACTTCACCATTCCAATATATATCTTGGGCATTTTGATGATTTACAGATCCACCATACAAGATATTCATATGAGTAGAGACATGTTCACCATATTTTTCTGCTAATAATTTTCTAATGTAGACAACCATACTATGTAGTCCATGTGCATCAAGTGAAATATTGTCTTTATTGTTAATAGCCCAAACAGGTTCATATGCAAGAGTGATAGATGTATGTTGTGTACGATCTATAGCATTAAACACAGAAGTTATTTGTTCATCTATAACTTTAAGATATGCAACTCCTGCGTCACGTTGTTTTTCACCTATACATAAGACGACGTGTAACTTTGCAGCGAGTGCAAGTTTAACTTTAGTAATAATCATATCTAAACTATCACCACGTTCTCGACACTCTGAATGTCCGATAATAACCTTACCAACTCCAGTATCTTTAACTGCTCCAACAGGAATCTCCCCTGTATATGATCCACCTTCTCGTATAGATATATCTTGTGCAGCAAAAGTAACTTTAGGTAATTTTTCAACTACCTTCTTGCCCTTAGTTTTACTTTTTTTCTTGTTAAATGTAAATTTGCCACCAAAATAACCAGCCAACATAGCTATATGAGAGATTGTTGGTGCTATTGTTAGATCTATTTTAGATACATTTTTTTGCAAATGTAGGTATATATCTTTTATTTTTTTCTCCGCCTCGGTATATGTTAAAGTACTTGCTTTCCAATTTGCAATAATAATTGGCTTTTTTATAGTATTTTTTTCTTGCCTTCCTGCACGTTGTGTAGACATGCACATAGTATACTACAAACCAAGAGCTTCTTTCCATGAACTTACAGTCCACGACCCAGAAGGACCACTTGTAAAGTCCAGGCTTGCGAGTCCAGATTCATATATTATATGAGCTGTTCCAGACATGTTCACTTGTTTTGCAGCCAAGGCTTTTATACCCACAGAACCTTCTAGTTGAACAGAGCCATCTAGGGCTGTAAGAACAACTGAGCCCGCATTGCCAGATATTTTAAGAGCATATGTACTACCAGAACTACAATTTGAACCTCCTGGACAGGTACTATTGGTAACAACTACCACATAACTACCCGCTGCCCCAGAACCATATATACCACCAGAACCTTCAAGATTTACGACCCCGTCCGCAACCATGATTCCACTTGCAGTACCCAAACTACTGTCTACATATATTTTTCCTGCACCCTGCACTTTTATAATCCCTGTTACATATATAGGACCTGTTATATATAACTTACCAGAACCTTCGACATTTAAATCACCATTGATTTTTACAGGACCAAGATATACAGTCCTTACTCCATCTATCGTTTGACTTCCTATTGTTCCACCTGCAGAAGCCAATGCTTTCCATTCATCTATATTTCCAGAAGATACCGGCATAGGACTTGGGGCAGGGTCCGCCCTTGAAGTGTCACAAGTCTTATTGTTACCTGTACCAGTCTGACAATAGAGTGCTCCTCCAACTGTAGTATTTGTAACTGTTCTTGCCCACGCATCACCAGTACCACTTGTTCCAACACCTATACCTGTTATAGAACCCGTATCACCCCCAACCAAAACCTTGAACCCGGCATCAAGCGTAGAAGTCGCTAATGCTGCCCACGATGTATTATATTTTCCTTGTTTTGCAACACCGGCGTATCCATTATCATTTACACCTAATGTATAGTAATTCGTAGTACTATTTGAAGGAACATCAATAACAATCCAGTATGTAGTACCAACAGAAAGTGCTACACTTGTTGTCATAGTAACAGGAACATATGCATATAACGAAGTAGCTAGGGTTGAGTTGAGTGTTCCGGAAGTCAATACGGTTGAACCAGGTAAACCTCCACTATTATTTACTATCTTAACAGTAGCATTGGCAGGAGACCCTATCTTTTTAAGATATAAATCAATCTCTACGATCGGAGAACTTGTACTCATAACAAATGACTGAGCAAAATCCTGATTAGTGTTTGAAACTCCAACATTTTGAGTATATGAACCTGATGTTGTTAAGTTTTCAACTTGTGCAGTTGGATTTGATATTGTTGCAGCAATAGCATCACCTGAAATATAACTATTATACCAACCACTTCCTCCTGCTCCTACAATATCACCGTTACTATACACATTTCCGACGATGTATGAAGATCCTTGCATATTTAACCCTCCAGTACCTGTTTGCAATCCATAGTTAAACGAAACACCTGTATCTCGCTTAAACTGTGCTTGAATAAATCTCTGAAACTGCCCCAGTGTACTTTGTATTGATATTCTTTTATCATCTCCAACATCAGTAACAATCCCTGTCGCCACGGCGCCTAGTAAAGTTATATCCCCTGGAGAATCTGTTTTTCCTTTATTTAAACGATATAGTGTATTTTCAGCTTGTGCATCAGCAGCTGTATAACTTTTCTTTGATGTTAAAAACTCATTAGCGTTTCTTATCTGCTGAGCTATGGGCATACTTACACCAACAAGCAAAGTTGCTGACAAGATAACAAAAAACAATACGACAATAAGTATTGCCGCCCCTTTTTGATATGTGTGCTTTATCATATGTATTATTATATGACATTAATCACGCAGTTGCACTGTAGTGTAAAAATTTTTACTTATTGGTGGCACACCATAACGTGGTGTCGCTTGTAAATTTAGTTCTATTTTTATCGCTTGAGTTGATGTTCCATTTATATATCGAGCAATAAAACTATTTACCACCACACCAGGTTGAGAAAGATCACCGAGATATACTCCATTTTTAGAAACTTTGAGCACACTACTTGTACTATAGTATGCATATTGATCTGTCACTGAACCATTTACAATACTAAGACCAACAGAGCCTTCGGGAACATTGAATGAGCTAGATGCAAGAACAACAGCATTTGAGTCTCGAATATCACGAGTTAATTTATCTATGATTTGAATAGCAGATGTTTCAACATCTTGTTGTGTTTTAATAACACTATATGATTTAAATAAAGACATAAGACTTCTTGTAACCACTAATGTCAAAACAGCAAGCATTGAAAAATATATAACTGTTTCCAGTATTGATATGCCTTTATGTTTTGTTTGTACGTGATTATTCATATAAATTAAAAATATACATACTTGTTGTACGAGTTGAAGTTGCACCCTGATCAGACCAGGAAACTGTAATATCAACTTTTTTAGTACCAGCATCAGAAACTCCTGTTGAAGTACTTGTTAAAATATTAAAATCTGTAGTATCTCTGTTGACTGAAGATACAACAAAGTATCTTGTAAAAAAACCATCTATAGATGCAGGGGTTGTTGTAGCTTTCCATCTATCAGTAGACCAAATAAAATAATATGGAACACCTTCTGTTGTACTTGCTATGTTTGACCACGATTCCCCTCTCATAGTTTTTATAGCATCGATACCTTCATCAAGTAAAAAAGCTGCCTGAACTTTTGCAGTATTTCGAGCAGAAAGAGATATAAGATTACCATATATAACAGATATAGAAATAACAGCAAGAGATATAACAACAGAAGCAACTATCACTTCGACTACAGATATTCCTTTTTTAAAATTATAAGCTCTCCGCATGTATATTATTGTACTATACCTAATCCGTTTATGGTTATAGTTGAAGTACCTACCGCAACTCCTCCTACACTATAGATATATGTAAGAGTCCCTGTTGCATTTGGCAAACCTGAGATGCGAGCAAAAGTTAATGTAGAAGTTCCGAGTGTTGATGACGCAAGACTAACGCGGTTATTTAATACATATATATATGATGTCGAAGATGCCAAGACTTCTATAACACTCACTGTTGAAGTTGCAAGCACTACACCATGTGTGTCGGTATTTTTAGAATTGAGAGAATCTATGCGAGCATCTTGAATATATCTTCTTACTTGAGCAACCTCTTTATCCAGAATCTGCCTGTTGTTTAAAGCAGAAAGAGAAGAAAAAACAATAGATCCTATAATCAAACTTAAAACAGCTATTATAACCACTTCAAGCAAACTAAAACCTTTATTTTTTGATTTTCTTAGATGTATCATAATGATTATTATAAATTATTCATCACACTATACATTGGTGTAATCATTGCAACCGCAAAAAACCCTACAGCCGCACCAACAAACACCATGAGTATAGGCTCAACAATAGTTGAAAGATCTTTTGTTTTTTGTTCCACTTCCCCTTCATAAAAGACTGCTACACCTTGAAGCATGCTTGAAAGTTTTCCAGTCTCTTCACCAACACTTATCATCTCACCCACAAAAGGAGGATACAGATCCTCATGCACAGCAAAAACAGATGCGAGCGGTTTACCTTTTTCCACAGCTTTTTCTGTCTCCTGTAAAACATTTTTATACCTATTATTACCCAACACCTCTTGAGTGATACGTACAGACTGAAGCAAATCAACACCAGAGCCTATCAAAGAAGAGAGAGTTCGTGCTGTTTTTGCTGAATTTGATTCTATGACAATATTTCCAATAATAGGAATTCTCGTCGTAGTTGCATCAAGTATTTTTTTACCGACAACAGACTTAAGAAAGCGAAGAAAACCTAGAACAGCAGCAGCGGCCGTAATACCAAAAAGTATAATATGATTTTTCAATGTATCACTCAACCAAATAACAAACTTAGTAGATGAAGGCAGATCTGCTTTTACATCTTTAAATGTTTCTGTCAGTTTTGGAACAACTGTTACCATCAAAATAATACCAATAACAATCATCACCGTAATAATAACACCTGGATATACCATAGCCCCTTTAATCTTTTTCTGTAGTTGATATGTTTTTTCCATTTGCAACGCAATGGTTTTTAAAGCCTCAGACAGATTACCACTTTCCTCTCCTGCTTTAACCATAGAGACAAAGATTGCTGGAAATACCGTATCAAAACCAGCCAATGCTTCATGAAAAGTTTTACCAGCGGAGATGTCGGCATTGAGTGTGACGAACACGTGTTTTAATTTTTCATTTTTAGTTTGTTTTTCCATCACACCTATCGCTCGAGTAAGAGAAAGTCCGGCTTCCAACATATTTCCCAAACTTCGTGCAAATGTAATCTTATCTATCATTTTGATATGTATCGCGGATGATTTCATCATCTTAGAAAGAAAACTAAACATTGATCCATCTGATGAAACTTCTTCGTGAGAAATAAGAATATCTCCCTTCGTATGAATACTTGCAAAAAGCTCTGACTTATTTTCCCCTTCAAATGTATCAGTGTAAACTGAACCATCTTTTCTTTTTGCAGTGTACGAAAAATGCATACCTATATCATAACAAAAAAATCACAACTGTGCGTTGTGATTTTTTGTTAGTCGATGAGTGATTTTTTAATTTGACCCCGCAGGCAGCTTTGTGCCGAGGATTCAAATTAAAAAATTACAAAGAGACTACCATGATCGGTTATCATCTCGTCTTGGTGCACCGTAGCCACCTCGTGATCCTCCTCCGAATCCACCTCGTGAAGCTCCACCATTGTAAGGTCTTCGACCTTCTTCTCGTGGCATTGCGATGTTAACTCGTAGTGGTCGTCCGTCAAGCTCTTGCTCATTCCATCGTTGTACAGCTGCTGCTGCATCCGCTTCATTTGCAAATTCTACGAAAGCAAACCCTCGTGATCGTCCAGTCATTCTATCGATTGACACTTGAGCTGAAACAACTTCTCCACATTCTGCAAATGCTGCTCGAAGTGAGTCATCGTTAACTCCCCATGATAGGTTTCCTACGTATAATTTTTTATTATTTACTGCTTCTGCCATAATACTTTTTCTTTTTATATTGTTTTAAATTTAATGTAATGAGCTTGTCGCTCGACTCTAACACTACTTTGGATCTGTATCTGATGTATATAAAGCGTAACGAGTCATAGCGCTTTGTTATATATCAAAATCTCAAAATCTGTGGGAAATACCCTTGTGAAGTGACTATACCACGGATTAAAGAATTATGCTAATTAAAAAACCACCCATCTCATACGAGATAGATGGTAATCAAAGAGAACGGCCCGCATCACTTCATAAACGCCGTTCGGGCATCATCAATATGAATAACTGCCTGAAAAAAATAATCATTCCAATGCTCAACACTGACATACATTTTGCCAGGCGGAGCATCTTCAAAGATATGAGTTTCAAAGACAATCGACGTATTATAATCACGAGGAAAGGTGCTCTTAGAACGATTATTCTTAACCCATTCCATCCATTCATACAACCGTTGGATCTTAATCTCCTTACCGTCCCGATAGAGAACAGTATAGTCATCTGGGTTTACGATCACCTTGATGACATTATCGATTCTATGAACTTTGTGGGGTTCAGTCTGAACTTTTTCAACCGCAGGAGTTTTTGCAGATGATGTTTTTGACTTTGATATTGAAACATTCATTAAATGGATGAAAATACAAAAAAATCCAAGAAGGACTATAAACACCAAGATCATCATTTGATGACGAAAACAGAAATTTGCAAATTTTTTATTCATGAGTAACAGAAGATTGTATTGGTATTGTTTGATCTGTATGGCTTTTACGCCACATGAAAAGAGCACACCGACAAAAAGGAGTGTATACCTTATAAAACCCTGAGTCAACACATACTATTAACCAAGTACCATATCCTTAAACCTCACCTTCCCCTGTCTCCCGGTTTCTTTGCAAGCATCAGAACACCAAATAAACTTATTCTCATCGCGACAATTTTGACACACCATCATATGCTTATGACATTCATCATTAACACAATTATCAAATCGTTCAGTTGAAGCTTGGCATAAATCACATCTACCAATAATCTCTCGTTCAATATTTTTTTGTTTTGTAAAATCCATCACCACCCTGTTATCAAACGTAAACAATCCTCCACGAAACTCTTTTTGTTCAGGAAATTTTTCCATATAGACATGCATACCTCCATCAAGCTGATATACATCCTTAAATCCTTGTGTCATAAGGTATCCTGAAGCTTTTTCACATCGAACCCCACCAGTACATACTGTAAGAACTTTTTTGTTTTGTATACCAGGATGTGAAGCAACAATCTGAGGCAACACATCTGCAACCTCTCGAAAATTTGTAATTTGTGGATTTATGGAATTTTTAAAATGTCCAACACGGAACTCATAATCATTTCGCATGTCTATGACAACAAAATCTTCATTCTTCTCATACCATTCTTTAAGTTCTTCAGGTTTTAGATGTATTCCTGTGATTTGATTTGGATCAACATCAGCTTGAACACCGAGACCAAGCTTTACTATCTCAGGAACAACTTTTACGGCAAGTTTTTGAAATGCAAAACCAGTACCAACACTAGTTTTAATAGGCATTTCTTTAAAACCAGGAAATCTTCTTAGTTCCTTTATGTACATTTTTACATTATCATTTGCACCTTCAAGAGTAGCGTTAATACCCTCTGTTGCAATACGAACACGTCCAGTTAGTCCTAATCTTTGACACAACTCTTTTTGCCACATCATAAAAATATCAGGATTAGTGATAGGTGTGTATTTATAAAAAAGTATAATTGTATACTTTGGATCAAGCGGTTTATCTTGAGAAATCTTCATATGGGATTTATAGCATAAAAATATACCAATAAAAACCACACAGTATACCCACTACTCATTCACCACTCTCAAAACCTCCTCAATACTCGTCATCCCTTGCACCGCAAGGAAAATACCATCTTCAATCATAGTCATCATACCCTCTTTTTTAGCCTGCTCCTCAATAGCATCAGCACTAGACCCTTTAATAACAAGGTCTTTTATAGCTGGCGTCATTTTCATAGTCTCATGAATACCAACTCGACCCTTATATCCATCATCTTTATCATCGACATGTTTTGCTTTATAGAATGGTATTTCTGACCATGCTGTACCCTCTTTCACTATATTTTCTTTTACTAAAAACCCAAGAACCCTATCAAGATCTATCTTTTTAGCAAGTTGAGCAAGTTCCGCATCGTTAAGGGTGTATTTTTCTTTTGTATCGGACAAACGACGAATCAAGCGTTGTGCTACAACGATTTTAAGTGTAGATACAAGGAGAAATGGTTCACATTTCATATCTATGAGACGAGGAATAGCTCCTGCTGCAGAGTTTGTGTGCAATGTTGAAAGCACCAAGTGACCAGTAAGAGCAGCATTTATAGCAAGAGCGGCTGTTTCATTATCACGAATCTCTCCAACCATGATAATATCTGGATCTTGTCGAAGAAGCGATCGAAGTCCTGAAGCAAACGTAAAACCTATATCAGAACGAATCTGGGTTTGATTTATACGCTTCATTTGATACTCCACAGGATCTTCAACTGTCGAAATGTTTACATCTGGAGTATTTAAAATATCAAGCGTAGTATAGAGTGTTGTAGTTTTACCAGATCCAGTAGGTCCAGTTGTTAGAATAAGTCCTTCTGAGTAATTCATAGCATTATGAATATCTTCAAGAGCTTGACCATGAAAACCAAGTCCTTCAAGAGAAAAACCTGATGCACTTTCTCGCAAAAGTCGCATAACAACCTTTTCACCATAGTATGTAGGAAGAATAGAAACACGGAATGAAACCTTTTCACCATTCAATTCAACCTTAAATCGCCCATCTTGAGGCAATCGTTTCTCATCTAGCTTAAGACTAGAAAGCACTTTAATACGCGCTGTAATACTAGGTCCTGCTGCTTTAGGAAGCACCATAGCATCATGAAGCATCCCATCTATACGATACCGTACAATAGTTTCTTGTTCTGTATGCTCTATATGAATATCAGACGCCCCTTGAAGAGCTGCGTGTTTCAACAAAGTCTCAACTATACGTACAACAGGCAAATCTTCAGCCTTTTTCTTAATATCTTCAACAGATTCTTCACCTGTATTATCAGTATTGGCTATAATATTAAGATTTCCTACTTCGTTTTGTAAAATATCACCAAAGTCGGCTTTGAGACTTTTTTGATACTGTATAAGGATATTTTTAATAGAAAGAGCATTTGTCAGACGTGGATTTATCTTTAAGCCTGTTTTTTTCTTTACAAACTCAATAGCAGGTAAATCATCACCATCAAGCAATGCAACCTCAAGAGTATCATCTTTACGTGCTATGGCCACAATATTATGCTTACGAGCAACTGGTTCTGGAATAAGAGATAGAACTTCGATAGGAATCTTTACATTTGAAAGATCAATATACGGGATACCTACTAGATACGACTGCATACTCAAAAAGTCGTCTTCTGTCATCTTTCCAGTAGACACAAGAAGATCTTGGATGCGTTGACCACTCTTTTCAGCTTGCTTTTTCAAGGCAGCATAATCTTCTTGGCTTATCAAGCCGCTATCGATTATGAATTTGTATAGTTTTTCTTGATCAATGTACATAGTTGACTTTTATTTTATTTACTATAGTATAGCAAATATACAGCCAATCCAAAAGAAGATCGTGTCGCACTTTTCCGAAAGAGGCGATATTTTGTTTTCTATGGGTAAGCTATTTAAAAATATAACTAAAAAATCCAAACATGTTTGACTTAAAAGCAATCCACGCAGTTCTTGATCAACTTGAACAAGAGAGAAATATACCTCGCGCAAAAGTTATAGAAGCTATTGAAGCCTCTTTAGCTACAGCATACAAAAAAGAATATGGTCGAAAATCACAAATCATCAATGCCGCATTTGATTTACAGTCAGGTAAAGTAGAGTTTTATCAAGTCAAAGTTGTTGTACTTCCTGAAGATATTCTATCTGAAGAAGAACTAGAACAAATCAAAGCAGATAGAGATGCTGGAAGAGAGATTTCTCTTGAACAGCAAGAACTTCTAGCGAAAAAGATTCGTTTCAACGACGATCAACATATTCTTATTTCTGATGCACAAAAAATCAAACGAGATGTAGTTGCAGGAAGTGAAATGGTATTTCCTCTTGAGCATAAAGAAGATTTTGGACGTATTGCAGCCCAAACAGCTAAACAGATTATCATGCAAAAAATCAGAGAAGCTGAGAAAGTTAATCTTGTTACAGAGTTTGGCGACAAGGTTGGCGACATTGTTACAGGTACAGTTGAGCGAGTTGAACGAGGAAGTGTTTTTGTTGATGTAGGTAAAGCTGTTGGAGTTATTCCTTATGATGAGCAGATTAAGAATGAAAAATTTACTCAAGGCGAACGAGTAAGATCATATCTTGTTGAAGTAGATGATACTGGACGAGGAGTATTCTTGAGACTCTCACGATCACATCCAAAATTCTTAGGAAAACTTTTCGAACTTGAAGTTCCTGAAATACAATCAGGTGTTCTTGAAATAAAATCTATTGCTCGAGAGGCAGGTATGAGATCTAAGATTGCAGTACAAAGTAAAGATCCTGCTATAGATCCAGTAGGTGCAATGGTAGGTCAACGAGGTTCACGAGTAAACGTTGTTATGTCTGAACTTCATGGTGAAAGAATTGATATTATTGAATACGCTGACGATCTTGCAGAGTTTGTTGAAAGATCTCTTTCGCCTGCTCAAGTTCTTGGGGTTGATGTTGATGAAGTAAATAAAACAGCCCATGCAGTGGTAACAGAAGATCAACAATCTCTTGCTATTGGAAAAGGAGGACAAAACGTGCGTCTAGCTGCAAAACTTACAGGATGGAGAATCGACATCAAAGCAGTTCCTGCAGATGAAGTAGCGAAAGATGATGAAGAGAACGAGGACGAAACCAATTAACAACCATATAACGTAACACTATATATAACATCTATATGATAAAAGTATTTGGACACATATCACCTGATACTGATGCAACAGTATGTGCCATTCTATGGGCCTGGTATTTAAACACTCATACCACACATGAAGCACAAGCATTTGTATTAGGATCATTTAACAAAGAAACAAGTTTTGTATTAAGAAGATGGAATACTGATGAACCAAACCTTCTTGAGAGTATTGATTCAAATGATCGAGTAACAATAGTTGATACAAATAATCCACAAGAATTATTTTCAAATATTGCCGAGGCTGAAATAGTTCAAATTATCGACCACCACATGTTAACTGGAGGTATATCAACACGTAAACCTATAGATGTAACAATCAAACCTCTTGCATCAACAGCAACAGTTATACACGATTTATTTGGCGCACATGCTGATACAATGCCTGAGAATATACAAGGATTGATGCTTTCAGCTATTCTATCAGACACACTTGCTTTCAGATCACCTACAACAACACCTCACGATAAAGCTGTAGCAGAGAAGCTTGCAGAAAGTTTACATATAGACATACAATCATATGCAAATGAAATGTTTAAAGCAAAATCAGATGTAAGTGATTTTACAGATGTAGGACTACTACATATTGATAGTAAAAAATCAGCATTGGGAGATAAAAATATTCGTATCTCAGTTGTTGAGACAACAGACACAGAAAGCATTCTTGCTAGAAAAGATGGTATCGTTCAAGCGATTCAAAATCTGATCAATGAAGAAAAAGATGTTGATGAAGTTTTATTTTTTATCATTGATATATTCAAAGAACAAGCAACGGTTCTTACATACAATCAATTAGTAAAAGATATTGTAAGTACATCATTTGGAGTCAAAGCAGATTCTGATACAGAGGTACTTCCAGGTATAGTATCAAGAAAAAAACAAATCATCCCATCTCTCGTATTACCAACAACCAATTAATCATTAATCCGAAAAAAACAACTAAACACATGTCAGATAAAAAACTTTATACTATTACAAAAACAGACACTTCAACACCTTGTGAAGTTACACTTGAAGTTACTGTATCAAAAGAAGCTATTGCAGGATCAAAAGAAAAAGCTCTTAAAACACTTAACGAGCAAGTAAAAATTGATGGCTTTAGACCAGGACATGTTCCAGAAAAAGTACTTATTGAAAAAGTAGGTGAATACACTGTCACAGAAGAGGCGTGTCGAAACTATATCGACACAGTGTTTGCAGATATTGTTATGGAAAGCAAACTTATGCCTGTAAATCAACCTCAAATAGTTATTACTAAACTTGCAGTTGATGCGGATGCAGAGCTTAAAATCACATTTGCAACACCTCCAGTTATAGAGCTGGGTGATTATAAAAAGGTTGCAAAAAAACATAACTCAGAGAAAGGGAAAGATACAGAGACTATTGCAACAGATGAGGAGGTAGATTCTATGATTATGGAACTTCGAAAACAAGTTGCACATATGAATCATCACGCATCAGGTGAGCATGCACACGATGATCATAGTCATGGAGATCTTGAACCTGTAGAACTTAATGACGATTTTGCACAAAAAGTTGGTCCATTTAAAACAGTAGAGGATTTGAAAAAAGCAGTTATTGAAAATATTTCTCAATCAAAAGCACAAAAAATTCTTGAAAAATTTAGAATCTCTTTAATAGACGAGGTTATAGCAGACGCAAAAATAACATATCCAAAATTCTTTCTAGCGGCAGAACAGAATATTATGCTTGAAGAATTAAAAAATGATGTGACTCGTATGGGTGCAACATTTGAAGATTATCTTAAACATATGGGTAAAACTGAACAAGAGTTGGTAGATGAAAGAAAAGATATCGCTGATAAACGAGTAAAAACACAACTTGTATTAAGTAAAATCTCTGTTCTTGAAGATATTAAACCAAACGCCGACATTGTTACAGAACAGGTTAAAGAAATCAAAAAAATGCATCCTGAAGCACCTGAGGAAAATGTAAAAGCATTTGTTGAGAGATTTGAGTTGAATCAGTTGGTGTGGAAGTTTTTGGAGGGGATTAAATAATACATTCACCATATAGTAAAAGACCAAGTCCTGACAACTTGGTCTTTTTACTTATCTCTCACTTATTTCATTAGCCCGCCCAAAAACCCTAACACCCCTATTGCCGCAGTTTCAGCACGGAGGGTGTTTTCGTGTATTGATATACTTCTAAATCCAGCATTAGTAAACCTCTGCACTTCCCCCTCTGTCCAACCTCCTTCTGGTCCTATACAGACAAGTATATTTTTCAACTTGTCTTTTTGATACAAATCCATCAATTCTTTCAAAGACATATCTCCTGTCATATTTCCATAAAGACACAGATCATATTCTTTTGTCTTTTTAAGAATTTCATCTAAACTCTTGGTATCAGACACTTGGGGTATACTTATTCTTCCACACTGCTCACTTGCCTCTTTGGTGATTCTTAAAAGCCTATCATGAGATAGATGCTTTTGGACTACTCTTTCTGTTTCTAAAGGTATAATATCTTTAACTCCAAGCTCTGTCGATTTCTCAGCAACCAGTTCAAATTTGTCTTTTTTAATAAGAGACATTGCAAGAGTTATACTTACCCTTTTCTCACCCTCATTCCCTATAATTTTTTTTTCAAGCTTTATCTGTATAGCTTTTTTATGTCCAGATATTAAAGACACTTTATATTTTCCTATAGCATCATTAAAGACATGGAATATGTCCCCTTCTCTAAAACGAAGTACATGTGTTAGTTGATGTATAAACTCTTCCCCATCAAAATACTTGTCAGTGTCTTTTTTGGTTATTTCCACCTCGCCAGTATCTTGCAACCTTTCTAGAACCTCTTCAGGTATGTAAAATCTGTGTATCTTCATACATATCTTATACCACAACAAACAACCTACGACGAACACCAACGTTACATATGAAACCCTTGACTAACCTGTTATACTGAAATGCATGTTAATACCAACAGTAATTGAAAAAACACCAAACGGAGAACGAGCGTATGATATATACTCTCGCCTCCTTAAGGACAATATTATATTTTTGAGTGGTGAAGTTAATCAACAATCAGCTTCTATTGTTATAGCTCAACTACTCTTCCTTGCTTCAGAAGACCCTAAAAAAGAGATAAAACTGTATGTAAACTCTCCAGGAGGTTCTGTCGTTGATGGTTTAGCGATCATAGATACTATGAACCATATAAAGAATGATGTATCTACCATATGTGTAGGTATGGCAGCCTCTATGGGTGCTATGATCCTTTCGGCTGGTACTAAAGGTAAAAGATATGCCTTACCAAACTCAGAGGTTATGATTCATCAACCTCTTGGTGGATATGAAGGTCAAGCGTCTGATATAGAGATTAGATCAAAGAGAATATTAGAAATGAAAGAAGATCTATATAAGATGTTGGTCAAAAACACAGGTCAACCTATGGCAAAAATAGTCAAAGATGCAGACCGAGACTTCTTCATGAAAGCAGAAGAAGCTAAGAAATATGGTATTGTTGACAAAGTCATCTAACATGTATTCTGATACATATTGCAGCAAAAGGTCTTGCAATATATAGTTTTTGTTCTACAATTAGAGTATTACTCCGGTAATATTGATTATTCATTTATTTATCATAAAATCAAAAAATATAACCCCATGAACAAAGCAACACTTGTTGAAAAAATTCACGATCTTCTTGGATCAACTAAAGTACAAGCAGAGTCAGTTGTTGACACTGTTGTAGATTCTATCATCGCTACTCTTAAAAAAGGAGAAGAAGTTTCTATTGCAGGTCTTGGAATTTTCTCAGTAAAGAAACGAGCAGCTAGAACAGCACGAAACCCTAAAACTGGTGAGTCTGTTAAAGTTCCTGCTACAAACGTTCCAAAGTTCCGAGCAGCAAAAGCTCTTAAAGATGCTGTTAAATAATTAACTGTCGCAAGTTAATTCTCTATACATATAGACAAATAGAGAAAATAGAAAAAACGCTTACAAAATAAGCGTTTTTTCTTTATTAGACTCATATATCTAACAACGTGTGCGGGATAAGAGAATCGAACTCTTGTCTACTGCTTGGAAGGCAGTCATTCTACCACTAAACCAATCCCGCGTTATCTGCTATTATAGTAGCAAAGAACATGCAATTATTCAACCTTATATTTTCAGGTAAAAAAATACACCCTTCGAAAGGAGTATTGTTGTTTATAGTACTTAGCATCAACATATCGCTTTCATGTAATGCTGATGCAACCTCTCTTTCTTTATATCCTGAGATAAATAAAAAAAGTGTTGGACTAGAATCTTATGCGGTAAATATTTTTTGTACAGAAACAGTTAACAAAAAATATATAAAAGTAGTTAGCGGTAGTGGAGTTTTCTTATCTGACCCTGATCAAGATAAGAGTGTGATTTTAACCAATGCCCATGTTGCACGACATTTATTAGATAAAAACAAGAAGTGTGTTGGAAGAACAGGAAGTCCAGCTGCTACAACCCATAAACTTACACTACGGTATATACCGAGCTTCTGGCTTCAATCAAACGGAGAATATGTTATAGGGGATCCAAACAAAGATTCTACTGGTGAATTTGATTTTGCTATTATTGAGGCTCAAAAAAACAAGATCACAAGCAAAAAAACTAAGACTGTTTATGATATTTTTAAACCTACTCTTTCTTTTCAATTAAAAGACTATGACAACAATCTAAGTACATCATACTTCCAAGGTTCTATCTTTTCCTACCCTGCCCAAAAAACACTCTCAAAGAACGTATATAACCCTTTGTACATTAAAAAAGATCCTATTCACGTGAGCGAAGTATACAGTAGTCCTACATACAATGAAACAGATAGCTTATTGGACACAGAAGGATCTATCAACATAGACCATGGATCATCTGGAGGTATGGTTGTTTTACAAAATATAACAAATAATCTTATAGGACTATCAAGTGTACTTATCCATGAAAACATACCCCAGATAGTGCGAGTTGTTACTCTAAAACACATATTTTCAGTTATAGAAAAAGATTTAGGGCTTATAAACACTAATCAATCTGATGTTTTCGCTCAAATACTTAAAAATGCTGAGGAGCAAAGGATTGCAGACGATTCGTTCATTCATGTGTTTCAAAACAACAAACTCACATCATTACTTGAACAACAAACAAGAAAAACATTATTTAATCTAGGTATTATTACAAAATAAGATACACAGTCTCATACAGTCTAAAGGCGTCCTATTAGATAGCATCTGATTTTTGAACAAGTGCCATTGCTTCTACGGAATCATCTTTTTGAACCTTATTTTTCTTTTCATATCCACAAATAAGACACTTATGTAATATATATGGATCCTTTGTTGTATAAGAGACATATATAGGCTTCATAAGCCCTCCACAAGTCGCTAGACGATCTCCTGGCTCTATATCTACATGTTTACTATAAAGACACACCTTGCAATGGTTTGTGTATCCGTTGCCAGAGTTAAATGTTTTACAGAACTCACATATAAAATCTTCTTTGTGTCTTATAAAAGACATATGGTCGGGACGCTGGGATTCGAACCCAGAGTCACATCAGCCCAAGTGATGCATGTTAGCCGTTACACTACGTCCCGATTCAAGAAATATATCACATGTATCTCATAATAACAAATTAACATCTCGTATATATGTACGCATACAAAAACACCCATCTTTATTGATATGAACTACAGCAAGATCAAAAGTTATCTTATGTGGACATGTAAGACCTAGTTCCTTTTTAAGATTAGAAACAATCTCAAACATATTCCCCCTTATTTTTCCCCACTTACAAACTAGATTAAAGACACTTAAATCTAAATCACCGATGAATCTGTTTCTGGTTTTAACCTCAACAATATGAACCAGTAGCACTTTTTCTCCTGTTTCAGCACCAATAACCTTATATACAATAAGATCTATTTCCAAACCTATTTTCTTAAAGTTTCTTTTATAGACAGAATACCCAAGTTTATTAAACTTTAATTCGACAAAATTCTGACCTTTAAGACCAAACTCATACTGATTCTTATAGGTAAGACTATTGGTATATAAGGGTTTTTTACTATTATTCATATACACACATCATACCCATAACGACATAAAGTTTACATAAATAAAAAATATTTTTTTACAGAAGATAAATAACACTTATGCAGTAATATATAATCAAACCTCGTATATGTAAAAAATATAAGTCATGTTCCAATATGTCTTTTATACACATATCCCCAAAGTTATCCACAATTTGTCCTTTTATGTCCACAACTAGCTAAAAACCTACCAAACAACGGATCAAATATACATTGTGCGGATAGAGAGAATCGAACTCTCGTCTCATCCTTGGCAAGGACGTATTCTACCACTAAACCATATCCGCTTATATTATCTACATATTTTAAATAAATACATTATTTAAAATAAATCATTTTGATTGTGCGCCTACCAGGACTCGAACCCAGAACCACGGTTCCGAAGACCGGTGTGATATCCATTTCACCATAGGCGCTTTGTTTTTTTGTTAAAACGTATTATATTTCAAGTAATACAAAACAAATGGTAGCATTTATCAACAAAAAAAACAAATCAAACATTGAAATACCTGAGGATATTATCAATATATTAAAAACCTTAACAGACGCAGGGTTTGATAGCTATCTAGTTGGTGGATGTGTTAGAGATATATTACGAGAAAAAACCCCTAAAGATTGGGATATAACAACTCAGGCAGTACCTGAAGAGATTCAGAAACTTTTCGTTGACTCATTTTATACAAACAACTTTGGTACCGTCGGGGTTAAAACAAACATCGGTATCGTTGAAATAACCCCTTTTAGAACTGAAGGCCAGTATACAGACGGAAGAAGACCCGATGTTGTAACTTTCAGTAAAGACATACAAGAAGATCTTAAGAGAAGAGATTTTACAATAAACGCCATAGCGTACAATCCTCTAAAAGACCTTTATATAGACCCCTTTAACGGTAAAACTGATATAGAAAAAAGGCTTATTAAAGCCGTTGGCAGTGCTGAAGATCGTTTTGCTGAAGACGGTTTACGTATACTGCGTATGGTTAGATTTGCCGCTCAGTTAAACTATTCAATAGACGCAGAAACCTTAACTGCTGGTATGGAGCAAAAAGACATGTTGTCTTTAATAGCTAAAGATCGGATTCGAGACGAGCTTGTAAAGATAATCATGTCCGAGCATGCAAGCACAGCTTTTGCATACATGAAAAACATAGGCATTCTCGGGTACATAACAAAACATCTTGAAGATAGTGTCAACATAACCCAGAACGGTTGTCACGCATATGACGTATTTGAACACTTAGTACGTAGTATGCAGTGTGCTGTAGATAAAAAATACCCTTTGGAAATACGCCTTGCTGCCCTACTTCATGACATAGGTAAACCACCAACCAGACAATGGGTTAAAGACAAGAAAGATTATACATTTTACGGGCATGAGGTTGTTGGAGCTAAAATAACAAAAGAAATACTAAAAGATCTTAACTTTTCACGTGAAACTGTAGAAAAAGTCACAAAACTAGTCAGATGGCATATGTTTTTCTCTGATACAGAGCAAATAACCGCTTCTGCAGTTAGAAGAATGATAGCAAATGTAGGTAAAGATAATATTTGGGACCTTATGAATCTACGTATATGCGACCGAGTTGGTACAGGAAGACCTAAAGAAGATCCTTATAGACTTAGAAAATACATGTCACTTATAGAGGAGGTTATGTCTGACCCTACAGATGTTTCAATGTTAAAAATATCAGGCCAAGACCTCATTGATAACTTATCTCTCAAACCAGGACCTGTCATTGGTAAAATACTACATATATTGCTCGAAAAAGCCCTTATAGATCCAAAAATAAACACACCTGAACAGCTTTTGATTGAGTCCAAGAGTCTAATCAAGCTTCCAGATAGTGATTTAAATACCCTTTATCTTGAAGCTATAAAAACAAAACAAACAAAAGAAACTGAAAAAACTAAAGAGATTAGAAAGAAATATAAGGTTTCATAAGAAACATATACTGTACATCATACAAAAAAACAAAGGGTTGGGACAGATGTAACACATGTGATGAAATTATCGTAAAAACACCCCAATATATAGGGGGTGTTTTTACGTATTTTTACACATGTTTCTGATGAAACCTTAAATTAAACCCACCTCAAACCTATCTGAGCGTACACTTGTAGAAACCTGAAAGAGCACCCCTACCCACTAAGCAACCTCACCTCTCCAACCTACACACAATTAACCAACACAATAAACACTAGGAAAGAACCAAAACGACAGGACAATGATCTGATCCTTGGACATTTTCAAGTATTTTTATATCCTTAACGTTTCTCATGAAACTACTGTTTAAGTAAAACCCGTCAATTCTCCATCCAACATTTCTATCTCTAGCCCTTGTTTTCATATCCCAATACGTATATGCAACTTTTGAAGGATATAAACTTCTGAAAACATCTATATACCCTTTTTCTTGTATACTATCTAAAACATCTCGCTCCACCCTCAGAAAACCAACATGTTTCTCATTTTCCTTCGGTCTAGCTAGGTCGATTTCATTGTGAGCTATGTTAAAATCACCACAAAAGACTATATGTTTCTTGTGTAACATACTCAATTTATCACAAAAAGCTATAAAATCAGCATAAAACGCCAATTTATAGTCTAATCTCTTAGTATCCCCTCCTCCATTCGGAAAATAACAGTTAATGAAAAAGAAGTCTTTAAACTCAAGACATAGCAGTCTCCCTTCAGTTTTTAATGTTTCAAATGAAACAAACTCTGGAGATGAGTAATTTAGGACTTTGTGCTCTATACCCTTCTTAACATACACAGAAACACAACTATACCCTTTTCTTTCTAAAGCAGAGTTATGATGCGTTATGTAGTTTAAAGGAAAAAAATCAGATTGTAGCTCACCGTAAGTCGCCTTAGTTTCCTGTAGGGCAACAATATCGAGACTATCCACATCAATACCAACTTTCTTAGGGTTATCAAAGATATGTTCAAATATGTCTTTTTTATGATTGGCCCTTATTCCGTTCACGTTCCATGTGATAATATTCATATTATCCTTATTATATATGGATTAAATAGTAATACTACTGTCTTTTATTGACCTATATACCCTTCCCTATATTCAATGTCTTTTATTTATTGTTGCCTAACGTGTATATGTCCTATATGGTTATTATAAGTCTTTTATATGTTTTTATATACGACATTTGTAGTTGCATAAATTTTTTTTCTATGCTAATATATTTAAATGCTTACTAAGACAAAAAAAACTAACCTTATCTCTAAGTTCCAGCTACATAAGAAGGACACAGGATCTCCTGATGTACAAATCGCTCTTATTACAGAACGTATAGATTATATCTCTGAACACCTAAAAACTCACAAAAAAGATGTTCACTCTAGAAAAGGTCTATTAAAACTTGTTTCTAAGAGACTTAGTCATATGAAATATCTTCAAAGAAAAGATTCTGCTCGACATGCAACAATGTCAAATGTAGTAAAAGGAAAATAAAAACCACAAAAGTCTTTATTTTATAAGGATATTACATAAAAACACCTGTACAAAGGTGTTTTTATGTGTTTATATATAAACACTATCCATCTTCGACAAATCAAAAAACTAGTATATACTTATATATATGAATTCAATAAAACATAAAGGGCAGAGAGTTGGGGTACTTATAGATACTCAAAATGTATACCATGGAGCAAAAAACCTATATAATGCAAAGGTTAATTTTCAAAACATTATAACAGACGTTGTTGCTGGTAGAGATCTTATTCGGGCTATTGCATATGTGATAAACACAGATTCATCAGAAGAAAAAACTTTTTTTGATGCGCTAGGGAAGATGGGAATAGAAACAAAGATAAAAGACATACAGATCTTTAGCAGTGGATCAATGAAAGCTGATTGGGACATAGGTTTGGCGGTTGACGCTATTAGACTGGCATCTAAGCTCGATGTTATCGTTATAGTATCAGGGGATGGTGATTTTAGTCATTTGGTTGACTATTTACAGGGGACTTTTGGTTGTATTGTGGAAGCTGTAGCATTTGGAAAGTCAGCTTCTGGTATACTTAAAGAGAAGGTTAATACATTTATAGACCTATCTGAAAACCCTTCTAGATACTTAATTTTCAGAAATACACCTCTAACAAACAGATCATCAAATCGATCAACCTACACAAATACAAACTCTAAGAAGCGAGGTAGGGGAGTGGGATCGAAAAATAATACACAAATACATAGAAATAGTGTTAAAATTACACATATAAATACAAACGAAAACAACAATGAGCGAAGAGAATAAAAACATTGATGTTACACAATCCTTACATACACTAGAAGGTGATTTACTAGCATCTACAAAAGATGAAAACTACGCTAGTAATATTGTTAAAATTGTTACCCATGACAAAGAGGAAACAGGAGTAGCAAATAAAAAAACAGAGAAAGAAGAGGCTGGACCAAGTCGTTTTTCAAAAATCAAATTTTCCATAAATCTTAATAGTACGGCCACATATATAGGTATTAGTGTGTTTTTTATAGCTTTTATTAGTCTTGGATCATATTATTTCATACACACCACAATTCAAAACACACTTCCTCAAACAACCCCTGAACCTATTACCACAACATCTGTAACAACCCCAACATCAACATCTTCTGTTTCTAAACCAGTATTACAAGCAAATGGTATTTTTAGTGCGGATATGGTTATACCTCTACAGGTAGTTTCTTATAATAAAAAATTGTTTATAGATAAAATAAACGAAATTAAGACTAATCTAACAAAAAACAATATTAAAGATAATATTGATATATCAATCAATACAGATCTTAGTCTTGATAATTTCCTTGATAAAATCCAATATTCTGGACCAGAATCTCTACTTCGATCTTTTGATGCGGAAAAATCTTACAATTTTGGACTATATCACACACAAGGGGATCAATATGAGACTTATTTTTTAACTAAAATAGACGTTTTTGATTTAGCTTTTTCCGGAATGCTTGATTGGGAACGAAGTATGCCTTTAGATTTTGAAAAAATATACACATATACAGTGGCCACAAGTTCAAATTCATCAAATGTAAGTACAACGACACCTGTTTTTACAGATAAAGTTATAAAAAACATAGACACAAGAACATATATAGACACAAAAAAGGGAATACGCATCACATATGGTATTGTGAATAAACAATATCTTCTCATTACATCTGGCGAAAATTCTTTTGTAGATATTGTAAATAAATTGTTAATACGTAATATATTACATTAATAAAAATTTAGTAAAACTTGAGATTATCTGTCATACACTTATGTTGTATGACAGATTTAAACAAAAATTTTAATAATCTCTATAGTTTACAGATAGATATCAAAAACTCATCTTCAGTTGTTCAAATAGAAACCCTTATAACAAAAGGATTGTACAGATTTACTATACTAGGAATACCGCACAAGGAGGCGTCAGATACAAAAGATAGAGTTTACGCAGCACTCAGATCTAATAATCTCCTTAATTTAAAATCAGATAATAGGAAAATTATAGTCAGCCTCCACCCAGATAAAACCCTTAAAAAGGAAAATATTTATGATTTAGGGATAGCTTTTTCTTGTATAGCACATATACAAAAGAAAAATTGGACAAATAGCATGCTTATTATTGGGGAATTATCATTAACAGGCAGAATCATTCCAACAAAAAGACTTTATCAAGCCATATACACAGCATATAATGAAAATATACCTGTTATACTTTGTAGCTCGGATGATGTTAAAACACTAAGCAGTGAAATGATTGAGAAAATAAGCACTTTAGGCATATCTATACTGCATTCTCATTATATACAAGATCTTTTGATGCAAGTGGATGATTTTTATGAAAAAAAGCAGAAACAAAGTTTGTTTCCAACTATTACAAATATTAACCAAAAAACCATCAAAGAACCTTCATTAGAAACACCAATACATTTGAAAGACATAGTTAAACTAGAATCACTAGATCAAACTTTGGCTTGCATATACATAAGTCTTTGTGGAGGACATAAGGCTTGTATAGAAACTAGTGGGATTAAGGAGTTTAAAAAAATATATGAGCCTTATATTACATATAAACCTAAAGAATATGCAGGCCAGAGTCTTTATACTAAATATATCAATAAATTACACGACGATGTTACTCATACAAAAACAACCTATATCGATAATCTTAAACTAGAGAGAAAGGAAACTGTAGAGAGTTATGAAGATACCGTTATTGCTACACATACTCCTTGTATCTGCGGATATAAACATGCTTTTTTTACAAATGCAGAAGAAAGACGATGTATTTGTAGCAAGAAAAGCATTATTCAACACAAGAGATATCTAGAAGACTCTTTTTTTCATTTATTTTCTATGTATACAACCAACACCCAGAACTATGTACAAACTGTAGACATTAAAACAATCCACAAACAGATAGATTTTGTAAGAGATATACAGTTTAAAAGATTTGTATCGTGTATGAATCTATCTGAAAGAGAAGAAGCAATGTTTCCTAATAAGACTTATCTAAATGAGTATATGAACTCAAAAGATATAGAAAAAAACCTTGATACTAAAGCACAAAACATATGGAAACAGTCATACACACAAGAAAAACTCTTGCAAGTAGCACAGACTATTCAAGACATCTTAGACTTTGAAACAAACCATAAAAACATTGAAGTTACACAATCCTTACACACACATAAAACACATATATCAAAAGAAAAACCTGCTGTATCAGAGCAGGCATTACTTTTAGCTTTATCTTACAGTATTAAAATGGATTTCTAGCACCTCGAACCTCGAAGTGAAGGTGTACACCTGTAGATTGTCCTGTACTACCCATAGATCCAACACGTTCACCTTTAGAAACCCTTTGTCCTTGTGATACTCGAATATCTGACATATGGGCATACAGTGTTTGAGTTCCATTACTGTGGTTGATTACAACATAGTTACCATAACCACCGTTCCACCCATCACCACCTCGTACAAGACTTACATATCCATCAGCCGCAGCAAGTATTGGAGTACCGTATGCAGCAGCGATATCTATACCATTATGCCCATGTATACCTTGTGTTTTAACACCACCCACAACAGGTCTTGAGTAATATCCTTTATTTGTTGATGGTTTTTTATCGTTATTATTGTTTTTAGCAGGCTTTGATTGATTTGATGAACTCGAATCTGCTGAGGCTACAATCTTACCTCCTGGAATAATAATAACGTCGCCAATCATCAACTTTCCATCCTCTATATTATTAAACTCTGTCAATTCAGATTGAGATACGTGAAATTTTTCTGATATCTCACTTAATGTATCACCACCTTTAATTGTATAAGAAACCCCTGAAACAGGTAAAATAACAAGTTTTTGTCCCACATGGATAGGACTTGTTTTCTTTAAATCGTTAGCCCAAAGAATAGTTTCTGGGGTAACATTAAACTTTTTAGCAATCATCTCTACAGTATCCCCTGATACAACCTCATACTCACTAATACTACCTTCTTGATTCAAAACCGTTGTACCAGCTTCATCAGATACAGCAACTGTTACAGTAGTAGGGACAATACCTTCTTCAGAATAATCAATATCTGACAAAGATGTATCTTCTTTCTCTAGTGTATTCAAAACAGTTGTATTTTCTTCAGAAAAACCTTTTATAACAAGGAGCTTTTTACCTATTTTAATAGCGGGTATATCTTTTGTAACAACTTTACCTTTTTTAATATTTTTCGCAGGAGATGATACATCTTGCACAGAAGACTCATAATATAATCTATCTGTTGCTAAAAGAGCGTCATCAAGATGGAAAGCTTGTGAAGCAACAACACTTTGGCCAAGACTTGACCCTAAGACAGTGTTAAAATGAATAAAACTTGTTAGTACTGTCGTAAATACAACAACATGTACTAATGATTTTGATGTTTGAGATGTAATAACTTTAAACTAAACGAATAAACGTCTATGAGGTGAGTTCGGAAATATACAGAAATACTAAATAACCATCATAACCGTTGCACAAAAGTAATTCTAACTTTTTACACTCTTACAATCAAGACATTTTATGTGGTATAATTTTTACTGTTGTTCGGTATATTTTATAAAATAAACATTCTTTATTAAGAATAAAAAATAGTACACATGTCAGCAGAATCACCAAAAGCCTCATCAAGTGAATCAATTTTCAAGATAGTGAAAGAAGATAGATCTCCTTTTCTAGATAAAAATCTTGAACCAAGATTAAACAGACTTCTTGGCGTAAGTGAAAAAAGAGGCTCAAATATCGTCAGCAAGATAAAAGAGGATATAGATAAAGTTGTGAAAATTTTTGAATCAAAACCTCGAAACCAAGAAGAGTGTGACACTCAAGGAGTATTATATGTTGAATATGCGGCATATATTAGTAATTTTATCAACAGCATACCGAAAGCCGAAGACAGGGAAAGAATGAAAACTCTAATAGACCCCTTACTGGTAGCAATACACGATGCTATCGAAAAACTAGCAGAGCTAAATAATACTGCTGTTGAAGAGGTGTCAACACAAACACTAGAGAATCAATTTAAAGAGACACTTAACACAGCTATGAAAACTGATAGTGAACCAGTAGAACAAGAAACAGATCAGGGAGACACAAAAAAAGGTGAGAAAATAGAGAATGCAGAAGAGGAACCTGTCCAAAAACCAACCGGAGACCAGAAAAAAAGTAAACGAGGAGCAAAAGCCACAACCGCTGGTGGATTCCAAGATCTTATTCTTAATGACGAAGGGCAAATCGCAACAAAAACCACACCACAAGAAAAGGTAGCAGACGCTGACACACAGAAAGTTGGACCGGAACAATCACTCACATTGAAAACAAAAGATAGAAGAAGTCTTGGAAAAAAAGAAGTTGATAATGTTACCACACTAGACACCTTGGAAGCATTCCTTGTTGACAAACTATCACTTGAGGACGTACGTATTACAGAAAAGGTTGGGGATAGTTTTTTAGAACAAGCGAAAGTTATCCTAAACAAAGAGCTTGAAGAAGCAAAAGAAAATCCTTCTCACCTAAAATCTCTCCAAGAGAAAATTCTAAAACTTGAAGGAAAACTAAATGAACTATATGTTTTCACAGGTAACAAATCAGGACCATTTACTCGTGAAGGTGATGGCATAGGAAGTGGATTGCCAGAAAATGACAACAAAGATATTAAAAGAGGTTTACTTATACGATTGTATACTGGTTTTACTTATATTTTGAAAGATATATTGGAAATACAAGAAGTGAATAAAGACAACGATAGTAAAACAGAGGAACGACAAAATAAACAACCTGTAGAACAAAGAGAAGTTGTTAAAGAACTTCCACGAATTGACACTTTTAGAGATTTGAAAGATTTTTTATGTGGAGTTTTTTTGTCTCCTGAAGTTCGGGTTACTAAAGACAATGGAGAAAATTTTCTCCAAGAGACATACGCACTTTTGCATGCTGAGTGGCAAGATCTTGATGAAACCAATCTTGAAGCAGTAAAAAAACTACAAACAAATATTCTTAGATTGGAGAATGATATAGATAGTGTAGTTGGTTTTCGTGATGGAGAAGGAATGGGTGCAAATATCCCAGAAGATACAATAAACAATGGTAACAGAAAAAATAAAATCTTTTTATTAAGAAGACTTCATGTTCAGTTTGGAAAGCTTCTAAAAGCTATTCAAAATATATTGAACGAACCTGAACCAGTAGAAGCAACACAACAAGAGAAAGCTGTACCAAAAAAAGAGGGAGGTCAGGA
>CAZFNX010000003.1:42175-53901 GCA_964520195.1 uncultured Candidatus Saccharibacteria bacterium
TGGAAGAAAAAGAGGTAACCTTAGAAGATATGCTCGCGAACATAATCATTCACGACGATGCATCGTTTGATGATGAAGCTTCTTTTGCAAACCTTAAGACAATAAAAAGCGATGTTGGTTTTAGTGACTGGATTGAAAGAGTTGCAGCACGAAATGAAGCAACACAAGGTCAACAATATATAGCAAGAGATTTGGCTTCTTGGCATACTGAATATCTTAAACAAAAAGAAACCATTGGAACTCTTGAAACAATCCTTAAAGGCACATCGATATTTGATAGAGAGTTTGAAAAATTTACAACACCTGAAGAAAAAAAGTTCGCTAAAGAAAAACTATTGAAAGATCTCGAGTGGGACATGGTTGTATTTCCAAGAGAAACAGAAAGAGCAATACAATCAATACTTGAAAGTAAGACAAAGACAGAAAAACAAGCAGAACAAATAAAACAACTAGAAAAACAAAAAAATACCATAGAAAGAGCTCTGGCTGATACAGGTATGAGAATTGAAGGTGATGTAACCTTTGATATCATCCACGGAGAAAACTCTGAGAAAAAGAAAGTGTGGGCTTTGGAAGATTTTCTTGCGGATATGGATAATAATTATAAGTATTATCATGGTCCAGTAGATGGCACAGATAGTCCTCGTGACATAAGAAGAATGTTTAGACTCTACACAGAAGCCAAAAGAGATAAACTTGATGGT
This sequence comes from uncultured Candidatus Saccharibacteria bacterium, assembly GCA_964520195.1. Lineage (GTDB taxonomy): Bacteria > Patescibacteriota > Minisyncoccia > Phycocordibacterales > CAIZLB01 > CAIZLB01. The sequence goes on from CAZFNX010000003.1 coordinate 42,880, forward strand.
GGAAATAAAAAGATCGGTCTTTTAGCAAGAACATTTGGTAAAATCAAGAGATATTGGAAAAAAGACATCGTTGACTATGGGGATTCTAACGCTTTTGAGGCAAATATAAAACTTTTACAAGCAGAGAAATTGGTTCCAACAGAAACTACAAGTGTAGAGGAGGCAAATCAAAACATGATGCACATGCGACATATTATTCGCACTGTACAATCAAGTATGAACGACGCACATCAGCTATCTTTAGATGAAGCATTAGAAACAATACCCGGTGGAGAACCTATGAAGGAAAAGTTTAGAAAAATATTAGCCTTCTATATAAAAAACAGAGGTACACACTCATCACTACAACTTCAAGCAAGAAAAGGAACAGAGTCTACCGAACATATGGCAAACTTTGATGCCAAAATCAGAACAGAAAAGAGCAAGTTACAACAACAAGAAATAGATACTGCTTCTGCACTTATTGAAAGATATCAAAACCCATTATCGTTTGAGATGGATGTAAAAAATGAATTTACACTATACAGACTCCAAACACTAAGTAATGACCTTAAAAAACCAATAAAGGATAGGGATGCTGCCCAGAGTCTCAATAGGATATCAAAAGATCTGGAATCTATTGTGGTTGACAATGGTATGAGTGATGAGATTCATTCATTACACAAAAGAGTCTCGCTAGAACTTGCTCAAGCATATGTTAGAATTGTCGCAAAGAGAAAAGAGGTAACACTGGCTCCAGAGACAATGCGAAATTATAAACTTATATTTGAAAGTTCTGACGAAGATATTCCTAAAGTTGTAAAACAACAATATGCGACAACAATCATAAAACTATTAAAAGATAGTCTAAAGCAAAAAACTAAAGCGCTCGAAAAACTGGAAATTAGTAGATTTATCTCATATTTCGAAAATATAGAAAAAACATTAAAGTAAACTAATATAAAAAATATGCAAAATAACACTATTCCAGATCCAAAAACATTAGCAGAGAATACACTTGCTGAGATTGAATCAACATTCAAGAGGGACGATCTTCAAGAGGCTAGTATATTAGGAGCATTGCAGGAACATTATACAACTCTTCAAAAAAATCAACAGATGTATATAGATTACCTGACAGAGTTTATAGAACGAGTAAAAACAACACAGCATCACGATAAAGAATCTTTAGCCCAACTTAAAAAACAAGTATTGAAACATGTCTTGAGCAAAGAAAAAACAAATTAGTGTATACTGGTGTTGATGAATACACAATATCTTCAAGATTTAAACGAAAAACAATTAAAAGCGGTTCTCAAAACTGAGGGTCCGCTTTTAATCATAGCCGGCGCAGGGGCTGGAAAAACAAAAACTATTACAACTCGTATCTTACACCTATGTCTTAATGGAGTTTCTCCCGACTCTATTCTAGCCATCACGTTTACAAATAAAGCCGCAAAAGAGATGCGAGAGCGTGTTACTCAAGCTATAGAAAAACACACTGAGGCAGGCCAAATATTTACAGATACACACCAAAAACCCTTTGTTTCAACATTTCATAGTTTAGGAGTATATATTCTTAGACAGTTTGGAAACAGGGTTGGATTATCTAAAACATTCAGTATCTTGGATAGAGATGATAGTAAAAAGAAGGTGAAAGATATACTTATCGCAAAAGGGTATGACCCTAAAAAAATAGAACCCTCTAAGGTTTTAAACATTATATCAAAACAAAAAGGGGACAGTGTAAGTCTTGCAACATTTATCACTAAAACACGCAGTGGTGAGGAGGGTTACATAGGTGAAACTGTTGCCGCTGTGTGGGAAGCGTATGATAAAGAACTACAGAAAGAAAAAGCTGTGGATTTTGATGATTTACTGTCTTTACCTGTGAAAATACTTAGAGAACATTCTGATGTTCGTGCTCTATTAAATCAAAAATGGAAATATATCCATGTAGACGAATATCAAGATACAAACCCTATACAATATGAGATGTGCAAACTTTTAGCAGGTGAGTCTCACAATATCGCAGTAGTAGGAGATGCGGACCAGACTATCTACTCATGGAGAGGTGCAAATATAAAGCATATTCTTGAATTCGAACGTGATTTTCCTAGTACTGAAGTTGTACTACTTGAACAAAACTACCGATCAACGGGTATTATTATAGAGACAGCCAATATGATTATTGATAAAAATATCTTTAGAACAAAGAAGATTTTGTTTACAGAAAAAGACAGGGGGGATAAAATCACTCAATACGTCGGCCTTGATGAAGTAGATGAGGGTAATTATGTTGCTGGAGAAATAAAAAAGCTTATACGAGAAGGTGTAGAGCCAAGTAATATCGCGGTACTGTATCGCGCAAACTTTCAATCTCGGGTCCTTGAGAGTGCATGTATGCAACACAATGTACCTTATCAGGTGCTAGGGACAAAGTTTTTTGAACGCAAAGAGATTAAGGATATGATTGGATATCTAAGAGCTGCTATAAACAGAGATTCTATTACTGATATCAAAAGAACCATCAACACTCCACCACGTGGTGTTGGGAAAGTAACCCTACTTAAGGTTGTTGAAGATAAGATGGACGAACTTCCTCTAGCAGCAAAGACTAAAGTATATGAGTATTTTAGACTCTTAGACAACATAAAACATAAGACTGAAACAGAAAAACTATCGGATGTGTGTAAATACATCTTTCAGGCAAGTGGTATGGAGAAAACATACATGTCTGGCAATGAGGATGACTTAGAAAGAATAGAAAACATCAAAGAACTTGTAACACTAACAACAAAATACGACACTCTTCCACCAGGAGAAGCAATAGAGCTCTTTTTAGAGGAAGCATCGCTTATGTCTGATCAAGATGAACTTGATGATGCGGGTAAGGAAAACAAAGTAAGACTTATGACAGTTCACGCATCAAAAGGACTTGAATATGACTATGTGTTTATTACAGGAATGGAGGAAGGTTTATTCCCTTATGAGCGTATGGATGAATCATCAAAGAAAACAGACAGTGAGAGCGAAGAGGAGAGGAGATTGTTTTATGTAGCAATCACCAGAGCTTGTAAAAAGGTGTATCTCTGCTATGTCATGATGCGGACTATATTTGGAGCAAAACAATTTAGAACAAAAAGTAACTTTTTGGATGATATTGCAGCTGAGCTTATAGAATCAATAGATAATACATATGCAATGTTTCAACCTAAGAAAGTTGATAGTTCTGGAAGAAGAACTGGGGGATTGTTAGATCTAGGAGAGATAGACTTTTAATCAAAAACAGCATATACATATATGTATATGCAATTTGAGCTTGAAGCAAAAAAATCACTTGGGCAAAACTTTCTCAAAAATACAACCATTATCAAAAAAATGGTTGATGAATGCATATCTATAGCAAAAAACTATACAAATACTCACAAAAAAGAGGTTTCAATCCTTGAAATAGGACCTGGTACAGGTGCTTTAACAACACACTTACTTGAAACAAACCTTACAGTTCAAGCAATTGAAGCAGATGACCGGGCCATACCCCTACTTACAGAAAAGTTTGCAGTACAGATAGAGAAGAGTGTGTTTTCCCTTATACATGAGGATATTAGAACATATGATGTAAAGAAAAATGTCACACCGTATATCATAGTTGCCAATATACCTTATTATTTAACAGGTTTTATTATCCGTAAGTTCTTGGAATCAAATCACCAACCGATTGCTATGATACTTATGGTTCAAAAGGAAGTAGCAGTACGTATTTTAGATAAAAAACATAGCTTAGCAAGCTTAGGTGTTCTTACATATGGTAAACCGCGCATATTGACCCATGTTTCAAAAGGAAACTTTGTACCAATGCCGAAGGTTGATTCGTCCGTTCTTATTATAGAAAACATACATCACGATATGTTTACAAATACAAAAGAAGAGGAAACATATTGGGAACTTGCAAAAAAAGCTTTTGGAAATAAAAGAAAACAACTTGGCGGTACTGTTTTAAAAAATATAAATATTCCTGAACTAAAACAATATGCAACAAAAAGGCCAGAGGATTTATCTATAGAAGACTGGATCTATATCAGTAAAACATATACAGCGCGTAACAAGTAGGGTATTATATAGGTGATGCACAAGAAAACTTTTAACATCGCCGCAACATGTCTCGTAGTATTATTACTGGCTTTTGTTATTACCCGTAAACAAAAAACAAATTTATACTACACAAACAACATACAAACAGATGATTCCTCTGTAGATCAAGCATCCTCTACAAACTATCAAGAGCAAGTTTTACAAGCGGTTGTAGATGAAAGTATTAAATCTTTTGAATCAACTTCTGATTCTTTTAAAAGAAAACCTACAGATACATTAAGTGATATTATTGCAAAAAACACATTTACTCAATACATAGATTACAACACTACAGAAAATCTTGATGTTGATAAAATAACACAAGACACCGAAGAGGCTCTAAGAGAACATCCTGTAGAAAAGAGTAATATTACAGCTCAAGATATACATATAACAGACAACAGTATTGCATCACTTAAGGCATATGGAAATACACTTGGTATGATTCAAACATCGGTAGTAAATAGTATTTATAAAGTAAGAAACACAAAAGATAATAGTCCATATATAAAAAATATCTATAAAACTGCTGGAAATATATATAAAAAAATCCCTGTACCAGAAAGTTTGATTAAAGAGCACTTGGGTATTATTAACGGATACCTTGACTATGCACATGCTTTTGAGCTACTCGCATTACAAGATACAGATCCTGCAAAAGCACTTGGTGGGGTACAATTAGCCAAAGAGTCACAAGACCTGCTCTTAGAGAGTTTTAGTTCTGTAAAAAAAATAGTATTATTAAATAATATAACCTATCAAAAAAATGATCCTGCCTATGTTTGGTTTATAGATGCGCCAACCACAGAACAAATAAAATTAAATTAATATGAAAAAAATTAATACTTTATACATAATAATTCTAACAACACTGTTACTGTATACGGGTAATACATATGCTGCATCTACATTACCCCAAGGAAACACTGGTATGGATCAACAAAATAGTCTACTTCCCGCCATATCAAGCTATGATGCCGCAGGCACAGTAGCATCTCCTGATGTTATAAATGCAGAACTTGATGCATCAATACAAAAAACCGAGGTTGATGCAAAAAAACAAGCAGCAGCATATGACCAACCAGGACAAAAATCATCATCAACTGTTGCAAATGATATACAATCAAGCGTTGCAGGTGCTATCGGGTGTGCTGCAGGACAAATACTTGGAAATATTATTTCAGGCCTTGTAAGTACTGCTGTTACATCAGTTGTTAACTATGCGGTGGAGCAAGTTGTTGATATAACAAATGTACCTGTCGCAGAAAAAGGTGAAGCTCTTTTAAATACAAAAACTCAAACAAGTGCTCAGGTTGGTACACCTGTTGGAGTTTGGGGTATAGGAGCACTCGCATTACCGAGTTGGGACTCTATTGCATACTGTGTTGTAAACGCCATGATTACCTATGTAGCAAACTCAACCATCTCATGGATACAAGGTGGTTTTCAAGGTAATCCTGCATTCGTAAACAATCCTGGTGAATTTTTTAAGGATTTAGCCAACGTTGAGGCGGGAGCATTCTTAAAAGAACTTGCGTATGGAGTAACAGGACTTAACATTTGCCAGCCATTTAGAGCGCAAATAGTCTTAAGTATTGCCCGTAATCAAATATCAGGACAACAAGGATATGGTGGAAACAACGGATATAGTCAAGGCGGCTTCGGAGGAGGCGCCGGTGGAAACGTAGGATATGGAGGTTGTACACTTGACGCCATACAAGGAAATCTAGACGCTTTTTTACATGGAAATTTCCAGAAAGGGGGTTGGGATAGTTGGTTCCAGATTTCTCAAGTAAACTCAAACAATCCATACACAACGTATTTTAGTTTACAAGCTCAACTTGATGGAGCTATAGCAAAAAAACAAAACCTTGCAACCGTAGAACTAAACTGGGGTAGAGGATTCTTAAGCTTTAGAAAATGTGATGACAAGACAGCAGCAGCTGATCAAAGTAAATGTCCAATCACAACACCTGGTAACATCATACAAGGACAACTTGAAAAAACTTTAGGTCTTCCAAAAGACCGCTTGGTGCTTGCGCAAAAATTTGATCAGGTTATTGCAGCACTTGTAAATGAACTTATTACAACTGCACTTGATAAAGTATTGGAGACTGCACAAAAATAGTGATATACTATCGTTAGTATATGAACGTGCTAACCACAATAAAAAAAATAATTTTTGGTATTTTTTTGTGTTTTGTTTTTTTAGGTTTCGCACCGGTTCATGTGTTTGCAGGAGATACAAGTGCATATACTGGGTTCAATAATGTATATAGAGCAACAAATGTTGTAACTGTACATACAGCAAACGAGGATGGAGATGTTACCTATACTGTAAACCTATCTTCAGATACTAAAGTTAATTCAGGAACAAACCCAGCAAACCCAACATATTTATTACCAGCTGTACAAGAAGTTCAAAAAAATGCTGGAGTTCCCATAACAACAACAGGTAGTACCTATACTGTAGCAGATAATACAGGAAATTATTCTGTATACAACCGTCCACCTGGAGGAAACACTGATGGTAGTGGTGATAAATTAATAATGACGGTAGCCAATGGGAACGTATATGTTCCACCAGGAGGCTCAATTCCTAAAGCCTCAGGAAACCCAGGTTCTACTGATATAAACACAGAAAGAGGATTTACTAATGCTATAGATACAGCAAACGACAGACAGTTAGGAACAACTTACGGAACACTCTCAAACGTCGACCAACTCCAACAAAACGTACAAACCCTCAACACTCAAGAAAACCAACTCAATAAACTCCTCCAACAACAAGCTGCTGATGATGCTGCCTTAAACGATCCAAACACAGAAGGTGCAAATGCAATGAGTCAAGCAGACCGAGCCAAACTTGATCAGCAGGTAAAAGATCTTCAAGATTCTATAAATACAACTAGAGGAAAGGTGCAGTCAGGAACAGATGCCACATCAGCAACAAAGATAAATACAGATGTTTGTCCGTCAGGAATAACTGATATTGGAAAATTAACAAATTTTTCATGTGTAGTTACAATCCTTGCAATTCTTGCAAACATCTCACTTAAACTCAGTTCTTTTGCCCTCTATATAATAGGACAGCTTTTTGATTATTCTATAGAAATAGCTATAAACTCTGCTGAGTTTATAAATAGACTTGGTATTGTTGAACCTTTCTGGGCTGCTATACGAGATTTTTTAAACATGACCTTTATATTTATATTGGTTTTTATTGCATGGCAGATACTTTTAAACAAATCAAACTATAACGCAAAATCAAATGTTGCTCGTCTTGTTCTTGTTGCTATACTTATAAACTTTAGTCTTTTTGCTGCAAAAATAGCTGTAGATGGGTCAAATATTATAAGCTTAAACATCTATGAGGCTATGAAAACTAAAGGGGGATCTTCTGCAGACTATACAGCACGAGGAAGTGTTTCAGCACGGATCATGACCACTCTAGGACTTCCTGGTATTTATTCTTTCCAATCTGCATTTGACGGGAACGCTATACCTGGTTGTGGAGGAGTCCCTGGTGCCATACTTACCGTAGGTTTCTTTGGAACAATACTTATAGTCATCACCATAATGACCTTCCTCCTTGCTGCTATACTATTCTTCTTGAGAATGCTCAATATCATAGTTCTTTTTGCAACTTCACCTTTGTGGGTTTGGGGATATGTCATCGACCATCCAGCTTTTAGAAAACAAACTGATGCATGGGAAAAAAACATGTTACATGTTATCAAATTTCCTGTAGTGTACATGCTTATTTTATACGGGTGTCTAGCTTTGTTTGCACAACTAAACACAGCACAAACAACAACCGGTAAAGGAGTAACTTTTGTTCAAATGGTCTGCCAAGCAACAACACAAGGTACAAATAATGGAGGAATCTTTACTCAACTTCCACTTATACTAAACTTCATAGTTGTTATTGCTTGTTTGTTTGGAGCTTTGTATTATGCTGCCAAAGAAACAAAAGGAGGGAAGGGTGGAACACATAAGATTGCTGCAAGTGTAAGTGATAAATTTGCAACATTTTCAAAAAAAATAACTTCTGGTGCTGCTCAAAACCTATATAACAAATCAACAAGTGCAATAGCTTCTGGAGCATCATTTGTTGGAAATAAAACATACAAAGGAGCTGCGGCTGTTGCAAGCGCTCCAGGAAGAGGTATAAAATACGCAGCACGCCAAGCAGGATATAAAGCAACTGATTGGATATCAAATAAATCAGCAGAACTTGCAACAAAAGGAAACTCACCAAAAATACAAACTGCTTTCGCAATGTTGTCACAAAAAACAAAAGATGCGAAAATACTCGGAGAAACAAAAGAGGAGGGTATCAAGAGACGAACAGCAAGTGCTGTCACACGACAAGAGATACTATCAAAAGTACAAGATGAACAAACTAAGATTGATACTGAGGCTGTATTCAAAGCAAAAAATCCAAATGGAGATTACGCAAAATATGTTAATGATAAAATAAATCTTATCGAAGATATACAACTCGGAAGACTTAAGACTGCTTTAGGTGAGGATGGTGTTACATCAAACAGCAAGTTACTGAGAGAAGGTGTTTTGGATGATAAGGGTAATATTGTAGGAGGGAAACTAGATCAATCTAAACTATTTGAGAACGCAGCAAAAATAAGAAAGTATAGTGAAAAAAATGGAAGTCTTCTAACGAACGAGAAATCATCTAGATGGGGATTTATAACAGAAGAACGAGCAAAAGCAAGACTTAAAACAAAAGAGAAGGCTTTTGAGGTAGCACGAAACAGGGTACGAGGTGGTGAAATTACTGCTAAGAAAAAAGAGGAGGAGATAGAGAGGTTAAGAGAAATATTAGTAAAACAATTACCTGATGTAGATTCTATAGATGTTAAAAATTCAGATATAACAAAATATCACTCAGCCATCAGAAGTTATGTACAATCAGCTAAGAAAGTTATGGAGGAGAGAGATAAAAAGCTCTCAGGAACAAAAGATCCACAAGAAGCAAGAGTGATAGAGGCAGCAGCACAAACAGAACTGGCAGAACTAAAACTTACAGCACTAGAAAAAAGAAAAGAGGAGGAAACCAAGATACAGGATAAGATAGAAAAATTGTTAAACGATGTAGAGAAGATAAATGAGAAAAATAAAAAGAAGTAAAACATATGAATCAAACAGATTATTTCACAGAAAAAATAGCCACACTACCTGAAGATCTTCAGGATGCTATTCGTGCATCTAATCATGAGGCTATTCTAAAAGATATTCAGCGAGAATATAAACTACACATCGACCAAGCTCAAATACTAGAAACTCTTGCAATACAGCTTATATTTGGAGATATTGACGCCCCACAGTTCGTAAACAACATGTTTAATGAGGCTCATGTTAGTTCTTCTGTAGCAGGAGACATACTACTTAAGATAGATGTCATGATCTTGAAAAAGATTCGATCTTACATGGAGGAGATTGAAGAGATGAAAAAAAGAGATGCAGAACTTCAAAAACTACTCATGTCAGAAGAAGAGCAGATGGAAGAAGATGAGGCAAACATATATGCAGCCTACTATGCTGATATGGCAAATACAAAAAATGAAGTAGAGCAAGAACTACTTAATGAAGGTTTTTTGCCTGATGGCAGCAATATAACAGATGAAGTACTCGCTAAAGAGTTAGGTATATCCGTAGAAGAACTTGTGAGAAGATCAAGATCGGGTGGTATCAAAGAAGCTCGGGAAAAAGATGCTACTCAAGAATCAACAGGGAGCTTTACACTTGGTGTAAACACCCATGATGCAAAAGCAGAACTACTACATGAACTAGAATCACCCGAAAAATCATTTATCAAACCATTATTCACACCAGTGGCAGAGAAGTTAACAGTAAAACAAAGCCCAGTAGTAGAAAAAATAACTCTTCCTGATCATCAACTACAAAACACTCATCTTGAAAAACCTCTTGTTACTGAGGCAGAGAGGGAAATAAACATAGAACAAACCGCAGCAAAAACAACAATACCATCAGTTACACAACCTACACAAAACACACAAACACCGATTACCGAACCGGTTATTAAAAAACCAACAAAACTAGTTCTACCATCAATAGATCCATATAAAGAGCCAATAGAATAACATGACACGATACCAAGTTCCACAATTTATAGAGTTTGAAAGTAAGATTATCGGACCGTTTTCTATCCGACAATTCTCATATATGCTTGGAGGTATTGGTGGTTCATATATTATATATAAGTTTTTAGGATTTATTCCAGGAATAGTTCTTATTATACCCTTGTGTATATTGAGTTTTTCTTTAGCTTTTGTTACATGGAATGGTAGAAAGTTTATAGATGTATTAGAGGCAGCTATATCATATACATTCAAAACAAAACTATATAAATGGAGAAAAGTTGATAAAGAGGTAACACCTACTGAGGAGGAAAAGACAAATGTTGCTGATAGTTTTGTAGCACCATCATTATCACAAAGTAAACTTAAAGATCTTGCTTGGAGTTTGGATGTAAAGGAAAACGTATTTTCTACATCAAAAGGAGGGTATACAAAGGGATTAACTCAATAATATCACCCTATAGGGTTAGTAGATATTGATTTAAAAGTGTGATATACATATACACTATGGCGACTATAGTTTAGTGGCAAAACCCGGGTTTGTGGAACCTGAGTCGAGAGTTCGATTCTCTCTAGCCGCCCATTTTATAATTCTGAATATCACAACACTTTAAAGGCGGCGTATAAAGATGCTTGAGCATCTTTATGAGAGAATCGAAAAGCTTTGCGATGTTTTTGAGGAGCTGTGCTCCGAATAAAACCGCAAAGGTGTACTGACCTTGTAAAGGTCGGCTCTCTAGCCGCCCATTTTATAATTCTGAATATCACAACACTTTAAAGGCGGCGT
>CAZFNX010000003.1:54001-55627 GCA_964520195.1 uncultured Candidatus Saccharibacteria bacterium
CTCTCTAGCCGCCCATTTTATAATTCTGAATATCACAACACTTTAAAGGCGGCGTATAAAGATGCTTGAGCATCTTTATGAGAGAATCGAAAAGCTTTGCGATGTTTTTGAGGAGCTGTGCTCCGAATAAAACCGCAAAGGTGTACTGACCTTGTAAAGGTCGGCTCTCTAGCCGCCCATTTTATAACTTTGGATGTTATAACATTAAAGTAATAGATTCTTTGTTCGCAAGAAATCAAAGTCTCATGCTATACTTTTCACATGGCAGCATCAAACACATCTCAAGAATTTGTACCAATAAAAGAAGTACGTGATGGTGTTATGATTCTTAAAGATGGATCAATACGGGCTGTTGTTTTAGCAACTTCTATAAACTTTGCCCTCAAATCAGTTGAGGAACAAGAGTCTGTAATATATCAATTTCAAAACTTTTTAAACTCTCTTGATTTTTCTTTACAGATATACGTACAATCACGACGACTTGATATACGTCCATATCTCGGACTTCTTGAAGAAAGACTTCGCGCTCAAACCACAGACCTTATGCGTATGCAGATCACAGAATATATCAACTTTGTGAAGGGGATTACAGAACTTTCTAGTATTATGACTAAAAGCTTTTTCGTTGTTATTCCATACGCACCCTTAACACAAGCGGCTTCTGGTATTGCAAACATTTTTAATTCTAAAAAAGATTCTACATTAGAAAAAGAGAAGGATGATTTCTTTGAAGAGGTTAAAAGTCAAATAGAACAACGTGTTGGTGTTGTAGAACAAGGACTTGCACGATGTGGTGTAAAGATAGCTCGGTTGGGAAGTGAAGAGTTGGTAGAACTTTTCTACAGAATATTCAATCCAGGAGATGCAGAAAAACCAATAAAGATGTAAGATATATTATAATATGGGATTATTTGATTTTTTAAAACCAAAAAATAAACAAAGCAATCAGATAACATCTATACTTCCAAAAGATATTTATCGCTCTGCGGTTTTGGAACTTAAAGATGTTATTGCACCTTCTGCTCTTAAAATAAGCCCTAAAACACTCAACCTGGGAGAAAAGCTTGTACGAAGTTTCTTTGTGATGTCATACCCAAGATATTTGTCTGATAGTTGGTTTTCACCAATTATTAACCTAGATAAAGCTTTTGATGTCTCTATTTTTGTGCATCCAATAGATACATCTACTATACTTCATGAGTTTCAGAAAAAAGTAGCTGAGGTACAAAGTCAAATACAAGATAACGAGCGTAAAGGTTTGGTTCGAGACCCTCAACTTGATGCCGCATATCAAAACCTTGAATCTCTTCGAGATAGTCTACAACAAGCTCAAGAGAAGATATTTGATGTTGGAATATATATTTCTATCTATGGAGACTCAGAAGAGGAATTAAACCATATAGAATCAGAAATAAAAGCAACACTTGAAGCAGCTTTGGTGTTTATAAAACCGTCTCTTTTTCAACAAGAACAAGGGTTTAGAAGTGCTATTCCAACAGCTACAGACGAGATGAATATTCACTCAAAGCTAAACTCAGCCCCTCTTTCAAGTATATTTCCATTTATTTCTTTCGACCTTACATCAGACAAGGGGATTTTGTATGGTATAAACAGACACAACAACTC
>CAZFNX010000003.1:55727-63973 GCA_964520195.1 uncultured Candidatus Saccharibacteria bacterium
TCACATATTGTTAACCTAGTTGGACTTTTCCGACTTATGCTTGGTGGATTAACACCTGAGGAAGATTCTATTATTGACAGAGCTATTAGTGAGACATATCAATTGAAAGATATTAGCCCTGAGGCAAACTTTGCAGCATCAGAACCACCACTTATGTCAGACTTTGAACTTGTGCTTGCAGGTATGGAAGGAGGAGAGTCTCTTATACAAAGACTTGAGAAATATACAAAAGGAACATGGTCAGGATTTATTAACAAACCATCAAACCTTGATATCAATAAAAAATTCGTTGTATTTTCACTTCGAGACATGGAAGACGAACTTAAACCAGTTGCTATGTATATTGTTATGCACTACATCTGGAGTTCTATTCGAAAAGATCTTAAGAAGAGACTACTTGTGATTGATGAGGCGTGGTGGATGATGAAATCAGAAGATACGGCTTCATTCCTATACGGATTAGCAAAACGAGGTCGAAAATATTACCTTGGTATGTCTACTATCACACAAGATGTGGAAGACTTCCTAAAATCACCTTACGGATTACCTATTATTACAAACTCATCAATGCAGTTCATGTTAAAACAATCTCCATCATCTATAGATGTAGTACAACGAACTTTTAACCTTACAGATGAAGAGAAATATCTACTTTTGGAGTCAGGAGTAGGGGAAGGAATATTCTTTGCTGGTACAAAACACGTAGCTCTTAAAGTAGTAGCCTCAGAGACAGAGGATAAAATCATCACATCAAATCCAGCACAAATATTACAAGCTCGAGAAGAAGCTAAAAAAACATGGCTGAAGAACAACTAAGAGTACAACAAGAAATTCCTTCACGAATTGAAAGAAGGGTATATGTAAACCCTGAGGAGGATTATGATGATGAGGATGAGGAAAATAATCCAACGCATCACAAACCTGGGTTGTTAAATTTTTTAGCAATGATTCTTTTTGCGGCAACACTTGATCTTATTGGAGCAGTCTCTGATGAAGTACCTGGAGTTGGACCTATCATTGTCCTTATTTCCGACATGGTTCTTATGCCTTGGATGCAAATGTCTGGTATGACTCTAAACGCAGAAAGACTTCTAGTAACAATCGTTGAGAATATTGGTGAATCAATTCCAGGTGTAGGAAATTTTCCTCTTATTACTGCAAATGTGATTATTAGTTACTATTTAAACTAAAAGTATTGTATACTTACAATACGATGAGAAAGAGTATTATACTATTTTTTTTAAGTTTGATTTTGTGCACACAGCAAACATATGCTGAAAGTACTATGCCTGTGAACGGGGGAGCTGGTGGTATTCCAGAGCTACAAGAAAAAGTATATTACACAGTGTTTCCAGAAAAACCAAATGTAGGAGATCAGGTTGATATTTCAGCAGAAATGTACGGAACACCTGTACAGGATGCTGTTTTTACATGGACTGTAAATGGAAAAGTTTTCCAGAAAGGACAAGGATTGCGAAAAATATCGGTATATATTGAAAAAAACACAAAGGTTTCTGTGTCTATTATCACAATTAAAGGTGTTGTACTCCAAAAAGATTGGACATTTAATCCAGAAAAAGTAGTAATTATATGGGAAGCAAACACATATACACCTCCTTTTTATGAGGGTAAATCTTTATATACTCCAGAATCAACATTAACACTACATGGTATCAATCTAGATGCTAAAAACCCACTTACAAACACATATGCAAACTACATATGGAAAATGGACGGCTCTGTTCAAGGAGATGATTCAGGAGTAAGTAGAAGAACCTTTGTATATAAAGGCAATATTTTGCAAGAAGAGCCTTTTTTTGAACTGTTATACTCTAGTGTAACAAACTATCAAGACACTACATCCATCAAATCAACTCCTGTAAATACACGCTCTATCTTACAAGTACAAACACTTGGAACAGATATATTTACATATGAAAAAACACCTTTGCTAGGGGTCTTGTTTAATAAAAAAATAGACACAAACTTTTTATTCAACAAAAAAGAGACTACTTTGGTTGCGTATCCTGTATATTACTCAGTTCTATCATCGTTAATACCTAAATATAGATGGTCTTTGAACGACCTTGTTATTAAAACAGATTCAAACTTTCTATCATTTAAAAAAACAAAAGATGACGAAAAATCTCGATTAAATATACAAATAGAAAACCCAGAATCCCTTTTACAACAACATGATGTTGTTCATATTATAGACACAACGACACAAAATGTTGTCCAAGGTTTTGGGAAGTAATATACTATACAATATATGCTACATAGAATAAAAAATTTAACTCTTATATACCTTGTATGTTTGTTAAGTTTTAGTATAACACCTGTTATTTCAAATGGAGCAACAGCTTTCGTTGACACAATTATAGGATCACAAAAACAATGTAATTTTGTTAATGATGGATTATATAAACCTTTTTCTGATATAGATAATCAATTTCCAGTATTTGGTGAACTTATACAAGGAAATAATCGTTGTGTTAAGGTTTCAAACAGTGTGCCTGATTTATTTGATACTGGTTTTAAAGTATTTTTAGGCATTGTCTCTCTTTTGGCTGTTGTTCGTATATCATATGCTGGTATACAATGGATGATACAAGATAAGAGTGGAGCAAAAACAAATGCTCGAGAAATGTTAACTAACTCTATTATAGGTCTGGTACTTGCATTAAGTGCGTGGCTTATATTAAACACAGTCAACCCAAGAGCTTTAAACCTAAGCACTCTCAGTTTACAAACAGGAGCATTAAGTAGTTTGGGTGGTTTAATACAAAGTGGTATTAATCAAGCAGAGGGGAATATAGCTCAGTTAGGTTCTGGTGGCTGTATACAAGGAACAACAGGGTGCAGTGTTGAATCTGGGGGGGTAAATATGGGCACAGGTAATACAGGTGGAGCTATTGGAACAATGGACCCAACTGGGGCGATACGACCAAACGAAGCTCCGACAGTGTTTGGATATAGAGACGGTGATGGTACTGTTGGAAACACAGGAGATAATGGACTGGGAAATGGACTTTTCAGTCCTATATCTGGTTGGACTTACTATACAGGTGGCGCGCACAATCCTAGTGGTGATGCAAATAATTATGCTCAAGGTGTTGCTGTACCAATGAATACACTAATTAGCGACTTTGGAAGTGTTGAAAATGTTAAAAACGGAGCATATGAAATATTTAAAAATGGTGTAAGTATTGGGGCTTATCCTATAGTCGACAACTCATCAAGTAAACTTGATTTAACATATGGTCTCGTGAAAGCTCAATTCGATCCAAATATAACGTCAAGTAATAGTTGGAGTGGAGCAGGACAAAATATTACATATAAACCCTTACCTAACTACTGGGTAGACCATCAAAGGCCTGCTCAACCTATGGTGAGAGACAACTTCTCAGGAACACCAAATGCAAGTACTGTAGATCAAGCAGCAACAAACCCAGCCACATTTAGATATCAATAAAAACATGCAAAATCAAAGTCTTCTAAAAAAAATAATATTCATACTTATACTTATTGTTATAGCTATTGGTATATTTTTTGGATACAACTTTTATCAAAACTCTAAAAAAACCTTAAATCAAACAAATACCACAAACACAGATCCAAACAGAACACCTTTTCAAACTAGAGTAGCGACAGGAAGCGATATAATCATCACAGACGATACTTCCACAACAACTGAAGCTATTAACCCAAACACTACAGAAAATGTTCCTGTGGCCGCTCCAAAACTTGTTCAACTATGGAAAGAACCTGTGTCTGGATTTGATTTTATAACCAAAGATATAGAAATACTTCCAGCAACTTCAACAAGTATAGTTGCCACAACCTCAGTAAATAAAAAAACTACTCCTAAAAATATACTTAAAAATCAAACTTTTGTATATCTTTGGGATAGATCAACAGGGAACATATATCAAAACCTTGCATCATCAACAGACACAGAGCGATTATCAATCTTAACTTCACCTAGTGTTGAAAAGGCTGATTTTATAGATGATTCAACAATACTTACCAGTGAACTTGGTGGCAACAATGAAGATGTAATCAATTCATATATCAAACTATATAAAGAAAATGCAACCTCAACTGTTTTTTCTGGAACAAAAAAGAGGCTAGCCATATCAACAAACAATATATCAGTTCTACCGAGTTTAAAAAAGATGTTTTATCTCATAAAAGGAACAGGGCAAGGGTTTATCTCAAATATAGATCTATCTTCAACATTACGAGTTATAAATACAAGCCTAACAGAGTGGATACCTCAGTACGTAAACAAAAGTACGGTAGCAATAACAACAAAACCAAGTGCTTATTTTAAAGGGTATTTGTTTTTTGTAAATAGTTCAGGTACACAAGATAATCAATATATTCTTGGAGATAAATATGCTTTCACAACACTTGTATCACCTGATGGAAAAAAAGTTTTATATAACGAGATTTCTGATAACCTATTACAAACATCTATTTATGATGTAAAATCAAAAAGAATCACAGCACTCACTCAAGCAACATTAAGTGAAAAATGTGTATGGGCAGATGATTCATCAAAAATATACTGTGCAATACCTCAACAACTATTATTAGCACCGTATCCTGACGCTTGGTATCAAGGATCAACATCATTTTCTGATAACATTTGGTCTATTAACCCAGAAACAGGACAGTTTACAGTAGAAATAGCCCTACAAGATCAGCTCACTACCCCTATAGACGCATATCACCTAAAGATATCTAAAGATAAAAAATACCTACTATTCCAAGATAAATACAATTTAACCCTTTGGAAATATACCTTCTAAACACAATTCTTTCCAACAAAAAACCATACAACGTTACAGTGTTGTATGGTTTTTCTGTTTATTTGTTTATTTATTTAACAATATTAAACTTTTTTCTAAAATATAGTTCCTGAGTAATCATAAAGATAGAACTTACTATCCAATATAATGCAACAGCTGCAGAAACCTTAAGGGAAGCTATAAAAATAAGAAAAGGTATAAAATACTTAACCATAACTGTCATTTGTCTTTGAACCATCTCTTCAGGCTTAAGATCTGCTATATTTTTCTTATATATATCTTGATTTTGAACTGTACTTGATAAAGAAAATCTAATCTGTACATACTGAAACACTGCAGCAAGTACTCCTATATATGCACTAGCTTTAACAAAATCAATACCAAATACTATATGTTGTATATTTACAGTATGAGGAATAAAACTATATAAATCATCCACCTTAAGGGTAGGGAGACCTCCTCTAGAGAACACAAAATATAGTGCAAACACTATAGGTATTTGAATAAACATGAGTAATATAGAAGAAAAAGGGTTTAACTTATGCTCTTTATAGACTTCCATCATCTTCATACCTAACATTTGTCTATTATCCTTATACTCTTCTTGCAACTTTGAAATAATAGGTTGAACTTTCTTTTGAGCTATCTGAGATAAAAACATCTTCTTAGATAAAGGAAGTAGTATAAGCTTAACTAGTATAGTTAAAATAATAACAGAGGTAGCAACATCATGTGTTGGAATAATAGACAATATATAAATCAAAGCATTATACATTGGCTTATAAAATAGAGTATGGAACATAATTTATGATTATATATATTATTTATACGTGTTTTTTAATCAATTTACTCAAATCACTCTTCATCTGAAGAACAATATGTGAATACACTTCATGTATCATATCACGTTCTAGATAGAATATTATCCTTTTCTTTTGTAGTGCTGTAAGAAAAACATCTTGTTGTATGGATGAAAAAGCATCCATAAAAGCCTTTCTAGCTCGTCTTTTAACCCTATTTCTGTCAACAGCTTTTTTAAAAGCCTTTTTAGTAATAACAAAAAAAACCATATGTAATGGGTTTTTTGGTGTTTTTTCTGTAGTATTTGTGGTGATTTTTACAGTATAAAGCATGTAAAAACAAAGAAAAAAATTAAGAAGCTACTGTAGATAGGTTTTTTCGACCCTTTCTTCGTCGTGCTTGTAATACTCTTTTTCCACCGTGAGTTTTAGATCGTGACAAAAAACCATGAGTCTTTGCTCGCTTTTTAACTTTTGGATTATATGTAAATGACATAATACATAACAATATACATCATATTCACAAAAAAACAAGTCCTTATATATTGTTTAGGATTAAATCCTATAATCCACCATATAAGCAAGTTATCCACAAGTGTAAAAAGTTATCCACAGGTATATAATTTATCCACATGAACGACATGAATACCATCTGGAAGAATATACTTGAGAAAATCAAAAAAGAGGTAACACCGTCTACACATAACGCTTGGCTACGAGATACAAAGTTTGACACTTATCAAGATGGGGTTGTTTATATTCTTGTACAAAACTCATTTGCAAAAGATTGGATACGAAACAAATGTTATACAAAAATCCTTAATTTACTTAGAGAAGTGGACCCTTCTATTAAAAATGTAGAGTTTAACATAACAAGTACTCCTACTAAAGAGAAAAAACATGAACATTCTCATGATATTGAGAAAAAACATGATATTACTAAAGACAAAACCAGTACAACTCAAAAAAACGAGCTACCTCTAAAGGATCATTATATAGATCTTCACGACAACCTTAACCCTAAATATATATTTGAAACCTTTGTTGTTGGTAGTTTTAACGAACTAGCCTTTGCTTCAGCTCAAGCTATCATCAAAAAACCTGGTATATATAACCCTCTTTTCTTTCACGGAAGTACAGGAGTAGGGAAGACGCACCTCATGCAAGCTATAGGGAACCATTATAAAAACAAACTTGATAAGAAGGTGTATTATGCGACTTCAGATAGATTTACCAACGACTTTATTACATCTGTTCAAAACAATAAAACCAACCAATTTAAAGAGAAATACCGAAAATATGATCTTTTAATCATGGATGATATCCAGTTTTTATCAAACAAAGAAAGAACTCAGGAGGAATTATTTCATATTTTTAACTACCTATACGACAATCAGAAGCAGATCATCTTCTCATCAGATCAACACCCAAACTACCTCCAAAACCTAGAAAGTCGTTTAAAATCAAGGTTTTCTCAAGGTATGATTATTGACATACCTAAGATTGACACAGAATCTAAGATGGCTATCATACGTTCAAAACTAGCTCAAACAGAAACAACTCTTGAAACCAACATTATCCAGTATCTTGCGGAAACTTTAGAGGGTAGTATTAGAGAGATAGAAGGGATTATTAACAACATATCTATACAATCAGATGTTAGAGGTAGACCTTTGACACTTGATGAGATCAAAGATATGACAAAAGATGTTGTAAAATCAACAAAAAACACATCTTTTAAGGATATTTTAAAAGCTGTAGCATCTTTTTATAAGATAGAAGAGAATTCTATACTTGAAAAAAACAGAAAACAGGAGATTGTAAAACCAAGACAAGTCCTTATGTTTATTCTTAGAGAAGATTTTGCATATTCTTTTTCTTCTATAGGTCAAAAACTAGGAGGAAGAGATCATACAACAGTACTTCACGCTTGCGATAAAGTGAAAGAGGATTTGAAAGGGGATCAAGAGCTTATAGAAGAAGTAACTCAAATACGTTCAATGCTTCGTGTATAAGTATGTGAATATCTTGTTAATAGTTTGTTGATAAGCCGTTGATAAAAAGTTGATAATAACTGTATAACTCTATAAAAAATATAAGGTTATACACATGTAAAAAAGTACATTGTGAATAACCACAACATTATCCACACATATTCACATAGTTATCCACAGTCAAAAACAGGTTTTGAGGCTTAAAAAATAAGATTTTATCCTACTTATCAACCAATCCACAGTCCTAATAGGTCTTCCTGTATTAAATTAATAAAAAAATAGTAAGATATACACATATGCAGATAGAAACTATAAATGAGATATTTACTGAGGCTGTTAGCAAGGCAGTTAAGGTTGCAGTTAAGAATCCTCAAAACCCTATCTTAGAGTATATTTATATTGAAATTGTTGATGAATCCACTATAGAGATATCTGGATATAACCTAGATACATATATAAAACAACAGGTTTTTGTTAAAATCTCTGATTTCACCTCAAAAAAGACATCTATCTGTGTTCAAGGTGGACTTGTTCTATCTTTCCTAGCTCTTTTCAATAAAGAGGATAAGATTTCACTACATATAAGTGAAAGTAATTTAAAAATTACTGTAAATAATCAAGAATAAAATATTCGA
>CAZFNX010000004.1:0-36216 GCA_964520195.1 uncultured Candidatus Saccharibacteria bacterium
TTTGTAACTCTTTGAATATAAATATTCATCTACTGCCCTACAACACCAAGCTACCTAATGCATCAAACTATAAAAGCGTAATGCATAAGGAAGCTACGGTTTGGGCTGTTTCCTTTTCGCTCGCCGCTACTTAGGAAATGGTTCACTTACGTGATTGTTTTCTTTTCCTTCAGGTACTGAAATGTTTTACTTCCCTGAGTGTGCGAATCAGCTTATGCTGAAGCATGAGAATCAAGTTCTCATAGGTTTCCCTATTCGGAAATCCCCGGATTAGCGATTGCTAGACATCTCCCCGAGGCTTATCGTTGTCGTGCTACGTCCTTCGTCGCTCTATTGTGTCAAGGCATCCACCGTCCACCCTTGTATTTCTATTAGGAAATACATATACCACAATCGTGAAAATGCGTGTTGTTGTTCCATCTGTATGTACCTATATTTTTCAACAGAGGGCGTTCCTGAGAATTCTCTGTTGCCAAAAAGTTTACTCAACTTTTTGCTTTCATACGATGGCTTGTAGATTGTTAAACTTCAGTTCGTTCTGAACATTGATGAAAGCGGATGATTAGATCCGCTTTGCTTTTTCAAATGTTTTTTGTGTGCTGTGTGAGGTCTATTATACTCATGGATAATAATAAGTCAAGCACTACAAATACCTTTATTGTGTGGATAGTTTGTGGATAAACAAAAATACTATTTTATGTATATTTTTAGGCTTATTGTAGGCTATTTCCACTGCCTTTTTCCATGCGCCATTGTTCTATCTTTTTATGGTCACCTGAGACTAGTACTTCTGGTACTGTATATTTTTTACCCTTATATACCAAAGTTTCTGGGCGAGTATATACATCATGTGACGCCACACGAACCTCTTCTCTACTATCAAAATTACCCAAAACTCCCTGCACTTGTCTTGATATAGAATCGATCATAATAAGAGCAGGTAACTCCCCTCCTGTTGTAACCCAAGGACCAACAGATACATTTTTCATAGGAAATATTTCTTTCACTCGTGCATCAACACCTTCATATCGTCCACAAATAAAAATAATATCTGTGTATTTTTTTGTATACGATGCAGCCATCTCTGTTGTAAACTGTTCTCCTCCTGGAGACAAAAAAACTATACACACATGCTCAGGATCATGCTTTTTCTTAAGAATCTTTTCTATGGATTTTATAACCGGCTCAGCCTTCATAACCATACCCGGACCTCCTCCGTACGGCCTATCGTCAACAATGCGAAGTGGTTTTTCCTTGAGCTTTTGAGCACCTTTTGGTTTGACCTGATCTCGAGGATTATAAAAATCTATAGTGATGGCTTTTTCTATAATAGCTCGTGCTAAAATAGAACTTTTAATATACGACTTAAAAGCCTCTGGAAATAGAGATATTATATGAAAATGAAGAGGTTGTTGATCCTTTCCTTTTTGAGTCGGTCTAATCTTCTTGACCGCTGTCTTGGTTTTTTTTACACCCATGGTCGACCAGCCTAATGCGAGCTCCAAACGAAATGTCAAATGTGAGTGCAGTGGCTGGTCGACTATGGAAATAAACGTTCATATGAGTTGTTATTCAACCCTTGTCCATGTCTGAAAGTATACGTCTAAACCCTATAAAACGCAAAACCCCATCTCGCCAAGGCGGAATAGGGTTTCGCGACATTTCGTTTTGGAGATTGCCATGAATTGCTTCTGGCGCTCACACAACTAATGTAGCATATTTGAGTCTTGTTGTCAAATTTAACATGTGTTGTAGTTGTGTTGTTCAAGATTTTTTGAAAAATTTATAAACATAAAACGCAACATTCGTGATGGGCGGTTGCGTTTTTGTTTGTAAATTTTATGTTATTTATGATGACTAAGCTCTTGCTCTGTTTTTGAAAGTATTCGAGTAGCCAAATCCTTCCCCCCTAATCCAAAAGCTATTCCAGCAGCAAGAGACATTGCAACAACAACTCCGATAAATAGTGTATTTATCAAAGTTACCGCAATACCAAGTTGTACAAGAGCTGAAAGAACAGCGAAGATAATAACAGCTACCTTAGTTAGATTTCCAAGCATTCGAGCAGAACCAAGGTGAGCATTTGCCGCTGTTGCAATAACAACTTTTTTAAGAACATCTGCAACGATAACAGCTACAAGCATAATAAGGATAGCAATCACAATCTTTGGAAGATATATAGCGACCATTGTTCCAATAATTGCAGACACTTCTCCTAGTCCAAGAATCTGAAGAACAGACAAGAACATGATTGTGATGATTGTCCATTTTGCTAAACCACCAAAAAATATTCCAGTATTAACATTGAGTCCACCTTTTTGAAACACAGACTCAGCACCTGCTTGACGTAGGATACTATCTAGTTTGATTCTATCAAATATGTTTTTGATGAGTTTTCCTACATATTCTGCAACAATCCAACTGATGAAGAATATGATAAAAGCTGCGATAATAAGTAATCCATATTGTAGAAATGCATCTCGCACACTTACGTATGAATCATTAACCGCACCTCCTATTGTTGTTGTATATATTTCTCTAGGCATATAGTTTGTATGTATATTTTGGTTTTATGTATAAAATAAATTGGTTTAATACATATGAAATCTCCACATGTATGCCAATGCCTACATTATATCATATAACCAACCCTAAAAAACTACCGGAAAAAAGACAGTTTATCCATAGCTATAACATATTCAAAATCCAAAACATCTCGAATAAGCTTATCCCCTATTGAGTGTCTGTATTTAAAATCTGCCTCATCTAGAGTCGCATACCGTAAATCTCGTCCCAACTTATGCTCCAACTCTCCAACAACATCAGTTACATTTGCAGGAATTTTTTCAAATACAAGCAACATGTCTATAGGTGATTGTGTAGCAGAAAACGTTTGACCTGAGAGACCTAGAGGACTTGTAAAAAAACCAGAAAGTAAGACAGTCTTCAATCTTTGTAGAGGTTGCAACTCAGAAAGAACTTTTTCTGATGATCTTGGAATTGCTGTAAGAATAAGTTGAGTTATCTCAGGAAGTAATGGGAATTTTTTTGCAACACGATAACAGATGACTTTTTCTTTTTCTCCTGCCTCGTGCACAAGAGTTTTTTTAGCACCTTCAATAACCCCCTGCTTCATAAGGTCTCGTAGATTTTCTATAAGAAGAGTCGACTTTGTTTTAGTTAATCTAACCAAATCTTTCAATGTAAACTCTCGAGATGTGTTTAAAGAAAACACTTTCCATAATTTTAATTTTATAGGACCTCCAAAAAATTGTTCAAGGAGAGAAATGTCTTCAGGCACTTTTCCTACAACGATACCTTCTTTTGGAATACGTTTTATTTTTGGTACCAACTTTTTCTTCTTAGTGATGGTCTTTTTGATCTTTTTAGATGTGTTTTTGGATGCAGGTCTTGCTTTAGTCCGGATATTCTTCTTTTTCATATATATAAATGTATCATATTCTGACACATAAACAAAAACCCCTTATGTTATATAAGGGGTTTTGTCTGTTTAGAACAAGAGAGTATCGCTTATTTAAGCTCAACCTTTCCTCCAGCCTCTTCAACTTGCTTCTTAAGAGCTTCTGCATCTTCTTTTTTCATACCAGCTTTAAGAACAGCAGGTGCTGCATCAACAAGATCTTTAGCTTCTTTTAGTCCTAGACCTAGAACTTCTTTGATTACTTTAATAACAGCAATCTTATTTCCTCCTGCGTCGGCTAGATTAACATCAAAAGATGTTTTCTCTTCAGCTCCGGCTTGAGCAGCTCCAGCTGGAGCAGCAACAGCAACAGCTGATGCAGATACTCCAAACTTTTTCTCAAGGAATTTAACAAGTTCGTGTAATTCTAGTACAGTCATCTTTTCGATAGACTCTACTACTGTTTTAAATTGTGCAGGAGTTTCAATAACTTCTGCTGTGTTTGTTTCTACTTCTGACATATATTTTTTATTATAATAATTGAATAAATTAGTTTTTCTTATCCGCTATTGCGTTAAGAGCAAGTACAAATCGTTGTATCGGTGAATTGATAAGTTGAACAAATTGAGCTTGAAGCGTATGCATTGAAGGAATAGACGCAATAGAGATCATCTCTGCCTTTGTCTTATATACTCCATCAAACACTCCTCCTACTATAGACAGCTTGTCTTTGAATTTTTTTGTAAATTCAACAATCTCTCGAGCAGGCGCTAAAAGATCAGCTGCGTATACAAGTGCAATTTCCCCATCAAGTGCTGGAATCTCACCTGTAACTTTTGCTTCATCTAAAGCTCTCTTAATCAATGTTTTCTTAGCAACTCTGTATCCAACTCCTGCAGCTCGAAGAGCTTTTCGCACTTCACCAGTTTCTATAACAGTAAGTTTGTGAAAATTCACAAATACAATGTTTTTAGAATCTGCAAGAATCTTAGATACATCTGATACGATTTCACTTTTTTTTGCTTTTGAAATCGCCATAATGTTTGTTAAGGTTACTTTTTGGTAATATGTGGACGATATATATTTGAGAATAGATATCTACATAGGACTTGTGTACACCTTCCTTCCGGTTGATATACAGCCTATGATCTTTGAGACCCACGTGAGGACTATAGCACAAGATGTAGCCTTTTGGCAACAGTGTCTTACTTAAAGATATAACTTAAATATATATAATCCTGTCGAAGCTTAGTGTACCTTCCTTTTAATGCTGGACTATACGCGTATGAATCAATCGATCTGATCGCTCGATCAATCTTCTGCTGTAATGAGATAAAGCCTTTTTCATCTTTGTTTTTCTGTATATTTTTTAACTTACTTACATATCTTGTCTTTATATACGAAAGAATATTGGATGTACTCATAAGATCAATAATACGAGTTAGTTTCTCTGAAAAATCTTCAGGTGTTGTCGTGGCATATGTCTCAGATATGACTTGATGTGTAGAATCATATACAACTTCTTTAGTAGGAGGTATTTCTACTTTTTGATTTACCAGTGGTAAATCAATCTGCAAAGATGTACCTGTATCTTGTTTGAGCAAGGCCAGAGAATCTTTATATAACTGCACATCTTGATATACATATTCTATCGTCTGAGCATCAGTCTTATTGTACACACTCATATTAAATACATCACCCATCTTTTCTTCTACAACAAAAGAAGATACTGGCTTTTGGCTTATATATTGCAAACTAGTATTAAACAAATCATATCGAGAAGATGAATCTGTTACATGAGACACACTAAACTGAGTAGAATCCGTGTAGTCAAAAAAATCTTTGGTTGTATCAGTGTGTATTTGTATTTTTTTGGTAGAAAGTTTCTGTTTAGTTGAAGTTGAAAAAGGAGGAGTGAGAGATATACGTGTATATGCTTGAGAATATTCTTGATGAGATATGTCGGTATAATCTAACATATTTTTACTTAAACACTCAGTAATATATTTCATTGTATCCACACTGTTCATAATATCCATGTGTTTATATGTAGTATTGTGCAAATCAACAGTAAAGGATATACCACTTCTATTATAAGTTCTTGAGGAAGTATCAAACATATCTTGAACGACACCATCTCCAGTGGGTGTATATAGTGGCACCGATTGACCGTCTGCATCTTTCGATACACCGGAAACAGTTAAGAGTCCTGTTCCAACTATTTGATATACCTGTATATATGATGGCGCAATCCATCCATCAACTTTGGTATGAAACTGATCAGCTTCATGTAAAAGATTGTTGTTAATCTGTGATTTTTCCGTGAGTTTTACGTTAAAAAACGACTTATCATTTACAGTATTTTCGTAAAAAGGGACAGTTTTTCCTGTTTGAAAATATTTTTGTGAAGGCAATAACGTATATGCGGTCGGCATATTAACTCCAAGTTTTTGAGCGACGGAAGCACTCAATATCAAACCTCCAGCAATTGACTGTTCGTGACCATACATGAGAGATGTAATAGCTTGCGGCGCACCGTACTCCGGCATGGCAACGAATATTATTTTATCTATCAGAGAGTCTAGATGTTTTTTCTGAAGCTCAATCATAAGACTCTTAGCTACCAGTCCACCATTACTATGAGTTATGATAGTAACCTTTTTTGTTTTTGATGTTTTTGCAAGCAGCAACACTTCAGCAACAATATTATCTGTAAACACTTGCTTACCGTCCCCTATCTGAACACCTTGCTCAATAATAGTATCTGGTGAATACCTCCAATCATATGGCGCAGATTTCCAAGCCTGAATAACACCTTTACTCACCAGTGTATCCATATATGTAAAAAAATCTTTATACGGGGTTTGTTCTATAGCATCTACACCTCCAACAATATTTGTTTTTAGGATTACATCTCGTGTATAAATATTTTTCTGAATACTTTGGCCTGACGCATCAAGATATAGTTTTGTAACATCTTTATTTCTGTTTGGCTCCCAAAGTTGATTTTCAAATACACCTTTTTGATACAGACGACTACCCATAAGCCCAGGAAGAAATAGCACATTGGAAACCGCAGAGTTTGCCGCAAGCTTATGAGGACTAAGACTCCATGGAGTATATGTAACACCTTCAGTTATTATATTTATTGCAGATTGAGGTGCTTCACTTGAATACGTATATGCCGATGGACCACTCTTATTCCCCCACCAATTGTACTCAGCATGTACATAACTTTGTGTATTTGTATCAATAAAAAAATCTACAGCGATTTCATTATCAACAAAATCATTGTTGTGAAGTTCTATATATGAATCAAATGTATCTATGGATTTTTTATTGTATGTAAATACACAATCAGTAACTGTCGCATATGATTCTTGAAATATATCCAGAGCTTTTTCAAATCTTGAAAATATAGAATCTGAAAGTGTCAGAGTTGATGATCCAAATATTTGAATACTTGTTATGTGTGATGTGTCACCCAGAAAATCAACATCCATATGTGAGAGCTGTATTGCAGAATGATTCCATGCAGATAGTATAGATTGAGGATTGCCTAGTATAGATATATTGGATATATCTATACTGGAATGATCAGATGTTATAAGATAATCAAAATTATATTCTGATTCAACATTCATAATAAAACCAGATCCTGTAAGTGAAGCGTTTTTGAAAAATAGCTGACCTTTACGGAAAATAAGAGTTACCCCCTTCTCAATAGTCAGTTTTGCACCGTTATCAATAGTAATAGGCTGATCAATAATATATGGACTTTTTGCAAGAGAAAAAGTAGTGTTTTTAGTAATATGAGTATCCGCTTTGACTGGATATGTGTGTAGTCCACAGATTACCAATACTATTGTTATGAGATGTGTCTTATATAAATGCATGTACACATCTTTACATGCTGAGGATAAAATAATTATAAATAAAAGATATAGAATATATAAACAAAAAACCCTCTACAATAGAGGGTTTTTTGAAGTTTACAAAAGTAAAACTTTTATTGACATGTAGCTGATGATATAGATGATGCCAAAGTTGTTGATGAAGTTTTTGATACTCCAGTACTATCAACACATGCAACCTGTGCTGTGTTTGATTTAAGAACAGCAGCAACCGCCCATGCTGAACCATTTGCAGCAACAGTACATAATGTATTTGCAGATCCAGCTCGTCCTACAAGTGCAGTATTGAGTGAAAGTAGTCCTGTTCCTGAAACTCCCATAAGTCCACTAGTTGTAGATGCGACTGCTGAAGTTGGACATACAGCAGAAGAAGCTGAAGAGTTTCCACCGTAGTTACCGTATGTTGAATAATACAACTCAGCTTGAGCTCGCATGTTTGCAAGATCAGCTTGTATTGCTGCATCCTCTCCTTTTGTTCGAGCTGAAGATAGAGATGCTAGTACGATACTTGATAGAATTCCGATGATTGCGATAACAACCAAAAGTTCGATCAATGTAAATCCTTTTTTAAAATTTTTCATATAAGGTTCTGTTTTGTTTTATTAGTAAATAAATTAATTTATTCTTTCAAAATATTTTTAAGAAATTGAAAGACATAGTAAGTATACCATTATTTTTTTATACGCAAAGAAAACTTATAAACATTTTATGAACAATCAGCATCAGTACTTGATATTGGTGGAACACTTGAACCAGTATCTCTACTTACACCTTTACTGTCTGCACAAAAATAATCACCGTTAGAAAGTTTTATTGCAATAGCCCAACTAGATGCAGTTACAGGATCTGAAGTCCACTCTACACCTGAACTGCACAAAATATCAGATGGACTTTTTGCGTTTAGTGCATTCAAAGAAAATCTTAACCCTCCTGTAGAACTTGCAGCAAATATAGAACCTTGTTGCACACACAAAGAATCCAAACCTGGAACAGAATCACCTTCTCCTGTTATAGTTCCATATGTATTGGCATTATTTGAATAAAACACTTCAGCTTGAGTCTTCATGTTTGTAGCTGTAGCTTTAATATATGCGTCTTCTCCCCGAGCTCGAGCAGAAGCAAGGGCAGCCATACCTATAGCAGCAAGTATTCCTATTAACGCCACAACGACAAGTATCTCCAACAATGTAAATCCTTTTTGATTTTTTTTCTTATTCATACAAAGTGCTTTTTATTTTTTATTACTAAGTAATATCTATATTATATTCTACACATATATATAAAGATACTTCTATATTACTATACAGTCACAGTCTTACCAACCCCTATCCGCACTATCGAAAAAGCAAATCCGCATGTATTCATTTTTTTTCCTAACTCTTCTGCAAGAGTTCTCATATATGTTCCACTACTGCAAGATACTCTGAGCTTAATCGTGGTAAATATAGTATGTGAATGAATACGCATAAAAAACTTTCTCCACCCATCTTGAATACTATCAAGACGAAAATCACCATCCATATGACACATAGCCAACTTTTGTTCTATCTTTTGTTGCATATCAACAGATGAAACATGTTGTATTGATACCAAATCAATACTAAAAATATTCCCTTTTTGTAACCGAGTATCTTGAGTATGGTTTTCTATCCCTCGTAATGTTTTTTTAATATGAGGTGATGAATACGTTGGATAGGGATACTCAAACGAACCGATAAAAGTTTGTACAGTATCTTGCAACTTCTTTTCTTCAACAACACCATCACTCTCTTGCACAACTAAACCCAAAGCATCACCTGTGTCTGTCTTTATACCCAAAACAACCTCAACCTCATATACTTTATCAAGACTTGCTAGTTGTTCTTTTTCTTTTGCATCACCACTCCACAATACATGCATCCATCCTTCAGCCATAGGATCAAGTCGCCCAACATATGTACATACAGAAACTTCTTCAGGAAGAAGATATTGCTTTATTTGGTTTACAACTTGTAATGGTGTATACCCCTCTTTTTTATATACACAAACACACTTTGAATGAACAAAATTCAACGTATCGTATGAATCTGCATGTGTTGGAATAATATCTTCTTGATGCATATATGTAGAGTATCACGGATTTTTCAAATTTTGAAAAAATAAAAAACGTTACTTCGTAAAACGGTAACGTTTTTTATTTTGATAAATTTTTATTTCTCTGAAGCTTCAATAGCTGCCACCTCTGCCATATCAATATCCTCTGGAGAATCATCCAGTAGATCGTTGTCTGGACCAGGAACAGTTGCCTTATCTCCTCGAACCATTTGCATCTTAAGACGCTTGTTGATCTCTTTAACTGCTTTATCTTTAATGAAATATAGTTTTGCTCGTCTAACTTTAGATCGTTTTACAACTTCAATCTTATCAATCATAGGAGAATATAGAGGGAAAATTCTCTCTACCCCAAAACCATTAGAAGATTTTCGTACAGTAAATGTACCTCCAGCCTCGTTACCGTGTTTTCGAGCAAGAACCATACCCTCAAATATCTGGATACGAGTTTTACCTTTTTCTTGAATCTTTTGATGAACGCGAACAGTATCACCTGTGTGCATATCTATTGCTTTTCTTGTTGTTTTATCTAATTGTGACAGTGTTATAGCCATGGCAGTAGTTGTACCATATATAGACTTGAGAATCAAGAGTACTACAGAAGACTCTTTTTACAGGCTGTATTTTTTACATACACGAACAAAATCATCCGGCAATGGAGCACTGAAATGTCTTTCATTTCCTTGTAAATCAAAAAACCTTATATGTTCAGCATGCAGCGCCTGTCTTTCAAAACCCAAGACTTTTGGATGATTTTCCATATATAGTGAATCAGACACAATACCGTGATGAATATGCTTCATGTGCACACGAATCTGATGCGTCCTTCCTGTCTTAGGTTTAAGAGACATGTATGAAAATCTCGGCAAATGAGGCTTTGCCAGCTTCGCATCTTCTGCATCAGCTTCAAATTGAGCCAATGTATCATAATACGTAATAGCATCACGAATCACCCCTCGCGCATATCTACCTGTAACATACTTACGAAAATCAGACCCGCTTTTCCCTATAGAACTATGGATCACTCCTTTTTTATCCTCTTCTTTCAACCACCCCCACACAAATGCCTTATACTCCTTTTCTACTACATGATCTTGAAATTGTTTTTTAACATGATCAAAAAAAACTTGTGTACGAGGAATAATCATCACCCCAGAAGTATCTGTGTCCAATCTGTGTACTATTCCAGATCTATTGATAGATGTATTTCCAAAAGTTGAAGACTCACCGATACCTTGAATTTCAGGATACAGCTTTAGCACTTCCTCAGCAACACTACTTACATGAATACTATTAGGCTTTCCGTCAGCATGAGTTATGAGTCCAGCAGGCTTGGAAATGATAATAAAATCTTTTTCTTCATGAAGAACAGTAATCATGTCTATAGTTATACGTTGTTTTGCTCATTTTGCAAGAGTGTAGTTTTCAGCCTCTTCCCCCATCGATATTCTCCAAAAGTTCCATCACTACGTATGACACGGTGACATGGTATAAGTATTGCAATCTTGTTTTGTGCAATAGCACTCGCAACAGCACGCACTGCCGTTGGTTTCCCTATCATCTCCGCGACTTCTCTATATGTTTTTGTTTCTCCTCTTTTTATTTTTTGTAACGCGTTCCAAACTTGTTTTTGAAATGGTGTACCTTGAGGATCAAGAGAGTATGCTTTTGGTGTATTAAAATCAATAACTTCTTGTTTTGTTTTTGTAAAACTTTTTTTAAGAAAAATATCTAAGACAGATATCCCCTTTTCGGTTCGAGTGATGGTGTAGTGGAGGTCTTTCATATATATAGTATATAGCACCAGAGAACAACTTTTATCTACACCCCAACAATCTCAAAAGTCTTTATCTTCCCTGTTCCACCTCGAACAAGAGTCACACAACTTTTACTGACATGAAAATGTTTTGCCAATATCTCGATTATTGCTTTATTTGCCTCACCTTCTTGAGGTCTGGCTTTTGTATACACATGCATCTGGTCAAACATGTCTACTTCCACTAAATCTTTTTTATTATTTGCATGAGCGGTGATTTTTATACGCATCTATTTACTATCCTCAACTTCGAGAAGTTTTTTAAATTCTCCATACCCTTCCTTTTCCATATCTGCAAATGGAATAAACCTCATTGCTGCACTATTCATACAATATCTTTTTCCACCTTTATCTTTTGGACCATCATCAAAGACATGGCCAAGGTGTGAGTCTGCGATCTTACTACGTACTTCTGTACGAGTTGTTGAAAGTTCTGTATCTTCATGAAGCGTTACAGCATCCTCTCGTATCGGCTTCGTAAAACTTGGCCAACCAGTACCACTATCATATTTATCAGAAGATAAATATAACGGTTCTCCACTTATAATATCAACATAGATACCAACCTCTTTGTTGTCATAATATTCATTTTGAAATGGAGCCTCTGTTCCCTTTTCTTGAGTGACAGTGTATTGAGTTGGTGATAGTTTTTTGAGTTGATCGTCTTTTGGCATATGTATGTAATTATATAACAATATCTTTATCGGTAATCAAACTTACCACCTCTTTTGTATTAGCAAAATTTGACCTATTTAAAACAACAACTGATTTTGTAAACTTAGTTTTTGTATGAAGTAATTTACTTTTTATATTACGAATACTACTACCTGTAGTAAACACATCATCAACAACACATACAACATCTTTATTTCGAGGAATGTATCCATCTATAGTTTTCTTTGTCCCATGCTCTCTTGGTTTATCTCTTACCATAACAATAGGCAGCTTCAAATTAAAAGCAACCAGAGAAGCTAAACTAATACCACCATACCCCATTCCTGCTATACAAGTCGCTTGTTTTGGTATTATTTTAACTAATTCACTTATAACTTTTCTTAACAACACAGAATCACCTAACACCTCCTTAACATCACAATAATAATGAGATTGTATTCCACTGGTTAATGTGTAGGATCCAAATTTAATAATCTTTGCTTTCTTGAAAAGGTCTACAAGATTCATATACATAAAATAATAACACACCTATTAACCTGTTTGCACTTTCGATATGTATATAGGTTTTGGTATTATTAAAACAGACGCAATTTAGAGAACCAACAAAAGGAAATACTATGAATGTTACAGACGGAGAAGTTAAAGGGGTTATCGGATTACCACCTAATCCAAACAAAAAAGGTGGGCCACCAAGCCCTCTATCTCAGGATTGCAAGCGAGATGGTGAGGAGACTGGTCATGGGCAAGAGTTTCAATTTAGTTTTTTGAAAACATTGGAAACACCATTACCTAAACCTGTCGAGGAAAAGGAGGAGAAATAAAGGAGGTGTTGAATAAGGATGAGTTGTTGCACGGAGAGTTATTGTTAACTCTCCGTTTTTTATTTTTAGTGTGGAGACGGAGGGATTCGAAGCTTACAGCTTCAGTACAGGTTTCCCATTTTCTCAAAGCAAAGCTTCTCGAAAATATAGGAGAACCTTTTCGAATCCCTCACGAAAGCTGCATTAGCAGCTTTCTCGCACCGAGCGGGAATATTTCACTTCGTGAAATATCTATATGCGGAGAGTCTCGAGTTAGAACCGAGGTCGGTTAAGACCTGTAAGGTTGGTTTGTAATGTTTCCATTGTACCGTATCGATGGGTCTCGAGCGAGTGAAAAGTGACAAAAGTGACACTAAAACTAGTATGTTTGAATTACAGCACTCTGTCACTATGTTAATTAGGAACATCTTTAAGACATTCAATTTCACCTTGCAAACCCTTAGCATTTCCATGCTTTAAAAGACCAAAATAAGATTCGAGAGCTTGTGGTTTTTTATTCTCTTTTAAATTAGTAAACATTCTACGTTTAGATGCAGTTCTAAAAACTCTATGATCGGAAAAGTGAATCCAGCCAAGAAAATCAACCCCTGAGGCCAGAGTTTTGATAAATACTTTGTCGGGATGTAGGAAAAGCCTTAACTCATGATTCAAAAATTTATGTATAGCCATTAATAATTCTTCAAGATATTTTTTATTATGGTTTAAAACCACAAAATCATCAGCGTATCTGATGTAATATATGACCTTTTGTTTATGCTTCATCCATTGGTCAAACTCGTTCATATAAATATTAACAAGCAGTTGTGATGTAAGATTTCCGAGTGGTAAGCCTTTACCAATCTCTGTACTGTGAAAACTTTCAACAATTTTTTCTATCAATTGCAGTACTTCTACATCTTTAATATATCTACCTAAAATATTCATAAGTACACACTGATCAATCGAGGCAAAAAACTTTTTCACATCACATTTTAAAATCCATACTGTTCGTTTGTTATTCTTCCCCTCTTTATAAGCATATCTCTTAAATCGTTCAACTGCTTTATGTGTGCCTTTGTTTAATTGACATGAATACGAGTCAGCAATAAAACGCTTATTGAAATAAGGATACATTTTTCTATATATTGCATGATGCAATAATCTATCACGAACACTAGCTTTGTGAATGCTACGAGGTTTAGGATCAGAAATGCCAAAAGCTTCATATTTAGAATGCGTATATGTTTTATTACTTAAGTCTGTATACAGTTCGATAATGTTACGCATCAAATTTCTTTGAAATTCTTGTACATCCTTTTTATTTTTCTTCCCTTGAACGAATTCTTTCCAAGCTCCAAGCAAATTTTCTAGAGACGTGATATCTTGATATGTACAATTAAAACTGATTAAAACCATATCCATGAATACTACCCCCCCCGAGAAAATTGCTACCCCTTTTACAGAAATTAAAAACGTTGTATATTTTGTGGTTCGGATATTACCAAACCATTCCTAAAGTTCACCGACACTCTTTGGGTCAACGTATTGATACATTGTTTGTAGAAAGCATGGAAGCAATTAGCATCGCCAGCTTCTTGTTGAAAGAAGAAAAGATCCCTTGGGTAAAAGTAAGCATTCGAAAAATAGATACACTGAATGTGTTACTTATGATCTTATGGGAAACAAAATCGATTGATGATAAAAAATATATTGCTTTATCAGTACAGATGGAGGAAATTGGAAAAATGCTGGGAGGTTGGCAAGGTCAACTTTCAAAACAAAACTCTCCCGCAAAATAGCGAGAGAGAAATGAAGAGAGTTGCGAGACAAGCAGCAGGGTTGTTCGAGTTCCAATGATTGTCAAGCCAATTGTAGTTCCAGTTCCACTTCGTCCCGTTCCAGTAGAGGTAACGGACGTACAGGTTGCCATTGGAATCACGGTCTCGTATAAAGCATCTTCTATATCACCATCCTTCGAAAGTTTTAGACGATCCCAGGACTGAATCTGATTCGGCATCATATATGCCCTAATGCTCTATACCAAGTATCTTCAATTTTTTATTAGAAGTTTTCTGCATGCACCACCCTATCTCAAACCGTAGTCAGAAATACTCTGGATGCACGGATACTGGATTCGGCAGAAAGAAACCGTAATCTCTTTCGTATTCACCTACTACCGTATATGAGTATATATGTTGAAAGAATATTAAGCAAAAAATATATGAGAAAACTCCGCCCGTTACTTTCGTAACGTGCGGAGTGAACGATAAAGTTCAAAGGATCCAAGTACTGAATCAAAGTGAACAAGATCCGAGAGCTACTTGTGCGAGACAAGCAGCAGGGCTGAGCGAGCGCCAACGAAAGCCAAGCCAACGGCAGTCCCAGTCCCACTCCGTCCCGCTCCAGCAGAGGCAACGGACGCACAGGCGGCCATCGGAATCACGGTAGATCGTTCCCCAGAAGTAGGTGTAGCGAGTGTTGCCCGCTTCATCTTTTTTCCACTCCTCAGGGATGAGGTGTGGGTTTTTCAGAAGGTAATCCAGCAGGTTGGCATTGAACGGCGATTCGGAGGCGAGTTCCTTGCGGAGATTGTTGCCTTCGATCGTGTTCTGACCTTTCTGATTCTTGGAAAGATGAAGACGAACCTTGGCAGGATCCCATTCGAAGTCAGCAGGACCTTTTTCATGGTGTTCGACGTCTTCGAAGAGAGCACTCGGGATGAAGGGGTCTGCGGAAAGGTCAATGATGTGTTTGACCACAGTGATTTCGGCTTGGCCGAGAAGAACAAGGCGGACTTGTTCCAAGATTTCTCCTTCGGAGAGTTTCTTGATGAGAGCATTGGTCCAATCGTTGCGACGAAATGCCAATTCGAGTTCATGTGCCTGACCGGCACCCAGTATTAACGTGTCATTCATGACGTGTTTTATGTGGGATGTGGACTCGTTCTTGCGAACATGTCCGATTGTGATTTGCCAGAGGATAACTCATGTCACCATAGCTAGGAAACGCCTAGGATTAGGCGACTTTTAGCTATGGTGATTTTGCAAAATTTCAAGGTGCTAACGTATACATTATACACTATTTATATACAGTATGTCAATGTTAGGGTTTTAACCTTAAAACACAAGCTATTTTAAACGACCACACTACGTTTCCCTTGTTCTGCATAGCTATGCACCCTTAAATGGTCTGTCATTAATTAATATATGGAGGTGCAAATGATAAACAACTTCGGCGTCAAAACTGAAGTTGCACAAACAAAGATGAAGTATGTACTTTACTGTAGAAAAAGTATTGAGAATGAAGAACGCCAAGTTCTATCAATTGAATCTCAGGTAAAAGAAATGTTGCAGATAGCCGAAAGAGAAAACATTGAGGTAGTAGATATACGAAGAGAATCACACTCTGCAAAAGATTCAGGACAGCGACCTGTGTTTAAAGAAATACTCAATGACTTATCTCAAGAAAGATTTAATGGAATACTCACATGGGCACCTGATAGACTTTCAAGAAATGCAGGTGATCTTGGCTCTTTAGTTGATCTCATGGATCAAAACAAGCTAGTTGAAATAAGAACGTATGGACAAACTTTCAAAAATTCACCGAATGAAAAGTTTCTACTCATGATTCTCTGTTCTCAAGCAAAACTTGAGAATGACAACAAGAGTATCAATGTGAAGCGAGGACTTAGAACTCGAGTTGAAATGGGATTATGGCCTGGTCCCCCACCAACAGGATATCTTAAAGAGATGAGAATGGATAAAAGATGTGAAGTTTGTATTGATCCAGAACGAGGAGAAGTTGTTAAAAAGATATTTGAAAAGGTTGCGTATGAAAAATATAGTGGAAAGAAAATATATAACTGGCTCAAGTTTGATCTAAACTTTAGGTCAGCATATGGAAAGAAACATTTGAGTTTAGGAAATATATTCAGACTGCTATACAATCCTTTCTACTATGGATCCTTTGAATATCCGAGAGAAAGTGGAAACTGGTACAAAGGAAAACATGAACCACTGATATCTAAAGAATTGTTTGATCTTGTTAAGCAACAATTAAAAGGCAATCAAATGCGAGTTGAGAACAAAGAGTTTGCTTTTACAAAATTGATCACCTGTGGACTTTGTGGATCAGCAATAAGTGCAGACGAAAAATTCAAGAAACTCGTAAACGGAACAGTGAATCGACACGTGTATTACAAATGTGCGAGATCTAAGGATAAGGAATGTGCTAACGATTACATAAATGAAACTGACTTGATAGGACAGTTTGAGGTTTTGATTGATGCGATTAATATTAATGAGATCAATGTAAAAGATAAGATAAAGGATGAAGTGACGAGATTCAAAAGGTTCAGCAAATCCTTGTTAGGTAAAAGCACAGACATATGTATCAAGGATATAGACATTAGAAACTATATGAAATTTGTTTTAAGAGATGGATCTATTTTAGAGAAACGAGAGATTTTGGAGAATATAGGAAGTAAACTTACATTAAAAAACAAAAAGATTGAAGCAATTTTTAATAATTAATTATTTTCACTCTCCTTCTCAAGTCTTACAGCTTCTTTCCATGCTAAAGCAAAAATCTTTTTCATTGCATCAGCAATTTCTTTACTCTCAATAATGATACCTAATTTTTCTCGCCATGACGCAATCATTACTTTATTATCATAAATATCTATTTCAGGAGAAATATCAAAAAGATCTTTAGGGATCATGGCAAATTCACGAGACTCTTCTCTATTTAACTTTTTACGTTCAAGAGCCATTGGGCTTTGTGGAACTATTCCCTTTATTGTAACCCCAGCAGCTGCACGTCTTTTATAGTATGCAGGGAAATAATCTTTAAGTGTTGCATGCATGTCTTCATAAGCAGCGTATGCAACAATCTGTTCTTTTGCTGTAAGTGTATCTTCATAGACAGACTTTAAACCTTCAATACCCTCATAAAACTTGATCTGTGGACGATCTTCAATTTTTTGTATTGAACGCAATGTGGGTAGAAACTTTTCCGCATGTTCTATATTTTTCTCAATCTTTTTTTGTTCTTCACGAAGTCTTTCGAGAATAATGTCTGGCGTTTCAGCAAGATATTCTTGCTTAGGTTCCTTTCCAGATATGTTTACCAGTCCTTTAGCAACGAGTGAGTTAAGAATACTATACCCAGTTGTACGATGTATCCCCGCTTTTCGAGAAATCTCGGTTACAGTAGCCCTACCTAGCTCAAGAGCAGAATAATACACACTCGCCTCTTTTTCAGAAAGACCGAAAGAAATGAGGGATTTAATGATTTCTTCGTTTTGAGCTTTCATATTATATATGATAGCAAAAGGCTTATTTTATGTCAATTACTATAGACAATATTTATATTGTACCTGTTTTATATTATCATATATAGATATATTACGATATTTTATGACTATATATATTGACATAGTATCATTATATGATATATTCTTCTTAGAAAACAACAAATCAGCACATACAACATGAAAAAGAAAGAATTTAGAGAATTCAGACGTGGTTCGTTTGCATACGACTTTCAACGAGCCTTGAGTGGTGAGAGAACAGATTCACCTACCATCAAGTGCACCCACCGACAACTTATGAGTGAAACAGGTGCGCTTGTAAGTGATTACTACAATCGGTGTACTCTTTTGATTCCACCGACCGACTGGCGTCCAGAGTACACTTGCGCAGTAGTAATACCCACGGCAAATGCCCCATATCAATCCACACTAGGAAAGATGACTCTCATTCCACTTACAGGAAATATTAGTGTGGAAACCCTTAGGCAGCAGACTTCAGGAAAAATTGTTGCTGTTAAAGACCCTATAACTGAAGCAACTGAAATTCAAGCAACTGTACCCCACCGACTCACAGGAAAAGGTTCGGCACTTATCATATTTGACCAAACCCCACTTCGTTGGAGAGCATTACTCCTAGGGAGTGATCCTATTTCGCAACAAAGCATGTGGGATCATCATTACTATTCTGTTATCGCTACTGGTTTTGCTCAAACCATGCGAACCTTGAGACAGGAAGCAGGGCTTGAGATACATGAAGTAGCAACCATGCTCAACATAGATCGTGCCCAAGTTTCTAGACTCGAATCAGGAGGCACGAATGCTGGAGAGCATCGAAGAAGAGAGTGCGGACAATTGCTCGGCTTTGATGTCGAACAACTCCTAGTGGCTCCATGGTATTCCAAAGTGGCTGATGAAAACCTGGCATCTATCCCAATCAATCTTGGAGACAAGGAGATTGTTTACGGCCGTCTTAAAACAGCAAGTGTTATCTGTACTGAGGGACAACTCTTGGTACAGTCAGAAACACAATCCGGGAAGGATACGGAGATCATCGGACCTTTGTCAGCATATCATGTTCGTGAGTGTAATAAGCTCACAGTTAAGGCTCATGACGGTCCAGCGAGGTTTCTCATCGTCAAACAGTAACAAAACACAAAGGTGCTCGCATAGAAATATGTGAGTACCTCTTTTCATAATGAATATAGTTCCGAACACTCGAGATGGGTATGACCCACGAGCTAGCTCGACTTGG
Source organism: uncultured Candidatus Saccharibacteria bacterium (assembly GCA_964520195.1). Classification (GTDB taxonomy): domain Bacteria; phylum Patescibacteriota; class Minisyncoccia; order Phycocordibacterales; family CAIZLB01; genus CAIZLB01. The sequence goes on from CAZFNX010000004.1 coordinate 19,281, forward strand.
CGGAGACGGAGGGATTCGAAGCTTACAGCTTCAGTACAGGTTTCCTATTTTCTCAAAGCAAAGCTTCTCGAAAATATAGGAGAACCTTTTCGAATCCCCGGAAGCTCCGCTTCCTACTCCATAGTCGAAAAACAAAACACACCTTACAGGTGTGTTTATTTTCCGATGCGGAGACGGAGGGATTCGAACCCTCGGTACCTTATAAGAGGTACGCCTCTTTAGCAAAGAGGTAGATTAAACCACTCTCCCACGTCTCCAGTATTGTATGTATACCACAAGGTTTAGTACAAAAGAAACAACACAGACAGACCAAGTACAATACGATACCACCCAAAAGCTGTCAGTGATATATTTCTCAAATGTTTTTTAAAGAAAACCAGTGTTATATATCCAGAAATAAATGCTAACCAAAAACCAATCATAAGATCAAATCCTCCACCTATATGAGCTAACACATCTCGAGACTTATACGCATCATATACCACTGCTGCACCAAGAGTTGGTATTGCAAGGAGAAATGTATATTCTACAATCACTGCTTTTGCAATACCTCTAAACATACCAGCCACAATAGTTGCACCAGATCGAGAAACACCTGGAACAATAGCAACAGCCTGTGCAACACCTACAACAAATGCATCCCAAGGTCTTATCTCCTCTCGGATATTATTTTTTACATCACTTCTTTCAACATACATTTTTTCAAGATACATAAATAACAATCCACCAAGTATAAGAACTGATGCAAGAAGTGTTATATTTCCTTCTAGTAGTTTTTTAAACAGTTTATATAACACTAATCCAATCACTGCAGTAGGAACAAAACTTATACAAACGTTTGTCAGGGTCTTTGTATTAGTCAATAACTTTTTTGAAAACAACATGATTCCCGCAAGCAATGCACCGAGTTGTATAAAAAGTAAATAAAACTTTATATACGTATCCGTCAGATCTATCTGTGTTAGTTTTGAAAAAATAATAAGATGAGCAGTAGATGAAACAGGAAGAAACTCTGTAATACCTTCAATAAGTGATGCAAATACAAGATGTATATTCATAGTGGGTAGTATATCATGTATTTTGCAAAATATTTTCCCATACTATACAGTACCTCATATATGCAGGCGTTTCTAAGACATCTTCAAAAGTTCTATAAAAAGAACAAACGAAGCACTCTCCCTTGGAGAAAAACTAAACATATATACCACATATTATTATCTGAGATCATGCTTCAACAAACTCAAGTTTCTAGAGTTCTTATAAAGTATCAAGAGTTTTTAACAAGATTCCCTGATATACAAACCCTCGCCAATGCCTCACTCCGAGATGTTCTCATCCTCTGGCAAGGCCTTGGATACAATAGACGTGCTAAGTTTTTACATCAAGCAACTAAAGCCTTGCAGGCAGCCACACCTCGCGAGCTTGGTGAGTATACATATATACAAAACTTACCTGGGGTTGGACAATCAACAGCAGGCGCGATTTTAGCATTTACAAAAAATAAGCCAGTTGTGTTTATAGAAACAAACATACGTGCAGTCATACTTCACCACTTCTTTAAAGACACACAAGAAAAAGTTCGTGATAAAGAGATTCACACAGTGCTAGAAAAAATACTATCCATACTTCCAAAAGATTTTGGTCCGCGAGATTTTTATTATGCTATGTATGATTATGGGACTCACCTTAAACAAACTCTTGGTGCGCATAAAAAAATTTTACATCAAAAGAGCATGAGCTATGTGAAGCAAAGTAAGTTTTCTGGTTCTCGTCGACAACTCCGAGCGTATATATTGAAAGTATTTTTAGAAATGAAACAGGTTAAAAACTTTAAATCAAAATTACTTGCCAAAATTTTAGAAACAAAACCAAAAAATCTTGATATCTATACAAAAAGTGATGTATTAATACTTATACAAGAGCTTGATAATGAAGGAATGCTTACATGAGACAAAAAACCAACCCTTGTACCCCATGCTACAATACCTCATATGGACCTACTCAAAACTCCACTAAAAGACATACTTAGACTCACAAAACATCATATACCTGCACTGCAAAAACTTGGACTCAAAACCGTACAAGACTTGCTGTATCACTTTCCTGTTCGATATGGGGACGCATTTGCAGCGACACATATCAAAGATGCTGAATCTGATATATCTGTCACATGCTATGGAATACTTGAACATGTTGAGACTGGGCAAACATTTAAAAACAAACTCCTTCAAACAACCGCCACACTCAATGATGGTACGGGTCGCATGAGACTTGTTTGGTTCAATCAGATATACATCGGGAAGATGTTCAAAGATGGAGATACTGTAAAAGTTACAGGACTTGTAAAAGAACAAGGAAATAGACTTTGCCTCGTAAATCCTGTGATTGAAAAAACAAAAGAAACACCACTTGTTACAGGAACAAATCTTTTTGGTCAAAGTAAAGAAGTGTTGTATTTACCTATATATAGAGAGAGCAAAGGAGTTACATCGCTTTTTATATACAACAGTATTAAAAAAATACTTTCTCATCCTGAGTTTAATACTATCCCTGACCCAATCCCAGAACACGTTAGATCTAGATATAACCTTCCCTCTTTTCAAACAGCGATTGTTTGGATACATAATCCAAAAAAAGATAAAGATGCAGAGTCTGCAAAAAAAAGATTTTCATTTGAGGAAATATTTTACATACAACTTAAAAATATAAAACGGAGAAATGAATCTCTCGCTGCGCACGCATATAGTTTTTCAAATCTTGACAGTGCTCTTGACGAGTTTAGATCACACCTTCCTTTTGAACTAACATCATCACAAGAAAATGCAATCAATCACATTCTGACTGATTTTAAGCGAGAAACACCTATGTCTCGACTTGTTGAGGGCGATGTAGGATCAGGAAAAACAGCTGTTGCCGCAGCGGCAGCGTACGCAATCATCTCATCTCGAGTAAAAAATATGAGAGAAGGTGTTGTTGGTAATCATAGGTTACAAGTTGCATACATGGCGCCAACCGAGATTCTTGCAAAACAACATTATGAATCTTTTACAAAAATGTTTGAAAAACTACCCATAAACATAGGGCTTTTAACAGGTTCTGGGTGTAAAAAATTCCCATCAAAAAGTAGTACATTAACAAACAAGTATGGTACCGATATTTCCAAAAACCAACTTCTCAAATGGATTGCTTCGGGAGATATATCTATCGTTATAGGAACACATGCGCTTATACAAAAGTCTGTGATATTTCGAGATCTTGCATTTGTCATCATAGATGAACAACATAGATTTGGAACTAAGCAACGACAAAAACTTGCACAGAAACACATTATTTCAGACGAAGAGATTGAAAAGAGAAAGAAAAAAGATACACTTCGAGTTCATAAAAAAACAGCGTATATAGACAATAAAAAACTTTCATCTGTTCCAGAAACAATTCGCATTCCTCACCTTCTCTCAATGACAGCAACACCGATACCTCGAACTCTTGCTCTTACTATATATGGAGATCTAGATATATCTGTTGTTGATCAAATGCCAAGCGGAAGAAAACCTATTATCACAGAAATCATCAATGAAACAAAAAGAAAAGCTATGTATGCGCATGCACTAGAACAATTACAGGCTGGTCGACAAGTATATGTCATATGTGCGCGCATTGCAGAACCAGATCCTGATCTGATGAGTAAACTTATACTCAAATCAGTTCAAGAAGAAGCAAAACGCTTAAAGTCTGAAGAATTTAAAGATTGGAATATCGGTATACTTCACAGTAAAATGAAACCTCAAGAAAAAGATACTATCATGAGTGATTTTTTAGCACACAAGATAGATATCTTGGTTGCAACATCTGTTGTTGAAGTTGGTGTTAATGTTCCAAATGCAACAACTATTATTATAGAAGGGGCTGATAGGTTTGGATTGTCACAACTGCACCAGCTCCGAGGTCGTGTTATTCGAGGAAACCATCAAGCATATTGTTATCTATGTATTCAAAATAATACAAGTACAAAAAGTATTGAAAGATTGCAAGCATTAAAAAATGCTAAAAACGGATTTGATCTAGCAGAGCTTGACCTTAAGATGCGTGGTGCTGGTGAGTTGTATGGTGATAGTCAATGGGGTATCACCGATATTGGTATGGAAGCTATTAAAAATATAAAGCTGGTTGAAGCTGCGAAACAAGCCGCGCATAGTGTTATGAATGCAGAGGCATTACCTTCTTGGATTGAAGAGAGGATACAGATTGATGATAGTTTACATATGGAGTAAGTAATCGGGATACAAAAAACACACATACATAAATTTTAGCCTGCAAATTTTGTATGTGTGTTTTTTGTATCTTGTGCAAACACTTGGATTCGAACCAAGGACCGGTCGTGTATAAGACGACTGCTCTACCGACTGAGCTATGCTTGCATGGCTTGAATATAGCACATGTAGGCTACATTTCAAATGCATACATATATATAGAAAACCTTACTCAGACTGAGGGGGTACAAGAAGATTTTGCAGATAAGATTCCAAATTACTATAAAATTTATCTCTCATTGATCTATCAACATGCTTGAGTGTTTTTTCTGATTTTACCTTATATAAATCTGCATATGTTTTTCTCAACTTTGTATATACTGTAATCATAATATCTTTAGTTTCTTTCGGTAAATCAAAAGTTTGAATAAGTTGTATGTATGTATCACATTGTATAATAACTTCATCTATCATTTGAAATTGGAAAGGATGTTCTGCTAATTCATGATTATTACGAGGAGTATCTTCTGCAAAAAGGTTAATCATGTTTGACATAGTATTAAAATCAGCACCTATAACTACCAAAGGTAGATTATTCAACTCCCCCCTAAATCCTCCATCATTTGATTTAAAGAAAGAAACAGTTCCAAGTCTACCTTTTTTTAAATTATCAACAATTCTATTAACTTTTTTTGCGATTCCGTTTTTACCAGCATATGTTATATCCATGGCAACACCTTCATGTTGAGCAAATCCATCTTGTGTTCTTTCAACAATCATATCTACACCATGTCTATAGTCATCATATTTTGTAGTTGGATATGTACTTGCCATTAGTCCAAACCAATTTTTATTATATAAAATAATACCCTCCAAACATTCCGCGATTATTTTTGATCTTTCCAACTTCTCCCTTTCATCTTCATGTAAGTTTTCCAAAGCATCCGCAAAAGCCTCATCCATACGTGCAACATAAGCTTCTGCTTGATCTACAGACTCTCGACCTATCATCCCACCGATAAAATCTTTAGGTTGTCTACCTTTTAATTTACCCTCTTTATATACAAGAGCTCTTTTATGAGTCTCAGTATATCTAACAGTATCCTGTTTTTCCATAGAATGAAAGCTATGTGATTCTTGCATATATGTAATTATTACATACTTATGTTAACTCCGCTTCCTATGAAAATTCTTATGAACCTCATGCAAATGCCTATCCGTCACATGAGTATACACCTGTGTTGTTGTTATATTTGAATGGCCAAGCAACGCTTGCACAGAACGAAGGTCTGCCCCATTTGACAAAAGATCAGTTGCAAAACAATGGCGCAACACGTGAGGTGTCACCTTTTTTGTAATACCCGCCATCATGGCGTATCGTTTAACAATACGCTCAACAGTCCTTCTATCTAGACCTTCATATGTATCTTTATTTTCTCCTCGCATCTTTTTCTTCTCACTTGCTAAAGGCACGAATAATGCATCAGACATATCTTTCCGAGCTTTTATATATTCCCTTACCGCATGCTTAGCCTCTTCTGATAAAAACACAACTCGAACCTTCCCTCCTTTTCCTCGTATAGAAAACTCATCTCGCTGCAAATCAAGATCAGAAGTTAAACTACAAAGTTCAGAAACACGAAGACCTGTAGAAAACAACAACTCAAGTATTGCCTTACCTCGCCATCGTCTCTCTTCGTCTTTTTCAAAATCAGGAGCCTTAAGCAAACGATCCAATTCTTCAGCAGAAATAATATCAACTGATCGCGGCTCGACTTTTGCGAGTTCTATTTGATCAGAAGATAGTGTTGTATGTCCGCGTTTTGCTAGCATCTTCAAAAAACTCCGAATAGCAATAAGATAGTAGTTCTGAGTTTTCTTTTTAATGGTTGTTTGATTTTGTCTATTATTTCCTGTTACTTGTCTATTGAGCCACAACCGAAACTCTCTCAACTTTTCTGAGGTTATATCTTTTGGTTCTACATACTTACCGTGGTTTAAAAAAACTGTTAGATAATGATCATAGTTCTCTACAGTTCGTATTGCTCGTCCTTTTTCAATCTCTATATATTCGAGAAATTCTTGTTTTAATCTCTGGATGGTGGTCATTACCTGCATTATACACCTAACCAACCCACCTGTGCTTGAAATTTAAATTCTTTATTTCTCCAAACTTATCCCCGCCTTCGTTATAATCTCCTCATACTCCGCCTGCTCAAGAGTTTCTTTTTCAACCAACTCTTTCACGATAGCATCAAGAGCAGATCTATGTTTTTGTATAATTTCAAACGCTCTATTATATGCAGTCTTCATTATTTTCTCAACCTCCGCATCAATCAACTCTCCTGTTTTTTCACTATAACTATTTTCCTCAACACCAGAACCGAACATAGTTTTTCCACCAGCAGGTAAAAGTGCCCAAGGACCAACAATATCAGACATACCATACTTAGTCACCATATCTCGAGCAAGAGCTGAAGCAACCTGAAGATCGTTTGAAGGACCTGTTGTAATATCTCCAAAAATAGTTTTCTCTACAACATATCCTCCAAGTGTAACTGCAATATCATCAAGGAATTGATTTTTTGATTGAGTTTTTCTTTCAACTGTTGGAAGTTTTAACATATACCCAAGAGCTCTTCCACGAGAAATAATAGATATCTTATGTACAGGATCAGAATGTTTTAAAACTGTTGATACAATAGCATGTCCAGCCTCATGATATGCAGTGAGCTCTTTTTCTTTAGTGGTCAAAGCATGAGTTTGTCTTACAGGACCAAGCATGACTTTTTCAATAGATCTTATAAGATCATTTTGTGAAATCTCTTCGTGACCTTCTCGAGCTGCAAGAATAGCTGCTTCATTCATAAGACTGTGAAGATCTGCTCCAGAAAAACCAGAAGTTCTTTCTGCAACCGTCTCAAGACGAGTATCTTTCATAAGTGGCTTATTTCTTGCATGAACTTTAAGTATTTCAAGTCTATCTTTTCGATCAGGCAACTCAACATGGACACGTCGATCAAAACGTCCAGGTCGAAGTAACGCAGGATCAAGAACATCTGGTCTGTTTGTTGCTGCCATAACTATCACAGCCTCAGCGGGCTCAAACCCATCCATCTCTACAAGAATCTGATTCAATGTTTGCTCACGCTCATCATTACCACCACCCATACCAACACCTCGCACTCTTCCAACCGCATCTATTTCATCAATAAATATAATAGCCGGAGCAGACGCTCGGGCAACTTTAAACATATCTCGCACACGTGACGCACCGACTCCAACAAAAAGCTCCACAAACTCAGATCCTGATATGGAGAAGAAAGATACACCCGCCTCTCCTGCTACTGCTCGAGCAAGAAGTGTTTTTCCTGTTCCTGGTGCACCCATGAGTAATATTCCTTTTGGAATACGTGCACCTATATTCAAAAACTTTTTAGGATTTTTTAAAAAATCTACAACCTCTTCTAGTTCATGTTTTGCTTCTTTTGCTCCAGCAACATCTGCAAATGTAATCTTCTGTCTTTGACCTTCAGGATGCATCATTCGAGCACGTGAGTTACCAAAAGCCATAGCTCCACCAGGACCTCGTGCTTGTCGACTTAAGAACCACACAATAAAAAAGAAAAACAATACTGGTAATACGAACGGGAACACCATGCCTGCCCAATATCCAAATCCTGATTCTGTTTTTACTTCAAAAGAAATGGCTGCGAGTTTTGTTTTATCTACACCAAGATTGGTTAATGTCTCAGTCAAAGATGCCTGATCTTCTTTTTTACTTTCTTTTTTTGTTCCATCAACATAAGTCACCTCAATATCATTTCCTGAAGTTTGTATTTTGGTGATTTTATCATTTTGAATATCTTGTACTATTTGATTTAGAGCAACTTCTTTTGAAGAAGTAGAACCATCTGTATAGAATATACTGTTTAATAGAACAATTATTGCAAATAAAACAACGAGCCCTAGTATGTTTTTATACAATACCCCCCTTATTCCCCCAGATTGTTTTGTATCCCTTTTTTGGTTTTTTGATGCATTCATATAGGGATGATAGCATATTTATATAGATAGTGATGGGTATTGACTTTTACTGTATATAAGTGTATAATACTATACAAGCTAAGAATTTGGGAATACACCTTTATCCACCAGGTGGTGAGAAAAAGGATATAGTATACGTAGACCCATTCTCCCCTTAGCTATTACAAGCACTATGAACTACGGCAGCAGCGCAAACAAAGTGGGCCAAATCATCTTTCGCGCAACCGAGCTGGACAGCCACGGGACGTGGGAACTCAACATCACCTGGGCACAGGAGGGCAAGGGTCTGGATGATCTTGTTGGGACCGCCCCTGAATACAAAGGCATCGCCTTCCCCAGGGCGACGGTCAAGAAAGACCTCAAGCATGGAGTTGCTTTTGTGAAGCAGCTCACATCAATCGGACTTACGGATGGATGTGAATACGCCGCTCTCATCAGCTGGGGGCATCAAGACCAGAACCCATTCATCCTCTCGGTCTGCCCAAAGCATGAGTTTGAAAACACCAAGAAACAGGTCAAGCAGACAGTCAGCAGCAGACCTGAAATTCCTCAAGGCATCTTCAAGGTCGAAGTTCTCGGCAACGACGCTGCAGGCAACCTCGAGCGAATCATGAAGAAATTCACCGAGCTGTGGGGTGAAGACCCTACCGAAACACTCGTGTCGAAGGATGCTGTGTGGCACAAAAAAGAGGGCATGCGATATGTCCCCCTTGAAACTCCACCAACACTCCCACCGGTGAATAAACTTCTCTTGGCTGTTGTGCAAAGACAGCCGGCCGAAGAATCAGCCTGACCCCCCGTCGACCCAGCGTCGACAAACCCCGTACGGACCAGTTCCGTGCGGGTGTTTTTTTCATATACATATTTGAAATAAAAATACATATACAAGTGTAATAAAAAGTATATACTTACACTATCTATGAAATCTAAAATCATTCACCTCTCAAAAAAATCTCTCTCGTATTATAAAACACATAAAGCTATAGGATCACTTATACTCATCGCCGTCTTTGGTGTTGGATATTATACCTATGGAAAAATATTTTCTTCTAGTGGCACAAATCAATACGTCCTTGCTCGAGTTACACGTGGTGATATAGAAACAACCGTAACAGGAACAGGTCAGATTGCTGCAACAAATCAGATTGATATACAAGCACAAGCTTCTGGACGAGTAACATATATAGGTGCAGTAGCTGGACAATCAATGAAAGCAGGACAAGTTATTGCAAAACTAGATACAACAGATATATCACTATCACTACAGAGTGCGCGTATTGCATTGGCAAAATTAAAAAAGCCCGTTGATCAGTCGACACTTATATCATCACAAAATTCTCTCTCTGATGCTGAGCAACAAAAAACAAAAGCTTACGAGGATGCGAAAATATCTCTCTCTACTACGTATTTAGATATACCTGACGTTGTTTCGAATATGCATGATTTATTTTATGACGGTTCAGGTTTTTTAAATGATAAAACGATTGCAAGTTATAGTAGTATTATACGTACGTATCGTGATGATGCCGGAGTATTGTTTGATGCTTCTACACAAGATATTGCATCTGCTCAAAATACATACCGAGCAAATATTCAAACAACAGACCCTACCACTATAGAATCTCTACTAGATCAAACATATGCGGCAGTATCAAAACTTGGAGATGCTGTTAAAAAAGCAAAACTCACAACTGATGCTATTAAAAATACATTTGCAAATGGTCAAAACTCATCAGCTGCAACTGATGCTCAATCAAACATTGGTGCATGGACTTCAAAAATAAACAATCACCTAACAGATCTACTTGCCGTAAAAACAAGTATTAATAGTGCTAAAAGAGCAATATTACAAAAAACAGAAAGTCTTTCTGAGACAGTATCTGGCACAGACGCACTCGATATACAATCACAAGAACTCAACGTGAGACAAAAAGAGATTGAATATGAAAAATACATTATACGTGCACCATTTGACGGAGTGCTTGCAAAACTTACTATTCAAAAAGGAGATTCTGTAGGTGGATCAAATGTTGGTACATTTATCACAAAACAAAAAGTTGCTGAGATTACACTCAACGAGATCGACGCAGCAAAAGTTGCTATAGGCCAACCTGTAACACTTACCTTTGATGCAGTAGATGATCTTACAGCAACAGGAACAGTTGCAAGTATTGATCTTATAGGAACTGTAACTCAGGGTGTTGTAAACTACACAGCTAAGATAGCTTTCGATACTCAAGATGAGCGCATTAAACCCGGCATGAGTGTAAGTGCAACCATAACAACATCAAGTAAAAAAGACGTGCTTCTTGTACCTAGCACTGCTATAAAAACAAAAAACGGAAGTTCATATGTTGAGGTTGCTCAATACACATTTGCAAGCACAACAAGTAGAAGAACACGTACAGCTTCTTCAGCCTTTGCAACCAGTACAGCAAGCTCAACTCGAACAAGAAAAATGTTTACAAATCAAACACCAATAACTCTCTCAACTACCCCAACAGAAACACCTGTGACTATAGGTACAACAAACAACACTCAAACAGAGATACTCACAGGTCTCGAAGAGGGACAGTTTGTGGTTTCAAAAACAATAACATCTACATCTACATCAAAAACAACAACCACAACAGGTAGCTTGTTCAATCTCGGTGGTGCAACTCGTGCTACAGGAGGACAACGCCCTCCTACTGGCATAGGAAGATAATATCTCCCCACTTTATGTTAGAAATAAAAAATATAACAAAGACATACACAACAGGAACAGAACCATTTCAAGCTTTGAAAGGAATAAATTTTACCATCAATGATGGTGAGTTTGTTGCCATCATGGGACCATCAGGATCAGGTAAATCAACACTTATGCATATTCTTGGGGCGCTAGATACTCCAACATCAGGAACATATAAGCTCGATGGTAAAGATGTTTCAACATATAACGAGGATGAGCTTGCCCTCATACGAAGAGATAAGATCGGTTTTGTATTTCAAGCATTTAACTTACTACAACGAACAAGTGCTATTAGAAATGTCATGTTACCTCTCATATATGCAGAGACATCAGAAGATGAGAGATACGATAGAGCTGCTTCTGCTTTAAGAGCTTCCGGTCTTGATGAAAAACATTTTAACAATCTATCCAATCAACTATCAGGAGGACAGATTCAACGAGTTGCTATCGCACGTGCTCTTGTAAATAATCCAAGTATCATTCTTGCAGATGAACCAACAGGTAATCTTGATTCTAAAACAGGAGAGATTGTACTTGGAACATTTGAAACATTAAACAAAAAACACGGAAGAACTATTATACTTATTACTCACGAACGAGACGTTGCTGAACATGCGGATAGAATTATTTTTATAAAAGATGGAGAAGTTCTTGAAGACTCCTCTACTCACACTAAAAGAACAACAAAACACCATGAGAACTAAAGATATTTTAAGCGAAACATATATAGCACTTTCAGCAAACAAAGTTAGATCTGGTTTAACTATGCTTGGTATTATTATTGGTATCAGTTCTGTTATCGCCATGGTTGCGATAGGACAAGGAGCACAATCGTCTATCCAATCAAGTATTCAATCAATAGGATCAAACCTTATCATTGTGTCTCCAGGAGCACAGCGAGGTGCAGGTATACAAGTAAGTGGTGGTCGTGGAACATCACGAACATTAACCCAAGCTGACGCAGAGGCTTTGAGTAAAGATATGACTCTAGCAACCGCAGTCGCACCAGAACTTAGTGGAAGATATCAAGTTACAACAAAAGGTAAAAACACAAACACAACAATAAATGGCACAACCGATATGTATCCAGCCGTTAGAAATCTTGAAATTGCTGACGGATCATTTATTACAGACATACACGTAAAATCACTTGCACGAGTTGCAGTGTTAGGACCAACAACTGTTACAGATCTTTTTGGAGATGGTATAAATCCAATCGGACAAACTATTCGTATTAAAAATGTTATTTTTACTATCATAGGTGTAACTAAAGCAAAAGGCGGAACAGGTTTTGGGAGTCAAGATGATATGATTTACATCCCCCTTTCTACTGCACAGAAGTTTTTAGCAGGAGAAGATTATGTAACATCTATTAGTATTCAGGCTGCAAGCTCTGAAGATATGACTCAGCTTCAATCAGATATTACTGATGAACTACTTGAACGTCATCATATATCAGATAAAACACAAGCGGACTTTAGTACACTCAATCAAGCGGATATAGTTGCCACAGCTTCAAGTGTGACAAATACATTTACAATACTTCTTGCCGCTGTTGCAGGGATATCACTACTTGTTGGAGGGATTGGTATCATGAATATGATGCTTACAACAGTTACAGAAAGAACACGAGAGATAGGACTTCGAAAAGCCATAGGAGCAACTCGAAAAGATATTAGTAAACAATTTTTAATCGAAGCAATTATACTCACCTGTCTTGGTGGAATTATTGGAATACTTTTAGGCTCAACAATATCGTGGGTTATTAATTATTTTGGTGTTATAAAAACATCAGTATCACTCGGATCTATTGCACTCGCATTTGGAGTTTCAACCGCTATTGGAATACTTTTTGGATATTATCCTGCAAGACGCGCAGCCATGTTGAATCCTATTGAAGCACTACGGTTTGAATAGTTTGTTTTTATGCTATAAATACACCATGCCGACACTTGTCGAAAACAGAAAAGCTAGATTTAACTATGAAATACTTCAAACATTTGAAGCTGGTATTATCTTGGAAGGAGTTGAAGTAAAGGCTGTTCGAGGTGGACACATATCTCTTGATGGTGCTCACATTACCCTGCTTCCAAAACTACTATCTATTAAAAAAAATAGTTCTAGACTCATCCTTACAGGAACTACTATTACACCACTACAACCACAAAATACACCGGACTCATTTGTCGCCACAAAACCTCGACAACTTCTCGTAAAAGAAAAAGAGTTGCTTTTGTTTGAGAAAGAATTAAAAACTAAAGGCACTACACTTATCCCCCTCTCTGTATATACAAAAAGAGGTTTGATCAAAGTAGAAATAGCACTTGTGCGAGGTAAGAAAAAGTTTGATAAGCGTGAGAGTTTGAAGAAAAAAGATGCAAAAAGGGAGATTGATAGGGCGATGAAGGGTGAAAGATAGAGTGTAACCCTACCCCACCCTATACGTTGACATATATGGTACTATTACCAAAGAAACGGGGATGACCGGTTTCGATATATGAACTTTTAACATACGTGCACCATCGAGAACCTCAATAATCTCGTTAAACTATTGGGAACCTTAAGTGCATCAGCACGAAAAGCAGTTGCTAGTCCATTCGCTGGATTTAGTACATTTGCATTCGCAACAGCTCGAGCCTAACCTCGAGTGCGACATCCACTTCTTATCTGGCTTGCTTAGGATACTGGGTGTAATATCGCAAGCACCGATCTAAGGTTTGTTTCTACCTTAGATTTAAATCCGAAACTAGTTTATATACTGTTCTGTTGATTTTATAGGTATATAGGCAAATGTATCCTTCGGGGTATAAAGATCATCTACGTGGTGTAGATGCGTATGTTTAACTCATATAGACGAGGGTTCGATTCCCTCCATCTCCACTAACTGAAAAATCACAGGTTTGTCCTGTGATTTTTTATTTCACATACACCATATCATCAAAATTGACACCAACACCACACTCAGATATAAAGATTACAGAACGTCATTTTACAATTCACATCCAGAAAACCATGAATGAAACTTCTTTCAAAAGAGCCTTGATTATAGGGGAGACTGTCAAAGCGATTACAGACCTGTGTTACAGGGAGGCTACAAAAGAACAACTAGAGCTTTTGCGAGTTGTTGAAGCAGCAACTCCTGAATACATTGTTTTCGCAGCAAGACAACTGGAAAAAATCATAGAATCAAAAGCGGTTATGAGAGCTTTGGATTCTGTTAACGCAGACGCTCTATCCAAACTTCAACAGACCTACTCAACACTGTTGAAAACAGCTAAAAAATACGAAAACGCATACCTATGAAAAAGCTTGCAGCAAAACCATTTCGGAGCCATTTCTCAGGAGAGCACATATCTCTAGTTGTTGATTACAGTGAAGATTGCCCTCAACGACCAGAGACTGGTAGACGAGAGATTCTTATCTACACCAAGACAGATAGAGTTCATCTTGTCTCAACCAACCTTGAAAAACCAGTTGGACACAAGGTGTCTTTCCTTCTACATAGCCTTATGAGTCAGGCAGGAAACGAAGCCAGTGTTTTTCCTACTTGGGCCAAAGGGTGTGGATTTACAGATCAAGAGTTTGTTGATTTTATCACCAAACATCAACCTTGAGGATTCATCAAAGAGTTTTCTCACACAGCCTCACAGAGTTTCTGTGGGGTTTTATTTTATATCAAAAGACCTACACATACTTTAAAAAATCCGCTACACTACCCCTATGGAACCATCATGGAAATCAACCCTCTCACATGAGTTTACTCAAGACTATTACAAAAAACTTGTAGCATTTATCAATCATGAATACAAAACCAAAACCATATACCCTCCGCAAACAGACATATATAAAGCACTAGATCTTTGTCCTTTTAACGAAGTTAAAGTAGTCATCATTGGTCAAGATCCTTATCATGGACCACAACAAGCAAACGGTCTCTCTTTTGCAGTACATGAAAAAACTCCCCTACCTCCATCACTTAAAAACATATTTAAAGAAATACAGTCAGATCTTCATATAACACCAGAACCGAACGGTGATTTATCTCGCTGGGCACAACAGGGTGTACTTTTACTCAACGCAACGCTGACCGTGCAAGCAAATACTCCAGGATCTCATCAAAATAAAGGTTGGGAAATATTTACCGATGCTATTATTAAAAAATTATCAGATGAAAAAGAACATCTTGTTTTTATACTTTGGGGAAATTATGCAAGAAAAAAAGGCTTGATCGTAGACAAAACAAAACATCTAGTCTTGGAGTCAGCGCACCCTTCCCCTTTTTCTGCATACAATGGTTTTTTTGAATCAAAACCTTTTAGTCAGACCAATACATATTTAAAAAAATACAATAAGAAAGAAATTGATTGGAAATAAAAACTGACACCTCTTTATATAATCTCCACAACTCTCTCATTCTCCATATCACCATGTGTAAACTGTAAAGAAATATCTGCAACCAACTTTTCATTATTCACCATCTCAGGCCACTCAATAAGAATAATGTTTGCACTATCAGCAAGATATTTTTCAAATTTTATTTTTTGCAACTCTTCATAACTTTTCAACCTATACGCATCTATATGTATAAGATTTTTAAATCTACCATCAAACACATCGTGAGATGCAATCTCATATCTTTTTAAAATAACAAAAGTTGGACTTGTGATATCTTCTTGTATTCCACATTCACATGCAAATGTTTTTGTGAATGTTGTTTTTCCACTTCCAAGATCTCCAGATAAAAAGACAACTGTCGCCTTATTTGAAGTAGGTAGATTTGAGATTTTTTCCATCACCTCTTTCACAAAGATACGTATATGCTCTAGTTGTATAATCATAAAAACACATTATCATATATAGATAAAAAATAAAAATCACCAAGCTTATACACTTGATGATTTTTATCATAATCTACACGAGTAGTGAGATTATTCTTGTGAAGAATAGACAAATGATTTCTTAGCTTTTGATACAGCAAACACAACTGATGCAAGAACTACAACCATAAACGCTATTGTATATTCCATCCATCCAAAGTCCATACCTGTTGCTGGAAGATCATTTAGATATACTCCAGAGATAGAACTACCTGTTGAAACTTTTTTAATTTGTCCTGGTTGGATAAATACTCCAGATACAGGTGATCCTGTTGTTACTGTTGTTCCATAGTTACCGTAGTTGTATGAATTATAATCATAATAACTAGTGTATCCGTTAAATGTTACAGTACAGTTTTTTGTAATAACATCTTGTCCTGAACGAGCTGTAACTGTGATGTTTTTTGTACCCGCAGAGTATGATGTAAATGAAGTACTTACGCCGTACGCTGATGTAGTAAGATCTCCTCCCCAAGTATATGTATAGTCACCTATACCACCTGTCATATATGCTGTAGCTGTTACAGTTTGACCAACTCGAGGATTTGATGGAGTTATAACACAGTATCCATCAAGTCTTTGGTATTGTGGGTTATATGTAACCGCATTACCTGTTGGAGTTGTATATACATACACATTATTAACGTTGTTGTTAATGTTTGTGTTTGAACTTGATGCAGAAGCAGTAGCATTACCACCTGTTGCAACAGTGTTTACACTTGGGTTACTTGAACTATATGAACTTGAAGGAATAGATGAAGCACCATATGAAGGACCTGAATATGTAGAACCATATGAGAAACTACCATATGAAGGTACATAACTATATCCACCTAGAGTAGAACCTCCGTATGAAGACCCTCCGTAGTACCCACCACCATATGATGGAGTTGAGTATCCTGAAGAATAGTAACTAGGAGCATAATCATATCCATATGAGACAGTATCACCACCCCATCCTGAAGATGTGTCATAATAACTAGGAGCATAATCATATCCATATGAGACAGTATCACCACCCCATCCTGAAG
>CAZFNX010000004.1:36316-45343 GCA_964520195.1 uncultured Candidatus Saccharibacteria bacterium
ATGTGTCATAGTTTCCCTCTCCATAGTAACCAGAACTACCAGCAAAAGAGGCTATAGGTAGTAGAAACATACCTACAATGAAAGCTGTTTTTAGAAATGTGTTTGTTTTTAACATATAGTAATTATAGCATATCTAAAGTATTTGTCAAGCTTATCTAGTACCCTTATAAGGGTAAACACCTTCATATATATAGTTATATAAAAAGACCCTAAAGTGTTGCCACTAAAGGGTTTTTTGGATTTTATGAGATTTCAGCTTTTTCGCCGTTTAAGGATTCCAAACAACCTTAAACGGTGTCCCTATAGGAATAAGCCTATAGAGCTGGACCATGGCAGGTTTTGATACCCTGATACAACCATGAGAAGGAGCATATTCCCCTTCATGGATCCACTTACCATCCACACCACTATATAGTGCATGGAGTAGAACCGATCCCTCCAACCCCTTCTCGGTTGAGACATGTTTGGGTTTTTTGTCTTCAACCTTATATTCCCCGTTTTTGAGTTGGAGATATTTATCACCCGACCTCTTGTTTGAGGTATGACACCGAACCTTACCAACAACCTTTTCGTCTTGAAAAAGATATATTTTACCAGCCCCATCTTTCTCAAAGACGATAGTAAACCCATCAGGTTTTGCCTGATCCCATATCCAACTTGAGGGATTTTTATTAGTGATTAATGTAACCTGATCCAGGGTGCCACTTATTTTCCAAAGTAGTTCTGCAGATACACCCGCAGCGTCAACTTTGGACTGAAGATCAAGTTCTGGCACACCATCACATTTATCCAGAACGTTTTTCAACCCCTCTTCCGACTTTGCACCATTCCAGCCGTAGTTGATGGCGTGGCCTGAGAAGGTTGATATTGTCTGCGACTCAACTTGAGTCATAGTAAACGAAAAGATCAAAACAAAGAACAGGAGTGTTTTCATATTGAAAAATAAAGGTTTTTTGTGAATGTTAACCTGTATGTATATTACTATATTTTACGTAAAAAGTCAATAAAAAAGCCACACTCGTGTGTGGCAGATTATTTCAATAGGCGTTTTCTCGCCTAGTCCACGCACCTAGCGTGATTCAAACTTCGCCCGGATGCTCTCCGGGACCTCAGAGGGTTTGACAGTGATTGTCTGCACCACCTTGTGACGCCGATCAATCACCCGAGCTTGCGCTCGGACACCAACTCCAAGCTCCCGGGTCGCAAAAGCGGACAATTCCGCCGGCGAAGGGAGTTTGTCGGTGTCGTCGTAAGTCTTCTGGGCATACTCCGCAACTTTTTTGCGGACAGCATACAGTTGCTCCTGAGGAGTGCTCCGAGGATAACCCTCGAGAAGAGCTTGAACAGTGCCCCGCTCGAACTTGTCGAAGCGATAGCTTTCCACCTGATCACCCTGGTGGTGGTGGGGGTATTGGCGACGATAGTCATGACCATCACCCTCCCAGTCCTGGTTGTAGCCGGCGGCAGCACCGCCGAAGACCAGCTGGCCGCCGGGCACCGGCATGGTGCCGACGCAAGAAACGAGAGAAAAAGAGAAAACGGCAAGAAAAAGAATGCTGAGATTTTTCATGGGGAAAAATTGAGTTGAGTTGAGTTGAATTTGAAGTTGCTTACCAGACCACAGTAGTCCGATATAACCTATATATTAGCACATTAGACCATATAAGTCAAGTACTGACCACTACCCTCTTATAGAGTACTCATTTACAATAGATACATGACTCTTATCTTTGATGAAGACAAACAAAATCAAAAACTAGCACAGATGAAGCTTGATGAAGAAGAACGACTTATCAAAATGCTTTCTGTGAAATATGACATTCCTTACATAGACCTATCATCTGTTTCTATAAACACAGACGGTCTTAGACTTATAGAACAAACAGAATCTGAAAAAGGAGAATGCGTTGTGTTTGACGTCACTGCAAAAAAAATATCTTTGGCTTTAAATAATCCAAGCAATGAATTTACTGAAGGTATAGTTGATGGTTTAAAAAGAAGAGGATATGAAGTTAAACTATACCTAACTTCAACAACAAGTTTAAAAAAAGCATGGAAGTTGTATAAAGATCTTTCTTTTGCTGTTGAGACAGAGGCGGGATCACTTGATATATCAGACAAAGAGATTGAGGGTTTGATTGAGAAAACAAAAAATCTAGATGATATCACTGCGCTTATTAAAAATGCACTTGAAGAAAAAAAGAGTCATAAACTTTCTAAGTTGCTTGCTGTTATTATGGCAGGAGGACTAGCAACAAAAGCTTCTGATGTGCACATAGAGGCAGAGGAATCTTTCTCACGACTTCGATATCGTCTTGATGGTGTTCTTGTGGAAGCTATTCAGTTTGATCTTGAAACATATCACTCACTTCTCTCTCGTCTTAAACTTCTTTCAGGATTAAAACTAAATATAAAAGAAAATTCACAAGATGGTAGATTTACTATTAAAATTTACACAAATGATATTGAGATTCGTCTTTCTACTATTCCAGGTGCATACGGAGAATCTATTGTGATGCGTATCTTGAACCCAAAATCAATTGCCTCTTCTATTGAAGATCTTGGTATGCCGAAACGATTGTATGATATTGTGCAAAAAGAAATATCACGACCAAACGGTATGATACTTGTAACAGGGCCAACAGGTTCTGGTAAAACTACTACACTGTATGCGTTTTTAAGAAAAACAATGACGCCGGAGTTTAAGATTATTACTATTGAAGATCCTATTGAATACCACTTACCTGGTATAGTTCAAACACAGGTTGAAGAGAAAAAAGGATATACATTTGAATCAGGACTTAGATCGGTTGTGCGACAGGATCCGGATATTATCATGGTGGGAGAAATTCGAGATACAGAAACCGCTTTAACTGCAATACAAGCTTCCCTTACTGGTCACTTAGTATTCTCAACACTTCACACCAACAATGCCGCAGGTACATTTACACGTCTTATAGATCTTGGAGCTGATGCTAAAGTACTTACTTCTGCCCTACACTTAGCGCTTGCTCAACGTCTTGTAAGAAAACTCTGTCTTGTATGTAGAGTAAAAAAACCTATTGATGAGAAACAAAAAAATATTATAACTGAAACACTTCAATCGCTTGATGGATATGAGGAATCTAAACAATACAATAGTATCCCTGATGAATTATATGCAGCGGTTGGATGTCCAACATGTAACAACACAGGATACTCTGGACGTATTGGTGTATATGAAGGAATACTTGCTGATGCTGAGATAGAAGAGGTTGTAAGAACAAATCCAAGTGAACGTGAAATAAAAGAAGCATCAAAACAACAAAAGATTATAGATATGAAACAAGATGGTGTATTGAAAATATTAGATGGAATCACAACCATGGATGAGTTAGAGCGTGTTGTTGATATGTATTAATAAATTTAAAAACACATGTAAAAATTTATTCCACATGTTTTTACGACAAAAAATCACACATAAATAATTTTTAATCTACAAAATTATTTATGTGTGATTTTTTTGGTTGCGTCAATTGACTATCAGATACACAAACATGTATCATATACATCAGAAAAGCTCCTTAAATCTCGAAGTAAAACTTTATTCACATAGTGAATGAAGCTCAATGTATTTTTAAGGATAGCCCCAGGAATATAGCAATGCTATACACCAAAGCGTCCTCTAACATACACCAATAAAACCCATGAGGTTTTTACTTCGAGACTCAAGAAGCCTTTTACGGTAACTTTCAAAATCTGCTTAACTTTTTTTAATATAGCATACTCTAACTACCGTGTCAAGCGAGCATATACAAACAAAAAAGAATACCCCTGACGACAAGGTTTTAGACCAAACACTACGACCTCATAGTTTTGAGGAGTATATAGGACAAGAAAGTATCAAAAAAAACCTCCACATCCTTCTAACCGCAGCAAAACAACGCAATCACAGCCCTGAACATATACTTTTTTATGGGCCACCAGGACTTGGTAAAACCACACTCGCCCACCTTATCTCTCGTGAAATAGGTGCAAATATGAAAATCACTTCAGGCCCTGCAATAGAGCGTGTTGGTGATTTAGCCTCTCTATTAACAAACCTTTCACCTGGAGACATTCTTTTCATAGATGAGATACATAGACTAAACAAAAACGTAGAAGAGATTCTTTATCCAGCAATGGAGTCTGGTCAAATGGATATTATTGTTGGAAAAGGACCAGCAGCTCGAACTATACAATTAGATCTTCCACCTTTTACACTTATTGGAGCAACAACACGTATTGCTATGATATCATCCCCTCTTCGATCACGATTTTCAGGTGGAGTTTTTCGACTTGAGTTTTACACAGATGAAGAAATACAAAAGATTATAGAACGATCAGCATATATTCTTGATATACGATTAGATTCTGAAGCATCACACGCAATAGCAAGACGAAGTAGAAAGACTCCGCGAACAGCAAACTATTTATTAAAAAGATGTCGTGACCTTGCACAGATATATGAAAAAGATCTTCAAACAAATATAGTGCTTGAGGCACTTGATATGATTGGAACAGATTCTGTTGGATTAAATAAGTCAGATATTGATATTCTTGAAACAATTATTAAAAAATATAACGGAGGACCTGTTGGACTTGGAACAATAGCAGCTTCATTATCTGAGGATGAAGCAACTATAGAAGATTTTAATGAACCATACCTTATTCAACTTGGTTTTATAGATAGAACACCACGAGGAAGAATAGCGACAGAGAAAGCATATAACCATCTTGGTATAGAATATATTAAACATGAATAATATTATCTTAAGTATAGATCCTGGATATGAGAGACTAGGTGTTGCGGTTTTAAGTAAAAATATTCAAGGAAACATAACACTTATTCACTCTGAATGTTTTAAAACAAAATCAGATATTCCTTTTTCAGATAGACTTGTCTCCATAGGAAATCATATAACTAGCGTTATACAAATATACAAACCAACCTGTTTAGCTATTGAAAATCTCTTTTTACAGAACAATCAAAAAACAGCCATGAAGGTATCTGAAACTCGGGGTGTTATTTTATATATAGCACGAACAATGAACTTGGATATACATGAGTTTACACCTCTTCAAATAAAATCTGTAGTTACAGGATCAGGCTCAAGTGATAAAACTGCTGTGCAAAAAATGGTTAAAATACAAGTTCCTGAGATAAAAAATAAGGTTGATATTGTTGACGATGAGTATGATGCCATTGCTTGTGGATTAGTATATTTTGCATTAGAAAAAAGTTTATGATACATATGATGTATATAAAAAATATATGGGTAAAAAAAATACACCAAAACCAGAACCAGAAGATCATGAGATGGATATTTTTAAAGAGTTAGCACATGATGATTCTTCAGATATTCTCATTACATCTGAGGAGTCTATTATTGTCACATTGTTTGACGATGAATCTCTTGCAGAAACAGAAGAAGAGGATGATTTTGAAACTGATATTTTCGGAAGTAAAAAAAAGAAAAATACCAACCCTGATGATGAGGATGATAATGATTTTGATAGTTATTTTTTTGAGGAATAATACCCTACATAATAGTTGTTATTTTATTTATAAGAAAATAACAGCGTGCTATAATTAAAACATGTTCACATACATAAAGAATCTTTTCTACAAGATAGAGGATTTTATTATAAAAATAATAGTTCTTATTTTTAAGAAAAGAAAAAAAAGATATATTCAAAATATCTTTCTGTTTATCTCATCTATAGCCCTTTTAGGATTGGGTATTTTTATTATATGGTTCACAACGCTCAACACTCCTAGCCTGGATTCTTTTGATGATAAACTTTTAGGACAATCAGCAAAAATATACGACAGAACTGGAACAATTCTTTTATATGATTTGAGCCAAAAAGTTCGTCGATCAGTAGTTCCCTTATCTGAAATATCTCCTTGGATTGTAAAAGCAACAATTTCTATTGAGGATAAGGAGTTTTATACACATAATGGTATAAAAATAACCTCTCTTATTCGAGCAACACTCGCAAACCTTGTTTCTGGTGGTTATACCCAAGGCGGATCTACTATCACTCAACAAGTGATTAAAAACTCATTTCTAACAACAGATAAGAAGATAACACGTAAAATAAAAGAGATATTTCTAGCCCTTAAACTAGAGAGAAGTATGTCTAAGGATGACATTATGACTCTATATCTAAATAACAGCCCTTATGGTGGAAACATTTACGGTGTAGAGGAAGCAAGTCAGGTCTTTTTTGGTAAACATGCAAAAGATGTGAGTCTTTCTGAAGCTGCTATTTTAGCCTCATTACCTAAAGCTCCTTCTACATATAACCCTTATTTTGGTAAAAAAGACCTACTTATAGCTCGAAAAAACCTAGTATTAGAGGAAATGTATAAGAGTAATCTTATAACCAAAGCCGAAAAAGATGCCGCTCAATCTGAAACAATTGTTTTCCAACCAAAAAACCTTGGATCTATAAAAGCGGCTCACTTTGTGATGTATTTAAAAGACCAACTTGAGAGTAAGTTTGGTGATAAAAAACTAGCAGAAGGAGGTTTTACTGTTATAAGTACAATAGACTATCAAATACAGAAAATAGGAGAAAACCTTGTTTCTGAATATGTTGCAAAAAATGGTAAAAAGTTCAACGCAGAAAACGCAAGTATGGTAGTTACAGACCCTAAAACAGGGCAAATCTTGGCCATGATTGGGTCGAGAGATTATTTTGATACCGAGATAGATGGTAACTACAATATTGCAACAGCAAAAAGACAGCCAGGTTCTTCATTTAAACCTTTTGTGTATGCAACCGCATTCAATAAAGGTTATCTACCTCAAACTGTATTATTTGACGTACCTACAGAGTTTTCTTCAGATTGTACACCTTCTGGTACACCCAAAACTCCTGGTGCTGTTTGTTACAACCCTCAAAACTATGAAGGAGGATTTAAAGGGCCTATATCAATACGTATGGCACTTGGAGCATCACGTAACATTCCTGCTGTTAAAATGATCTACCTTGTAGGTGTTCAAAACGCAATCAATACTGCAAAATCAATGGGTATAACAGGACTTGAAGATGCTGATAAATATGGATTATCACTTGCCCTAGGATCTGCTGATGTATCACTTCTTGATATGACTGGAGCATATGGAGTATTTGCAAACGATGGTATTAGAAATAATCTAACAGGAATTCTTCGAATACAAGATACTAAAGGAAACATCATAGAGGAGTTTAGTACATCTTCTCGAAGAGTATTACCTGAACAAACAGCACGTATGATGAATGATGTATTATCAGATGTCGTGGCACGAAACAGTATTTTTGTTAAAAATTATTTTAAAAATGATGTAGTTGCTTTAAAAACAGGTACAACAAACAACTCTCGTGATGCATGGATGCTTGGATACACTCCTACTTTTGCTGTAGGTGCATGGATGGGTAACAATGACAATAGACCCATGAATCAAATAGCTTCTGCTTTAATAGTTGGACCTTTGTGGAAAAGTTTTGCCGACGAACTTGTAAAAATATTCCCTAAAGAAAGCTTTATAAAACCTGATGATATTAGTAGTAACACTAAACCATTCATGAGGGGTATATATCAAACAGATGATGGTTCATCTCATTCTGAGTTGTATTTTATAGATAAAAAAGACCCTACAGGACCTATTCCTAAAAACCCCGCAGCAGACCCACTATTCTCAAACTGGGAAGCCTCTATATATAAACCAGGAATAGAAACTGACACATCAACAAATACAACAACATCTCAAGGTGGACCTTTATCAATATCAATCATTGGAAGTAAATTTAATCTAACCCCTAGTGACAATATACAAGTATCCCTACAAGGTTTTGATTCAAACACATTGAGAGTTGAGTATTATGTGAACGGAAACAAGGTAGTAGAAGTAAATAATCCAAACTTTGGATATACATTCTCTGTAGCACAACTTAAAAATCTTGACCCTGAAAACGAGATAAAGGTTATAGAATACAAAAAAGATGGATCAACACCTCGTACAGCAACAACAGGATTTACTATTGCAGAATAAACCCAAGTTTAATCAAACCTTTTTGTAACTCTCCTTTTTTAAAAGAAAGGAGAGTTTTTTTTGCGCCAGATGTTTGTATTTTTATGTACGTATTATCTCTATATGTATAAAAAGATATATCCTTTTTATCCAAGAAAACACCTGTAATATTCCCTATTTCAGCAATAACCTTATCAACAACATCTTTTTGTTGATTGATTTTTTGTAATAAAGATCCTATGTCTTGCATCATGATAAAACTATTTATTCATAGGCATCACAAGATATGTATATGAAGAATCTCCTTTAACCTTAAGTATAGAAGGGGTTGATTTTCCACTAATATCAAAAGTTATAATATCCCCTTTTGTCTTACCTATAAAATCAGATAAATATCTGTGGTTATAGCTTTGTGAGATGTTTTCTCCTTTTTTTATAATATCTTTTTTAGATAACGAATCTCCAACTTTATTATTTTTAGAACTAAGAGATAATGTTGTATTATCAATATCTAGTTTTACATAGTTAAATTCATCAGAAAAAATATGAGACACTTTCAATCCTTGGAGAAAATCTTGAGTTTGTATCTCAACGTTTGTTACAAAAGCGCTTGGTAATATAGCTTTATAGTTCGGATAAGAGCCTGATATAGTCCTTAATACTATATACCCATCAGTATATTCAATAAAACAAAGACCTTTTTGAATAGATATAGACACAGATATATTTGTAGGCAACACTTTTAAACAATCCTGCCATATCTTTGAAGGAATAAGTACTTGTTTAAACACTTCAAGATCTTGTTCTTTTAAATCAAGTCCTTTTAAAGAAACCTTTTTTTCAGCCAATCTGAAACCATCAGTAGCAACAAAGATCAAAGATTCATCCTGTAGAGACATCAATACACAAGATAGTTCTGGTTTAATACTTGTTATAGCAGCAGCAAAAGAAACAGCCTGTATACCCTCTACAATGACCTCTGAAG
>CAZFNX010000005.1:0-35831 GCA_964520195.1 uncultured Candidatus Saccharibacteria bacterium
TACGAGGATGTATATATGAATTTTTTTCTTTATCAGGTGTTGGAAATTCTCGAATCATACGTATTGCATTTTGATCCTGATCAAGAATAAAAGTTTTGAGGAACATCCATCCGAAAGGTTTTACTACACGAGCAACTTCTTTCACATATGCAGCTCGTTTTGAATCATCAAGAAAATGCATAGTCATCATGTCAAGAACTATATCAACTGATTCATGTTCTAGAGGAATCGCATCACCTATCGCTCCTTTTTGAAAATGTAGATGAGGCAACTTCATTTTTGTTACAAATTTATCTGTCGCCTGTCGAATAGCTTCCTCAGATATATCAATACCAAGTCCTCCCATACGAAACTCCTCACACATATTACCAATATTGCGTCCGTTACCACATCCAATATCTAACACAAACCCACCTTGAGGAAATGGTTCCCATTCAGCATTTCTCTTTGCCCATCGCACAAAAGATAGAAGATCTTCTGCTGGTTCTTCAGAAAGAGTAAGATGCTCTGCTGTTTTATATTCTTTATTCCAGAATTGTTGTGTCATGGAGCGAGTATAGCACATTCATTTACAATTTGTAACCTTTTTAGCTTTTTGTCAAATAGTATGGTACACTATCCCCTATGTTAACAAAAGGCCGTATACAATATATAAAATCACTCACTGAAAAGAAAAACCGAAATGCTAAAGGTGTTTTCGTTGTTGAAGGTGCAAAAAGTGTCGCAGAACTTTTAACCTCAAAACTTGTCATTGAAGAATTATATGTAACTCACGCATTTGCAAAAAAATATGAAAAAGAGATGCACGAGGCTGGTAAACGTCATGCGGCTATTCAACAATATCTGAAACCTCAACTTGTTGAGGCTGGAGAATTGAAACAGTTAAGTACTCTTGAAGCAACTGACAGTGCTCTTGCTATAGTTAAACAACCAAAGATTGAAGAGCAAGATCCTGTTAAGGTTGCACAAAAAAATATTGTCCTTATCTTGGAGCATGTGCGAGATCCTGGAAATCTTGGAACCATCATGCGTATCGCTGACTGGTATGGAGTAACTCATATATATGCATCAACAGAGACAGTAGATATGTATAACAATAAAACTATTATTGCGAGTATGGGTTCATTTACACGAGTCACTCTTCAGTATGTAGATATACGAGCACTTATCGACAAACTATACGAAGCTAAACTAGATATCGTTGCATCAGTACTTGATGGAGAAAGTTCACATACATTTACATGGCCGAAAAAAGGAGCATTACTTATCGGCAATGAAGCAAACGGTCTTACAGAAAATACAAAAAAACTTGCAACATATCACGTGTCTATTCCACGATTTGGAGAAGCAGAATCTTTAAATGCAGCGGTGGCGACTGCGGTACTGCTTGATACATGGAAACGAGCATAGTCACAAAAACAGTTGACTATTATCCAACAGATTTACCGTGTATGAAATAGGTAAAAACTCTTACTATATAAGGGTTTTTTAAACATATATATTTTCCCACAATTTATAAAAAAGTATAGATTTGCCATGAAAATAGCGGGTATATACTTAAGGCATGCAAAACAACACTATACAAGAACTTGTGCATACAGTCGAAAAACTTCCATGGGGCGGAGAGATTCTCGTACTCAACACAGGAGCAATTATTACAAGTGAAGATACTGCTATGCTTCAAGCATTACATTCACGAGATCCAAAAGGAATCATGTCTCATTTACAAAAACTTGCACAGAAAGGTTCTGGAAATATGATGGCAAGTTTTTATGTTGGATATGGTCACAAGTCCATTGGTGATTGTGGAAGTTCAGTTATATTTATAGAAGGTATATCAATGCTTGCAGTAAAAGCTATTCAAGATTATCAACTGTACAACGGACAAGAGTGCTCTACTCGATATATTGATTTCAAAAATCAACCTTTTCTAAATCCAAAGACATTGCAAAATGAAGACACATCATTGTATGCAAAACTACGAGATGCATATGTACAATGGCTACCAAAAATCATAGACCATGTAAAATCTCAAAACCCTAAGGATGCTGGCGAAGATGCTGCCATGTATGAGAAAGCAGTGAAGGCTCGAAGCTTTGATATCTTACGTGGCTTTCTTCCTGCAGGAGCAACAACAAATGTTGCCTGGACAGGAACATTAAGACAAATTGCAGACAGACTGATGTATCTACGTAATCACCCACTTGAAGAGGTTCGTGTGATTGCTCATCATATTCAAGAAGCTGTCATGAAAGCAAATCCAAACTCTTTTGGACACAAACTATATGAAGCGACTGAAGCATTTAACAAGGAGTGGATGAAAAATAGTTATTATAATTCTAGAAAAGGACTACCTGATGATGTAACACTTACTCACGATGGTATAGATAAAAATCTTCTAGCAGAATACGCAGACACCATACATGCACGACCTCCGAAAACAGAGTTACCTAAACCTATTGCAATATGCGGAACTTCACTCTTCTCTTTCACTTTAGACTTTGGTTCTTGGAGAGATATTCAACGACACAGAGCTGTTGTACAACTTATGCCAAGACTTACAACTGAGTATGGATTCGAATCTTGGTACTTAGAACAACTTCCTGATGAGCTTAAACAATCAGCACAAACATTACTCACCGAGATAGAAGCAGAGAGTAATCACATGTCTGAATACGAAAGACAGTATATTATCCCAATGGGATACAAAGTTCCAGTTCTTCTTTCTGGAGACATCCCTGCTCTTGTCTATCTTGCAGAACTTCGAGCAACACGTTTTGTACATCCAACACTCCAGAAAAAAGCAATACAACTTGGAGATATACTCGAAAAAACATACAACATACGTATGTATATAGATCGAGATGACGTTGGAAGATTTGATGCAAAACGAGGAAATCAAGATATTATAGAAAAATAAAACCATACACATATGCAACCTCTACCACAAGGAACATTATCTGACGCTCAAATAAAAAAACTTAACCTGTGTTCATATATAGAACCAGCTGTTAGTGTATCAGAGATTAGTCCATCTTCTATAGATTTACCTATGCAACCAGAAGTTTACAGAATCTCCCGTATGACACTTCCTAGTAAACACGAGACTATACGTGATGCTATGAAAAAAATGGATGCGACTCCTATTACAGAAGGAGCCATTCTTGAAGTTGGTTCTAAATACCTCATATACCTTGGAAAAATAAATAAACCTTTTCCTGAAAACATAAATGGTCATGCTAGTCCAAAATCATCAACAGGAAGAATTGATCTTCATGTTAAACTACTTGCGGATAACACACTGAAGTACGATACATTACCAGCAGGTTTTTCTGGTGAAATATGGATGCTTCTTATACCTCAGTCGTTCCCTATTCAGTTCTATCCAGGAGAAGCGTTGATTCAACTAAGATTTATGAATAGTTACGATAGATTATCACGAACTGAAGTAGAAGAACTTGTCTCTCAAGGTTTAGTGCTTGATAAGCAAGGCGTTGTTATAGACAAAGAGCATGTAACGATTGATCATAAAGGAAAACTCATGATGACTCTTGATCTTGATGTAGAAAATCCTGGGTTTGTATGTCGTGGAGTGTCACATATATTAGATATACGAAAACGAGGAACATACGATTATCAAGATTATTTTGAGAAAGTACAGCTCAAAAATGGAGGTCTTGTTCTTGAACCTGATGCATTTTACATACTCTCAACAAAAGAAGTGTTAAACATTCCACATAATATTGCTGGGGAGATGGCAGTGTCTCAATACAAGTTTGGAGAATTTAGAGCACACTATGCTGGTTTTTTTGATCCTGGATTTAAAGGGTTTGGAACTCTTGAAGTACGATCAAGTGAGGAGCTATTTGTATACGACGGATACCCTATTACTGAAATGATTTTTGAAAAATTATCAGAGTCAGTAGAGATTCCATATGGAGAGAAGGCTATTGTAAATTATTACAACCAGGTTGGTCCAACGTTATCAAAATATTTTAAAAAAATATAAACCGCTCACAAACGCACTATGGAACCGAACACTAAATCAAAAGGAAAAATTATAGTTATAGAAGGATCTGATGGTACAGGAAAAGAAACTCAGACACATCTTCTGATTGAGAATATACAAAAACTTGGACACTCTGTAACAAGTATTGCATTTCCAAGATATTCTTCAGGAACTCTTGGCGGAAAACTGTTACATCTCACTATAAAATCAGAACACGCATCTGAATACAAACTCTCAACCATCAATCCATATTCTGCTTCCCTGCTCTATGTTATGGATCGTGTAGAATCCACTTCTTATATCAAAGAACTTCTTGATAC
Organism: uncultured Candidatus Saccharibacteria bacterium; assembly: GCA_964520195.1. Taxonomy (GTDB): domain Bacteria; phylum Patescibacteriota; class Minisyncoccia; order Phycocordibacterales; family CAIZLB01; genus CAIZLB01. The sequence continues at coordinate 4,330 of CAZFNX010000005.1, forward strand.
ATATGATTTTGTTATTATGGACAGATACTATACCGCAAACCTCCTTCATCAAGGAGCTAAGTTTGATAATGAAATAGAAAGAAATAGATTTCTCGACACTATGTATACTATAGAAGTTGAACAGTTACACATACCCAAAGCTGACATTGTGATATATCTCACACTTCCCTTTGCAGTATCACTTGCACGTATGGAACGGCGTCATAAAGAGCTCGGTATTGCTATTGATCAAACAGAAAAAGATCATGAGTACATTAAAAATTCCACGGAACGCGGGTTGGATATTGCAAAACATCTTGGATGGTCAGTGATTGAAGGAGTAGAACTTGATGCCTCGGGGAACATCATCAAAGAATACTCAAAAGAAGAAAGACAAGAACACGTACTACAGACACTCAAAGATAGTCATATTATTTAAATATATAATCGTGCCAACGCACCACATATACCAAAAACCATGAAAGACACACAAATAAAAAAACTTATAGATGCAGAAAAAAAGCGACAGAAAAAAGTAATCAATCTTATAGCTTCTGAAAACTATGTTTCAAAAGATGTTCTCGCAGCACTTGGTACAGAACTGACAAATAAATACGCTGAAGGGTACCCTCATGCTCGATACTATGGTGGTAATGAAATCATAGATCAAGTTGAACTTCTTGCTCAAAAAAGAGCGCTAGAACTTTTTAAACTTGATCCTAAAAAATGGGCTGTTAATGTACAACCTCTATCAGGTAGTCCTGCTAACCTTGCTGTGTATACTGCGCTTGTACCTATAGGAGAAAAAATAATGGGAATGAAACTTTCAAGTGGTGGACACCTTACCCACGGACAACCAGTTTCTTTAACTGGAAAAGCTTGGAAACAAGTTCCGTACGAAGTATCACAAGATACAGGCATGCTTGATTACACTGCATTGAAAGCACTCTCAGCACAAGAAAAACCAAAGATATTTGTCTCAGGCTTTACTGCATACCCTCGCCTTATAGACTGGAAAGCTTGCAAATCTGTCGCAGATGCAGGAGGTGCATTACATATGGTTGATATGTCGCATATTGGAGGACTAGTTGCAGGAGGTGTATACCCAAGCCCATTTGAGTATGCTGATATTGTTACAACCACAACTCACAAAACCCTTCGTGGACCCCGATCAGCACTTATCTTCTCTCGTATAGATGAAAGAGGTTTAGATAAGAAAATCAATAAAGCCATCATTCCAGGTCTTCAAGGCGGACCACACATGAATCAGATTGCAGGTGTAGCAGTCGCTCTCAAAGAAGCTAAATCACCAGCCTTTAAAACGTATACTAAGCAGATTATTAAAAATGCAAAAACACTAGCAAAAGAATTAAAAAAGCTAGGATGGAATGTTATTACCGGAGATACAGATAGTCACATGGTTTTACTTGACACATGGATGGGAGGAAAAGGTGTCTCTGGAAAAGATGCAAGTGATAGACTTGAGAAAGCTGGTATTATTGTCAATAAAAATGCTATCCCATTTGATCCACGTGGAGTACTTGATCCATCTGGTATACGACTTGGAACAGCAGCAGAAACAACTCGAGGAAGAAAAGAAAAAGATTTTGTTATGATTGCAAAAAAGATTGACGCGGTTTTGAGGAAGTAATCTCAGAAATTGATACATAAAAAACCACAACCAGACAACTAGCTGTGGTTTTTACATATATTCACACATCCTTACAAACAAAATCCTTTATGACTTGCGCAGAATTCATTCAAAGAAACATCAGAAGCTTGAACACTCCAGATACCATTGATTTTTTGAAGATACATTTGAGATGTATGAACCTCAGAATCAGAGGCTATAGGATCAAGTCTGAGGTGTACCCAACTACCAAGTTTACGAAGTAATACAATGTTATATAACATATGTGAATCGCTTTCACTTTGGATAGACGTCTGAGCAACATCAAAGATGTTAGCAAGCTCTCGTTGATCTAGATTTATATTTGACCAAGCACTTGGTTTTAAACCAAGCTCTTCTGCTGGCGCAGCTACAACATTGTATGTACGAGAATATACATTACCTATGTAAAACGTTAAAACAGGAAGAGCAAGGAGGAGAATAATAATCGATGCTAACTTTGAATACCATGTCACTTTGTTAAATTGTATATGTTGCATATGTAAAAAGAGTATACCATATATGTATACTCTTTTTTACTTTACGTTCTATATAATATATCTTATCTAGTTCCCTTGCTCAGCACAGATGAGAGCGTTGAGTTTATCTATTGTCTTTGAATATACATATCCTGTTGGTTTTGTATATCCCCATGGAGACAATATATCTGCCGCATATTTTGCCTGGAATGCTTTTACCGCTGCAAGAGTTTTAGTTCCAAAGAATCCTGTGAGTGATATGTTTAGATTCAAATATTTGTTAAGATATTTTTGTAATTTCAAAACCTCCGCCTTGTTATTAACCTTTCCAAACTTCATATACAGTGTAAATGTTGGCGCACAAGTCAAACTTGATGTTGCTGAAGCTCCGATTGGTGTTCCTGATGTAATCGAACCACTATTGTTTGAAGAACCTCCACCAAATCCTCCATTACTTCCAAATGACACAGAGCCTCCTGTTGGAGTTGTTGGTGGTACTGCTGTAATATTTGCAGTTGTAGTTGCTGTACCTGTTGCAATAACATAGTTATCCCCTTCTGATCCACCAAGAGTAAAGCTAAGCATATCAGCAGATACAAATTTATCATTTCCTACAGAAACATCTTCAAATGAAGCAACTCCGCCAAGAGCAGTTACAGTATCATCCTCAAGTACTCCTAACACAGATCGAGTGAGGATAGTTGCAGTTGTAGTAGCATCATATACTTTGTTTGCTGCTGTAAAGCCTACAGAAACTTCTCTCTTGAAAATAGTTGCAGTTGTTGTAGCAACGCTATCAATCATATAATCATCAGCATTTACACCTGTCAGTACAAAATCAGTAGCAGTGACTGTCTTATCATTACCCGCAGAAGCTGTATCAAAGGCAGCAGTTCCTGATGCAACAGATACATCATCTGTACCTAGAGCACCTGTACTTGTAGCAAGCACAATAACAGCGTCAGTATTTCCATCATATGTCTTATCTTCAGCTGTGAATCCTACAGTGATAGGTGCTTGTGTAATAGTTGCTGTTCCAGTTGCTACAGTTGAAGTAAGAACATAGTTTCCTGCGTCAGCACCACTTATACCAACCTCAGTTGCTGTAATTGTTTTATCAACTCCAGCATGAGCATCAGCAAATGTTGTTGTTCCTATCACAGCACATGTAACATCATCACCTTCTACAGATAGCACTGAACATGTTGCAGTAGCCACAGATGTGTTTGTGTCATACACCTTACTTGGAGCAGATACTACTGCAGTAAGCTCCTTTGCTGTAATATCACCTGTTGTATATGCACTTGTTGTCGCAAACTCATAGTTATCGGCACCTGTTCCAGTTTTAGCAATACCAACCACTGTAACTGGTTTAAATGTTCCTATATTTTTATCGTTGAATGTGGCTGATTCGAATGAAAGTGTAAATGTATCTAATCCACTCACTCGATCATCAGACAACCCAACAAGAGCAGTCGCGTCTGTATTTCCATCATACACTTTGTTTCCACTAGTTGCAGTTACTGTAAGTATTGCTGGAATAATAGTACCAGTATCTGATGATTCAAAAGTTACCGCATAGTTATTTCCATTATTATCATCGATAACAGTTCCTGTTGCATTAAGAGTTTTTTCTGTACCAACATTTCTATCTGCATATGATTGTGTAAATGAAAGCGTATCTGTTGCAACCAATGTTCCACTTGTTAGATCTGGTATAGATCCTGAATCAGTTGTACCATCATATGTTTTTGTTGAAGTAGCTGCAGTTATAGTAATAGGACGAGGTGTAATATCGCCAGTTGTCATAAGAGATCCAAGTACATAGTTACCTGATTCTGTTCCAGATAGAGTTACTCCTGTTACTGTTACAGATTTTCCAATTCCAGCGTTTGTATCTGTAAATGTAAACACAGCAGAACTAAAATCAGCCTCAACATCAGCCTCATCTCCTGCAAGAAGACCGATGAATGTAGGAGTTGTAGAAGTACTCATAGTTGCATCAGTTGTTTTGTCATATACTTTTGAAACAACTGAAATATTATCCATTGTCACTGTCTTTTGTGTGATTGTACCAACATTTTGAGGAATCAAAGTAACTGTATAGTTATTTCCATTATTACCATCTGTAATAACAATAGAAGGTGTTAGTGTTTTACTTGTTCCTACATTTTTATCATCATACACTTGTTGCGCAACATATGTATCACCTGATGGCATACTTACAGACAAAGCAGGCATAACACTTGATGTTGTAGTAGCATCGTATATTTTTGAATCAGGCTGAGCGAGAACAGCAACAGGTAGTTTTGAAATATTTGCAGTTGTTGAAGTTGTTGCGTTATTTGTATAGTTTCCTGCATCAACACCACTTAGAGTTATACCTACAACAATAACAGGTTTAGTACTACCCACATGTTTATTAAGAAATACAGAAGTACCTGAAACAGTTAGACTATCTCCCACCACTCTGTTGTCCCCATAAGTAACAGTTGCACCAACAGTTCCATCATATACTTTATCAACTCCTGTAGCAGTTACATTGAGCATTCGAGTTGTAATATCTCCCAACATAGTACTTGTAGCAAATACATATTTATATGCATCAACACCTGTCATAGAAAAAGTAATAGTTTTTCCTGTTCCAACACTCTTAGTATCGTATGTACCTATAATAGACCCCATAACGTCTCCTCCTATAGTACCTGTTACAATCGGCAATGTAGAGAAAGAAACTGTTGTAGTTGCATCATAAACTTTAGTTGCAACCACTCCTGTTGTATCAACAGAAAGAATAGCTGGTGAGATGGTAAATGTTTGACTTACAGTTGGAGCAGCAGCGTATGTTGCATTACCTGACTGATTTGCATCGATCACGCATGACCCTGGACCTGTAAACGTTACTGTATTACCAGCTACTGTACATATATTTGATGCTGATGGAGTAGAAAATGATACAGATAGACCAGATGTACTTGTAGCAATAAGTGTTACAGGTGCATCACCATATGTTTTTTCTAGAGGTGTGATTGCTGGAAAATCAATAGTCTGATCTAAACCTTGTACAGTAAGAGCATTTGCTACTGTAAAAATAGGACTTGTAACATTTAATCCTCCAGTACATGTTGGCAAACTTTGTGAAGAAACATATAAATTATAAACACCAGCAGCCACAGGTGTAGAAACTGAAAAGGCATTAGTTGTCGTCGAAACACTTGGCCCCACAGACAAGATATCCGGTGACGTATCACGACATGTCATTGATGACTGTGTTGGTGTAGTTGTAGCAAACACATATTTAGTTCCTCCCCATCCAGAAAGAACACCTGATACTGAACCACTCACCGTAAGAGATACTGTAGGTGTTCCAACTATGACGGTTGTGGACGTGGCACCATTTACAGTCGCTCCTGTAACCGTCATCGCTGCAGAGGCAGCTGTTGGCAAAAAAGTTAATAAACTAAAAGCTAATATAGATAAGCTTACTAAAGTTTTATGTTTCATATTGTGGGTTTGTGCGATTATGCACGTTAAATAAGCGAATAACAATTCCCTTATACCACAATAAAATATTCACAACAACAATATATGCGTTGACATGTGAAATAAAAAATGTTCCGTAGATACTTATATATCTGGAACATTTTTTGTTATCTTCTATAATACCCGATTTACGATTTCAGTTTTCAAATTGTCAATCACCGTGTCAATGGTTGCAGCATCTTTCTTTCCATCTTTTGTCTCGAGCGCAAACATACCTGACTCTATCTCTTTATCACCTATGACTAATACATAAGGAATCTTATCTGTTTTAGCAAATCGAACTTTTTTACCCAAACTTTCTCCTGACTGATCTACTTCTACTCGAATACCTGCATCTTTCATTTTTTTATAAATACTGTGAGCAAAATCAGCCTGTCTTTCTCCTATTGGTATGACTTTTACTTGTACTGGTGCAAGCCATACTGGGAAGTGACCAGCGAAGTGTTCAATAATGACACTTAAAAATCTCTCTATAGACCCCATAATAGCCACATGCAACATAACAACATCTTCTTTTTCCCCTTTCTCATTTACACATGTCAATCCAAATCTTTTCGGCTGTACAAAATCAAGTTGAATTGTGGCAACTTGATGCTTTCTACCCAAAGCATCCTTTGCCATAAAGTCTATTTTTGGACCATAAAATGCAGCCTCTCCTGGACCATCAATCATATTTTCAGTATTTGATGTTATGACTTTTTTAAGAGTATCTTCTGCAATATCCCAATTTTTAACATCACCTAGATACTTATCCAGAGTATCAGGATCTCTACGTGAAAGTCTTGGAGTAATATTATCAAATCCAAAAGTTGAATAAAAATTAAAAATAATATTCCAAACACTTTTAATCTCTTCCTCTATTTGATTTACCCGACAAAATACATGAGCATCATCTTGTGTAATACATAATACTCTCGAAAGACCAGAAAGTTCTCCTGATTGTTCATCACGATATACAGCAGTAGTCTCACAATATCTCTGTGGCATATCTCGATAACTTCTAAGAGCAGAATCAAATATCTGAGTATGATGAGGACAATTCATCGGCTTCATTGCATACACATGTTTTTCACGTGTTTCTATCTTAAACAAATCATCTTTATACTTATCCCAATGTCCTGATTTTTCATACAAATCTTTTTTAGTAATATGAGGAATAGATACTTTCTGGTATCCATACGTAGCTCGAAGCTCCATTACATAATCATTTAATACCTCTCGAAGAATAGTTCCTTTTGGAGTCCAAAGAGGTAAACCTGGGCCAACTAGCTCAGAAAATGTAAACAAACCCATTTCTTTACCAATCTTCTTATGATCCCGCTTCTTCGCCTCCTCTATCATAGTCACATGGGCCTCAAGCTCTGCTTGTGTAGCAAACGCCAAACCATAGATACGAGTAAGCATTTTGTTTTTCTCATCCCCTCTCCAATATGCTCCAGCAATACGAGAAAGTTTAAAACATCCAGGATCAACATGTTTCATACTTGTCACATGTCCACCACGACATAAATCAGTAAAATCTCCTGATGTATATGTTGTGATTTGTTCTCCTCGAGCAATGATTTCTTCTATGAGTTCAAGCTTATACGGATTATTTGCAAAAAGCGCTCGCGCTTCATCAGCAGTCAGTGTGCGAGCGGTAAAACCATCCCAAGTAGGCAGTATTTCACGCATCATGGCCTCAATCTTAGGCAAATCCTCCTCTACTACCTTTACCCCATCAATATCATAATAAAACCCGTCATCAACAGCAGGACCTAACGTTATATGCGCCGTCGGATATAGTCGTAAAACAGCAGCACCTAAAAGGTGTGCCAGCGAATGGCGTATATATTCAAGGTTTTCTGTATTGTTCATATTGGTCATAGTAACACATTGTATAGAGCCATCCAAGACCAGTCTATGTGGTATACTTACTGTACAATGACTCAAACACCTAAACATACAACTAAAAAAACAACTCAAGAAACTGACGAAAAAGACAGCTTAAAGGACATATTTATTCTAAAGGACAAAGACATTCGAGAAGTTTTTCCAGCAGATGATGAGATTGAACTTGATAAAAAACCTATGACCGAGGCAGAGGTTGAGGAAGAGGTTGGCGGAGATATGCCTGTCGAAGATATTGCAAATATGAACGAGGAAGATGAGGAGGAAGAAAAAGGAGTTGATATTGTTTAATACATAAACTACAGAGGCATGGCTGTACTACAAAAAACATCAGATATCACCCACACACTACTTGAAGCATTACAACAAGCTCAAGAGGAGATTTTATTACAAATATATTATGTAGATAATGATGAGATTTTCAACACATACGCAAAAATTCTTATAGAAAAAGCAAAACAAGGAGTGCTTGTATACTGCTTGTTTGATGCACTTGGTGCATATACCATACCTAAAAGTACTATAGAAAAAGAACTTATCTCGGCTGGTGTACATATACAGTATTTTAACTGGCTTACTCCTTGGGCAAGTACAAGTAAAAAGTTGTTATATTTTAGAAATCATAAACGCTCACTAATTATAGATAAAAAAGCTCTATATGTCGGAGGTTGGTGTATAGGTCAAAAAACACAAAACTGGATTGAAGCATCTCTTAAGATTACAGATGAGGGTGCCATTCATCAAGCTTTGGGAGATTTTTGGAATATGAGAGCATATGCTAAAAAAACACAATTACGTTTTAAACATCAAAGAAAATTTCGTCTCTCTCCTGAAAAAGAAATTTCATACACATATCAAGCTCCATTACTTAGGGCTAGATATATATATTACACAGATAAAAAACTCATACGATTAAGCGCCGAACGAGTTATTTTGATTGCACCATACTTTGCACCAACACATGGATTTAAAAAAGCTATATATGCAGCAAAAAAAAGAGGTATCCATGTGGAAATATATATCCCGAGAAAAACCGATCTTTATATTGCTGATCTGGTGGCACGAACATATGTGAGTACATTGTTGAAACTAGGTGTATCTGTATATGTTTCTAATGAGATGATTCATGCGAAAGTGAGTTTATTTGATAATATCTTATACGTTGGAAGTTTAAACCTTGATAGTATTTCCCTTCGATATAATTTTGAAAATGGTATATATACAACAAACAGCTCTGCTATTACAGAATTTGAAGAAGATCTAAAAAAACTTAAATCAACATGTCATCGTATTACTCAAGAAGAATGGAATAATAGAAGTCTGTTCCAAAAGATTATCGATATGTGTATGAAAATATGTAGAGGATTTGTGTAAAAACACACACTATACACGCAAAGAAGCCAATACATCAACAATCTTTTTCACCTCTCTCCATGTTGTATACCTTCCAAGAGATATACGTAGTGACGATCCACCACAGTTTTTCCCCAATGCATCAACAACTGTCGAACGCGATTCTTCTTGAGTGTTTTGACAAGCAGTAACAGCAGATACTTCAACTCCAGCCACATCCATTTGAAATACAAGAAATTCTGAATCACTACCTGGTATGCAGACATTTATATTATTTACAATTCTCTCTTTTGCATCTGTACTTCCATTTATATATGCTCCTGAAGGTATATGAGACATGATATATGTTTGCATATCACTCAACCTCAGAACTTCTCTACCTCTCATAGTATATGCATCCGATAAAGCCGTAGAAAACCCTATGACAGCAGGCACATGTTCAGTACCAGGACGAAGACCAGATTCTTGGCTCCCGCCTAGATATACTGGTTCTATCTTAGTATTACGTTTTACATATATACACCCAACCCCTCGAGGACCATATATCTTACCTCCATCGAGAGTGAGTATATCCACTCCCATTTTATCAATAGGCATATCAACATAACATGGCGCCTGACATGCATCAGTATGAAAATATGGGTACACTGAATTATATTTTTTTCTATATGCACGAACCATGCGTGCTACATCAGATATTGGTTGTATTGTTCCTATTTCATTATTTACCAGCATAATAGAAACAAGAATAATATATTTCTGTTCTTCAAAAACCTTCTTTAACTCAACAAGATCGACAATTCCCTTTTCATTCACAGACACATAACTTGCCGTAATTTTACGAGCAGCAACAAGACTATCAACAACCTTTTTTACGGCCGGATGCTCTATTGTAGACACAATAATGTGTGGTTTTTCTGTATGTTGTGGGTTTTCACGATACCACGCCTCCAGAACACCTTGTATGGCAATATTATTGGACTCAGTTCCGCCACTTGTAAAAAACACCTCATCAGCATGTACACTGTGCAAAGAAGTATCAGACAGAAGCCTTGCAACCTCTTTTCTGGCCAAATCTAACCGCTTTTTAGACATAACAGCTGAAGCATATAGAGCTGAAGGATTCTTGCTGTATTCTTTATACGCACGAGTATATACACCCAAAACCTTATCACTTATAGGTGTAAGGGTGGCATAATCTGCATATATTTTTTTTGCTGACCTTTTAAAGGGTCGAAATTGTTGAAAAATCCTTGAAAACATTGTGTTTTTCTTTAAAATGTGTATTATAATGTATACCATGATATCCAATAATAATCCACACGCAGACGACGATACTTTCGGGGACGCTTTTGGCGGAGCTTTCGGAGGTGCTTTTGAAGTCAAATTCAACAGTGATGGATCTACATCTAAAATCAAACCTAGTGAAGAAAAGAAAGTTGAGGTTAAAAAAACTACAAAACGAACAAAGAAAAGTGAACCTGTACTTGAAAAAAAAGAACCTAGAGTATCTTCTCGAACATTTGCAGCTGCCCCTATAGACACAACATCAAAATCAGACACAAAAAAAGAAAAAGATTCATCTACTGATGCGTGGATGAGAGATATTGCGCTTTCATATGAAAAAAATAAGTCGGCAGCACAACCTAGTCATATATCAGAAGCACCGGTACACCAAACACCTACTGAGAAAGTAGACAAACCTGCAGCCCCAGTTTTTACTGCTGCCCCTACACCGTTTAAATCAAAAATTATTACAGCAGAAGAGAGAAAGAAAGCGCCTATTCATACAGTAACAAAAACTACTACTACAGATGCTACAATCGCAGCAAGTAACGATAGAGGTACTGCATTTGCAAAAACATTCCTAAAAGGATCAGGTGTTAAACATAAACACAGACCAACAACTCCACAAAAACCTCGTTTTGAACCACGTATTAAAAAAACAAAAGTTAAAAATGCTCCAACTCTTAAAACTAGAATAAGTGGAAAATCAACACAGAATGTTTTACAACTTAAAAAAGAAGTTGGTACAGACATACGAAGAAAAGCTCCTGTAGTTGTTATTATGGGACACGTTGATCATGGTAAATCAACACTTCTTGATTATATTCGAAGTGCAAATACAGCAGACCGCGAAGTTGGAGGTATCACACAAAAAATGTCTGCATACGAGATAGTTCATAACGGTCAACCTATCACCTTCCTCGACACGCCAGGACACGAGGCTTTTAACTCTATGCGAACAAGAGGTGCTCGTGCTGCAGATATTGCAATACTTGTTGTTTCAGCTGAAGATGGTGTTAAACCTCAAACTCTTGACGCGTTGCGATCTATCGAAGACGCTGGAGTACCGTATTTTATTGGGGCAAGTAAGATAGATAGAACTGGAGCAGATATTGATAAAACAAAACAATCTCTTGCTGAAAATAATATTTTCGTTGAAGGATATGGTGGAGATATTACTCTTCTTCCCTTTTCTGTAAAAACATGTGCCGGTGTTTCTGAACTACTTGATATGATTCTTTTGATGGCAGAAGTAGCTGATCTTCAAGCAGCATTTGATGTACCTGCTGAATGTCTTGTAATCGAATCAGGTAGAGATAAAGTAAGAGGTATTCATGCAACCTTGATTGTTAAAAATGGAACCCTAACATCAGGATCATTCTTGGTATCTGGTGGAGAGATTTCTCCTGTACGACGTATAGAAAACTATGAAGGAACATCTATAGAGAAAGCTATACCGGGACAACCTGTGCGTATTGTTGGATGGACATCTGCACCTTATGTTGGTGATACATGTGTTATGTGTACAGATAAGGAATCAGCGGAGCTTGTTGCAGTCGAACAAAAAGAAACTCTTGCACTCGCTGAAGAGTTGCAAAAAATGAACGAGAAAAAAGTTTCTCCTGCAGTAAGTATACGCGCTTTATACGGACTTGAAAAAAATGACACATGGACACTTCCTGTTGTACTAAAAGCAGATAGTGTTGGTACCCTTGATGCCCTCAAGCAAGAGATCGAGAAAATAAAACTAAACAGAATCACTATTCGTGTTATTCGGGCTGAGACTGGAGATATCAATGAAAACGATATCAAGCTTGCTCAAGGTAGTAAAGATTCTATAGTTCTTGGATACAATACAAAAGTTGATTCACAAGCACGAAGATTGGCTGATCAACAAAAAACAACTATCGAAACATTTGATATTATTTACAAACTATCAGAATGGATTACAGAAGAAGCAAAAAAACGAGCACCTAAAGTTACCTCAGAAGAAGCTCATGGACAAATTAAGATTCTTAAAACATTTAGTATTAATAAGAATAAACAAGTTATGGGAGGTCGAGTAGAATCAGGAAAACTTGCACTTGGTGATACGGTAAAGATTTTACGTCGAGAAAATGAGATCGGTCGAGGAACTATAGGAGAACTACAACAAATGCGTGTCTCTGTAAAAAGTGTCGAGGCAGAAAACGAGTGCGGGCTTATGGTTGAGTCAAAAATAGAAATAGTACCAGGTGACGTACTTCAAGCAGTATCAGTTATAGAACTGTAGTTAAACATATATACTATTATGAAAAAAACAAACAATCCAAAAAGCAAAGAAGTTACTCGAGGACGAGGTCAATCGATTGTACGAAAACTTATTGATCAATATATATCAAAAAATTCTGGAGGACAGTCTTTAATCACTATTACCTCTATGGAACAAGCAGACAGAAGTAATAATGTGCTAGTGCGCGTAACTGTCTTACCGGAAACTCAAGAGCGTGCGGTTATTGACTTCCTTGAGAGAAATGCAACTGATATACGAAATTATATTAAAGAAAATTCTGCATTAGGAATACTTCCTTTCCTATCTTTTGAGATAGATCGAGGTGAAAAACACCGACAAAGTATTTTTGATATTATCTAGATTCGTGCTATATTTCGTATGCCAGCCAACGTTGGCGCAGTGGCGAAGTGGTTTAACGCGGCAGTTTGCAAAACTGATATTCGCAGGTTCAAATCCTGTCTGCGCCTCCCGGACGCCTTGGTGGTGGAATGGTAGACACGAGAGACTTAAAATCTCTTGGTAGCAATACCGTGCGGGTTCGAGTCCCGCCCGAGGCACAAAAATATGAATAGCTCTGTACTTATTAGGTATAGAGCTATTCTGTTATGTGCCGAGAGAAAAGTCTGCAAGACTTTTAGGGACTCGAAAAGCTTTGTGATGTTTGTGAGGACCTTTGGTCCGAATCAAACCACAAAGGTATACTGACCATGTAATGGTCGAGTCCCATCCGACAACCCTAGAACAATTCCTTACATCTTTACAGCCTGGCACTGAGTACAGTTTGCTCTATGAGTAGCTAGTTCATATATAGCAGATAATCCAACTACTATATATACAACTCGAGAAGCAAGAGAGTCCATACCTCCTAACAGTTGCCCTACATCCCATCCAAATATACCAAACGCAAGCCAATTTAAACCTCCAACAACAAGAAGAATAAAAGTTAATTTATGCATAATATGTTATTTTATATGTGGTTAATGTATTAGGATAAAATTTATAAACCACACTATAAGTATACCAAATATTGTTATTACAATATATAACTAACAAATCTAGATAATGTGTTTATAATGCTAAAAAATACTCCAATCACCTTCTTTGCATAATATACAAATGTAGCAACACCGCTTCGAACATTTTGTGTTTTCTCTACGATTTCATCGATTCCAAGTTTTGTGGCAGCTTCAGAAATCTTTTCTTGAGCAGTATTTTTCAATACATCAACAACTGTAGGCTCTTCTATAGTTTTTCGTACTATAGGTATAGTAACAGGTGTTGTATTGTCTTTATGAAGAACTGTGAGCGTAACAGGAGATCTATCTTCCCCATCTATGACTTTTTCTATATCACTTGCAGATAGATTATTAATATCTTTCCCGTTTACTGCCGTAACAACATCTGACACTTTTAGACCCACCTGTGTGGCTGGAGAATTTTTAACTATTTGAGTAATGACAGGCAATCCTGTTTGAGACGTTTCAACATATGCGCCAATATCAGGAATATATGCGGCTGTTACTGTGGCATATTGATTATATGCGAGTTTTTCCATAGGTGTTAATATCTTTGTACTAACGCTATCAGAACCAGTAGCAACACTTGCAGAGACCGCAGCTCCTGTCGTTGGAAATGTTTTTGTCACAATAGAACCCAATACATCAGGAATATTTTTTTGAAACTGTGTGGTTATTGCGTCCGGTATAACAGAACCATTTCCCATAAGGTGAGAAATTAAAACAAATCCAAAAAAGAATAAAACAAATATACATATTCTATTTAAAAAATAGAGCATATACACAGTATATCATAAGCAAAACACTCACCAATTCAGGTAAAGTGTTTGCTTTTTAGATAATGAACATAATCTAAATTAGATTAATTTGTTCTGAATGGAGCGCTTCTGATAACACTCACAACTCCATTTACATCTGAAACTACAGCCATCGAATAGTATGTTGTATTAGGCAACAAGTTTGGTGAGCTAATAGTGTGAGATGTTTGAAGATATGTGTCTGTTATAGCATCCCCACTTGCAGATACAGTGACAGGTTGAACATTATCGTTTTCAGTAGCCATAATTGGATATGGACTATAATACACAACAGCCCGAGTTGGAATGTTTGTATTTACATTAAATGTTGCAGTTGAGCCATTGATAGATACATATGCTGGTGAGGTAAAGCCTGGAGCAGGTTCTACAAGAGGTCTATTAGATAACCCTCCTGCATTTATTTGAGCATTGATGGCTGCAAGTGTTTGAGGACCAACTCTTCCCACTTGACTAATACCATTTAAAGCTTGAAATCTCATGACAGCAGCTCTTGTAAGAGCACCGAAGTATCCAGTAACAAGTCCGGAAGGATAAATCGTACTGTCAGCTGCTAGAAACATTTGCAAAGAAGAGACATCCGCCCCTCGTGATCCCACTTGCAACTGTCGATATAATGTATCAGCAGACGCAAAGAATGGCACAAACATAATAACAACAAGACTAAATAATATTATGAGAGAAATATTTATTTTTTTCATGTGTTTTATTTTTGGATTACCACACGAGTGATAATCATTAATGTAGGGCCTGTAGCCTCTGACCCTAGAGTGATAAAGGGTTACTTGTATTGACAGAAATAGGATATAGTGGCTACATATATAAGTATGTCCCCATTTTCAGATAAAGTAACTAGTTTTTTACTTGTTTTTATGCTGTAAATAAATACCTATACCCCATATACCTCATTTTTTGGACAAATTTTCGTATATTTCTCTAAGCATCTGCTTTTCATGCTCTTTAGTAAAACGCTTAGGAAGTGATGAACTTATAATCCCCGCTTTGAAAACAACCGGTTTTTCCCGTTTGATAACATACATAAGTGCTTCTGTTAAGTATTTTGCTGAGCCTGGTGGCACCAAAGGAACAGGAACATATGGTTCAAACTCACGAGTATCTGAGACCTTAGTCGCAATACAAGGCACATCTACATATAAAGCTGCCAAAAGCACATATAGATCACCTATGGCAGTACGTGGTGATACATATATATCAAAGGCCCTCAAATACTCTTCAGGATTATTCACATACTCAACCACAAAACACAATCCTTCAACCCCTAACTCTTGTATTTGAGTCCTAACCTCTTCAGAGATACTTTTTCTGGCAAGAATGACAAATACAGTATTGGTTAAATTTTTATACATATCAGCCAAATAGGCTGCATCAACCAAATGTTCCAAACCATTATACATATCAGAGTCTACAATTGTTCCAACCAATCTCACATTTTTAGTAAAAGATATGCCCAACCTCTGATAAATATAAGACCTGGCCGCATCTTTTGTTGGTAACTGATCTATTTTTTTATGATCTACGCCTTCATATACAAGAGATCGCGCATGTCTTGAAGAAAGATGATATTTATGAACATGCTCCATAATGTACTTAGATGTACATATAGTATGATTGTATAGAAAACGAGTACACAATCTATGTACAATGTATCCATATGAAAACACTGTTGGTGTATGTAATGTAACCACAACTTTAAGTCCACACGCTCGGGCAATACATGCATATACAGTAAAAAGTTCTTTTTTTACAGCATGAATATGTAGTATGTGAAATTTCTTTGTTCGTATTGTATGAAAAAAACTTTTATAATCAACCACAGAAAAAACAGCATGATATATCTCCTGTCCCCTCTTATCTGACAATGTGTATGAATTTGTAATATGTATTACGTTCACGGGATATTAAATAAGATTAATGTAATAATATATCGATTCGATTGTTCGAGCAAATAGTATAACCTAAGACTCACAACTTTGCCAGTCAACACCCTTAGAATTCTCCAAAACTATTTTTTGACACATCAGGTTTCTTAGGTTCTTCTTTTTTGTATTTTGCCAAAATATTTTCTTCAACCACCTGACGATCTTGTCCATATGTAAGATATGAAAGTTCTTTAAGATTTTCTACAATATTTGGATTACCTTTTTCTTGTGGCATCATGCGAATATTAAATGGTTTTGTAGGTTTTCCATGAGACAACATCTTCACATATGCATTGAAGTTATCAATATTCATAATATCATTTGCGGTAAAGGTTGGAGTAAATTGTTTTTCAAGATACTCCGCATCTTCTGCACCAACTCTATACACAACCATATTTCCTACGTTTCCAAACACAGAAGCTTTTATCTTATCATCAAGCTGAGCTATAAACTGATGGGCTACAGTAAGAGAAAGTTTATACTTTCTTGCTTCAGAGAGTATGGTTGAGATTGACGGCGTAGTAACATTTTGAAACTCATCTATATACAGATAGAAAGGAGCCATATCTTTTCCAAATGAATCAACTCGAGACAATGCTGCCATAAGTATCTTGCCTACAATAATAAGACCTATGAGGTTTGAGTTTATTTCTCCGAGTTTACCCTTAGCCAGGTTAACCAAAAGAATCTTCTTATTATCCATAATCTCTCTAAAATTGAAACTAGATTTTTCCTGAGCGATAATGGGTCGCATAATATCGTTCGCAAGAAATACATCAAACTTTGATGTAATATATGGAACCATGTTTGCAAGACCTGATTCACCACTTGTCTTTTCAGCAATCTCAACCCAAAACTGTCTGACGATAGGGTTTTTACATCGAGAAACTTTCATATCACGAAAACTTTTGACAGCCATAACTCGAGACACATCAAGTAAAGTACATCCACTTGAAGGATCTTCTATTACAAGCATTGTGGCATTTCTAAAATACTGCTCAAACATTGGCCCCATACTTTCTGGAACTCCACCATACAATTTTTGAAAAATACTAAACAACTCATTTACCACAAACGTCTTCTGCTCTGGGTTTGACGGATCGTATTCAAGCATGTTGAGGGCCATTGGCCGTTCTGTGTATGATGGATCAAAATATATAACATCATCAAAACGCTCCTTCGGTATTTTTGAAAGAATATCTTGTACATCTGAACCATGGGGATCTATAAAACACACACCATCACCATTTTTAATATCTTGCATGATGAGATTTTTCAAGATACTTGATTTACCAACACCTGTCTGTCCAATAACATACATATGACGCAATCTATCTTCAGGCGCCATGTAAATATTTTGCTCGATATTGCGATGAATGTTTTTACCGAGCAAAACCCCTTCTCGAGGCAGATCAAGAGGAGCTGGTGCTGTTCCAGCCTTAGATTGTTTTAACTGTGGAGCTTGAGTTCCTGAAGATACAGGAAAATGCATAACTGTAGATAACTCCTTTATAGATATTGGCAATATCTCATCTTTACCAAACATTCTAAATGAAAAATTATGCAACAATTCATCAATATGTTTTTTGTCAGCCCTCTTCCATACAAATCCATTTCCAAGAGCATTGGTAAACTGATTGAAACTAGATTCAAGGTCTGAGAGCATTTGTTCTGCCCGCAGACGATCACGAGCAGAAGTAACTATGCGAATATTTGATTCTACAATCGGTGTACTTATTTTCTTAGTAATTTGATCAAGAGCTATCTGATCGACAACATGTTCTTTTTTGTCTTTAGCATCAGAACCATTAGACAGAGCACTGGCAACAAATTCTTTTCCTAACTCACCTGCTGCTTTTGTAAAGTGCCCCCACATAGTATGTCGAATATCTATAGCTTTTTTTAAGCTATCTCCTTTTCGTATATTATCCAAAGACTCTTTAAAAAGTTTTGTATAATAATCGCCAACCTGACTAAAAACAACTTGAACAGCAGCACCTTCACCTTCTCGGGCTATTTTTGAAAGTGTATTCAAAGTAACATTTAACGGATCATGATCAAACTCGTCATATGTTTTTATTGGATAGATTTCATTTTTTGAAAATGATGCAACTGAGGCAGCGTGGATACCATCTACATTAAAGATGTTATAGTCATCATGCTGAATCTCAACCTTAGCTCCGGGAAAAACAGAAAGAATATGCTTTTCAAATAAATCAGTCTTTGCATTTGGAATCGATACATAAAAGATAAACTCCTCACTATCTTGAGCAACAGCAAGCTCTACAGTCATATGATTTTTACTATCACCCTGCTTTTTTCCGGCTTCAGAGATAGACATCATACCAGCATAAAACTGCTCCATGGCAGACAGGAGCTCTTTTAAAGGCCTCTCTTTATCTTTTCCATCGTGCCGAGTATCAGGCAAAGAAACCTCATATAACGTATGTGTAATAGCCTTTTCCAGCGGCTCACCTTCATGTAATCCTTTTGGGTATAATCCAGCTTTTATATATTCAACAAGAAATCTATGAAAATCATCTTCTATATGAGGGTTATGAATACCACGAATAACAGATAACGCATTATGAATACCTTGAGACTCCATGAGAGTAAAATACTCTTCCATGTTTTTATCATGTCTTTCTGGAGAAAGTTTTAAAACTATTTCTTTACTTTGTTTTTCTTGTTCAGATGGTTTGATTGCATATGACTCATGCAACAAGTCTCTTCCTGTATGATTTTGATATTCTCTCAACTCTTCTTGTATGATTGCATGCTGTTCTTTTTTTGCACCAACACTCATGTTTTGTTCTGCTTCATGAGCTTGAACTTTCTCACGCAAATATTGCAACTCTTCCTCAAGAGATGAAAAAGAATTCTTCTTTTGCTCACCAAAAGATTTTTGATTTATATTCTGTTGTACATCTTCAAATGTTGATTGAGACATAATTGTGTATACACATATAAGTATACAATATGTCTTTACTCTGCGCTTGTATTTTTAAAAAAAATTATACACGAGTCAATATCTCACACCCATGATCCGTAACAACAACAGTGTGTTCAACATGAACACTTAATCCTTTATCGGAAGTTATATATGTATACCCATCTTTTGCCATCTTTATACGTGGACTTTTTTCTGTCAAAATAGGTTCTATTGCCAAAACCATTCCTGCACGAAGAATAGGTCCTGTTCCTTTTTTACCAAAATTTGGCATAAATGGATCTTCGTGAACTCTATGTCCAATACCATGACCTCCGAGTTCATATGGTAATGAAAACTTATGTGCATGCGTATGAGATGCCTGCACAACTTCTTCTATAACAGCTCCTACACTTCCTGTACGAACACCAGGCTTAATCATATCTATCGCTGCATATAATGCCCGCTCTCCAACCTTAATCATCTCGGCACCTGTAGGGTTTTTATCATTACCTCCAACAACTACAGTAATCGCACTATCTGTATATAAATCCTTGTATAGTAAACCCATATCCAGAACCACTACATCACCATCTTTCAAGATTCTGGGCTGTTCATTTGGAATACCATGAACAACCTCTTCGTTTACAGATACACATAATGCAGCCGGAAACCCTCGTTTTGCACCTTCTGGTGCATATCCAAGAAACGCTGCTGTTGCACCATGTGCTTCACAAAGTTCTAAGGCTCGAGTGTTAATATACTCAGTAGACATACCTGCTACTACTTCAGCTTTGAGTGTTTGTAGTATAGATGCCAAAAGAGCCCCACCTTCACGTAGGCGAGTTATTTCATCTTCTGTATATATTGTAATTAATGATGAATGCATATTAGTTTTCCGTCATACATGCCTCAATTTTTATTCAAAATGAGACACAATATCAGCATGTACCTCTTCAACACTTCTATCCCCTTTGATATGTATAAAATCAAAATTAGGATTAGTTTCAAAGAAATGAACAGCTCCCATAACTTCAGTTTCAAACCATGACAATCTCACCTCTTCAGCTTCTTTTTTATCATCAATCCGATGCCTATCATCCATCCGCTTCATAGACCAATCATGAGGAACATCTAAATATATAACTTTAGGTTTTGCACATGATGTTGTATCAAATCTCTGATAAAAAGATAAAGCATCTTCAACCACATGAGCTTCTGAAAGTGATCGCGGAGCACCATCAAATATCAACGTCTCTTTCCCTGTATAATCCTTACACAGTACATATCCCCACATACTGATAGCTAAAAAGTCAGGCTGTCTTTTTCCTTCAAGATAAATCTTTTTGGCTAGATGTGCAGATAAACTTGACTCTTCAATAAATCCTCTGAAGTATTGACCTGTTTCTATATGTATAGATTTAATAACAGGATTTTTACTTTGAAGATATTTCTCCAGCAACTCTATCTGAGTACCTTTACCAGAACCTGAACGACCTATGCATATGATTGTTTGTGGAAGCATAGGTTAATTATACATTAGAAATAAGATTAATACTCTCTCATACCAATCTGAGCATCTGTCTTTTTAATCATATCAATGATAGTAGATACAACAATAAGAATTCCAGTTCCACCAATAGTAATTGTAGCAATACCTGTTGCGTATTGAACAATACTTGGCAATATAGCAATCACACCCAAAAAGAGTGCTCCAACCAAAGTTGTTCTTGTTACAATGCGTGACAAATAATCTATAGTTGCATCACCTGGTCTAATACCCGGTACAAATGCCCCACCTCGTTGTAGATTTTCTGATATTTTCTTAGGATCAAAAGTAATCGCTGTGTAGAAATATGTAAAGAAGAATACAAGAATAAAGTATAGTACACCGTGCACTAGATTATTTTGCAACCATACATATACAAATGAACCAATGTTTTTAATCATTTCAACCTTAGATGTAATCATTACATTTGCAATAAATGATGGAAACATCAAAAGAGTTAATGCAAAGATGATTGGCATAACACCAGCCTGGTTAAGCCGTATAGGAATATATGATTTATTTGATCCACCAGCTCCTTGTGTTGCCATAGATCGAGCCTGTCGAGCATATGTAACTTCGATAAGTCGCTCAGCCTCTGTAACATAAATGATTGCAGCGATTGCAGCAATAACAACAGCTACAATAGCAATAAGTGTTGGTGCTTGAGTAGCATCATATGTAGAAATAATACGTGATACAGCTCGTGGAAATCCAGAAACAATACCTACAGCAATAATAACAGATGAACCATTACCAATACCGAACTCTGTAAGTCTTTCACTGATCCACATAAGAAGCATTGATGCACCAACTACGATAATAGCAACTTGCATAAATCCAAATGTTGTAAGAGTGCCAAACACATCTGGAGATTGTTTATTGATAATAGACACAAGTGCAAATGTCTGTATAAGAGCAAGAGGTACTGTAAGCATTCGACTATATTGTGACAATGTTTGTCTGCCAGCCTGTCCTTCTTCTGATTGCAACTCTTTCATACGAGGAAACACCATTGTCATCAACTGTATGATAATAGATGCAGTAATAAAAGGCCCTATTCCAAGCATCAATATAGATAGACTTGAAAGACCTCCTCCAGAGAACAAGTTAAGAACTTGGAAGAAACTGTTGTCTCCCAGAAATCGCTCAAGTGCAAGAGTGTTAACTCCAGGTACTGGGATAGTTGATAATGCACGAAAAACTATAAGCATGCCGAGTATAAATAGTACTCGATTACGTATAGTTTTTTCAGTAAATATTGTTTTTAGTTTAGATAGCATATACTTTTCCTCCTGCTTTTTCTATTTTTTCAATAGCAGACGCAGATACTTCAACTTTTTTTAATGTTAATGCCTGAGTAATCTCTCCAGTTCCAAGAACTTTGATAGATGGCACTTTACCTTTAAAAAGTGGAACAAGCCCTAGATCAACAAAAGTTTTTGGAGTAAGCACTGTTCCTGCTGGAACCTTTGTAAGGTCTTGCAGATTTACAATAGCTGGTCGAACTTCAAAAGATTTGTTAATGTTTTTACCTCGTCCTCGAAGTTTTGGAATCTTCTTGATAACTTCACGAATCTCAGGACGCATCTTTCGTCCAGCTCGAGAAGCTTGTCCTTTTTGTCCTCGTCCAGAAGTTTTTCCTCTTTTACTTCCACGACCTACTTGTTGTTTTGTTTTTCTTTGTGTATTTCTTTTAAGTGTATGTAATTGCATATGTTTACTTTAAATGTTTTACTTTTTTTGTAGATGAAAGCTTAGAGAGAGCAAGGATAGCAGCCTGAGCATTGTTCATTCTGTTTTTTGTACCTGATCGTAGTTTTCCGATAACATCTTTAATACCAGCTATTTCAATCACGTCACGAACAGATGATCCTGCTACGATTCCCTTTCCTGGAGCTGGTCGTATTTCAACACGTGCACTTGAGAACTTTGCAGACACATCGTGTGGAATAATACCTTCTTTTGTAAGTGGAACTTTAATAAGATTCTTTTTTGCTTTTCGATATGCTTTATCAACAGCAGCTGCAGTATCAAGACCTTTACCTGTACCAAAGCCTACTCGGCCTTTTTTATCTCCTGCAATCACAGCTACGGCGAAACTAAACTTTCGACCTCCAGAAGTTACACGAGTCACTCTTCGTATATCAACTATTTTTTGATCAAATTCAGGCTTTGGTTTCGGCTCTCGTTTTGGACCACGTCGATCACCACCTCTGTCTTGTCGAGGATTCTTTCGGAAAGTTTTTTGCTCTCCTTCAGCATGTGTAGGAGCTACAGAAGCCTCTGTATTTCCTTCTATTTGTGTTGTATCTTTTGTATCTGTCATATTTTTGTGTATGTATCTATATATACTATTGTTTTAATTAAAATTCTAGTCCAGCTTCTCGGGCTGCAGTAGCAAGAGCAAGAACTCGTCCTGTAAAGATATATCCGTTTCGGTCAAATACAACTTTAGTGATTTTCTTTGCTTTAGCTTCTTTTGCAATATTTTTCCCCACTTCTATTGCCGCATCCATTTTAGTAGACTTTAATGATGCAGAATTTGCTTGCGCAAGAGTTTTTCCAGCAACATCGTCTATAAGTTGAGCATAGATGTATTTATTTGACTTAAATACAGTAAGACGTGGTCGTTCTGCTGTTCCTGAAACTTTTGATCGTATTCTATTTTTTATTCTGTCTCTATTTGAGAGGTATATTTTTTTCATATGTGTATTTTTATATATGTACTAAATGTAAATTGACCTAGGCAGCTTTTTTACCTTGTTTTCTTAATATAACTTCATCGTCATATCTAAAGCCTTTTCCTTTATACGGTTCAGGTTTCTTGAGTGATCGAACCTTTGCAGCAAAACCACCAACAGCTTCTTTGTCTACACTTGTAAATGTAAAGACTCCTTTATCTGCTGTCACTGTAACTTGTGCAGGTATCTCAACTTTAACAGGATGAGAAAAACCAAGAGCAAGGTTAAGGATTTTTCCTTGAACATCACCTTTGTATCCAACTCCTTCGAGGATGAGTTTTTTAGTAAATGGAGTATTAACACCTTCAATCATGTTCTTAACATGAGATGCGTATGTTCCCCAAAGTGATCTACCAAAAGATGTATTTTGTTTATGAACGAAAGACACCTTGTCCCCCTCAACAATAACATCAACTATAGGTAATATTTTCTTTGAGATTTCTCCTTTTGGACCCTTAACAGTAACAACACCGTTATCAACGGCGACTGTTGTGTTTGCAGGTATGTGTAGTATTTGTTTTCCGATTCTTGACATATATTTTCTTGTGCCCTAAGGCAATTATTCGTACTTTTGCAGTATGTAACTTATAAAGTAGAAGATCTTTAGCTTATGCAAGGCGCTCCTGTGCCCCGATCTGATTACCAGATCTTAAAGAGAAACTCTCCTCCAACTTTCTGTGCTCTTGCCTCACTATCTGACAATACTCCTTTAGGTGTACTTACAAGTAGTGCTCCATATCCGTTTTTTACTTGGTGAGCATCTTGATATGAACCATATACTCGTCTTGAGTATTTTGATAGCTGTTGTACGGCTGTAATACGAGGCTTTCCATCTTCATCATATTTCATCTCAACTTCAAGATATTGAATAGGTGCATTTCCAGTAACTTTTACTTTTCCAACAAAACCTAGTGATGACAACTTTTCAAGTACAGCTTGTCTAAATTTTGAAAAACCAAAAGTAATAGTCTCTTTTCCTGCGAGATTACCTGTTTTCAAGTTATTTATTATTTGTGATATTCCGTGATTCATATATTTATATTTACGTTTTCTTGTTTCTTATAGTTGGTTTGAGTTTATGATTACCATGAAGATTTTTTAATACCTGGGATCATACCTTCATTTGCAAGCTCTCTGAAGCAGATTCGGCACATATCGAAGTCTCTCATATATCCTCGTTTTCTACCGCACTTAAAACATCGTCGAACTACTCGACTTTTAAACTTTGGTGTTTTTTTTGCTCGTTCTATTACTGATTTTTTTGCCATATATGTGTATGTATATTATTTTATTTCTTTGATTTTTTGTCTTCTTCTTTTTTAAACAGGAATCCAAGAGTATCAAGAAGTGCTTTAGTCTCTTTAGCCTTCTTACTTGTTGTTACAACTGTTACTCCAAGACTAAAGATATCTTGAATACTTTCATCTGAAGTCTCAGGAAACACAGTATGCTCTTTAATACCGAAAGAAAAGTTTCCCATAGGATCAACTCCTGTAGCTGCAATACCTCGGAAGTCTTTTGTTCGAGGAAATGCAATGTTTACAACTTTCTCTAAGAATGACCACATCTTCTCGCCTCGTAGAGTTACTTTATATCCAGAAGCATCACCTGCTCGGAGTTTAAAAGTAGCAATAGATTTTTTAGCCTCTGTTGTAACTGGTTTTTGTCCAGCTATTTTTGTAAGACGATCAAGCATAAGCTCTTTCTTTTTATTATCTTTTACAGATCCAATAGTTGTACTTACAATAACCTTCTCTATTCGAGGAGCTTGTAGTTTGTTAGTGTATTTGAAATCTCCTTTAAGGTTTTCAAATGCTTTTTTTGCTTTTTCTTTTACTGTTATGTGTGCCATATGTTTTATATAAATTATTTGACTTCTGATACGTTTGATATATGTATAGGTGTTGCAACCTCTACTACTTGTCCCTTAGCACCAACCTTTGTTGGTTTTTGGTGAACTTTTTTTAGGTTTATTCCCTCAACAAGAACTTTTCCTTCTTTAACAAGCACCCTTAAAACAGAAGCTGTTTTGCCTTTATCGTCTCCTGCAAGTATTTTTACTTTTTGTCCTTTTTTTATCATATATTTCTAGTATCGTTACAATGTTATGTTTATAAATGCTACTTACACTATTTCAGGTGCTTTAGATGCAATAGTTTGATATCCTCTTTCTGCAATCTCTCGAGGAATTGGACCGAAAATACGACCTGCTATTGGTTCACCTTTTGTCTTATCAATAAGTACAACTGCATTCTCGTCAAATTGAACATACGAACCATCTTTTCTTCGTAGTGCTTTTCGAGTTCGAACAACAACTGCTTTATGAACATCTTTTCTTTTTGCTCCCTTTCGAGGTTCAGCTTTTTGAACAGCAAGGATAACAGTATCGCCGATATGTGCATATCGCTTTTTTGAAGAACCAAGTACTTTAAATACTCGCCCTATTTTTGCGCCTGAGTTATCTGCTATTGCTACTATTGATTGTGCTTGTATCATATATTTTATCTAAATGTTTATGGTTATGTATTATTTCACAAGGGTGAATCTTTTATCTTTTGATATTGGGGCGCACTCTATGATTTTAACAATGTCACCAATCTTCTTTGTATTACCAGCATCGTGTGCTTTATATTTTTTTGAAACTGTGACAAATTTTTCATACTTTGACATTTTGACATATCTATCAACTTTTACGACGATAGTATCTTTCATTTTGTCAGATACGACTGTTCCCTCGAGTATTCTTTTTTTTGATGTTGCTGTTTTTTGCATATATTGTGTGTAAATTTATATTATCGTGATACCATTTTTGTCTTTACTGGAAGTTTTGAGTTTGCTTTTCTAAATGCTTCTTTTGCAATCTCTGGAGCTACTCCATCAACTTCAAACAACATACGACCTGCATATGTCTCAAAACAGAATCCTTCTGGCTCTCCTTTTCCTGAACCCATCGGTACTTCAGCAGCCTTTTTTGTAAAAGGTCTATCTGGGAAAATACGAGTCCATACCCGACCTGTTTTACCGACAGTTCTTGCAATAACTTTTCGTGCAGACTCTATCTGGTTTGAAGTTATACGTGATTGTGTCACAGCCATAAGACCGTGAGATCCGTTAGCTAGTGTAAGTCCTCGTGTTTCAACTTTAGATACCAACACTTTAGGATTGCGTCGAGTAACTTGCCATTTTCGATGTTTTACTTTTTTTGGGAATAACATATATGTATCTTAATTAATATTTATGTAATGTAAATGATTATCTCGATAATCCTTTATCAAAGATATCACCTTTATAAATCCAAACCTTAATACCGATATCTCCGTACAACATGTGTGCTTTGTTTCGAGCAAAGTCGATATTAGCTCGAAGAGTTTGTAGAGGAACTCGTCCTCGTTTAATCTCTTCACTTCTCGCCATATCAGCTCCTCCTAGTCGGCCTCCAAGATAAATACGAACTCCTTGAATATCTTTAACCGCCATAACTTTCTCAACAACTTGTTTCAACACACGTCGGTATGGCAAACGCTTTTCAATACCTTCTGCAATCATTTGACTTACGATAGCAGCATTTGCTTCTGCATTTTTGATTTCAACAACTTCAATTTGTAGATTTGGCTTAACTTCTCCAGCTTGTTTAACAAGTATTTTTTCAAGTGCAGCCTTGATCTTAATAACACCATCACCACTTTTTCCAATAACAATACCCGGTCGTGATGTGTTAATAATCACCTTGATTGTCTTTTGAGTTCGCTCTATTTCTATAAGACCAACAAATTGACCTTTTAGATTTTTCTCAAGCCACTCTCTCATAAGAATATCTCCTTTGAAATGCTTTCGAAAATCACTGTTAAGTGAAAACCATCGAGATTTCCAATCTTTTGTGATACCAAGTCTATGTGCGTACGGATGAACAATTTTTGTCATATGATGTGTATATTATATGTTGAATTATTTTTTTGCTTTCTTTGTAGTTGTTGTTTTTGTAGTTTTTACTACTTTTGTTGATTGAGCAGCTTTTTCAGCACCTACTAAACCAAGAGTAACCTCAATATGTGATGTTCTCTTGTTAATACGAGCACCCACTCCTCGAGCTCGAGGCATCATTCGTTTCAAAACAAACCCTTCGTTAACTGTAATGTTCTTAACTTTAAGTGTATCTTTAGCTACTCCTGCGTGTACAGCATTTGCGATAGCACTTTCAAGTAACTTTTTAAGAACAGGAACAAATCTTTTTGGAGTAAATGTAAGTTGTTGTAATGCTTGATCAACTTTTTTACCCTTAACAAGATCCGTTACTAAACGAACTTTTCTAGGTGATTGTCGATAATTTTTAAGTATTGCTTTCATAAATTTAAATGATTGAATGATTGATGACTAGATTATTTCTTTTTAGCGGCATCAGGAGCAGCTTTGGCTGATTTAGCGGCGGCAATCTCAGCTTCTTTTTTAGCAGCATCTTGTTCTTTCTGCATCTTACCTCCGTGACGTGTAAACTTACGTGTAGGTGAAAATTCACCAAGTCTGTGTCCTACCATATCTTCAGTCACAAGAACCTCAACATGAGTTTTACCGTTATGTACGCCAAATGTAAAACCTATCATCTCTGGTGAGATAACACTACTTCGATACCATGTTTTAATAACACCAGTTTGTGTAGGAGTTTTACCCTCTATCTTTTTTAGAAGTTTTTCTGCTATATATGGGCCTTTTGAGAGTGATCTTGTCATATTTTTTGTCTTTTGTGTCTATTGATATTAGCAATTTATTGCGATTTAGTCAATGGTAGTAATGATTTTATGATTATTTTTATTTCTTCTTTCGTCTTGAAACAATAAGGCGATTAGAGTACTTCTTAGGTGTTCTAGACTTCTGTCCTTTACCAGTTGGCTTACCGTATACAGAGATAGCTCGTCTTCGTCCTCGTCCTTGTCGTCCTTCACCTCCTCCGTGTGGGTGATCTACTGGGTTCATGGCTGTACCTCGTACTGTTGGTCGAATACCTTTCCATCGACTCTTTCCAGCTTTACCAAAGTTTTGTAGGTGACTTTCTTCATTTGAAACTTCTCCAACAGATGCCCAAGCAGTATCAATAACCTTTCGAACTTCAGTTGAAGGCATCTTGATAAGTGCGTATCCAGCATCATGAGCAACGATTTGAGCATAGTTACCTGCTGATCGCACAAGCTTTCCACCTCCTTGTGGTTTGATTTCTATGTTATAAATATTTGTTCCTACAGGAATATTTTTCAATGTCATTCGAGAAGCAAGTTTTACTTCTGTTTTTTCAGCAACAAGGAAAGTGTCTCCTACCTTAATACTTCGTGGAGCGATAATATATCGTTTTTCACCATCAGCATATTGTACAAGTGAAATAAACGCTGTTCGATTTGGATCATACTCTACAGAAACAATCTTAGCTGGAATGTTTTTCTTATCATATGTAAAATCAATTTCTCGGAAATTTTTCTTATTTCCACCTCCTTGATGTCGAGTTGTGATTCGACCAGTGTTGTTTCTTCCACCGTTTTTCTTAAGACCTTTTGTTAAAGCCTTATGAGGTGTACTTGTAGTCAAAATCTCTTTATATGGTATGGTAACCATATTTCTTCTTGATGCTGATCGTGGACTATATCTTTTCATATATTTATATTTTAATTATGTATACTAGGCTTTAATTATTATGCGATATCTATTTTGTCTCCCTTTTTATGCGATATCTATTTTGTCTCCCTTTTTAAGAGTTACAATTGCTTTTTTAAATGCAGAGATTTGACCTGGTCGACCTCTTCGCATAATTGTTCGAGCACTTGTATTTACAATGTTAATCTTTGTAGGAGTAACTTTATATGTCTTTTTCACCTCTTGTGCGAGATTATCTTTGTTAGCATTTTTAGATACAACAAATATATACTTGTTTTTATCTGTACTTACTATCGCTTTCTCAGTAACTCTTGGTTTGATGATATATGTTTCTTTTTTCATACGTTTTTATTTACTTATAACTAAGTTGCTTATGCTTTATTAAATCTTGTTACAAGTCCTTCGATTGCTTCTTTTGGAGATACAAAAACTATGTATTTGTATTTTGAAACAACAAGAGGGTTGATACTTGAAACTGGTTGTACTTCAATATTTTTAAAGTTACGCGCACTAAGAATAGTATTTACATCGTGAGATGGAGTAACAATGAGAGCAGCATTATGCTTCTTAGACGCAAGTGATGCAAATGAAGCATCGGCTTGTGCAAGATTTGCAATAAGGTTTTTTACTTCAACAGTCTTTGGAGTTGCAAGTGAAAATGTATCAAGAAGAATAACTTCAGCGTCTGCAAACTTCTTAGAAAGAATAGTTGCAATAGCTTTATCTTTACTTTTCTTATTAACCTTTCG
The DNA here is from genome assembly GCA_964520195.1 of uncultured Candidatus Saccharibacteria bacterium. Lineage (GTDB taxonomy): Bacteria > Patescibacteriota > Minisyncoccia > Phycocordibacterales > CAIZLB01 > CAIZLB01. The sequence continues at coordinate 34,178 of CAZFNX010000005.1, forward strand.
ATCAAAGTTTTTATCATTTCGAGGACCATGAGCCACACCTCCTCCTACCCAGATAGGTGAACGTGTTGAACCGTGTCGAGCTCGTCCTGTACCTTTTTGTCTCCAAGGCTTCTTTCCTCCTCCAGAAACTTCACCTCGTGTTCGAGTGTGAGCAAATGGATGTCGAGCAGATGTTTGAAGTGATGTGATTACTTGATGAACAAGGTCTCCATTCCAAGAAACTCCAAAACATGATTCTGGAAGCTCGAAACTTCCCGCTTTCTTTCCCTCTTTAGAGAAAATAGGAGCGTTAAGATCTTTTACTGTTGTTGTTTTCTTTGTTGCGTTTTTTGTCATATATTTGTTGTAATGCGTTACGTTCGATGTCTAATTATTTTTGTACCACTTCTACAACAGTACCTCTTCGACCTGGAACAGCACCCTTAACATATATAAGGTTATTTGCTGTATCCACAGATACTATAGTCATATTTTTAAAGGTCATAATATCACCACCCATACGTCCGGCCATACGTGTTCCTTTAAATACTCGTTGATAACCACCAGCACCACTTGAACCTCGCTCTCTTTCTGAGTGCTTTTGTCCGTGTGATCCAGGACCTCCTTTGAAGTTATATCGTTTTACAACACCTTGGAATCCTTTAGATTTTGTTGTTCCAGAAACTGTTACAACATCACCTGATACAAACTCGAATGGTAGAACGTCTCCTTTTTCACCAAAAAGACCTTGTACTTCTTTAAGAAGTGCAAAGCCTTTTTTAGCATCAGCCGCAATACCTGAATGTGCGATTACAGCTTTAGATAGTTGATTAACTGATTTTGTTCCAAAACCTACTTGTACAGCATCATATCCGTCAATTGATTTGACTTTCTTTTGTGTAATAGTAAGTGGACCATATGATAAAACAGTCACAGGATATACCCGTCCTTGTTCATCAAATAGTTGTGTCATATTCTTTTTTGTTGCAATGATATACTTCATATGTTTATTGTGTATCTTTACAGTATGTTTCGACGAAGCGAAATATCAGAGCAGGTAGATTTGCCGAGTAACTCTCTCGAGTCTTTGGCATAAGCCTGATGATCATATGTAAGGATGGTAAGGTTGAATTAATACTTTTGTTTAACTACATCATCTTCACGTCTACATTAACTCCTGATGGTAGTGTCATGTTTTTAAGCGCGTCGATCACTTTTGCTCCCGGATTGATAATGTCAATCAATCTTCGGTGTGTTCGTGATTCAAACTGCTCTCGTGAGTTTTTGTAAATAAACGCTGAACGGTTAACCGTATATTTCTTAATCTCTGTTGGTAGAGGCACTGGCCCGTGCACTATAGCATCGTGTTTTAATGCTGTTTCTACAATCTGTTTTACAGATGTATCAAGCAATCGAGCATCATATGCTCTAACCCGAATCCGTAGTTTTGAAGTAACTTCTACTCCAGCTGATTTAGTTTTTTTTGTGGTGCTTTTTATGGCGGTTGACATAAGTTTGGATATTACACTATTTTATCAAAAAATGCAATGACTAGATTATAGTGCACTGCATTTTTTGTTTATAATGCGTACGTGGCTTTAAATATTGCTACTTTACGCTATAATCTTTGTTACAACTCCGGCTCCTACAGTTTTACCTCCTTCTCGGATAGCAA
>CAZFNX010000006.1:0-35429 GCA_964520195.1 uncultured Candidatus Saccharibacteria bacterium
ATGTTTGGTTACACTACACAACTACGATCTATGACAGAAGGACGAGGATCAAATACTATGGAGTTTGCTCGATACGAAGCGGTACCACCAAACGTAGAGAAAACTATAGTTGACTCAAGAAAATAATTAATATATAGTACACATACATATGCCAATCACAAAATCAGCTAAAAAAGCCCTACGTTCAGGAGAAAAGAAAAAAGTTTTTAATTTGCGCCGAAAGAAAACTGTAGAAGATGCAGTTAAGGCTGTAAAAAAACTTGTTAAAGAAGGAAAAGTAAAAGAAGCAAACGCTCTACTTCCAAAAGCGTATCAAGCACTTGATAAAGCTGCGAAAGGTAACACTATTAAAGACGGTGCTGCTGCTCGAAAGAAATCAAGATTGAATGCAATGGTTAAGAAAGCTGTTAAATAATAACACTTAGTTTACAAATAAAAATACCACCTGATGAGGGTGGTGTTTTTGTGCTTAGGACTATTAATCCTTTTTTAGATGCTGAACATATACATTCGCAGCATCCATAATCTTATCTTTTATCTCAATAGGATTTGGAACCTCCTCAAATGTAAAATGTTGAGACACTCCAGCTGTTTGAATGTCTATATTTCCAAAGTTGAAATATGACTGCACAATACCTGATGTATTTACCGATATATCTTGTATAGATTCAAGGTGAAGTTCTGATACTTGTCTGTTAAAAAAACCTATTTGCCATATGTCTAAAATACGACTGTCGGTAACAATCCATATGTTTAGTATATGAAATACTATCTTGTACATGAGCACAAACCAGATGCACATAAGATAAATCATCCAAAAAAACATAAAGACCACAGAAGATCCTGGGTGGTCTACAATAAAATTTGCTGAAAAAACAATAAGAATAATAGGAAGAACAGATGCTATGATTGAGGTGATGATTGATCCAATAATGAGATACCAATGCTGTCTTGTAAAGACAATCAATTTTTCACCTTCTTTTTGTCCTTCAAATGTAAGTTCTTCGAGAATATCGCTCATATAAGTTTATTGAATATTTATATAAAATACTGTGGTAATAAGGGTCAATAGTATAGAAACTATACAGATAAAGTAGAAAACATACTTAGTGTGTTTTCCTATACCAAATCGTTTCAGGTGATAGAGTAAAATCCCTATGCCTATCCAAAACCCAATAAGAAATATGAGATAGGTTATACCGAGGTATGGTTTAATGGTTTCCATGGAGTAAGTATAGCGCGAGGTTATATTTTATCAAACAATAATTTGAATATCTTTTTTTGAAATTCGGCGAATTTTTTGTGGGTGATAGTAATGGTTGATTCAGAGGTGTAGTCAACTATCGAGACTTTATCCGCATATATAACAAGATTTATAGAATCCTCAAAAAGATCATATTTTTCAGGAATGGTTTTAACTGATCTGCCTAGTAGTTTTCGAGGTGTGTTGCGGGCACCTGTGATAATATATCTTTCTATCTGTTTTTTATCGCGTATATATTCATAATCTTTTGGTACATATTTTTGAGTTATTTTTCTGTTATCTATAGAGCTGTATCTATAATAAACACCATCTTTCTCTGTTTTATCCACAACATCGCTATACAGGTCTCTAATAGCTTGAGGTCCAGATCCGACAGATACGTATAATTTATTTTTACTTACATCATATAAGCGATGTAAATCTTCTATTTCATTGAAAAAATCATGCTCAACTTTTTTAAATACAGACTCTAGTCGAGTAGGGGATTCAGCAGTGTATGTTATACGTTTGCCTTTTGATGACATGGTCACAAGATTGTGTTTTTGTAATCGTTCAAGCGCTGTATATACAGAAGGTCTATATAGTTCTGTTTGTTTTGATATTTCTGTTGGTGATGTATCAGGATTTTGTAGCAGTGTTATATATACCAACGTATCTATTTTTGATAATCCTATTTTTGCAAATGTATCAATATATGCTGTATGCGTTTTGGTTGTACTCATATATGTACTATACAAAGTACACATATAAATGTCAAAATATATTTATGTATAAAGGTTATATTTTATATATCTCTATTATGTATTGCAATTTATACTATAAATAACACAGTGTAATTCATAACGATGTATAACATAGATATGGAAACAACACTTACACAACATCTCATAACTATGGCGACTCAAGCTATAGATATTATTCAAAAAGAAACTGCAACATTTGTTGCAGAGGGGAAAACTGGATATGATGGACTTGATACTGATTTAGTGACGACTGCTGATATTGCTGCTCAAAATATGTATCAGGAGTATATAGAAAAGTTTTTTCCAGACGAAGGGATTATTGGTGAGGAAAGTTTGCATAAAGTTGGTGGTAATTGTCGTTACTTTACGATCGATCCACTTGATGGAACCAAAGCATTTGGAAGAAAACAATCAATGAATGTTGGCACGATGATTGCACATGTTGATGAGTTTGGATTAGTTGATGCGGTATGTATTGGTGATATCAATACAGGGGAGTTATATTACTTTGGCCCAGATCAAAAACCAACAAGAAAAAGGTTTGGAGTAGAAAGTACTCTTGGATTACAAACATCAGCAACCTGTGTCAGTATACGGAAACATCCGGAGGAGTATCCTTTGATTATTCAAGATCTTATATACAAACGGAGAGGTGGTATATATGCAGATATTAATATTGAAAATGGAAGTATCGGTATACAAATGGCTAGATTATGGAAGGGTGAGGTGGGTATGATTATCATTGAGCCAAGTTTTGAGACGCCATGGGATATGACCCCACTCGTAGGTATGCATAAAGTTTTAGGTATTAAACATATATTACTTGATCCTCATACACTTGAGGTTGAGGTGATAGATAAACCTATTAATCAACAAGTGTTTAGAAAAAATCATATTGAGCTCATAACATATGAGCGATATGTGTCAGAGGTTCTTAAGTGGATTGATGGGTGGAAGAAGATTCATGAACATTAGGACTCAAAGTCCTTTCGATTCCTACTAGCAAGCCAAGCAGTTGGCTTGCTCGAGAGCTTATGGAAAAATGCACCCTTGGGGTGCATTTTCTGTTAGTGCTCTCGGTAGGAATCGAACCTACATTACAACTTCCGCAAAGTTATGTCCTATCCATTGAACGACGAGAGCACTTATGGATAAAGGGTATTTTGTCATATGTCCATGAAAAAAGCAATTCTCTTTATAAGAGAATTGCTTTTTATATTTTCATTAAAAACCTAAGTATTCTAAGATTTTTTGGAATAAAGATTCTGTGATTTGTTTTTCTGGGAGAATTTTTACCAACTCTTCATGTATGTCATGTATGTCATGCTGATCTGTCTCTATAGGTAAGGGTAGACTTAGGATAGTTGCGACTAGGGCGTCTGTTTGAAACAGTATACGTGAAGGAATATGATATTCTTTGTTGTCTTCTATCCAGAATGATTTCAGTTTTGAAAAAGACCAACTGTCTTGATCGATACGTACTCCTGTTGTGTTGATTTCGAATCGAAGTAATCGAGGGGGTTGCAATGCGTGTAAGAGAAGTGATCCTGTACCTATCAGAATCAATATGCCAAAAGTTATGTTTGCAAACATGAAAGATATAAGGGCAATAGTAACAGATACGATACCTACAGACCATTTCCAGTCAGAGTTTTTCTCATAATGTAAGTAGTGATATTCTTCCCATATGATTGGTAATTTGCTCATGCTATGATTATACTATAACTCTCTAATTTATATAAATAGTATGTCAGTAGTTCGTTTATTATTTTTCTTTTTTCTCATGGTTTGTGCATCTTCTGTGCAGGCTGTGCCTCTTCATGTACAAGATTGGAGTTTTGTTGCTACGTGTACACCAGTGGGTGATGTTTCTGTAACTGGTGATGATGCATGGTATATATTACCGATCAATGCTCATACATGGAATGTATCAGATAAATCTGATTACGGAGATATTCGAATTGTAAACTCAGTAAATGAAGAAATCCCCTATGTACTTGTAAAGCAAAAACAACATATACAGACACAAGAAAAAAATACATATACTTCTGTTGCTATAGTGGAACAAACAATGCAGGCATACAAAGGTTCATCTGAGCGTGTATTGGTGTTGGATACAATGAAAGAAGGTCAGATGTATACTGGTATACATTTTGATAGGGTGAAAAACTCAAAAAACTTTAGAAAAATAGTACACGTATATATTTCAGATACATCACTTGGTGCGACTAGTCCTGCTTGGAAAGAGCTTGAACAAAAAAGCATAGTATATAACTATACAGATTCACAAGGATTTTCTGTTGAAGATATGGATATAGATTTTCCAAATATGGCCTCACGGTATATTAAAGTTCGTTTTGAGGATGATGATACATTGTTAAATCAAATTGTTATTTCTGGAGCTAAAGTGAGATTTGATAATCAAACCGAATCAACAAATAACAGTATAGAACAATATATATCTGGAAATTTTACATTTCCATCTACACAAGATGATGTAGAACATATTCGTGGAACTGTTGCAGATGGTGCACATGTATATCTACATAATATGCAAGCAGTCACAAGTGTAACAATGCATGTTCCTTCAAAACTTACAAATTTTAATAAGGCCATTACAATACAAGGATCAACAGATAATACAACATGGCAAACTATTACAACAGGAAATATATATCGTATTAATTCACCTGTATATGTTGGTGAACATCTTACTGTTCAAACTCCTGTATTTACATATCCATATGTACGCATCGTTGCTCAGAATATCGGTGGTTCTGAACCCTTTGAGTTTGAGGATGTGGTTGATATAACATCTCAAAAGATGGGAATACTTTTTCCATATAAAGGTGTTGATGTGCAGTCTTTACGTTTTTTAATTGGAAATACATCAGCCATCACGCCTCAATATGAAATACAAAAGACGCTAGCATATATTCATAATGTCACACCAACTCTAGTTACCATAGATAAACTAGAGAGTAGTCACGCATCTTCATCTGCAAAAAATCCTCCTACTATATATATGCGTCTACAACGTATTGTTATGATATGTATTGTATGTGTGGTATTGCTTGGGTATTTAGGGTATAGTTGGAAAAAGCGGTATTAATTATGAAGAAACACGTATCAGATACTATATTAAACACATACGACACTGTTGTTATAGGTGGAGGTCCTGCTGGTATGATGGCAGCAATCTCTGCTCGTGGGGCAGGGAAACGTGTTTTACTTCTTGAAAAAAATAATCATCTTGGTAAGAAGTTATTGATCACCGGAGGTGGGAGATGTAACCTTACAAACTCTGAGTTTGATCTGCGAAAGTTTTTGGCAAATTATAAAGACAGTGACAAGTTTTTATTTTCAGCTTTTACACAATATGGCGTACGAGAGACTCTAGATTTTTTTCATACAAAAGGTATGGATACAAAGGTTGAAAATGAAGGTAGAACATTTCCTGTGAGTGATAGTGCGCGGAGTGTATATAATGTGCTTGTAGAAGAGATGAGTCGAGTTGGAGTACAAGTGTTACTTGATGTTCGTGTACTTGGTTTTACTATAACGGACGCAAAAAAAGAAACATATACAACCCATGTGGAACAGCTTGAAATAGAGATTGGTGGTGTGAAGCATATGGTCCGTGCTCACAAGTTTATTCTTGCAACAGGTGGAACTTCTCATCCTGAAACTGGTTCTACAGGAGATGCATATCCATGGCTTCGAGAGATGGGTCACACTGTTATCATACCCAAACCTGTATTGGTTCCTGTTGTTATACAAGATACGTGGGTAAAAAAACTACAAGGTATAACACTGCCTCATGTGAAGATAACAGTATATGCAGATGAAGAAAAAGTGGTATCAAAAAAAGGAAGAATTCTTTGTACTCATTTTGGCATAACTGGTCCAACAGTGTTAAATACAAGTAAAAAAATCAACGATCTCCTCGAAGAAAAAAAGAAAGTGACTATTCAACTTGATCTACTTCCTGAATATGATCATGGGGCACTCAATGCAAAACTGCAAGATGTATTTTCTGTACATAAATCTAAAATGATTAAAAATACAGTAGGAGATATTGTACCAGAAGCTATTGTACAATCTATTTTAGATAGGGTTGGGATATCTGATCAAACTGTATGTTCTCAGGTGACTCGAGAAGAACGTATGCATTTGATAGATCAGATGAAAAAAATGACTATGACTGTACGTGGATTACTTGGAGAAGATAAGGCTATTATTGCAAGCGGGGGTGTGCCCTTAACAGAAATAGATTTTAAAACATGTAGCTCAAGAATATGTGATAATGTCTCTATTATCGGTGATCTACTTGATATAGATAGACCGTCAGGAGGATATAGTCTCCAGTTGTGTTGGACAACGGGGTATGTAGCGGGGAAGAATTAAGATTATTTTTTGTGATACACTATATACAATGCTTGATATTATTGCGTTTATTAAAGAATATAGTTACATAGGTATTTTTATTATTGTATGTCTCGAGTCTGGTATATTTTTTCCTCTACCAGGAGATAGTTTACTGTTTACTGTCGGTATATTTGCCTCAAAAGGTTTTTTTAATATAACTTTTGCATTGGTCGCTATAATCTCTGCAGCCATACTCGGTGGAGAGATTGGATATAGAGTTGGCGCATATCTTGAGTTTCTTATGGAACATAAGTACTCTAAGAGATTTTTTCATAGAGATAATGTAGAAAAGACAAAACTATTTTTTCAAAAACATGGACAAAAAACTCTAGTTTTAGGTAGATTTGTTCCGGTTGTTCGAACGTTTGCTCCTATTCTTGCTGGTTTTTTGGAAATGAAGAAAGCGACATTTCGAACATATAATATTATTGGTGGCATAGTATGGGGTACTGGTATCACAATGCTTGGATATATTTTTAGTAATACCTTTCCATCTCTAGAGCGACATATTACTCTTATATCTATTATCATTGTTATTGTAAGTGTATTCCCATTTGTGGTTACATATTTAAAAAAGAAAATATAACATCATATGCCTACAAAAATTGTTTATTTTGTTCGACACGGAGAAAGTTTGTTAAATGAGCAAGGTATTCGCCAAGGAAGAGAAGGCGGCCTAAGTCAAAAAGGTAAAAGCCAGGTACGTGCAACTGCTGAAGGATTAGCTCATGAAAAGATACATTTTGATGCAATTATTTCCAGTCCATATGAGAGAACTGTTGAAACTGCACATATTATTGCTGAAAGACTTAACATGCCTGTTGAATATTCTGAGCTGTTAACTGAACGAAAAAATCCTACAGAGATTATCGGTAAACACAAAGATGCTCCCGAGGTGAGAGCTATTACGGATCGTATCGATAACTCATTTCACGAAGATGGGTTGCGATATAGTGATGAAGAAAACTTCACTGATTTAAAAAAACGAGCTCGAAATCTTTTAAAATACATAGAAGAGCGTCCTGAAAATAAGCTACTTATGGTAACACATGGAATCTTTTTAAAAATGTTTGTCTGTTATATGTTGTATGGTGAAAAAATGAAGGCGAGTGACTACGTTCGACTTAGTTATGAGAGTGAAATGGATAACGCTGGAGTAGTTATATGTTCATATACAACATATTGGTTCCGTAAACCAAAGTGGAGACTGTTGTTGTGGAACGGTGTTCCTACAAGACCATAAGAATAGCTCCTGCTACTATACATACTGCTCCAAAAACTTTCATCCATGTAAAGGATTCACCTAAAAACAAGACGGCGAGAATAAAGACAAAAACAATACTTGTTCTATCTATAGCTGCAACTCCGGCTACTTGTCCATTTTTTATAGCAAAAAAATAAAATAACCATGATAGTGCTCCTGCTACACCTGATAAGATGATATAGGTAATAGCTTTTGAATCAATAGTATGAAGCAGTGTACCTTTTCCAAGAGATATGGCTACGATACATAAAAAAGATGCCATAACTAACGAACGTATGGTGGTTGCAAGGGTTGAATCAACATCTTTAAGTCCTATTTTTCCAAAGATGGCAACAAGCGCTGCAAATACTGCTGATATAAGAGCATAGATAAGTGGTCGCATATGATTTTATGTGCGTGTTACGATTGCTCCTTGAATAATCTCTGGTGTAAAACCTTGTGGTACAACACCTGTTGAAGCGTATTCATACAACGCTAGTTTGAAGATGGCTCCCAATGTTGATGAAAGTACAATGAGTGTTATAAGAAACAATATATATAGAATACTTATAACTATAACTACCTCTGGAAGAGGTATGAGTATAATAAGTCCGACCGTTAACGCAGTAACAAGAAAGAATACAGCACCAAAAACTAAACTGACGCCAAAATTAACAATAATAGTCTCACCCCAAGTTTTTCTAATCATAGCAGCTGATTCTTTAAAAGAATCAGTAACCGACTTTTCACCAATAATCAAAGAGGGAAGACTAAAATACGTAAGGATGTTCCAGGCTGCTCCAAATATCGCAGCGACAATTTTTCCTACAAGCTTAGAATTGTCAGATATAAGTTTAAGTAATAATCCAACAGTAGTAGATATAACAGACCAAATAAATATCTTATGTATATGTCTGTTTGCTTCTGTTAAACCATTTGATAATGATAGATTTTTTCCTGCAAATCGTCCATGAACAATACTATATAGTCCTGCTAGAAAATAGTTAGTGACAAAAAATACACTGATATAGTATAGAAAAACTAATATAGATCCAATGTTGCCAAGATTTCTATGATCCATAGCTTCAGAAAAATGACCGCCACCTCTAGTTATGATAAAAAATAAGGTCGTGAAAAATGCGAATATAATAAGATTGGCAATTCCTGAAAAAACTGGAATCCAAGCCAATCCTTTATCTTGTTTTAATACATTCCATGATTGACGAATGATCATAGAAGACGCTTGAAATCTGCCAATGTTTGCAGTGGAAGTGTTTTGTGGGTTCATGTATATAGTATACCACTCTTGGCAAGGGTAATGTGTGTGGTTGACTGTTTCAATGTTTTTATTTACAGATATGTTTTTTTATAGTATAAACAGCTTAGCTCTTTTATCTATTATCTATCCACTATGAAAACTTTTTCTGATCATCAGCCAGCTTTTTATACTGCAGTAACCAATAATCAAGTTGACCGCATTATTCATTGCTCCTCTCAGTTTGAATCGCGTGCGCATGTCTTCAGAAAAGTTCCTGTAAATATGGAAATCCTTTGGAATAAGGGCATTGATGAATGTGCACCTAAAACTCCCAATGATAATCTGGTGAGGAAACCGATTATCTCAACTCAATATCGCGGAACAAGAGAAGGGTGTGTCACACGTGATATCGTTCTTGTGAGTTGTCCAAGTTTGGATTCTGGACTCGACTGGATAGATTCCTTTAAAAAAGAGACAAGGTTACGTGATGCCTCTCCGAGAGAGGTGTTTGCAATCTGTCGAGATCTGGTGGACTCATCGGTTCTTGACTTGAGAAAAGATGGTGATTATTGTGTCTGTTCTCCTATACCGAGCACGTTTGGAGGACGTGAGAATCATATGTGTTCTGTTTGTTACAAACCAGGATCATGTATTGTGGATCTGCTCCCGTTTAACCCGCTGAGACCAAATGCATGGTATGCATTTGTGGTAAATAATCGATAAGCTACAAGCTTCGTTCCAGGTACACGAGTGTGTGCCTGGTTCTTTTATTGTTGTAAACAATAAGAAAAAACACCCATACAGGGTGTTTTTTCAAGTTTTGCGGAGGAGGTGAGATTCGAACTCACGGGACCATGACAGCCCTCCTGTTTTCAAGACAGGTGCAATCGACCTCTCTGCCACTCCTCCATGAAGTTATTGAGACTATGCGTCGACTAACGTATAAGATACTAACATATTGTTTATAAAATACCTAGAACCCTTTTATTTTATCTAAATATATGTATAATGGCACATATGCGGTGGTAGCTCAGCTGGTTAGAGCGCTCCCCTGTCACGGGAGAGGTCGTGGGTTCAAGTCCCATTCACCGCGCAAACAGACATAAAACCACCTACGAGTGGTTTTTTGTTTTAAATACGCACACTACTACTCCACCTGATTTTATGTTAATTTATAATCATGATCAATTACAACAAACCAGCAAAGACGGTTATAATCACTCTTATTCTTTTGGCATTATTTGACGGTGGCTCAATAGTCGCAAAGTCTTTAGGTTTTTCTCCATCATTGAGTAATATTTTTTTATTTTTTATTGTAAATATTTTTGTGACCGTCTTTTTATTTTGGAATGTTCTCAAATTCCTTGCATTTAAAAAAATGTTTATACAAGATAGTAGACAGGAGGCTGTACTTCGAAGAGTTGCTCAAGATACTATAGGTTCACAACAGAGACCACAAACAGGGGATCCTCTTACTATCCTTAAATCAAGATATGCAAACGGAGATATAACTAAAGAAGAATTTGATGCAAAGAGAGTTGATATTGAAAAATAAGGTATACTATATTATATATGGGAAAATTTATAGTTGTACGACATCATGAATCAGACTGGAATCATAAAGGTTTATGGACAGGTATGAGAGATAGACATCTCACCGAGTACGGTTTTCAAAAATCAGAAGAGATGGGGCTTTTGATTAAAGACATTACTATTGATCATGCATATGCATCTATGCAGGTACGTTCTATTGAAACACTGTCCTCTATGCTTGAGGCGATAGGGCAGTTTCATGTTCCTACAGAACATTCATCCGCGTTAAACGAACGTGATTACGGTGACTATACAGGTAAGAATAAATGGGATATGGAAAAGATTTTAGGAGAAGATGGCTGGAATATTGTTCGTAGAGAATGGGATTGCCCTATTCCACACGGGGAAACATTGAAGATGGTCTATGAAAGAACTGTTCCTTTTTTTCTTGAAACAATCTTGCCACGATTACGAAAAGGTGAAAATGTATTGATGGTCTCACACGGTAATGCCATTCGATCAATCATGAAATATATTGAACGTATTCCAGATAATGCAGTTAAAGATATTGAGATGTTGTTTGGTGTTGTAGTGGTCTATGAGTTAGATACTGAAGGCCACATGATATCTAAAGATATATTACGAACTGAATGTGTTGTTCATGCGTAAATGTATAGTATAGACTTGCTCTAGCAAACAATCCATATATACTATATATTGTAATCATGATTTCAGTTTCTACATATATTCAAGATATCTGTCTTACATGGGCAAAAACAGTTGAAAACGCTGATATAACAGCAGATATGTTTATTGTAGATATTACAAAAGACATAACTAAAGGAGATATGTATACAAATATTGCCCTTGTTCTTGCTGGTAAAATAGGTAAAAACCCAACTGCCATAGCTGTGGATTTAGGTGTATACCTTGACACTCATCTTGACAAGAATCGTGTAGAGAAGGTTGAGGTGATTGGTGGATATGTAAACTTTTGGTTGCCTGTTATGGTTGATGTTACTATCCCGACACATATTACACATCCAAAATTTACTGGAAAAAAAGTTGCATACGAATACACTGATCCGAATCCGATGAAAGAATTTCATATTGGACACCTCATGTCTAATACTATAGGTGAGTCATTATCTCGTGTTGCAGAATTAACAGGAGCAGAAGTAAAACGATATTCATATCAAGGTGATGTTGGAAGACATATTGCAGTCACACTTTGGGGGGTTCGTTTTATGAAAGAATCTTGGCCAGATGATTCTGTGTCTCTTACTGATAAAGTAAAGTTTTTAGGAGCTGCATATGTTGCAGGTAACAAAGCATTAGCTGAAGCTAAAGAAAAAGGTGAAGAGAGTGAAGAGTATAAGAATGCTATTTCAGAAATAGAACATATGAATCAGAAATTGTATGATCGAACTGATGACGAGGTGTGTGCTATGTATGATCAGGGTCGAGAGTGGAGTCTTGAAAAATTTGAAGAATTGTATGAGATACTTGGAACGAAGTTTAATCAATATTTTTTCGAAAGTGTAACTGGTCCGATAGGGCGAGATATTGTGTTAGCTCATCCAGAAGTTTTTACACAGGGTGAACAAGGGGCAGTGGTTTTTGAGGGGGAGAAGTATGATTTACATACTCGTGTATTTATAAATAATAAAGGTTTACCAACGTATGAAGGAAAAGAGGTGGGTCTAGCAAAGCTAAAATACGATGCATGGCCATATGATATAAGTTATGTCATTACTGCCAATGAACAAAATGAAGTTTTTAAAGTTACATCAAAGGCTATTACATCAGTTATGCCAGAGGTAGGTTCAAAGAATTTTCATATTGGTCACGGCATGATGAAGTTTGCAAATATGAAGATGAGTTCTCGAACGGGGAAGATCATTGCAGGAGATGAACTTGTGTATAGTATGATGGAGGCATCTCTTGAGAAGATGAAAGATCGAGATATGTTTGAAGATGAGAAAGAATACATAGCTCGTGATGTGGCAGTGGCTGCTATTAAATTCACAATCCTCAAACAAAACTTTAGAAAAGATATTATCTTTGATCAAGAAAAATCTCTCGCACTCGAAGGGGATAGTGGTCCATATATTCAATATACTGCAGTTCGTATTCGATCTGTTCTTAAAAAAGCAGGAGATCAAGCGGTGCAAGTTGTGGATACTGAAGCTATACCAGCTAAAGAATTGACTAAAGAAACTCTTACGTTACTTCGAACATTATATAGATTTGAGCATGTATGTTTTGCTGCTATACATGAATCAGCTCCTCAGCATATTGCTCAGTATTTGATTGAACTAGCCTCAAAGTTTAATAGTTTTTACGCAAATACAAAAATTATTACTGAAGCAGGTGTTGATTCGCGACTTATAACCATCTGTCAATCAACTCTCACCATACTCGAGAAGGGGTTGTGGGCCTTAGGCATACGAAGTGTTGAGAAGATGTAGTTTGCATGTGATTTTATACTAAAACACCCTCAGATGGTCCGGTCTCAGGGTGTTTTATGTATCATGAAAACCCATCCAAAACCCTCCCAAAATGATTGAAAATCATGTATACTAGCCCTTATGAAAACTCCAAATGAGAGAGAATTGACAATATTGAAGTTCTGGCAAGATAATAATATTTTCCAAAAGAGTCTAGATAAAAACCCAACAGAAGAACAAGGCGGGAAGTCTTTTCGATATTATGATGGTCCTCCATATGCAACAGGGTTGCCGCATATTGGTAATATGCTTCCAACCGCTATTAAAGATGCCTTTCCTCGATACAAGACAATGCAAGGTTTTCACGTACCTCGAACATGGGGATGGGATTGTCACGGGCTACCTATAGAAAGTCATGTTGAAAAAAAGCTTGGATTTAAAGGGAAAAAAGACATTGAAGAGTTTGGTGTAGATAAGTTTAATGAAGTGGCACGTTCAAGTGTGTTTGAATTTAGAGAGAACTGGAAAGAAATCATTCCTCGACTTGGACGTTGGGTAGACATGGAACATGATTACAGAACTCTTGATGCAACATTTATGGAATCAGGAGTGTGGGCTTTTAAGCAACTTTGGGATAAAGGACTTGTATATGATGGGTATAAGGTTATGCCATGGTGTCCTCATTGTGGAACTGTGCTTTCAAACTATGAGGTAACAGAGGGGTATAAAGATATTGCAGATCTTTCTGGATATGTACGTTTTCCTGTGGTAGGTCAAGAAAAAACTAGTTTCGTTGCATGGACAACTACTCCGTGGACTCTACCTGGTAATGTTGCTCTAGCTGTTGGAAAAGATATTGATTATGTGTATGTTGAAATAAAAACAGAAACCGCAACTGAGATTATTATTGTTTCAAAAAATTCTCTAGAAAAATTACAAACATTGAATGCTGGAAAAGGGGAAGTGTATACTGTTTTGAAAGAGGTAAAAGGCTCTGATCTTGTTGGGCTTTCATATGTTCCACCATTTGCATATTATACAAATGATGCAACAGTGGAGAAAAAAGAACATGCGTGGAAGGTGTATGCTGGAAGTTTTGTGACGGATACAGATGGAACAGGTATTGTTCATATCGCTCCAGCATTTGGTGATGATGATATGAAGCTTGCTCAGGCATATAATCTACCTGTTATAAAACACGTATTACCAACAGGTGTATTTGCTCCGTCAGTAACTGATTTTTCAGGACAAGCAAAACCTATTGAAGATACTCAAAAAGCAGACGTTGAAGTGATTAAATACTTAGCACCTCGCGGTCTTTTATTTGCAAAAGAAAAATATACTCACGCATATCCACATTGTTGGCGATGTAAAACTCCGTTGTTAAACTATGCGACGACAAGTTGGTTTATAAAAACAACTGCGCTTAAGGATAGAATGATAGAAGAAAATAAAAAGATCAATTGGTATCCAGAAGAGATTGGGACTAAGCGTCTTAATGCGTGGTTGGAAAATGTTCGAGACTGGGCCGTGTCACGAAGTCGTTTTTGGGGTACACCACTTCCTGTATGGAAAGGAGAGACAACAGGTAAGACTATATGTGTTGGTAGTTTAGATGAGATTCGTGATAAGACTCGACGCAATACATATACAGTTATGCGACATGGCGGGGCTACACATCTTACTGAAGGTGTGATGAGTTCTCATATAGAGTATGCTGAAAGACATGGATTAACAGAAGAAGGTAAAAAAGAAGTGATGAGTAGTGCGGAGCAAATGATTGCAGAGAAGGCAATACCAACAGTTATATATCATTCACCACTTCGTAGAACTCGAGAGACTGCAGAGATTGTTCGCGATGTTATAAAAGAAAAAACAGGAAAAGATATTCCACTTGTTGTTGAATCACAGATTCATGAAGAAGATTTTGGAGATCTTGATGGACATGTATGTGCAGAGCATGATGCGTATAGAACTACGCCGTATGAGTATATATATAAACAATTTCCACATGGTGAATCATATGCCGATATGCGCATGCGTATGGGTAAGTGGTTATATGCGATTGATGCCGAGAAAAAAGATGAACATATACTTGTCATAACTCATGAAGGATGTATATATGCAGCTGAAGATATTGCAACAGGTATGTCTTTGGAAAATATTGTGGCAACTCATGCTGGTATTACACAAGTTCGACCAGGTCAATACAGAAAACTTAACTTCGCATACATTCCACATAATGGAAACTTTGAAGCAGATTTTCATCGACCGTACATAGATGAAGTCGTGTTTACTATTGATGGAGAAACATATACTCGATTACCTGAAGTTCTTGATGTGTGGTATGACGCGGGAAGTATGCCATTTGCATCTGTACATTATCCATTTAATACATCGGTAGATGTTCCGCGTACTATAACTGCTGATTTTGTTGCTGAAGGACTTGATCAGACTCGAGGTTGGTTTTATCACATGCTCATCATGTCGACTGCATTGTTTGATAAAAAACCATTCGATAATGTTATGGTAAACGGATTGCTTCTTGCTGAAGATGGTAGAAAGATGAGTAAGAGTTTGAAAAATTTCCCAGACATGATGCCTATTGTGGCAAAGTTTGGTGCTGATACACTCAGATATTTCTTACTATCTTCTCCTATAGTTCACGCAGATGAAGTAGCTTTCTCAGAAAAAGCTCTGACAGAAATACAAAATAAGTTATTTAATAAACTTATCAATGTTATGTCATTTTTAGACATGTATGGCAAAAAAGATATTGGTCAACATGTTGAATACCATAAGGTACATGGTGATTCCATCCTCGATACGTGGATAGGGGTGAAGATGAATACTCTTATTATAGAAATGACAGAGTATATGGATGCATATCAAATAGATAAGGCGCTTCGACCGCTCCTTCAGTTTGTCGAGGAACTTTCTACTTGGTATTTACGTCGATCACGAGATAGGTTTAAACATGATGAGGATGCTGTGATTGTTACTCGTACTCTTCTAGATATCTTGGCGACGGTTGCTAGGTTGATGGCTCCAGCAACTCCGTTTATGGCCGAAGAGATTCATCAGTATGTGAAAAACTTTGATACTGAATCTGGTCGCCTATATGCTGAAAGTGTTCATCTTGAAAACTGGCCTAAGGCTACATCTACACTTTCATCAGAAGAATCTGCTGAAGCAATCGAGCGTATGCAGAAGACAAGAGATGTTGTTGAGCATGTTTTGGCGCTACGAAATAAGGCAAATATAAAAGTTCGACAACCACTCCAATCTCTATCTCTACCAGGAGATGTGTTTGCACAAGTGCATGTTCATATTTTGCAAGACGAATTAAATATTAAAGAGATTATTGTTAGTACAGATGAACATATGTCTCTCAATACAACAGTAACAGAAGAGTTGCGTATTGAAGGTTTGGCACGTGATGTGATTCGAGAAATACAATCAAAACGAAAAGACCTTAACTTAGTTCCAACTGATACTATATCTGTAGTTGCTCATGTTGAAGAAGGGTTACAAGAAGATTATGTACGTATTTACAATGTACATATGCATATGTTTACAGACATCGCCAATGTCGCATCATACACTGTTTCTCCGGCAGCATCATATGCGCTTGAGGTTATAAAACAATAAACAAATACTATATGGCGTATTCAATATATCAAACAGACGCCATAGTGTTAGGAGCACAAAACATACAAGAGCATGATCTTATGTTTCGTGTCTTTTCTCCTGTATTTGGTTATATTCGAGTTATTGCAAAAGGTGCTCGTAAACATACATCAAAATTGCGAGCAAATATTCAAGAATACGCAGTTGTGCATATGGCGATGGTTAAGGGGAAAGAGTTTTTTATTTTAACCGATATTCGATGTATCTTTTCTTTTATACAATCAAAATCAGTAGTGCATTTTCTCAAGCAGTCTGAAAGTTTATTTTTTTCTGATGAAAATGATCATGGAACGGAGATGTATGTAGATATATATCAGATGTTTCTTCGTATGTGTAAACTTATTATTTGGATGGTTTCTGAAAAAAAAGATCAAACAGAGGTACATACTGTAAATGATTTTTTCATGGTCTATGTTAAAGGTCTCCAAGGTTTCGTAGAAAAAATAGATATAACAGGATATATATCTATGTCTGATGTTGCATTGTATGTGGCTATATTAGAAATGCATCTTGATGTTACACAGATGAAAACTAAGATACAAGATCACGCTCGCTAGCAATCAGGTATCATGTTCATGTACAATATACGTATATGAACTCTCAAAATTATCAAGATGATGTGCGTAAAAATCAGGCCTCTGAGAAAGCGCCTACACGCGTAGAAGAACTAAAGAAAAAACTATACTCCTCAGCAACAGGTAAGGAGAGTGCTGTGCGTGAACGAGAATTTCAGGCACATCATCTTGATGTAGGAAAGACATGGGAGGAGGTAGATGAAAAACAGGCGCGATTGCAAGCTTTACGAGAAAAAGAGGAACGTGAAGCAAAGCTTGGACTATCACGAGAGAATTATGTGCATCATGGATCAACATTGTACGGTCACTATAGTCCAGCCGAAGAGGTTACTCATAAAAAGATAAATACATCTTTTGAAAAGAAGGCTCCTGCTGCACCAGAGACGTCAGAAGATGTTCCTGAAACTGTAGGTAGTTTTTTGTCGGACAAATTTGCTACAAAGCGTGCTGCAGAAACTCAGAAAAAATTAGCATCAGCAGATGTAACATTACGATATGCAGCTGCTCAAGTTCAACGAGAGATATATCCGCACTTAGGTTCTGAGTCGCCACAGGATGTCAGCACAGAACAACCATCAGTAACCGATGTATATCATCCAGAGTTTTCAGTCTTAACAGTTGGTGGTAATCGTCTAGATGCAATAACAAAAAAAGTAGAAAAGGTTGAGCCGGCATCTTCTAACTCTTCAAAAGATGGAGAAGGTGAAAAGATGAGTAAAGAACAGAAGAGTAGGGTAAATTTTACCATGTTCTTTTTTACTATTGTCTTTATATTCTTTTTAGGTGCAGTTGGGTATGGATATGTGTCTTTGCGTAAAGGTACAAACACTGTCTCACCTGATAAAGTTGATATAACAGTTTCTGGTCCCATCTCAGTCCGATCAGGTCAGGTCAATGATTTTTCTGTCGATATTACAAATAGAAATACAACAGATCTTACATTAACAGATCTTGTAATACAGTATCCTTATGGAACCATGTCTGCTACTGATGCAACAGTTCCTCTTACAAATGAACGTATCAATGTTGGAACTATACACCCAGGAGAAACTGTAAGTCGTAAAGTCAGTGCTATTTTCTTTGGAGAGGAAAATCTTAAGAAAAATATTAACTATGCAGTAGAGTTCAGTATCCCTGATTCTTCAAATATATTTAATGCTACCAAAGACGTTGGAGTTGTGATATCGGGTTCTCCTGTTACTGCGAAGATTACCAATGTGAAAGAGGTAACTAACAATCAAGATTTATCATTTGATATTGAAATACAGTCAAACACTGAAGAGGTGGTGAAAAATATTCAACTTCAGGTCGAGTATCCATTTGGATATAAGTTAACAAAAGCAAATGTAGAACCTGCTTTTGGTAATAACACATGGAATATTCCCGAACTTGCAGCTCTTGATACTAAGGTTATTCATCTACAAGGTAAACTTATCGGTACAAGTAATCTTGAAAAAAACTTTAGATTTATACTCGGTGTTTCCGATGTGAAGACAGGGGAGATGGTTACTGTACTATCAACTCAAGATCAAAAAGTCACCATAGAAAAACCTTTTGTTTCAACAAAGCTTTCACTTGATGGACTTGTTCAAGATTTTAAACCTGTAAATTACGAGGATACGATACAGGGTGATGTGGTATTTACAAACAATCTTGATGTTCCTATCACGGATGCGGTTGTTGAGATTGCTATAGGAGGTATTCTTATCGATAGAACAACTGTTAAACCAAATAACGGATTCTATAGATCTAGTGATGATCTTATGTTTTGGGATAAATCTCAAGAAGATAAGTTGACTTCTATCGACCCTGGAGAATCTCGAGAGCTTAGTTTCAACTTCGCAATCCTTAAAGCAAAAGATAGTCTTATCAGAACACTTCGCCGTTCAACGGCTACACTATCTGTTACCATAAAAGGAAAGCGATTAAATGAAAAACTTGTCCCTGAAGAAGTGACGTCTATTATTACTCAAGAGTTGCGATTACAAACAGATCCTTCATTCCAATCTACAATCTCTCGAACGTCTGGTCCATTTACAAACACAGGTGCATTTCCACCTCGCGTTAACGCTGAGACAACATATACATATACTGGTCGAATCACAAATACTGCTAACACACTAAAAGATGTTACTTTTGTTGCAAAATTGCCACCAAACGTCACATGGAAAAATGTTGTATCTAAAAATATTCCTGCAGCTGCTGTTTCATATAGTCCAGGAAGAAGAGAAGTTACAATACAGTTAGGTGATGTGTCAGCAGGAACTGGTATAGACAGTTCTCCACGAGAATTTTCTTTCCAAGTAGGATTTACTCCAACATTGACCCAAGTAGGAACTGCTCCAGTTCTTATAGTAACGCCTCGTATAAGCGGAGTTGATTCATTTACACAACAACGTATTGACAGAGGTATTGACCAGTTGACTATCATACCAACAGGGGATAGTGACAATGTAGGTGACGGAAGTGTTGTACAGTAGTATACTATAGAGTATGAAAACAATATATAGACACATCATCATTCTGGTACTATGTGTGGTACCAGCAGTAGCTCTTCAGGCTGCAGATGTAAAAAATAGTACAAGTACTGTTGTTTCTGCTCAAGTCATGGCAACTTCAACAGCTGATCGTATAAAAGCATTTCAAGATGAGATGAGAACGCGGGTGGAAAATAGAAAATCTGAATTAAGAAAAAATCTTGCACAAAAAAACGGCGTTGCTAAAAAGCTTGATACACAAGCTGCAACACGAGTTCGAACTAATCTTGTAGCCATCTACGGCAAACTAAGTCAAAAAATAAACAGACTTTCACGAATAGATAGTGAGATAACAAGAAAGATATCAGCTGTAGCGGTTATCTCAAGTTCAACAGCATCTTCTTCAGCCTTCGTTGCTTCATTGAATGAATCGCAAAAAAAAGCTAAAGCATTATTATCTCAAGCTCGTATAGATCTCGAATCAACACGAGTGGTTGCGTTATCGGAAATAGCAACATCAACAACCAAAGAGACTATTCGATCACTTGTAAGTACTGCAGAAACAAGTATTAAAGTTGCAGCTGAAGCATATAGAAAAATTCTTACAACGATTAAACCACTAGGAACTCCTGTTACTAAAAAATAATTAGCTTATATATCTATACTATGAAAAAAACAATCATTTCACATGGATCACGAACTCAAGCCTGGATACTTATCATACTCCTCGCTCTCTCTATAGCTTTCTGGTTTTGGTCAGTAAAGTTTTTGGATGCGCGTACGGCAGCTCGAGAGATGCAACAAAAAAGAGCTGTAAACACTATAGTACCTAAAAGTGCACCTGTATCAGATGAAAAACTTAATGCAGAAATCGATGTTGTTACTCAGTCAAACATCGATACGGAGATGAATGCAATTGATGCCGAGTTTAAATAATCTATACAGGAGGGGATAAGATGTTCGGGTATGTCTCGAACATCTTTTATCTTTATGCTATAGTCCTATGTATGACTCACGAAGAAACACCACAAGTAAGTATGGAAGACATCATTTCTCTTTGTAAAAGAAGGGGATTTATATATCAAGGCTCTGAGATATATGGTGGTCTTGCGGGTACATGGGATTATGGTCCGCTTGGGGTTATGCTTAAAGACTCTATAAAACGTATCTGGTGGAATCGGTTTGTTGACAGTAGACTTGACATGTATGGAGTAGATGCAGCTCTTCTTATGAACCCTAAGGTATGGGTTTCTTCGGGACATGTTGGTGGTTTTGCTGATCCGTTGGTTGAAGATTTGAAAACTAAAAAAAGATATCGAGCCGATCACCTTATTGAAGAAAAAGGTTTAAGTGTTGCTGGTAAAAGTGTTGCGGAGATGACAGAGATGATTAAAGAGCAAGGTATAAAAAGTCCAGAAGGTAATCCTCTTGGAGATGTTCGCCAATTCAACATGATGTTTAAAACAAACATCGGTGCTATTGAATCAGAGGACAGTATCTCATACCTACGACCTGAGACTGCACAAGGTATGTTTGTAAATTTTAAAAATATTCAAGATACATTCCATCCAAAACTTCCATTTGGTATGGCACAGATAGGTAAAGCTTTTAGAAATGAAATCGCTCCTCGAGATTTTGTTTTTAGAGTTCGGGAGTTTGAACAAATGGAGATTGAGTATTTTGTAAATCCAAACTTAGATGCATCACATGAGTCAAGTTGGCAAAAAGTTTTTGAGTCGTTTAGAAAAGAAGTGTGGAGTTTTATTAAAGATATTGGTCTTGATGAAAGTAAGTTACATGAGCTTGAGATAGGGGATGGAGATCGAGCTCACTATTCAGCGCGAACCATAGACTTTGAATATGATTTTCCATTTGGAAAAAAAGAGTTGTATGGTCTAGCATATCGAACTGATTTTGATCTTAAGGCTCATACTGAAGGTTCAAAAGTGGATTTGTCATATTTTGATGAAGAGGCAAAACAGAGATATATTCCACATTGTATTGAGCCATCTTTCGGACTTGATCGAACAGTGCTTGCAGTGCTTGCGACAGCGTATCGGACAGATATGTTAGGTGGTGAAGAGCGCGTATATTTAAAACTTTCTCCAGCAGTTGCTCCATATCGTATTGCAGTATTTCCATTACTGAAAAATAAGCCAGAACTTATAGCGAAAGCAAAAGAAGTTTGGGAAATGTTAAGAAAGGCGGCTACAGCAAAAGGATTATCTGGTGCGAAGGTTTGTTATGATGAAGTTGGAAGTATTGGAAAACGATATCGACGACAAGATGAGATTGGAACACCTATGTGTATTACAGTTGATTTTGATACTCTTGAAAAAGGGACAGTGACAGTTCGAGATAGAGATACAGGTGAGCAAAAGGTTGTGAAGGTTGATGAGGTAGGTAATCTTCTGAACTAGATATATAGCTATAAAAAATAGCGGGCACAGTGATGTGTCCGCTATTGTCGTCACCCCTTTTACCTTACCGGGGGACATGTTTGAGAATCCAATTCTCAAGGGTGAGTCCTCGCCCCTGCAGGATTTTGAATGGGATATTGTTTCCCTCCAAGACACATCCTATGAGGAAGTGATGACAATAGACCCTACCACCTTTTCTCGAAGTTTCGTCCGTTTTTGCAAAGTCTCTTGCGAGGCGGATTATTTTTTCGAGCCGAGGTGTTGCGACAGGTTCTTTTTCTGAGGTTGGCTCTTTCCATGTAAAAGACCTCGAAATTTCTGCCTGGATAGACAATGGGCTGTCAATGCCCATCTTCGTCAATGTCTGAATTATCGATTCTACAACCATGTGGTCGAGAAGGTGAAAAAAAACATGTTCAGGCTGCAATTCACTATTATTCAGCTTTTTTGCTGTCTGGCGAGCTTTGGCGATAGATGAAACTAGGGCGTCTGAGAAATCTGCTGTGTTCATAATACTGATAGATGTGCTCCCACGAAACTATAACGTGGTTGAAAAAACAATACCATAAATTTTATATATAATCAATTACTGTCTCTTAATTTTCTTAACATTATCCTCACACACTCTCACCAACCTCACAAACAACTCCTTATCCTCCAATACATCGTCACCTAATACATAATAATCTTTCGAGCCTGGATAGGCTGGTCCTTTTTCATGATTCTCACCAAGAATTTCCACAGTAGCAGGATTTATTTTTAAAAACATTGTGTTATCGCAAATAAATCCCACAACGATTCCATCGTAGTATAGTGCATATTCACCAAACATAGATCGAGTGTGAACAAGAGGGGATTGATCAAGCTGGTCGACTATATATTCCATAAAGTCTTTAGTGGTGGACATATATACAGTATACCTCATCATTTTGATATGCTACACTCACCCCATGGTTACAATAAAAACTCCAAAACCTAAAAAACTCGCAAATGGCCTAAGATATTTGATTGTTCCAACAGATAGTCAAACTGTTTCTGTCTCTGTTCTTATTAAAACTGGTTCAGCGTATGAAACTAAAAAAGAAAACGGGATTGCACATTTTCTCGAGCATATGATGTTTAAGGGTACAAAAAAGAGATTGACTGCAAAAGATATTTCTGTGGATTTTGAAAAGATTGGTGCTATTAATAATGCATTTACATCACAAGTCATGACAGGATATTGGGCAAAGTCTCAAAAAAATCATGCTCATACTATTCTTGAAATTCTGTCTGATATTTATAACAATGCTCAGTTTAAACCTGAGGAGACGGAAAAAGAAAAAGGAGTTGTGCTTCAGGAGATGGCTATGTATGAAGACATGCCACAAGAAAAAGTTAGTATGATGATGGACGAACTTGTATATCCTGATCAACCATATGGTCGAAGTATTCTTGGAACAAAAGAAACAGTTTCTTCTCTTACAGAAAAACAGTTGAGAAATTTTTATGATACACATTATACTCGAGAAAGAACCTGGGTTGTTGTTTCAGGTGGGGTAGATGTTCAAGCAATGGAGAGAGATATTAAAAAATATTTTGGACAGAAACATATTTCTGAAAAAACTACGACAGTTGTTACAAAGGCTGACGCAAAACCTGTTGAACCAAAGCTTAAAAAGAATGGAGAAAAATATTCTCTTTTTGAAAAGAAAACAGATCAAGTTCATCTTATTATAAGTGCTCCAGTTGGCGGATATGAACATGCGGATAGATATGTGTATGAGATTCTGGCTACTATTCTTGGTAGAGGTATGAGTTCACGTTTGTTTATAAAGATGCGTGAAGAGTTGGGTATTTGTTATTACGCAAATGCAGGATACAGTATTCAAACTGATGAACGAGGATTGTTTACAGTAAGTGCAGGTGTTGATGTAAAGCGGGTGCATGTTGCTGTTGAGGCTCTTCAGGCAGAATTTGTGTTACTTGCCAAAGAAGCGGTTTCTAAAGATGAGATAGATAAGGCTAAACAAATGCTTAAAGCTGGTTTGGCTATGAGTATGGAAACAGCTGAGGATATTGCTGGATTTTATGCACAACAATACATTCGAAAAGGTAAAGCTTTATCTGTGCAAGAGTTGTATACAAAGATCAATGTCGTAAGTGTTGCAGATGTTCTCCGTGTTGCCAAAGAAGTATTTGTTACAAAAAACATGTATGTTGCTGCTATAGGACAGGGGGTTTCGACTATAAAGTTAAAATAAAGGTTGTTACACATTTCAAAAAGTGTGTGGTATACTGCAACTATGAATATCACAGCAGGATCAATTGCTAAAGTTATATGTGGTATTTTCATCTTTTTTGCCATCATACAGTTACAATCACTGATTATCTCAGTACTCGTGGCGGTTGTTATTGCCTCATTTATGGAGCCAATGGTTCTTTACTTTAATAGACACAGGCTTGGACGAGGGGCATCAGTACTTACGAGTTATGGATTAGTTCTTGTTATTTTGGCTGCTTTTATATTTTTAGCTTTACCTCCACTGATTCGTGAATCATTTTCTGCCATAAACTCACTTCCAACAAGTGTGAGAACTGCTGATATTTTAAATCCAATACAAAAAAGTTTGTATACAGTGGCGAAAAATATTTTTCCAGACATTCCACCGCGAATCTCGCTTGAAGACTTGGTTGGCCTTATCACATCGTCATTTTCAAACTTTGCAGGAGGGGTGTTTGATACTGTCAGTAGATTCTTTGGTGGTATTGTTAGTTTTGTTCTTGTTATTGTGTTGAGTATATATCTTTCTATTGAGAACAGGGGGGTTGATCGTTTCTTGGGTCTTGTAACACCAAGTCAATATGAACTCTATGTTATAGATTTGTGGGGAAGGGTTCAATATAAGATTGGTCGTTGGATACAAGGGCAATTTTTACTAATGGCTATCGTTTTCTGTCTTGTCTTTACCGCTTTGACTATTACAAAGATATTTTTGGGTGATCAAATACAGCATGTATTTCTTATATCTATGGTTGCTGGAATCTTGGAGTTTATTTCGGTTATCGGAATCTTTATCTCTACTATAATAGCCTTTCTTTTTACGGTCATTTCAGGAGGGTTGCCTACTGCTGTATTTGTGGTTGTATTGTTTACTGTTATTCATCAGATGGAATCTCATATTATATATCCAATGGTAATGAAAAGAATCACAGGTGTTCCGCCTCTGCTTGTTATTATTTCTCTTATTGCAGGTATTGAGCTTGCGGGTTTTGTCGGCGTTCTTCTATCTATTCCTTTTGCTGTACTTATTGTTGAATATCTTGGAGATTTTCATCGAAGAAAAAAGATGCTTGAAGAGCAGGGATAATCATTTCGCTGTGTAGTGTGAAATAATATATACACATGATTGCACCACTGATATTGACGTAGTATAATTTCATATGTGTAGTGTGAAATAATATATACACATGATTGCACCACTGATATTGACGTAGTATAATTTCATATATGAAATCGTTATCTAGATATGTAACATTATCAATTTTTCTTCTCTCTTTCTCTATTCTCCCTTCTCTTGCATTTGGTCAATCCCTCTCTCGTACTCAAAACCTCCGTTGCCTCATCCAACCTGTACTCTTCTTCCTTCATACTCCAACATACTGTATTGATACTCCAGTCGCGGTAACACCAAGAGCTCCTCAAAAGACTGTATCTGCTGGTTCTCCTGTATCTTCAGTACATACTTCAACTACTACAACTACTTCAGCAACGACCACACAGTCTGTTAAAAGTACTCCACGAATACTTGGTACAACACAAACAACTCAAACTCTTGATATTGCAAAACTAGTCAATACTCTTGTCGAAGCTAAGTTTGCTGAATTCAAGAAACAAACAGGAAGAACATATACACAAACTGAATTTTCTCAAGCTCTCCAAGATCAAGCTGATGCGGTGACTCGTTCATCAGGGCAGAGTGTACAGTCAACTCTTTCTTCTGGGAATACAAATATTTCAGGGAATGTTCTCTCTGGAAGTACAGTTACCGTCAGTGATCTCTTAATTGCAAGCAATACTGCTATTTCTACGATTACTCCAACAAATGGGGTGTTGACGGTGAATGGGGCGATATCGAATCTGTTAAATGCAAATGTACCACTACAGACAATTTCTTCAACTAATGTAGGTGGATCATTTGGCCTAGATGTTATAGGTAACTATGCCTATATATCAGGCGGTAACTTTTTGAAAGTCTTTGACATAACAAATCCAAGACTACCTGTGCAGGTTGGCTCGACGACAGTACCTTCTGCTTCAAACCTGGTTGCTTCAGGTCGATATGTATATGTAACAAGTTATTTTAATACCAACAGACTTAACGTGGTTGATGTTTCGAATCCAAGTAATCCAGTGATTGTTGGATATGTTGGAATGCAAAATTCTGCACGTTCTCTCACTATCTCTGGTAAGTATGTATATGTTGTTCCTCAAAATGGTAATGCTATCGCGGTTGTTGATGTTTCAAATCCGACTGCTCCAGTGACAGTTGGTAGTGTAAGTATTGGGGCGGCAAGTTTCTGGCAACAAAACGGTCTTGTTGTGCAAAAGGGATATATCTATCATGTGAGTGCTTCTCAAGATAACCTGAGAATTATAGACGCAACTGATCCTGCTCAACCTGTAACTGTTTCTACTACTTCAATCACTGATGCAAATGCTGTTACTGTTTCTGGACGATATGCATATATAACAGGTAATGCTGGAGATATACTCTATATATATGATGTGTCTAATCCGTCAGCTCCTCAACTTGTGAAAACAACAACCGGACTTGGAGTAGGGGAAAAAACGCTTGCTGTGTCTGGAAGATATCTTGCTGTTGTTTCTAGAAATGCCAATACATTGACACTATATGATGTTGCAGATGTTACAAATCCTGTTGTTGTGGGAACTACGTCTGTTCCAGGTTCACCTGTAGATGCTCTTGTTTTTGCTGGAAAATATATATACGTTGGGGCACTTGCAAGTAATCTCAATATTATCGAAATACCCGGTATCGAGTCATCATCAGCCTTGATTCACTCACTCGAATCAGGAACACTCATGGTGAACAACGATTCAACTCTTGCTGGAAATCTTACAGTTGGAAATTCACTTCTTGTTGGAATCGGTGGAATCTTATCTCAAGGTCCTATCAGTGTGGATGTTGCATCAAGTACAAGTACTTCAACTGCTGGAATGATGTCTGCATATTTTAAAGGATATGTAGGGATTGGGACAACAACACCAAGTGCAAAATTATCAATCACAGGAAATGGTACAGGATTAGGTAAAGTGTTTGCATTAGCTGATTCAAATAATAGTGAGAAGTTGTCTGTAACTGACTCAGGACTTCTTAGTCTTGCAGGAGGTATAAATATGCCATCAGAATCACTTATTAATTTTACTGGTACTTATGGTAATCCTGCTACAACAACATGGTACTTAGGAGATGTACTTAGTCCTGTAGGAGCAAACATAAACACTAACCGTGCTCTTACTATGAGTTTGTTTGGTTCAGGTAATCAAGGATTTTTAATACGTAATGAGGCTAACACTTCTTTGCTTGAAATAAATGGTGATGGAACAAAAGCATACATAAAAGCAAATCTCGGACTCGGTACTGTAAACAGTGATGAAGGAGCTCTAAAAGTTGCAGGATCGATATACAGTACTGCTGACGAGACTGATTCTGTGTTAAATGGTAGTGTTCCGGGTTGGCAGAATAAGGCAAACTTTATTGGTACAGGTGCATGGTGGGGTATGAGAACCGCTACTGATCACTCATTCAATATCGATATGCTTAACTCAAACGCGCTTAGTGTGAAGCAAGACGGAAACGTTGGAATAGGAACAACAACTCCAGGTTCAAAACTTACTGTTTCTGGAGACATATCGGCAACTGGTAATGTTGTCGCAAATCAATCAATTCTTACAGGTGGGGCATTGTATCTAACAAGTCCTGCAAACTCTGGAAAAAACTGGGGAATGTCATATAGATCTGATAGAAGTCTATTGTTCTATGCATACAATACTGATAATTATTATGATTATTACGGTTTTGCTAATAACCTATATCTTACTGAAAATGGTAAAATGGGACTTCGAACATCTGCACCGGGCTCAACACTTTCTGTAGGAGGATCTGCAGGTAACGGTCTTGCTGGACAAGGAAACGTATCTATTGGGTTAAGTTATGCAACAATTGCAGCACCAGTAAATGGGCTTATTGTACAAGGAAGTGTAGGTATTGGAACATCCAACCCGACCCTCGGCCCTCTCGTTATGGCTTCAGGAGCATACGTCACCTCAGGAGGAACATGGACTAACGCATCAGATCGTAACCTCAAAGAGAACTTCAAAGATGTAGATGGTCAAGATATATTAAACAAAATATCTGAACTACCCATTACACAATGGAACTACAAATCAGAATCAGCAACCACAACTCACATTGGTCCTATGGCCCAAGATTTCTTTAGAATCTTTAACCTCGGAGGATCTGATACTTCTATCTCTACTATTGATCCTTCAGGACTCGCACTTGTTGGAGTTCAGACATTGAACTCAAACTTGAATGCTCTTCTTGAATCTTCAACAACTGTATTTATGCAGGCATCATCAACAGCAACTTCAACAGCTCAATCTGCAAACTTCGCTATTAAATTCTTTAATGGATTATTTACAAGAATATCTGATTGGTTGGGAAGTGTTGGAAATGGAATTCATGATTTGTTTGTAGGAACTTCACATCAAAAAACTTTGTGTGTAGGTGAACCTGGTGATGAGACATGTATTACAAAATCACAACTTGATGCCTTGATTCAAGGTCCTGGTCATACAACAGTATCGTCTCCTCAAGTAAATGTTCCTCAGCATACCAACACCTCAACGACCACAGACAGTTCTTCTAACACTGCAGAATCTACCACAACTGGCATAACAGAGCCTACACCAGAACCTGTGGTAACTCCTGATCCTACGCCTGTCCAAGATTCAGTCGTTCCCCCTGTATCGGAGTCTGGAGTATAAAGAATATGTGTATCATAAATCACCTCAACACTTTGTGTCGAGGTGATTTATATTTTCATATAATATATATTTACATCTCCCATAACTTCTTATAATCTGATACTATAGACCTATGGAACATCAAACATCAGACTTTGCTTCAAAACGCAGTCCATTTTATATAACTACACCTATATTTTATCCAAATGGTAATCTCCATATAGGACACGCATATACAACTGTAGTAGCGGATATTTTTGCGCGTATGTCACGCATGATGGGGACTAAGACATATTTCCTTACAGGTGTTGATGAAAATAGTTTGAAGATAGAGAAAAATGCCAAAGAAGCAAACATGGAAGTGATGCCTTATCTCGATGAGCAAACTGATAACATCAAGACATTATTTGAAAAGTTTTATGTAAAATACGATCAGTATATTCGTACAACTGATCCTTTGCATCATCGCGGTGTTGCCGAGATGTGGAATCGTATTAAAGATGCTGATGATATTTATGAAGGAACATACGAAGGGCTTTACTGTGTAGGATGTGAATCTTTTAAAACAGAGAAAGATCTTATTGATGGAAAGTGTCCTGATCATGGAACTGTTCCTGAAAAGATTTCTGAGAAGAATTATTTCTTTAGATTGTCAAAGTATGGTGATGTTGTTGCTGATCTTATACGAACAGATAAGTTACTTATCACGCCAGTTGGTCGTAAGAATGAGATTCTTGCAACACTCGAAGCAGGCTTGCAAGATATACCTTTTTCACGTCCATATAAAGGTCAACCAAATGCAGTATTAGTTCCAGGAGATGATACACAGAGTGTGTATGTTTGGTGTGATGCTCTTGTAAACTATGTATCAGCATTAGGCTTTGGAACACCTGGAACAACGTATTACAATGTATTTTGGCCAGCTACTGTACATATTATGGGTAAAGATATTCTTCGTTTTCATGCGGCTATTTGGCCAGCTATGTTGCTATCTGCGGGATTGCCTCTTCCAAAGCAACTTCTTGTTCACGGACTCATGCTTTCGGGTGGAAAGAAGATGTCAAAAACTCTTGGAAATGGAGTTGATCCAGAAGAAATGTTGCACCTTGTAGGTTCAGCAGGTTTGCGTTTTTATTTTGCGCACGATATTCCACTGACAAGTGATGGGGAAATATCAAAAGAGCTTATTGTAGCATCTTACAACGCTCATCTTGCAAATGGTATCGGTAATCTTACAAACCGTCTGTTGAAGATGATGATTAGCTACGAGGTTCGATTTGCTACAGATAAAATAGAAACATCTGGATACTGGAAAGAGTGTGAGTCTGTTTTGGAAAATAGTTTGAAAAAATTTGATCTCACAGGATATACAGAATATATATGGAAAGGATTTGCAGAAATAGATAAAGAGATTCAAGATACAGAACCCTTTAAACTTTTTAAAGTTGATCCAGATAAGGCTCGGGCTATTGTGAGTGGTATGATGCTTAAGTTTTATACACTTGTATCCTTCGCTGAGCCTATACTCCCAC
Organism: uncultured Candidatus Saccharibacteria bacterium; assembly: GCA_964520195.1. GTDB lineage: Bacteria > Patescibacteriota > Minisyncoccia > Phycocordibacterales > CAIZLB01 > CAIZLB01. The sequence goes on from CAZFNX010000006.1 coordinate 30,647, forward strand.
ATAGTGCACCTCGCATTATAGACTGCATCAGAGAACGTCGAATGCCTGAAAAACCTTTATTTATGAAGATATAATACACATTTGTGTCAATAGGTATGTCAAATAACACTGCAAATAGTAGTACAGAGGTGGTTCAAGATATGTGTCCGTATCCATATGTTGATCTTCACTCACATCTACAGTTTGAGGATTTTGATGGTGACCGAGAAAGTATTATTGCTGAAATGAAAGAAAAAAATGTTATTACTATTAACATAGGTACAACATTGGAAACATCTGTTGCTGGACTTGACCTTGCTTTACGGTATTCAGACACATGCTACGCAACACTTGGTTTGCATCCTGTGTATGCTGATGAAAGTGGCCTCGATGAGCTAGAAAAATTTTCTGATACACTTAAAAAAACTGTCCAAGATGAAAAATCCCGAACCCATATGGTTGGAATAGGGGAGTGCGGTATGGATTTTTTTCGAGTTAAAAAAGATGATAGTAAAGAAGATGGTATACTTGAGACTGGTGATAATGTTGAAAATGCTGAAGTAAAACATTTTCCTATCCAAGAGAAGGTTTTTGAGCGACAGATACAGTTGGCACAAGAATACAATCTTCCACTCATGATCCATGTTCGGGATTCCTATCAAAAAACTTTATCTATTCTTTCAAAATACTTTAATACTGGAGAGGTAAAGTATAGGGGGAATGCACACTTCTTTGTAGGGTCTATGGAAGAAGCTCAAGCATTCCTTGATTTAGGATTTAGTATTTCATTTACGGGAGTTATTACGTTTGTTCCGGTATACGAAGAGTTGGTTCGTTTTGTACCACTTGAACGTATGTTTGCTGAGACTGACAGTCCATATGTCTCTCCCAAGCCATATAGGGGAAAGAAAAACACTCCTGTTCATGTGATAGAGATATATAAAAAGATAGCTGAGATTAAAGGTGTTTCGCTTTCGGTTGTTCGAGAGACTTTATATAAAAATGCTTGTAGGTATTGGTTAAAGGGTCGAAATATCGACAATTTTGACTCTTATAGTCCTGTCAGATAGATACACGCAAAAGGTACATGGTAAAAAGGTCTCAAATACTGGCTTTTGTTACAAGTTTATGTTAGAGTAGTCCTCATGACCGAAAATAAAACAATAAGCACAAAGGAAGGCTTCAAGGTATATGAATTAGGAATTCATCTCCTCCCGACCCTCTCTGAGGCTGATGTTCAAGTAGAATTTTCAAAAATTAAAGCACAAATCGAGAAGCTAGAAGGAGAGTTTATCTCTGAATCACTTCCACGAATGTTTACTTTGGCTTATGAGATTCCAAAGACTATCAAAGCTGTTAAGAGATGGTATGAAACCGCGTACTTTGGCTGGGTTAAGTTCGAATTAGAAGCAAAAAACCTCGCAGCGTTTGAAAAGTTCGTCAAAGAACTCGACAATACGCTTCGATATCTCCTCGTCAAAACTGTACGAGAAGATACTATTGTTTCTGAAGATCTCCTTGCCAACGATACCGTTACGGAAGATGCAATTGCTCCAAAAGCAGAAGTTTCTGCAGATGTAGTAGTTGAGACAGAAAACCTATAATTCTATATTTTTTAGTGTTCAGCGTGTATTAGTACACAATACGTGTACCCTTAAAAACATACATTATAAACTAAAAATAAAAAACGCATCATGTACATAAACAAAGTAACTTTATATGGAAACCTTACAAAGGATCCAGAACTAAAATCATTACCAAACGGTACTCACGTAAGTTCGTTTAGTGTTGCTACTAATAGAACTATTAAAGATGCTTCAGGATCTAAAAAAGATATCCCTGAGTATCACAATGTAGTTGCTTTTGGAAAGCAGGCTGAACTTATTCACCAATACTTGAAAAAAGGAAACCCTATATTCGTAGAGGGTAGAATTCAGACAAGAAGTTGGGATGGACAAGATGGAAAAAAACAATACAGAACAGAGATTGTTCTTGAAAACTTCCAATTTGGACCAAAAGGTACAAGCACTGGTGGGGGAAATGGTTCATCTTACGGATCAAGCAGTTCTGCTGGATTTCAAGATAACGATATGCCTTCACAAGATACAGGTAATACTGATATAGGTACTGTAAAATATCCGGATGAAGAAATAAATCCAGAAGATATTCCATTCTAAAGATATAGAGAGTGTTCATGATTCGAGTTTAATTACAAATTAAAAAAATTAACAATATTACACATGTCAAAAAAATGCTACTTTACCGATAATGGTATCGAACATATCGATTATAAAGATGTTCGCGTACTAGGTAAATTCTTAAACAAATATGGACGTATTACAGGACGAAAGCGTTCTGGATTGGTCGCAAAGCACCAGAGAAATCTAGCGCTTGCTATCAAACGAGCTCGATTCATGGCTCTGATTCCTTATATCAATAACGCGTAAACCTTAAACATAAAATCCTTACTTCGCAAAGCGGTAAGGATTTTATGTTTGCTAATCGAAAAAATAAAAAACCTACACTTAGTCTGCGGTGCAGGTTTTTTATTTTTAAGATTCTTTATGCCTCTTTTAGTTTTGTTCTAATAAGGTCTAATATCTCTGCTTTTATATCAGTGTTTTCTTTTAAGAATTGTCGTGTTGCATCATATCCTCGTCCAAGTTTTATATCTCCATATGTATATGAAGAGCCTGTTTTTGTAATAATTTTCATATTTTCTCCAAGGGCAATCATTTCACCCTCGAGAGATATACCTTCGTTATACATAAGATCAAACTCAGTCTGACGGAATGGGGCAGCCACTTTGTTTTTAACTACTTTAACACGTACACGTCCTCCCATAACATCTTCTCCTTTTTTGATTTGGGCAATACGTCGTATATCAAGTCTAATAGAGGTGTAAAACTTAAGAGCCTTTCCTCCAGGTGTTGTTTCTGGATTTCCAAACATAACACCTATCTGCATACGAATCTGATTTATAAAAATAACAATAGTTTTACTTTTAGCAACGATAGCTGTAAGCTTTCTAAGAGCTTGTGACATGAGTCTTGCTTGTTTTCCAACATGTTGTGCACCCATATCTCCTTCAATCTCATCTTTTGGGGTGAGGGCAGCAACTGAGTCTACTACAATCACATCTATCTTTCCACTACGCACAAGACTTTCTGTGATCTCTAGAGCTTGTTCTCCTGCGTCTGGTTGAGAGATAAGTAGCTGGTTGATATTTACACCTAGTCTACTTGCATAATCAGGATCCATGGCGTGTTCAGCGTCGATGTACGCACAAACCCCACCTTTCTTCTGAGCCTCTGCTATAACATGAAGGGCGAGAGTGGTCTTACCTGAAGATTCTGGTCCAAATATCTCAATAATACGTCCTCGAGGTAGTCCGCCTACACCAAGAGCTGCATCAAGACCTATAGAGCCAGTAGGAATAACATCCATGTCTACTTTAGGCTTTTCTCCTAGCTTCATGATTGATTCACTTCCAAATCGGCTTTTAATCTCAGCTATAGTGTCTGCAATAGAGTCTGCGACTTTCTTTTTTGAAGTCTGTGACTTCTCATTTTCCATATCCTCTAACTCCATTTCTTCCTCTTCGGTCATTTTTTTACTGATTTTCTTTTTTTGCATAGTATGTATGATTTTCGTGTTGTGTATGGTTATTGTCTATAATGTTGTGTCACGTGCCGTACCTGTATAGTATACACTGATATCTTTCTTGACTTCTTTGCCAAATCTATCTTTAGCAGATATAGACACTGTATTAGATCCTGGGTAGAGGATTATGTATTCGTTAAACTTTCCAGACGTATCTGTATAAATCTTTCGATCTCCAATATGAATATCTGAGATATTGACAGTGTCACCAGAGAGGGAATAGAGCTTATCTTCGGTCACCACGTGCTCACAAGACTTTGTTTTGCAGGTAATAGTTACTTTTGGCCCTCCAACAACCTTACGAAGCTCGAAAGCTGTAAGTGTGACTATACTTAAGATACTAAGACTAAGAAAACCTATTTTTATTTTTGTTTTTCCGTCTGTGTATCCTAATGTCATAATATGAATAGTGGGTTAAAGTTTTAATAAAGCTTTACTTAAATATTATATAACTTTTTATAAAGTTTTGCTCTTGGTTTTGTTCCTAGATAACTCTTTCTCCAGGTTCATCAGTATCGTGTTCTTGAAGTAGCATGTCAGCATCCTGCTCAAGTGAATCACTTTCTGATGTACTTGGTTGTTCTTTTCCAATCAGAACCTCTCTAGGTCTAGCACCGTCAGCAGGACCTACAACACCTTTTCTCTCAAGAATATCCATAAGTCTTGCTGCTCGAGAATATCCAACTCTGAATTTTCTCTGTAAATATGAAGTACTAGCTTTTCTGGCTTCAATAACAGCCTGTTTCGCTTCCTCATATAGATCATCTTCAACATCATCCTCATCAACATCTCCAAAAGATGAAGAGAATATCGCATTTGTACCAGCCTGTTCCTGGTCTTGTGACCCAAGTTGAATAGTATCTGGTAGATACTCCATAGTGTTGATAAGGTGTTTAACGATAGCTTTGGTTTCGCCTTCAACAATGTTAGGTGATTGTACTCGTTGAGGACTAGACATTGCACCAGTTTTAAACAACATATCTCCTTTACCTAAGAGCTCTTCTGCACCGCGATCATCAAGAATAGTTCGTGAATCTATTTGTGAAGCAACTTGCAATGCGAGACGTGATGGAATGTTCGCCTTGATAGTACCAGTAATAACATTTACTGATGGTCGTTGAGTTGAAAGAACAAGGTGAAT
>CAZFNX010000007.1:0-33566 GCA_964520195.1 uncultured Candidatus Saccharibacteria bacterium
CGTCTTGTACTTCTTCTGTTGTAAGACCCATGAATGCAGGAACAATAGCTTGATATTGTTGCTTAGCAGCAGCAAGACCAAGGTGAAGCTCTAGAATCTCTCCAAGGTTCATACGAGATGGAACACCAAGCGGTGTCAAAATCATATCAACAGGAGTTCCGTCTGCCATGTATGGCATATCTTCAACAGGAAGAATTCGTGAAATAACACCTTTGTTTCCGTGTCGTCCAGCAAGTTTATCTCCAACTGACACATTTCGAAGAAGTGCAACTTCAATGTAGATTCGTTTGATAATACCTGATTCAAGTTTATCTCCTCGTTCTCGTGAAAATGTTTTAACACCAATAACACGTCCTCGTTTTCCATTTTCAAGACGCTTAGATGTATCTTTTACATCACGAGCTTTATCTCCGAAGATAGATCGTAGAAGTCGCTCTTCTGGAGTAAGTTGAGTTTCAGTTTTTGGAGTAACTTTTCCAACAAGAATATCTCCAGGTCGCACTTCTGCACCAATACGAACAACACCTTCTGCATCAAGATCTTTAAGTTTTGCTTCTGATACGTTTGGAATATCGTGAGTTGTAACTTCAGGCCCTAGTTTAGTGTCACGAACATTGATAACAAACTCTTCGATATGAATAGTTGTAAACTTAGATTGTTTTACAAGATTTTCTGAGATAATAATCGCATCTTCGTAGTTTGCTCCACTCCATGCAAGGAATGCAATAAGAATGTTTTGTCCAAGAGCAGCTTGTCCTTGAACAGATGTAGAAGTATCAGCAAGAACGTCACCTCGTTTTACTTTTTGTCCAAGTGAAACTGTTGGTCGTTGATGGAAGGCTGTAAATTGGTTTGTTTTGTTAAATACAGCAAGTTGAATCTTTGTCTCTCGCTTACCTTTAAGAGTAATACCAGCCGCATCAACTTGAACAATCTCTCCATCTTCTGGTGCAAGAATCACTCGTCCTGTGTCTCGAGCTGCTGTATCTTCAATACCTGTTGCTACATATGCAGCCTCAGGAACAATACAAGGAGTTGCTTGTTTTTGCATGTTTGATCCCATGAGAGATCGGTTAGCATCGTCGTGGTTCACGAACGGAATCATAGATGTTGAGATAGAGAATGGTTGCTCTGGTGCAACATCGATAAGATCAACTTCATTTTTATGAACTACGATAGGATCTCCTTTAAGACGAACTTCCACCATCTCGTCTGTAATAGTTCCATCTTTATCATAGTTAATAGCAGCGTGAGCAATCTTATATCCTTCTTCTTGAAGAGCATCAAAATACACAACCTCTTTTGTAATCTTTCCATTCTTTACTTTTACATACGGAGTCTCAATCATTCCAAAATGATTAACTTTAGCATATGCAGACAAGTGAAGAACAAGACCGATGTTTTGACCTTCAGGCGTATGGATAGGACATACTCGACCGTAGTGTGATGAGTGAACATCTCGAACCTCAACACCAGCTCGCTCTCGAGTAAGACCTCCTTGTCCAAGAGTTGTTACGATTCGTAGATGCTCAAGCTCTGCAAGAATATTTTCCTGAGACATGAATTGTGAAAGTTGGTTTGTAGAGAAATATTCTTTTACACGAGCCTGTAGTGGTCGTGGTGCAATCATTTGCATAGGCTGACTTACCTCTGTTTCAATAGTCGACATTCGGTTTTGAATGTTTTTCTTGATTTGTAGAAGTCCAAGTCGAACTTTTTGTTGTAGTTGTTCACCAACAAACTTAACCCGTCGTGCTCCAAGATGGTCAACATCATCTATCTCAACATCTGCAACATGTGACATATCTGAGATATGAATAAACAATGTTACAAAATCATCTAGATCAAGTGTACTTCTTGAGAGAGCTTTCTCATCCATAGATTTACCAAAACGACTGTTGAATCGAAATCGTCCAACTCGTGACAAATCATATCGATCAGCTTTAAACATAGCTTGTACAAACTCTCGTGCGTTTGCTGGAGCAACAAGCTCTCCATCTCGCATCTTTTTATATATTTCAACGCATGCTTCATCAGCTGTTTTTGTATGATCTTTAGCAATAGTGTGATCCATGAAAACTTTTGCATGTGGAACATCTGCTACAAGAGCACGCATATCTGAATCACTTTCAGCTCCGAACGCTCTGAAAAGTGTTGTGATTGGAAACTTTCGTTTTTTATCCATCTTAACATATATCGCTCCATCAGGATCTGCATCTATCTCAATCCATGATCCACGAGCTGGAATAATCTTCGCACCAATATATGTTCTTCCCTTATGTTCACTTGAAGTAAAGAAAGCTCCAAATGATCGAGCAAGCTGTGGAACAATACATCGCTCAATACCATTAATAATAAAAGTACCATGCTCAGTCATCATAGGAATGTCTGTCATGAATATTTCCTGCTCTCTTTCTGTACCTGTAACTTTATTTATAAGCTTAATAGTAGCCTTGATTGTAGCCTCGTAGTTTACCTTATTTTCCTTTGCGTAAAATTCGTTAAATTTTGGACGATCAAGTCGTATACCTTCGAATTTAAATTCGAATTTTTTTTCAGTGTAATCTTTAATAGATGTAAACTCTGAAAAAACCTCTGCGAGTCCTTTTTCAAGGAACCATCGGTATGACTGGATTTGCCCTTCAACTAAGTTTGGTAATGGAGCAAGCGGCTCACGAAAACGGGCAAAATGTTTCTTTTTCAACATGAATTGTTTTATGTAAAAATTAAAAAATACTATACAGGTTCGAACACTATATAATACTCAGATAAATAAAAGGAAAAAGTAGCGGAAAATACAGAGTTACTCAATCAATTTACGCTACGCTATATATATCATATTTTGCCACTTGTCGCAAGTGGATAAGGTTTGAGAGATATGATAGCCAGAAAAACTACCTCGAAGACTCTTTTGACCACAGATTCGGGAATGAACAAACTATATGAGCGGCACAGTGATTGCTATACTAAGACCACTCAATTCACTAGTATGTTTAAATCCATAAAACACACACATGTACTCATATTGTTCACCACCCTACTCATTGTATCGAGCGGTGTATTTGCCAAGTCATCTAAAGAAGTACAGGTTATCGATGTGGAAAAATTCCTTCATCCAGATATTTTATACACAGGCCCAATTCATCATATCTTTTTCCACAGTCTTCTTGCCTATCCGGAACTCACTTTTACCGGAGACAAGCGAAGCAAGTTTTTTGAATCATACATGATAACAAAGTATGAATTTACACACATACTTGATGAATTATATACAAACAACTATGTACTTATTGATATTCATCAAATATATGCAGTAGATGTATCAGGTCATGTTATAAAAAAAGACCTATACCTTCCTCAAGGTAAAAAACCTCTTATCATATCTGTCGATGATGTAAACTATTACAAAAGCCAACAAGGGCGAGGTATGGCACATAAACTTGTTTTAGATACAGATGGATCTGTAGCAACACAGATCATGTCTCCAAACGGCACTATGACTATTACCCATGATGGTGACGTCATGCCTATACTTGATACATTTGTACAGCATCATCCTGATTTTTCTATAGGCGGTGCAAAAGGTATTATTGCTGAAACAGGTTTCGACGGAGTACTTGGATACAGGACACAACGAAGTGCATCAACATCACCGACATATATACAAGATAGAGTATCAGCAAAAGAAATTGTTGCAAAACTTAAAGCTACAGGTTGGACATTTGCAAGCCATAGTTATACTCATGATTCTAAGTTTTTACAGGATACTATCAGCACAGAAAAAGTTGAAAGAGATGCAACAGCTTGGGACAATGAGGTTAAACCTATTATAGGCAATACAGATATATTTATTGGTCCATTTGGAGAAATATTTACAACAAAAGACCCTCGTCGCGATATTATACTATCTCACGGATTCAAAATGATTTGTGGTGTTGGTATGGATGCATATTTGAAATATTCTCCAAATTATATAGTTATGGATAGAGCAAATATTGACGGCATCCGTCTTGAAAAATATCCAAACAGTCTGAAGCAATATTTTGATGTGAGTAAGGTGTTGGATCCGAAGAGGCCTATGAAATTATAATAAATAAATTTAACGTTTATTTCAAAAAATTTTAAGTCATCTCTGTTACCCTTGTTAGATGAACATATATGAAGTTTTTCTAGAAATGAGACATATGCAAAAAGGACATTGGATAGAAAACCCTTATGATTTGATTCAAACAGATTTTATTCTCTCCAATAATATTTTACATATTCTTCAAGCTTCTCGGACATCTGTTTTCTTTACAAGACTCTCAATTAAACACCTATCAGAGAAAGGAAATTCTGGTGAATATATTTTATACAAAATGAAAGAAATACTAGAAACACCTGATAATATTTATCTCGGGAATTTTAAAAATAGATTTTTAATATCAAAAATGATTATGTTTCAAAGTGATATAAAACCCCATGTTATAACTCTTGAAATAACAAAAAATACTGAAAATATAATTGTAACAGGATTCATAGCCAGAAATAGCTACTTTAAGAACTTAGAACTTCTCTGGGGAGCGGCGCAATCCCCATCTCAACAACCCTAACGGGTCAGTGGCAGTAGCCGATTTTCTGCACTTAGAGAAGTTCCAAACTCTCAAACTGCATATGATTATATACTTTGAGAACTTAGTGTCAACCTATCTTTCCTTAATAAATTCACCAACATCTTTCCATTCTTTAACCAAAAGCAACTCTACTTCATCTTTTCCTCTTACATCTTGCCAAATCTCCTCAGTTACAAACGGCATAAACGGATGTGCCATTGTTAGAATTTCTTTTAACATATATCGAAGCATACTCTTTCTATCTTCAGTAAAATCATTCTTCACCTTTTCAATCACAACATCAGCAAACTCATGCCAAATATAATGATACATATTTTCAGCGGCGAGATGTAGTTGGTAAACATCAATATATTTTGCCATTTCATATTTAACCATAAGTAGTCTTCTTACTTCAGGCCACTTCTCTATATCAGCAATTTTTACGTCATCTATATTATGACTCTCATCAGTATTCTCCAACACAAACCGTGCAATGTTCCACAACTTATTTACAAACTTTTTATATGCACGAACTTTATCTTTTGAAAGTGGGATATCATTTCCAGGAGTTGTTCCTACAATAAGCGCCATACGAAGTGCATCCATACCAAACTCATCAGCCACTTCTATTGGTGACATCACATTACCTTTTGACTTACTCATCTTCTGCCCTTTTTCATCAAGCGTCATACCGTGAAGATAGATATCTGTGAATGGTACTCTTTTTTCAGGATCAAGATACAATCCAAAAATCACCATTCGTGGAACCCACTTAAATACAAGATCTCGTCCTGTTTCCATAAGTTGAGTTGGATAATATTTCTTAAAATCTTCTCCTTCGGTAAATCCAAGTGTTGCAACAGGCCATTGTCCAGATGAAAACCATGTATCAAATGTATCAACATCCTGTACCCATCCATCACCTGTTGGCACATCGTGACCAATATAATATTCTTCATCAGGTGTTCCTTTATGTTTAAACCAAGCAGGAATACGAATACCCCACACAATCTGTCGTGAAATATTCCAGTCTATTGGATTACTCATCCAATACTCATATGTTTTTCTAAACTGATCAGTAACAAAACGTATCTCTCCTTTTTTGGATGCTTCAAGAGCCTTCTCTGCAAGTGGCGCCATTTTCACAAACCATTGATCTTTCAGTTGTGGCTCGATAGGAGTCTCACACTTATAACATACAGGAACAACGTGTGTGTATTTTTCATTTTTCTCAACAAGCAATCCTTTCTTTTCAAGAATCTCAACTACTCGTTTTCTTCCTTCAGTTATAGCTCGAAGACCTTTTAACTCTCCTGCAATATCCATAAGCTTTCCATATTCATCAATAACCTGAACCATATCTAAGTTATGTTTTTTTGCTATCTGAAAATCTATACCAGAGTGCCATGGAGTAATAGTCATCGCTCCAGTTCCAAACTCCATATCAATACTTTCATCTTTAATAACAGTGAACGTTGTAGGACCGAGAATCCATTCCGCTTCAAATGTATCACCACTCTTCCACTTCGAATATCTTGCGTCATCAGGATGCACAACGATGTATTTATCTCCAAACTTTGTTTCAGGTCGAGCAGTACCGATCAAAAACTCTCCAATCTTGAATGTATAAAATGTATCAACAAGTTCTTTGTTTGTTGTCTCAACATCCGACAAAGATGTTTGATGTTTTGAACACCAGTTCACATCTCGTTTACTTCGATATATAAGTCCATCAGTATACATTTTTATAAATGTTTCCTGAACTCCGTGTACAACTTTTTCATCAAGTGTAAATGTATCACGACTCCAATCGTATGATGCACCAATACGTTTTACTTCTCCTGCAACAGTATCCTTGTTTGCTAGAGTAAAATCATAAATCTCTTTATATAAGATATCTCGATCCATACCAAATCTACTTCGACCTTCTTTTTCAAGTTTCTTTTCGTACACTACCTGTGTTTCAAATCCAGCATGATCAGATCCAGGAAGCATCAAAACTCTTTTCCCTTGCATACGTTTAAAACGCCCAATGATATCTTTAAGAGTTACATCAAGTGCATGTCCAACATGAAGACGTCCGTTGGCATTTGGAGGTGGAGTTATAGTAGTCCAAGCCTCGCTTTTTTCATATCTTTCAGGATACGCTTTGACCAGATTTTCAGGCGTAAAAAACCCTGAGGCTAATTCTTTTTCATAGATAGTTCCCTCTGTCGATGTTGCATTATATGGTGACTTATACTTTTCAGGTAATGGCATTTTTGTATACTACCATATTTTTTATGGTTTTGGAGGTTAGACTATTTTTCAGTTTTAATACACATGTAACTTACCAAATAAAACACTATGGTTGTGAGTAACACAATAAGGTTGGTAACTGAAACAATATGCTGACGCGGAGAAGAAATAATGTCGGCCAATACAAAACATATTGCCACTGCAGTTGCAAAAACAGAAACAAACCACCCATTTTCTATGTGATATCGATCAGTAATATACAACGCAGACACATATGTAGATATCGCCATGATACTTATACCAGCAACAACGTGAATCATAGCAAACAACGGAGAGCTCAGAAAAATATCTGCTTCCATTTCAGATAAATGTATAAAAGCTTTAAATCCCCCTGGCATCACTCGAGAAAACACATACATCCAAAATACTGCCGATAAAAATCCATTAAACAAAAAATTTCCAAGAAAAAAATGAACACAGGCAATCCATATATCTGTCGCGTATTTCTTTTCTTTCATGATATGTATATATTAATTATTTCGTTTTGAATATCCAACATATTCAGCTTCAAGAACCCATCTATCAGATTTTTTACCGAAGCTATCACATGTTGATAATGTTAATAATGGTTTACTACTGTTAAATTGTATCCATGTACTATACTTGCTTACTTTCTTCACATTTTGAACAACATATGTGTACACACCTGTAGAAGTTTGTATGTATACATACTCACCCTTTTTTCCTAACTTAATATTATTAAACACTTTATATGCTTGATTGTGTACAATACTAAACCCAGTACTATGTCCAAAAATCAGCATGTTTCTATTTCCTGGTGTACCTGAACCTTGATAATACACAGGACCTCGACTTAATGCATCATCAAGTACAGATACACTTTTTGTATCAGGTGCCTCGATAGTACTATGAATACCCAACGAAGGAACATCAATAAACAACGGTAATTCATCCGTCGCTACAGGAGCCTGTATCTCTGTTTGTGCATCTATACTTTGTTTTAAATTTTCCTCCGTACCAACAGAAGTATCACCAACAACTTGTTCATGTACCAGATTTAAGATCCCAGCCTGACCATCGGTCATATAGACCAATGTGATACGAATAAGGCTTGTTATAACAGCTGTGGCTATGAGGATGTATATACCGTACTTGGTAATAGTCCAAGCCATAGAAAGTTCTTCTTTTGTAAATATGTCAAAAGCCATAAATATACCCTTATATATACACTATTTTACGACTATGACCTAATCATAAGAAGCTTGACATCTTCAATAAAAAGGTATATAATATGAACATGCAAATATTACGAACAATTGTAAGAGTCTTCATAATCACGATAGCTGTAGGGCTATTGATATTTTTGAGTGTTTCTCTTTTTAAACTTATACCAGCAGGTATAGAACAACTTGCCTCTGCAACAGTCTCTCTTGGTAAACGAACAAGTCTAAACACTGCCACAACAACAGATACTCAACGTACTGCCCAACCAGCACCCGTCTCAGAAGATGGTTTAAATGGCGTATATGACTCTAAAGGTGACATTGTTATTCTTGATGAACGAACAGTTTCTACCTCAAGTTCAAATACTACTGCACAACCTGCAAGTACTCCAAGAAAAAGTACTCGAACATATACAACCTATAGAACAACCTATTCATCTACAGGAAACACCTACTATAATCCTAACGATGTGCCTCCAGAAGAGCAAAGTCCAAATGGTGGAAAGAACCTTAAAGTGACTTTTGCATCTATTGGTGTTATCCGAAATGGTCAATTTATTAAAACAAATACGTTTAATACAAATGACACAGTATCTATGCACTTCACTATTATCAATGAAGAAGATACTCCTACAGGTCCATGGGCAATGCGTGTAGAAATGCCAGCACTTGCTTCAGCGGATAAAGTAAAAGTACTTACAAATCTAGATAGTATTCCTGGAGAAAGTTCATACACTGGAGAAGTACGATTTGATGGTATCGATCTATCTCAAGGTGCACCAGTGATACGGGTGATTCTTGATATCTACAACCAAGTAGCAGAAAGAAATGAAAATGATAACATTCTTGCTGTACAATTAAACAACGTTACAAATAATTCTTATTACTATAATAATTATAATAATTGTACAAACGGAACATACTATAACGGATACTATAGTTGTAACAATCCTTACTATACCAACAACACAAACTGTGCGAACGGAGGATATTATAACAACGGATACTACACTTGTTACACAAACTGGTACGACAATACTGGATACTATAATAACAACTATGGAACAAGTCCGAACTTATACATAAGTTCTCTTGAAATAGGACGAATCATCAATGGTTCATTCTACGCACAAACTACATTTAACTATGGTGATCAAATCACTGTTCGTGCCCATGTACGAAACAATGGTGGATACACAAACAATTCATGGATCAGTAGACTTAATATCTATGATGCAAATAACTATAGTCGAGATATAAGTAACGGAACTGAATCACCTATTGCAGCAAATGGAGAATCTGTTATCACATATACAGTTGATGGTCTCGCAAGAGGATCAAACAGATTAACTTTCTATGCAGACTCTTCAAACAACATTAGTGAATCAAATGAATCAGACAACTCATCACAAATAAACGTACAGGTGTACTAATACACCTCACAGCGCTCTAGTGAAGGTTATACAAAGAAAAAACTAGCATCAATCATGATTGCTAGTTTTTTCTTATTGCTTTATCGAGGATCAAACAAGCTTGAAGTTGTATCCCCTAGAAGGAGATCTGAGATTCTCTTTGAAGACCATATTGCAGGCAAAAGTCCAACTCCATTACACCCTAGGTTGTACATGAGTAACTTATTTTTCTTCTCATACCCAACCATGCGCAATCCATTATCTGTATACCCCATGAGCCCATGCCACATGAACTCTTTATGGTTTGGTTCAGGGTCTTTTGATTTAAATGTATCAGTTATAAATTTTTCGTATTCGGTCTTTATGTTTGGATGATACTCATGATCTTTTCCATACGAACTTGAGTCTTCCATAATAGTTGCCTTACCTCCAATACAGAAAAGGTTTTTAGGTTCACTGTGTCCAATATCATATGGTCGACGTGTTGTATATATATAATCGCCAGCGTAAGCAATATCTTTTGTCACATCGATATGGTTTTGTGCAACTTCAGGCTTAACGGTATCAAAGTCTTTATCACAATACATATATGCCGATGGAGTATGGTCTATATCTTCAGTCTTTCCTAACATATACCCAACAACACCTTTTACATGCTTATGAAATGTGTGATCAATCTTATTATCAATATCGTGAATTGTGAAATTTTCAAAACCATTTGTACACAAGATAACAAGATTTGCGGCAATAGTTTTTCCTCCACCAATCTGAATAGCCGCGGTATCTCTATCTAAATCTATATTTGTAACAGGTGTGTGTTCGTATATTTTACATCTATCAAGTGTGTATGTCTGTGTAAGATATTCAGCCAACTGTTCGACTAATACTGCACTATTTAAACAACCTTTCTTATGTGGAAATGCAGCAATGTATGCAGGGTCAATAGTTTCTCCAAGAGACATGATGGATGCATGTGGGATGATTTCATAATATGGTGTATATATCTCAGGAATATGTAACTGGGCAAGATGATCTTCTGAGATGTACATTTTCTTTGGGCGCAATCCCGCTTGATGCATAAGAGAAATATTTATCAACTGATTGAGTACCTGTGAACCAGTCGCATACATGTTATATCCTTCAAATGTTGAGTACGGTATAGTAAGCCCTGCCTCTTGCATCACCTCTTCCAAAATAGACCAGCCAGACTGGATAGCAAGCAGAGTCTCACCTGTCTTCTCTAAACCATATTCTTCAACAAGTGAATGGGCAGAACGTTCAATCTCTGAAACCAGCTGACCAGCATTGTGTCCTGTTGCACCATGCCCTACTTCATTACTGTCAACAATGACAACTGATCTATCTGTATTTTTCAAAATCTGATATGCACTCATAATTCCCGATACACCACCACCAATAATACAAATATCGCATACAAGATCTGTCTCGAGAGTATACATAGGACGAGAACGTTGTAGCTGATGAACCCAAGGAGATTTTAAAGTTTGCATTTGTTGTAATGTATTTCTAAACATATATTACCATTTTAACATATCTACCCAATCATCTACACGAATTGAATTTTTCTTGCCGTTATTAAAAATCCCATGCGGATCAAATAATTTTTTAATACCTAACACAACCTCAGCATATAGGTTGTCACCATAAAAATCTTTCAAGAAAGGAGTACGAATAATACCATCACCGTGATCAGCGCTTATATTTCCTTTCATCTCTTTAATAAGAGCAAATGTATCAAGACAAATCTTTTCAATCAAAGAAATAGCCGCCAAACGATCTGTGAAATCAATAATAGGAATAATACGCAATGAACCATCTCCTATATGCCCATGAAAACCAAACTCTACACCATACGTTGATAACATGTGTATGAGTCTAGGAATAAAAACATCAAATCTAGATATTGGGACTATGATATCCTCCATGCATGGAACAGCTTTTTTCATAGGCGTACTATATGTTGCATCCCGAAGAATCCTAAAGGCAGCTCTTCGAATAGCCCACATACTATGTACAAGTGCAGCGTCTGCTGTATATGTTGTTCTTGGCGCAGCTTCACGTAATGCATGCACACAGGCTTGGGCCGTAGTATCTGTTTTTGCTTGAGTAGATTCACTGAACTGAGCTATAACAACTAGTTTTTCACCATGAGCAAAATATTCACTTACTCGAAGAGTGTCTTCGGGTAAAGACTGTTTACCATACTGCCATGTATGCACATCAAAAGTTTCAACGCATTCAGGATTATGTGTGACAATTGTTGCGAGGATATGAGGTAAACAAGCAAGATTATCAACAGGAACAATAACTGTTCGAGTATATATAGGAATAGGAACAAGTTTTAATCGAGCAGAAGTAATAATTCCAAGAGTTGCCTGAGAACCTACAAACAGGTTTGCAAGATTCCAAGTCTTTTTTCGAGAATCATACACACGCTCAAGTCTATATCCTGAAGCAGCTTTTTTTACATCACCAACACTACGTGCATAGTCATGACCATATGCTTTATACATATGACGAATGGTTTTATATATATTTCCAATAACTGTTTTTTTCTTAGCAAGTTCAGCACATTCTTTTTCTGATATTTCTTCAAATGTATATACTTCACCATCATATAGTACTGCTGTTATTGCGTGTACATTATCTATAACCGCACCATGTCTGACACTTTTTTCTCCCGAGGCATTATTACCAATCATACCACCAATACCACAAGAATCTTTAGACGATGTATATGGTGCAAACATGAGATTATGTTTTTGTGCAACCGACTCTATCTCACGATAATATGCACCCATTTCAACAACGATACTTTTACTATATGGAAACAACTGAACAGTATGCATATGTCTCTTCAAATCAATCATAACCCCAGTATGTAGAGATCCTCCCGCCATACACGTTCCTCCTGCTCGTACAGAAAGTGATATACCCTCTTGTGCCGCAGCTTTAACAACCTCTTGAATATCTTCAACACGTTCAGGATATACAACACTCGTTGGCATAATCTTAAAAATACTTGAATCTGTACTATATGCTTCTAACTCTTTAGATGATGTGTGGTACTGCATATATGTATTGTAACACATAGAACACGCAATAAACCCGCTAGACTCCCTTCCCAACCCTGTGTATAGTTAGACATATGAAATGTATTCAGGTACTCCCTATACTCAAACATACATTTAGCGAAGAGCTAACATATTGGACTACGCATGATTTTACTATAGGAGACCTTATACAGATAGAACTTAATCACAGAAAAATATATGCAATAGTGAGTTCTATCATTCCTCTTTCTGAGGCTAAGGAGTTTATTAAATCGAGAGAATTTAATATAAAAAAAATAGACACCTATCGTAGAGTTGATTTTTTTAGCAATGCCTTTATACGAGCATGTTTAGCAACTTCAAAATATTACGTACGATCTTTTGGTGAAATTCTTTCTGAATATATTCCTAAACACATACTCGAATCACTCCATGAACGAGAAATTATTTTTGAAAAAGATATTATAAAAAATACAAAACACCACACATCTACATACATACAAAAACCATTTACTGATCGTATACTACATATCAAAAGACTTACAGAAGAAAAAAAGAATATATGCATTATTGTTCCAACTGATGCATATAAAAAACATGTGCAACATCACATCAAGTTGATGGACATAGACACACAACATATCACCATCATTACTCCTATAGATCTATATACACTCGATGAACATGCATATGATGTATGTGTATTAGAATATGCCGGATCAGAATACTATAGACACATACGAAAAGGATTTGATACAAGATATACCGTTCGTACATATTGCAAACTCCGCCCTCTAGAACTTATAGAAATGGATGCTGTACTACCACTATACACACATGGCGAACATACTCATATAGAAACATCTATTTTTCCTAAAAAACCTGAGATATTTGTTGTGGATCAAAAGGTTTCAAAAACAGCACGAGTCCAACGAACACCTTCACGCGCCATCAAAAAAATATCTAGACCTGAGGATGACGTTGATTTCAAACATTTTTTTGAAGGAAATATTGATATAGTAACCCATAAAAAACTAAAACTTATATCACCAGAATTATTTTCCCTCATAACATATGCACATACACAAGAAGAAGATGTGTTTATATATACAACTCGCAAAGGTTTAAGTTCAAAAGTCACCTGTTCAGATTGTGGACACGTTATGACATGTCATATATGTAAAAAACCATACATGTTTAAGCAAAGAGATGGAGCTGTAACATACGAATGCCCTCAAGGTCATGAAACTATATCTATCGATAGCACATGTCCTGTGTGTGGGAGTATACATCTACAAGGACTTGGATCTGGAACTGATGCACTCGCAAAAGAATTATCTGATGTGATACACATGCCCATCATTACCATAGATGGTGACACCATGACTCAAGCTGGAGCCAGAAATATATTTAAAAAAAGAAAAGACAAAAATCATATACCGACAATCTATATCGGCACTGAACTTGCATTACATCAAGGGATTGATGAAGTGTTTACATATACTGCGATCGCATCACTTGAAACATTTCTTGCATTGCCAAGTATCACAGCGGAGCTTGAAGCTATACGAGTCATAGAATCTCTGAGAGAAAAGACAACATCAACATGTGTCATACAAACTCGAACGCCTGATCATATTATCTGGAAATGTTTAGCGGAAAAAAGTTGGAAATCTTTAATGACGCAAATTCAGATAGATACACAAGAATTAAAACTACCACCATATACAACTCATATACAGTTATACATATCACAGGCATATAAAAAAGCGGATCAGGATGTAGTGGCAATATTAGACTATCTCACTGGATATGCGGATACTCACCCTATACACGTACAAGACGAAGTGCGACATGTTATTCACCTATATATCAAAGATTGGACTGCTCAAGAAGCCCATATTTCACTACATAGATACCTTAAATCATTGCCTAAACATGTGCGGATAGAGGTTGATAGTCCAAGCCTCCTGTAGTAGTATCGAGTATATGACCAGATTAGATATTGTAGAAAAAGGCCATCCTGTTCTTGAAACACCTGCTAAAGAGGTGCCTATTTCGGATATTACTGGAACAAAGATTCAAAAACTGATTGCTGATATGAAAGAAACTCTTGACGCTATCTCTGATGGTGTTGGACTTGCTGCTCCTCAAGTTGGTGAGAGTGTACGAATATTTTTAGTATCCAAAAAAGTATTCGATAAGAATACAAAAAATAAGAAAACAAACAACACCAGCGAGGACTTAGTTTGTATAAATCCTGTCATCATAAAATCTTCAAAAACCAAAAAATGGCTCGAAGGTGAAGGATGTTTATCTGTCCGATGGTTTTATGGAAAAGTATTTCGATCAACGCATGTCTCTCTAGAATATTATGATGAGCAAGGACAGAAACAAGTTCGAGGAGCTGGAGGTATTCTTGCTCATATCTTTCAACATGAATGCGACCACCTTGATGGACATTTGTTTATTGACAAAGCTATTGACATAGAGTGGCTAGAACCAAAAGACAGCGACGTGACAAACAGTGACGGTAGTGTTACTACTACAAAATAAATTTGACCGAGGTGATATACTAATTATATGGCTCCCTATCCAACTTTTATCTTTTTCGGAACAGGTCATTTTGCAGAACACATACTTAAACACCTTATCAAAAAAGGTCACACTCCTATATATGTCATATCATCTCCAGATAAACCTGTAGGTCGACATCAAACCATCACTCCTCCGCCTGCAAAAGTCGTAGCTGAATCGGCTGGTATTACGGTTTTTCAACCTGAAAAACTACGCACTCCGGAAGCACTTGCGGAACTTAAAAAGATTATCGATCAAGTTGATGTATGTGTTGTGGCTGATTATGGAAAGATCCTTCCTCAAGCACTGCTTGATCTAAGTCCAAAAGGTTTTTTAAATATCCACCCATCACTCTTACCGCTCCACAGAGGCCCTGCCCCACTTCAAGCAACGATACTTGCTGGAGACAATAATACAGGCATCACTATCATACAGATAGATGCAGAGATGGATCATGGACCTATTGTTGCAGCACAAGAAGAACAGATTCCTGAGACAATGTGGCCTTGTACGGTTTCTGAACTTTCAGCACATATGGCAGAGAAAAGTGCAGAGCTACTCATGAAAACATTACCTGAGTATGTTGCACATATACCACAACTCACGGAACAAGATCACAGTCTTGCAACATATACAAAAATGATTGAAAAAAGTGATGCAGAAATATCTCTCGCAGAACTACAACAACACAATCTCAAGAATGTATATTTTAAATATTGTGCCTATAAAGATTGGCCTGAAATATTTTTTATATATGACGGTAAGCGAGTGAAGATTAAAAAGATGAGTTACACTGATGGAATATACACAATCGATAGAGTAACACCTGAAGGAAAAAAGGAGATGGATTTTAAGGAGTTTGTGAAGTACCATCCGATTTAAGATACCATTATTGACTTTGTATACAACAATACATTATACTAAGACCAGTTACATAACAGCGACCTTGACCCCCGAGATTGACTCTTCGAAAGAAGAGTTTTTCATCTTATATAATAGATTTAAATTCAATATAATTCTCTCGAATTATTTTCTTCCATTCAGCAGTTTCATTTTTTTCTGATATATCAGTTTTTCCATATACCAATAAGATAGATACAGATTGTTTCTTTGGGTACCATGCAACAATACACCTATTTCCTGATGTTTTAGCAGATTCTTGTGTTCCTGCAATTTTAAATTTTGTTTTTAGCATCTTAAAATCTTCAGTATCTAAAATTATCTCTGCCCTATCTGTTTGCAATAACATATCAATTCGAGTTAGCTCTGCAAAGATAGCGTTCAATGTGAAATCCCATTTATTTTTATATTTTTTAGAAAAACCTTTTATAAAATGTCTTTCTGCAAACTTTTCAATCTGTACAGAATAATTACCTTGCATAATTAATAAACCTCACTTGGTTCTTCTTGAGTTATAAGTTCATAA
Organism: uncultured Candidatus Saccharibacteria bacterium; assembly: GCA_964520195.1. Lineage (GTDB taxonomy): Bacteria > Patescibacteriota > Minisyncoccia > Phycocordibacterales > CAIZLB01 > CAIZLB01. Next base: position 16,564 of record CAZFNX010000007.1, read on the forward strand.
GGAATAACCTCATTTTCTCGACACAGAAAATATGGAAGTTGATTGTGTGTAAAATTAACAATATCTTGAGTCTTTTTGTCTCTCCATTTAACCAATATTTTTTTCATAAGCTCACCCTCCTCTTTTGAGACAGTATTAATTTTTTCATTTCTATTACTATCTGATTCACTAATTAAAAACATGTCTTTAGCTCCATCATTTTTCCTTTCTACAGAAATCTTCCCTGATTCTTCTAGCTCATCAATTGCACGGAAAAACATATCTGGAACAGGACCGTACGCAATCTTTCTGTATTCCATACCACTCATACTTTCTAAATGATTATAGAACCATGCAAAATCAGCTAAATATAATAATTTTGCCAATTTTGTTTTAGGCACCTTACCATCTTTTGAAATATCCATACGCAAATAACTAAGTATCATATGTTTATACTTTTCAATGTTTGGAATATTGCCAGACACAAGCGAACTTACATCAATACCAAAAAAACTTGAAAGCTTTTTTACCTCTTCCAGATCCATTGTTTGTTTACCAGATTCTATAGAAATATAGGTTGTTCTTGATATTTCTAAGGCTTTAGCAACTTGATCTTGGGATAAGTTTCTTTCCATACGTAAATTTTTAAGTTTTTGTATATACTTACTCATATGAGTAAGTATATACAAATCTTGTCTTAAAGTCAAACATATTGTGTCTGATAATTGTACACACATAACACTAGTTAAAAAATATTTCAAGATTGTATTTACACCTCTATCAGAGATAATTATATAGGGTGAAGATATTTATAAATTAACTATATAAAAATATATGGCAACAAATCCACCAAAAGGTTCAGGACGTGTAGGCTCAGTAAAAGATAGAGACCAGGTTTACAATCCTAAAAACAATCGCTGGACAAAAAGAGGTCCTGATAAAAAATTCATGGATCAAAAAAGTGACCCTAAACCATTTAAAGGTATCACTAAGAAAAAGTAAAAATAAAAAACTCTGCGCGCACAATAAACGACAGAGTTTTTTATTTTTAGTTTAATTCACCTTCTGTCTATTAGACCATTCTTTAATCAAAGAAGCATTACTTTGCTGTTGAACATTTTTAATTTTTTCTTTAGAAATTCCAATTCTTAATAAGGTAGCCCATAGGGAGGGGATAAATTTAATCAAAGACGAAATAATTGGTATTCCTAAAGAATATATATAGTACGAGATTGTACTTACTATAAAGCCTCCCAAAATAAACAACCAAGAATATAGATGATTAACATTGAACAGAAATATAGAAATCAAAGAAAAGAGAAAGAATATTGCACTATTTATAACTCCAAATCCACAATCTAATTTCATTCTTACTCCCAAATTCCAAGTAATGACCATAAAGATCAAAAGAAGTAATCCCGTACTACCTATTATAGTTAATAATATTTCCATTTTATTAATTAAAATTAATTTTTAATAACCCTTAAGCCTATTTGCCTTATCATGCTGTCTGATCTTCTCGTGTGCTTTAGCCTCAATCTGTCGAATACGTTCACGAGTGACTCCAAACATCTTTCCCACTTCTTCAAGGGTATGTTGTATACCGTCTGTCATACCATTTCGAAGCATAAGAATCTCTCGCTCTTTTTCATTGAGATCATTCAAAATCTCTCGAACCTGATCTTGTAGAATACGTCGTGATGAATCCTGATCTGGCGTCATCACTTTATCATCTGCAACAAAGTCTGCAAAAACTGACTTATCTTCATCATCAACAGGAGTATCGAGAGAGACTGTACTTTGATTGATTTTCTCAATCATATACACTTTTTCAATATCAACACCCATCTCAAGTGCAATCTCCTCTGGCATAGGCTCACGTCCAAGATCTTGGAATAGTCTTCGAACTACCTGTTTGTATTTTGCAATAGTTTCTACCATGTGCACAGGAACACGAATAGTTCTTGATTGATCAGCAAGTGCTCGAGTGATAGATTGACGAATCCACCATGTTGCATATGTTGAAAACTTAAAACCTCGTTGCCAGTCAAACTTCTCAATAGCTTTGAAAAGTCCAATGTTGCCTTCCTGAATAAGATCAAGGAGTGTTAGATCCTGACTTCGGTTTGCATATTTTTTAGCAATCGATACCACAAGACGAAGGTTTGCTCGAGCAAGAAGTGTCTTAGCCTCTTCATCACCTGCCTCAATACGTTTTGCTAAATCTTTTTCTTCACTCGCGGAAATCAAATCAAACTGACCAATCTCTTTCAAATACATCTGTATAGAATCGAACTGATCATCTCGAATAACACCTTGTGTATATTTTTTCAAAAACTCATCATGTTCAGTTTGCACATCAAGCAGTCCTCCACTTTCAAGAATATCTATATTTGCACCCTGTAGTTTTTGATACAAATAATCAAGAAACTGAATATCATCTTCAATAGTTGGAAATTCTTTCAAAATCTCATCGTATGTCACAAATCCTCTCTCTTTACCTTTATGCATAAGCTTTTCAGCTTTTTTATCGTACTTAGTATCACCAAAAGGTTTCATTGGTGCTGCTGGAGTTTTTTGTTCCTGAACTGTTTTTTTAGTTGCCGGTGCTGAAACTGATACCGCTTCTTTTTTAGATACAGTAGTTTTCTTAACAGGCTTTGCAACAGCTTTTTTAGACTTTATTGAAACTTTATTTTTTTGTTTAGAAACGGAAGCCTTAACAGCTTTAACAGAACTTTTTTGTGTACTTTTTTTTACAGTTTTTTTAGAAACAGCTTTCTCGGCAACTTTTTTAGTTTTTGTTTTTTTTGAATCTTTAGGCATGATGTGTGTAAATATTTATATATGTTTTATATATGTATGTTTATAAATAGAAAGTTGTTGTATTTGAGTACTATATGTGTCTATAGCCTGAGTATCTTTACGAGCTTCTGCCTTTTTTAATTCTTTATGCACATGATCAAACGCCATGTCGTATATTTTTCTTAATACATATACAAAAGAGATATCTATTTCTCGTGTATAAAATGAAAGATCAACTCCTTTTGATTCATATAAAGACTCGAGTCTAAATACAATATCCTCATCTGGGACAATATGACCTTCGGTTAATTCTTTAATATATGTATCTATATCTGCTGTAAACTCAGGAAAAAAATCTCTCTGAATACTTCCAAGACTTGATTGGGTGTATTCTTGTAAACGTGACGCTATTGTTGTGTATATGTCAGAAACATCTTTTGATGTGTCTGATTGAGGGTGTAACGTATGAAGTTGTTGGACATAAATATACACTATAGATTTGTTTTCCGCAAGGGCCTTACGGACAGTGGCAAACTTGAGTTCTTCTACATTGACTGAGAGGTTCTCATACATTGAAGCCAGAGCAACAACTCCAGGCTGTCTTGGCCCCCCTCCTCTTTTTTGTACCTCTGTGTATTTATACAACTCTATCTGAATACTATCTATAGGCATATCAAATGCATCAGATATCTTTTTTACAAAGAAATCCTTGTCAACACTACTGTCAAGAGAAGCAACGAGAGGTATTAACTTTTCAAGAGAATCTTTTTTACCGGAACGACTTCGTGTGTCACTTTGAGATAATACATATTCAATCACATGCATTGAATTTTTTAATGCTACTGCAAACGCATGTTTATTAGCAAGCAATAACGATGCAGGATCCTCACCACGAGGAAGTACAGCTACCTTTACTTCTAACCCTTGAGCCAAAGCGAGTGTCCATGCACGAACAGTTGCTTTGAGTCCTGCTTGATCAGCATCATATACAAGCATGAGATTGTGAGTATGTCTTTTCAATATTCTAATATGCTCTTCAGTTAACGATGTTCCTGACGTTGCTATTGCATTATCAAACCCCTCTTGATGACACAACAATAAATCCATCTGCCCTTCCACAAGAAGTGCATATTTAAATTTACGAATTCCATCTTTTGCTTTATGTAACCCGTAGAGAGTTGACGATTTATTAAATAACACAGTATCAGGACTATTTAAATATTTTGGCTCACCAAGGTCGACAATACGCGCGGATATTCCAACAGGATTACCTGATATATCAAATATTGGAAATGTAATACGTCCTCGGAAAAAATCATATATTTGTCCAGGTTGTTTTTCTGAAGATTTAACAAGTCCTGCAGCAAGTAAATCTGCACTCTTTAAAAATTGATCTTGTCCTCGAACTCGAGTTTCTATGAACTGCCACAACTCTGGAGCATATCCAATCTGCCACGTATCAATCATTTCTTTTGTAAGTCCACGACTTTCAAGATATGTACTAGCTTTTCTTGAAGGTACTGTATCTTCTTTCAATTCTTTTTGATACACAGCAATAGCAAGTTGAAGAGATTGACCTGCTCTTTTTTTAGCTTCGTCTCGTTCTTTTTCTTCTTTAGTTTTTTCTTTACTCTCAGTCCAATCTGATTCTGGTAATCCAGACATATCAAAAAGCATACGCAAAGCTGCTTTAAAATCCATATGCTCATACTTTTGTATAAACTCTATAACATCACCTTTTTCTCCACATCCAAAACATGTAAATGTCTGACGCTGTTCAGAGATAAAAAATGAAGGGGTTTTTTCATTATGAAATGGACAACACGCCTTATGGTTGATCCCAGCTTTTGTAACCTTAATATACCGACCTATAATATCGACGATATTGACTCTTTCTTTTATACGTTTCGACAGAGTGTTGGACATTATGGTGAGTATAGCATCTTAGGCCAATTTTGAGAATGTGACCTATACTCTTACATGTGCAACTCTATATCTCCGAATAGATACCCAAAACATGAGACATGACGCCCATGCACCTATGGTAAATGCAAGTGCAATATTTGAAACATTTACACCTATACTGTACACAAGTGTAACAGTTATGATGGCAGCATATATATTTAAATGTGCAGCTTTTTTGGTTTCACCTCGAGCATAATATGCACGAGTGATCAATAACTCAACACACTGTGGAGCAAGAGAAAGGATAAAAAAACCAAATGCAAGAGCAAGTTCTGGACTATTATTGCCAAGCAATGTACGTACAACTATACCCTTAGAAAACCAAAGTACAGCTGTTGCAAGAAGCGTATACAACAAAATCTTTCTACTTGCCTCTCTATATATATTCCAAAACTTCGCCTCATCTTTTTCTGCAAATGTTTTTGATAATACAGGAAAGGCCGCCACTACAAAACTTACTCCAATCAAACTCATAGGAACTGACTGTAGATTATTTGCCAAGTTCAGAGTTGCAGTACTTCCAATCTTTTGAAACGATGCAACACTGTTCATAACTAAAAATTCAACTTGTACTAAAGATAGTATGAGCGCACGAGGAATCGAATGTGTTAACACTTCTTTCACGATATACATATCTTGCGCTCGAATTCTACGAATTCGCGGGAGAAAATTATTTTTATGAATATATGGAATCTGTATAGAAGCATGAAGTATTGCACCAATCAACACTCCGTAGACCACTCCAATCATACCAAGTACTGGATATAAAAATATAATACTCAATACTATTGATACGTTATATATCACAGGCGAGACTGCATATATAATAAATTTTTCTTTCATTTGAGTATACGAACCAAATAGATTTGAAATACCCAAAAGAATTGGCTGCAAAAGAAGTAATCGAGAATACAATATAATATTAGAAACTTTAGACGGATCAGTTACACCAGGAGCAATATACTGAATCAAATACGGCATAGCTGCAGCAAGTATACCCACGATTAGAATCGCGCATATAGTAAAAACGGTATACAACACATCATAGGTTTTCTTTGCATGAGACTCTCCTTCCTCATGCATCTTTGCTTTATTTAACAAAGGTATCAAAACTGTCACAGATACGAGTGCTGCAAAAAACGCATACAACATATCTGGTATTTTAAATGCATAATAATACGCATCAAGATCAGATCCTAATCCAATATAACTTGCAAACAATCTATCTCTAAGCAATCCTAAAATCTGAGAAGATAATGTAAAACTTGCAAGTATGAGAGCTGTCCCTTGGAGAGTTTTTGTTCGATTATTGAGATAGTGATACAAACGACGCATGGATTGAGTGTAGCACGCCAAAGGTACAAATTAAAAACACCGAACATGTGTATATGTTCGATGCTCTTAATCGCACCCCTCTTCCCTATAAGCCGAATTCTGTATCGCTTGCGCGACGATATGCATTTATCTGGGATATATCTCACAACATACCTCAAGCAGCACTTACTCGAACCGAAGCTCGAGTACACGACTTTGCACTCAAGTAAGAATTTAGCCGTTTCAATCAAGATGCTTTAGATACTACACATCTTGCATAACCATAGTATTGGTCGATGTGAACTTTCGAACACATCCGTCACTGTTCGCATCTCTATCTCGCGACAGACAGGCGTTACCTGCTACCGTTTTTCACGCCGAAACGTGAGAGTGTTCGGACTTTCCTCTATGTGTTGCCACACAGCGCATATCCAAGAACAAGGGTGCTTTTTATGTATAATATGAATTTTCTATTATGTCAAATAATCCTTACCCCTGCACATACAAATCCTGATTAAACCCACCCACCCCAACATACACATACGCAGGATCTTTTTTCAAAATCTTTTCATACGGCGCACACTGAAAACATCCAGCTTCACCTCCTGGACATATAAATTCATTTTTATCTCTAGCCTCTTTTACTCGTAGTGCAACCTCAAGCACATCTTTTTTTGATTGTTCAAGATTAGGCAATTCTTTCTCCACAATCTTATCACTCTCAAGATACCAGTAACTTGCTTTTGTTACAGGACGTTTTTGTAATGCATTACAGAGCAATAAGTATATTGGCAACTGTAACGATGCATCACTCTCCTCTTTTTTTCCTGTTTTAAAATCAACAATATGCAATGAATCAGTCTCTGGCAAATATTCTATCCAATCAACAAGCCCATTTAAAATAATATTTTTCTCTTCACTTATATAAAAGTTTGGATTCATCTTTTCTCTTTTGAGTTTGATGATTTTATTTGGTAAAAATCTTGGATCCTTGATGACATTTTCAATCATAATCCTACCCCTCTCTTTAAACTCCTGTTCTTCTTCAGGAGTTTTAAATCCACCGCGAATACCTGTAACTTTTTTCCACGCTTCCTCGTAGTCTGCTAGTAGATCTCGTGTCATCCGTTCTTCTGCTTTATAATTTCCAAGCCCCTCCAAGACCTCGTGGACCGCAATACCGAGTGACATGTGAGGACTAACTATCGACATCTTATTACCCGTCTCCTTGCTTTTATACATATTGTGTAAATAATACAATCTTGGACATTTTAAAAAATCACCCATAGAAGAGTGGGATACCCATACCGCGCTATACTTATCTGGTTTAGGAGAATATGCCATATACATAAGTATATAGCATATTTTCAACCGTTACAGAAATCAGTATCAAAAACTATTGTAACACCGCCTTAATACGTCGTACCCCTTGTGACACAGCTTCTTCTTTTTGTATTGTAAAATGACCCAACTCACCCGTATGTGCCACATGTGGACCACCACAAAACTCCTTAGAGACAGCAGAATCCATGTCAGTACCTATTGCATATACTTGTACATGATCTGGATATTTTTCTCCAAAAAAATGAAGTGCTCCAGTTTTTTCAGCTTCTTCTTTTGGCATAACATGCATCGTTACAGGAAGATCTTGTTCTATCCACGCGTTCACTTTTTCTTCAACTTTTTTCTTTTCTTCATCTGTCATCTTTGCAGTATGAGCAAAATCAAATCGCAATCGCTCTGCTGTAATATTACTTCCCTTTTGTGATACATGATCACCTAAGACTTCCCGAAGGGCTTGGTGTAGCAAGTGTGTCGCAGTGTGGTACCGTGTTTCCATAACTCCATCCCCGGCAAGTCCTCCTTTAAATTTTTTCTCTGACCCTGCTCGTGATCGCTCTTGATGCTCTGCAAACATATGTTTAAAACTTTCAGTATCAACTGTTAGACCTTTCTCTTTTGCGAGTTCTACGATGAGCTCAACCGGAAAACCGTATGATTCGAAAAGTGTAAAAGCATCTATTGTATCAAGTTGAGCACTTTGTGATGCAACGGTTTTTTCAGCAATTTTATTAAATTCTTTCAATCCTAAAGTTAAAGCTTTTCTAAACTTTTTTTCTTCTGCACTAATAGCAACTTTAATAGTTTCTTTTTGTTTTAACACCTGATCATAGACATCTTTAAAATATTCAGTTACAACATCAGCTACCATATATAAAGAGTTTTCAGGAAGACCTAGTGTATCAGCGTGTCGCAAAGCTCTTCGGAGCAGACGTCGTAAAATATATCCTTGATCAGTATTTGCTGGAACCACTCCATCAGAAAACAACATAACCGCTGTTCGTACATGGTCGGCAATAATACGCTTTGATCGACCCTTTTCTTCTTCTGTAAGAGTTAGCTCTGGACCACACATAGATTCAATCTTCTCAAGAATAGGTTTAAACACATCAGTCTCATATACAGTTGATACACCTTGTACCATCATAGTTATACGTTCAAAACCAGATCCTGTATCAACATTTTTTTTATCTAACTTTCCTACCACCACTCCATCTTTTTTCTTATACTCCATAAATACATCATTCCATATTTCAACAAGTTGACCTGCATCATCGGCAGCAACATACTCTTCATGTGTCAACCCATGTGTCAATGTTCCAGTTGTATCATAAAACATTTCTGTATCTGGACCACATGGACCATTGTCCCCCGGACTCCACCAGTTATTTTTTGCAGGTAAGAAAAATATTCTAGATGTCCCAGGTTTATCGTTTTTATGAACACCTGCTGCTTTAAATACATCTTTCCAAATCTGTTCACTTTCTGTGTCTTTAGGTGCATTCTCATCTCCCTCAAAACATGTTACATATATTCGTTCTGGATCAAGTCCAAAACCATATTCTTTGTTTGTAAGTAAATCAAAACTCCAAGCAATAGTTTCTTTTTTAAAATAATCTCCAAGTGACCAGTTACCCATCATTTCAAAAAAAGTAAGATGTCTGTTGTCGCCAACTTCATCAATATCAACTGTTCTTACGCATTTTTGAATATCAGCAAGACGAGTTCCTTCAGGATGAGTCTCACCAAGAAGATATGGAACTATAGGCTGCATACCTGCTGTGTTAAATAGTACAGAAGGATCATTTTCAGGCACAAGCGATGCTGATGGTATAATCGCATGCCCTCTTTCTTTGAAAAAAGCCAGGAATCTCCCTCGTATCTGTGCTGAAGTTAGCTGTATTTGTTCAAAAGGATGTGTCGCACTCATATCAACACACTATACCACAAAAGAACAGATATTTCATCTGTTCTTCAAGAGATTATCAACTCACACACATCTACAGATGTATGATGTTTTCACTGTAACCTATCGTAACCCTTCAGCTTTCTCAAGCTCTTCTATATCTTTTTCTATAGCCTTCAGACCCTTTTTAAAGAAATCAGGTTTTGTAGTATCAATGCCAATACTCTTCCAGATATCTTCAGGAGACATACTTCCTCCTGCTTGCATAAACTTTTTTACTTTTTCTATAAATGTTTTATCTTTTTTATACTCTGCATATAATGCATCTGCAATAAGTTGTCCATACGCGTAAGCGTACACATAAAAGAAAGATCTAAAGTGTCCAATATATACGTATGCATATCCATCTGTTTCAGTTACTTCAACAGCATCACCTAGATATGATTTTCGACACTCAACAAACATAGCAGCCATCTCTTCTTTACTTACATATCCTTTTTTTCTAACCTGAGCATGAAGTTTTTTCTCAAATTGAAAATATGCAATCTGTGCGAAAATAGTTGAGACTTGACGTTGCAACTTACTTAACAATAAATCTCTTTTCTTTTCTGGACTAGCCTTTTGATATACATCATCAAATAAAATATTTTCAAAAAACGTACTCGCAACTTCTGCTACAGATATTGTATAGTTTTCATATAGAGCAGGTTGCACCTTAGCAAGATCACTATGTATGGCATGACCCATCTCGTGAGCAATAGTACTCATGTCACCTTCCTTGCCACCAAAGTTTAAACACACATATGTCTTTTCGCTTCCTGTAAAAGGAGAACAAAAAGCTCCAGTTTTCTTACCTTGTTTTGGATATACATCTATCTGACCATTTTCTAAATAGCGATCAAGAAAATCTGCATATTCTTCCCCTGCTTCACTAAAAGATTTTTTTACAATTTCAACAGCCTCTTCAAATGGAATATCTTTTTTAGCATCCTTGGCCCGCTTAATACCCGTCACAACATCAGCCATAGTTATCTTTGTATCAGTGCTTTTTTCTGCTTCATTTAAAACTTTTGCTTTTACCTTAAAATACCTATGTGATAGTGCATTTGCCTTCGTTACAACATCTACAAGACTCTCGACACTTTTCATATTATTTTGATATCCTCGTACAGTACTCTCATACGAAGTTGTATACCCTCTCAACTTATCATCTATAGCTTTATTCCTAATAACAGCATTTAACTCAGCTTCAGCAAGAAAACTAATACGTTTATATGTTTCCATAACTTCTGTATGCAACGCACGACGTTGTGATCGAGGAAGATCAGCTTTAATACTCATCGCTTCACCAATAGAAATAATCTTTTTTCCATATGCAACTTTTTGAGAATCTTCATATGCAGACTGAGCACTTTCCCATGCCTCATGAGCCACACTATGCTTATCCGCAATAATCTTTTCTTCCGATTCTGACAACATATACTTTCCTTCCTCAAACAACACCTTGAGATAATACGAATATGGTGCCAATAACTTATCTTTCAAGTATGTTTTTTGTTTTGCTTCAGGAATCTTTGCAATAGCAATATTGAAAAATATTATTTTCTTCGCTGCTGCAACATATCTATCATTCATCACCCTATTAACCGCTTCAAGTTTTGTATTTGATGAATCCAAGGCTTTTTCGAGATGAAGATACCAGCCACAAAGTGGACTACCTTTTAACTCGAGTTCATTTCTATCATCTAACGCTTGTCGTAGTGATTTAGCATTATGTACAAACTTTTTATCTTGATATTTTTTAGCGAAATCAGAAAAGGACTTCTCTATTTTTTTCATATCCTTATCGAGTTTTGGGTCAGTTATACCTGTATACATATGAGAAAAATCCCAATGTACCTTGAGATTTTTTTCTATTTTTTGCGGTGATGATGATTTCATATGCCACCATCATAACACACTCGTTTACTTATGTGTAACATGGGAGTAACTAGTTAGAAACACATGACATACCATCCCAAGATGTACCCTCTGGACAAGCACAATACCCTGCACCAGTATCATACTGACCACCCTCACAAGATAGAGATATTGAACAAGACCAACCATCCCATGTATATCCAGAAGCACAAACACAGTTACCAAATCCGTCATCAACTTGCCCTGAACCACATGATGGCGTTGCATAACAGTACGATCCATTCCATGTATATCCAGCACCACATGTACAACCACCATATCCATCATCATATTGTCCTCCGTAACATGAAGGGGGATTATATGCCGTCTCACAATATGAACCATTCCATGTTGTTCCATCAGCACAGACACATGAACCCATACCATTATCATACTGACCGCCGTAACAGCTCAAAGCACTACTTCCTCCTGCATCTTGCATACAATTCGATCCATCCCATGTATATCCAGAAGCACAAACACAGTTACCGTATCCGTCATCATATTGTCCTCCGTAACATGAAGGAGGTGTATAATCACTCACACAACTTGTTCCGTCCCAATGGTATCCAGATCCACAAGATGCACTATAATCATATACGCAACTTGATCCTCCCCAAATATATCCACTATCACATTCACATGAACCCATACCGTTATCGTGTTCGTTCGCACCACATATCAAAACTGGAGCACAAGACCAGCCATTCCATGCATATCCACTATCACATTCACATGAACCCATACCGTTATCGTGTTGATTTGCTCCACATGTAAGAACAACCATACAAGCTGACCCATTCCATGCATATCCAGTATCACAAACACATGAACCCGTACCGTCATCGTGTTGATTTGCTCCACACATTGGAGGAACATAACAATTTCCATTTACACCTCTTACTGTCCCAATATTACAAACACATGCGCCGTATTCCTCATGCTCGTTAATACCACAAGTTATACTAGCTAAACATTGACCAGATGTTGAATCTCTATAGTATCCAGTCTCACATATACAAGTACCATATCCATCGTCAACTTCATGCGAACCACAACTCTGAACAAAATGACATCCTGAACCAGGACCGCTCGCATTTACTATATATCCAGCGTCACAAACACAAGCTCCGTCACCACTATCACTTTCATATGAACCACATGTTGGAGGTATGTGGCATCCAGCAGACATTGTATTAGGAATAGTACCCTCATCACATACGCATGAACCTGTACCATCATCGTGTGAATATGAAGAACATGACACTCCTGAATACTCACATATTCCATACGCATTTCGTGTATATGAAGTATTACATTCACATGAGCCCGCACCATTATCATACTCATTTGTTCCACACACAAGAGGATCAGCTACACATGTACCCATAATATCTCGCGTATATCCGTTATTACATTCACATGCACCATTCTGCAATGATTCATTAGTGCCACATACAGGAGTATCTGCAATAATTTGATTATATGATGTATTACTTCTGATACCTGTCGTTAAGTCTATGTTTAGTTGAATAGGAGGAGTTTCTCCAACACTAATTCCAATAAGGGCATTGTTACCAGAATCTGTTAGAGTATTTTCTGATGGTGCAAAAAATACAGCGTATTTATTTTTAGTACTTGTGTTAGTGGTTGCCAATATTGGAATCTTGGGAGAAACTTGCTTTCCCGAAGCATCATACTCAACCCCTGCCGTATATACAACATCACCTGATGATAAATACACATAACAATATCCAAAATCTTCCAACGGGTCAGCCTCAGGACGTGTAGCCAGGTACTTAGGAACCAATATGTCGTACAATGTTTCTGTATTGCTTCTATTTGACGCACAATCAATACTACCATCCTCTTTTTTAGGAACAACATTGGCACCAACGCCGCTCATTGTTGCATAATTGGATCGAGGAAGATATCCTCCATTATCAGTAGCATATAGGGCCAGAGCAGCTTCAACAACTCTCACTTGTTGTATTCGTTTTGAATCACGAGCCTGAGAACGGGCTTGTTGTAAACCAGATATAATAATAGATCCAAGGAGCGCTATGATAGCAATAACTACCAGTAACTCTATGAGAGTAAAACCTTTTTGTGTATTTTTTTTCTTTGAAAGAAAGATACTATTCATGTATGTAAATTTATATATATAATACAGAGGCTACAGCACTCGCAAAATCTCTGTCTATAGTAACAGGTTTTATATTTTTTGATTTTGTAACAAACACACTGATAACAATCAGTATACTTATAATAGTAAGTAACAATCCTATGGCCTGATTCTCATTTTTAACCAAACCTTTTGTTACAAGAAATTTTATAATAACAGGCACTTCAGGCTCGCCTAAAATTCTTCGAGATCTTAATTTAAATTGAGATTCATCAAATTGAAGCGATGCCATAATTGATATAAGTTTACACCTCTTTTTAGGTTATGACAACTTACGTATCTATAAAATATAGTAAATAATATAGACTATATGAACACAACACACACAAACAGTATAGACATACTAGCAATCGGCGACACAGTAGTTGATGCGTTTATCAAACTTCAAGTTGGAGAAGTACAAACAAATAAAGAGACAGAAGAAAAACTTCTTTGTATGCCTTTTGGAGACAAAGTTCCATTTACAGAATCTATAGAAGTTCCAGGAGTTGGAAATAGCGCCAACGCCGCAGTATCAAGTGCACGTCTCGGACTACACGCAGCACTACTTACATATGTCGGTAAAGATGCTGATGGACAAAAGAGTATAGATGCACTCGCACACAATGGTGTCATGACTGATTTTATACACACAGTAGATGGTAAAAAAACAAACTATCATTATGTGTTATGGTTTAAAGACGAAAGAACTATACTTATTAAACACGAGGTTTTTGATTATCACATGCCGGAAGCTCTTGTAACAAGAGCAATGGCAGCTCCACGATATATGTATCTCAGTTCTTTAGGGGAAAATTCACTTCCTTTCCATACTGAGGTTGCAACATATTTACAAAATAATCCTGATGTAAAACTTGTGTTTCAACCAGGCACATTCCAGATGAAGTTTGGTACTGAAGCATTGCGAGATATGTATAAGAGAACACATATCTTTTTCTGCAATAAAGAAGAAGCTATACATATCCTTGGATTGGACACAGACACTGATCATAAGATACAACATCTGTTGTTAAAACTACGAGAGTTAGGGCCAGAACTTCCTATTATTACAGACGGTCCTGCTGGATCATATACATTTGATGTTGATATTCACAACATTACATCACTCACCATAGATGAACATACTCCGGTTATTTATCTTCCTATTTACCCAGATCCACTTCCTCCACTTGAGCGAACAGGGGCTGGTGACGCATTTGCATCAACATGTATGGTAGCTATAGCTCAAGGGAAAGATGTTCGAACTGCACTTATGTGGGGGTCTATAAACTCTATGTCTGTTTGCCAACAAGTTGGTGCACAACGTGGACTCCTTACAGAACCAGAGATTCTTGCATGGATGGAAAAAGCTCCAGCAGATTGGAAGATTGAGCAACTATAGATACTTTATCTCCTAGGTAAAGAGATATAGTGAAAGAAAAAACACAGATACTATTCTGTGTTTTTTCTTATATATACTAAACCGTAGACAATGCTCTTTCTACAATACTCTCCACATCCATACCGTAATGCTGTATAAGTTCAGCCGGAGTACCTGATTGACCAAACTGATCTTGAACTCCAATGCGATAGACATGACGAGGACATTTTTCTGACAACACTTCACACACCACACTTCCAAAACCTCCCGCGATCTGATGCTCTTCAACAGTCACAACTTTCACAGCATGCTCCGCATATGACACAAGAAGATCAACATCAAAAGGTTTGATAGTATGAAAATGTAGAACAACAACCATTTTTCCATGCTTTTCCTCTAACTCTTTTGCTGCACATATTGCCTGGTACGTTAATGCTCCTGTTGAACATATCAACACATCTGAACTCATATGATCCGCTATCTCTTGACTCTTATACATCACAACCCCTTTCCCAATCTCAAACGGAGTTTCTTCAGTTGTTATGACAGGAGTTTTTTCTCGAGCAAGTCGAACATATACCGGAGTCTTTTGTGTATCAGCAAGTCCGGCAATAGTTGCTTTTCGAGCTTCTATTGCATCACACGGAGCAATAACTGTCATATTAGGAATAACTCTCATAAGAGCAATATCCTCTATTGCCTGATGAGTTCCACCGTCTGGACCAACAGATACACCTGCATGAGATCCTGCAATAAAAACTTTTCTATCGTTATAGCTAATAGTTGTACGAATCTGTTCCCAGTTTCTTCCAGGAGAAAACATGGCATATGACGTAATCACTGGAATCTTCCCCATTGCCGCCATACCTGATGCAACTGCTGCAAGATTCTGTTCAGCTACTCCAAGTTCCACAAATCTGTTTGGAAATTTATTTCTGAACGCCAACATCTGTGTTGACTCTGTAAGATCTGCAGACAATCCAACAATACGAGTATCTTTTTCTCCTGCAATAACCAACCCATCACCAAAACCTTTTCGTATTGGAATTTGCTCTACATCAGTATCAAAAAGTTTTTGATTTAAAAAAGAAGATATACTTGGCATGTAGTTGTATTATACATTATATAAAAAATAAAGTCGTGACATAGTATAACAAAAAATAACCCTTTCGGATTATTTTTTATCTTCACTGGTGCGCGTGCTAGGGTTCGAACCTAGGACCTTTCGAGTATCAGTCGAATGCTCTACCAACTGAGCTACACGCGCGTTTTCTTCGTTGTTTGCTGGCTCTATCCTCGAAAATTTACAAACGTAAATTTTCTGCGAAGGTTGCCAGATAATCAACTCATCAAACTCATAAGCTAGAGACAAAACTTATGAGTAAAATAATATTACCCATTATACACAAATAATATTATTTAGCAATTTGCTCTTAGTGTCCAAACATAGCCACATCGTATTCTATAGATACTGAAACACCTTTTATTTTCTTTCGTGCTTCAGCTTTAGTAAAAGCTTGACCCGGAGCATCAGTTTCAACAATAGTATATTTGACTCTAAATTGTCTCCGGTTAGCAGGATTATCAAAAAAGATATCATGATAACCTCCCCCTACATCAACCATCCAAGAATTCTGTAGGCTTTCTGGTAATAGATATATTTTATTTTCGAATGATTGTAATTTCCCTAAAGCAGCTTGAGCATCTGGATTACTTAATACATCAGTTCCCCATTCGGTAAATCCAGGAATAGAAGCCTTGAGCATTTCAACAATGGCTTTCCTTTTAGCTTTTTCCATTTCTTCAAATTCCTGATCACCAGCTTCTTGTATAGGTATTTCGCGTGACATATACCTGCATTATAACATTAATATAACAAAAAAAACAGCGAACGTTTTACACTCACTTTAAGTTATCACATCATACAGTTGCTTGTTACAAATCAGAATATAGAATTAAATCTATTATTTTGTTCTGTTTGGTCAGTCTTTCCTGAGGTCATAGTTTTACGAACTACTTCGTTCTATACTTTAGGGACATAGAAACCCATTGTCGATCTTGTAAATTTTATGCCCTCTTAAGAGGAGCACAAAACAGTTTTCACTTGAATAAATCCACGACCAGCTTCCGCTAGCCGTGCCTTGTTACGACTTACTCCCTGTCACCAAGCTTACCGTAGTCCCACACAT
>CAZFNX010000008.1:0-22756 GCA_964520195.1 uncultured Candidatus Saccharibacteria bacterium
TCTTTTGGATATGTCTGCATAATATCTGCCAACTCATCGATAACAATTACAATATATGGCATAGTCTCAGGAAGGTTTTGTTCAAGATTATCAGCTTCTTCTGGTTTTTTAGCGGTAACTTTTTTAGCTTCTTCAAGCGCAGGAACGAGAATATTTTTGTGATATGAATCAATATCACGAACCTGGTGTTTTTCTAGCAGGTCATATCTTCGTGTCATTTCTTTTCCAGCCCACTTGAGTGAAAGGATGGCTTTTTTAGGATCTGTAATAACAGGTGTAAGAAGGTGAGGAATCTTATTGTATAGAGTAAGTTCAACTCGTTTAGGGTCAATAAAGATAAATCGAAGATTCTCAGGAGAGTTTTTATATAGAAGTGATGTAACAAGGTTGTGGATCATCACAGATTTACCAGAACCTGTTGTACCTGCGATAAGTACGTGAGGCATCTTTGCAAGGTTTTCATAATACATTTTTCCTGATACACCCTTACCAAGAGCTATAAGGAGTGGGGTAGAGGCTTTTTGGAATTCATCACTTCCAAGAAGTGTTCCAAGACCAACTACTGTCTTAATAGTATTAGGAACTTCTATACCAACAAGTGCCTTGCCTGGAATAGGTGCTTCTATACGTATAGGATGGGCAGCCAGTGCTAAAGACAGGTTGTTTTGAAGCCCTAGTATTTTTGAAAGCTTAACACCCTCGGCAGGTTTCAATGAATATCGAGTAACAGATGGTCCTACAGATATCTCATCCATCTCAACTTGTACACCAAAGTTTTGAAGTGTTCTTTTTATGATATTTGCCTTAAGTTTAATATCTCCAACCTCTGGTTTACCTTTGTCTTTTTCAAGTAACGATAGTGGTGGAGGGACATAAGGTTTGCCGAGTAACAGTGATTTTCTACTGACCGATAGAATCTCATCAGAGACAGTAGTGTCCTCAGAAACCTTTATATCAGCAGTCTTTTTTATGTCTTTTACGGTTTGTTTGTCTTTAATACTCTCAACTTCTTTGTCTTTTATAGGGGCTTCTTCTACATCTGCAGACATAATGATTTTAGCTTTTTTATCCTTCTTGATGTCTGCAACCTCTTCTTCATCGTCAGTGTTCTCTCCTTGTTTTAGACCAAACCCAAATGAGTATTCAAACAGTACTATAAGGGAGATAAGGAAGAGTGCTGTTAACAAGATGTATCCTAATGTTTTATCAAACATCTCTAAAAGTGGTTTGGTTATGAACCGACCAAACACTCCACCAGATCCGGGTATAGATATATCTAATATACCTAAAACAGAAATCAATAATATTCCAGCAAAAAAGATTTTGGTTTTAGTGTAGGCTGTGTTTTCTTTATGTATACTATAAAAATAAGACTGAACTATAAACAAAAAAGGTAAAACATAGTAGCCATATCCAAGCAATCCGTGGAACCATGTATATGTTGCTGTTCCGATGTTGCCTCCTAAATGAAATGGGGGAAGCATAAAAAATAGAAATAGGACAAAAAAGACAAGTGCAAGAACAGTGTTCTTTACGAGTGGATTTTCAGGTAGTACACGAGGTGTCATACCTTTAAAAAACTCTGTCATCCCAAGAGTATTTGATTCATCAGAGACATGATCAAGAGTTTCTTTTTTCTTTCGTTTTTTTGAATTCTTTTTGGACATGTGTCATATTTTACCATGACGATGGTATAAGCCTTGCTTTTTTACTTGTCTTATATATACTGTTTGCTAATGGACAAGCATATGTTATCACCAGAGTCTAAAAAAGACACTGCTCTTACAAATAAGAGACAGATAGAACGCGGTGTTGTTTCTAAGGCTATATACATGGTTACAGATACTTTGGATCAATCTGAGCCTTTACGTAGAGCATTACGTGATGCTGCTGTAGGTATTCTTAAAGATGATACAGATGAATGTGTTGCCACGTTAAAAAGATTACTCATACTCAGTGCTGAAGTCGGTATAGTTTCAGGTGATAATATACAAATCCTCCTTAAAGCTATAGACAGTATGAAAACTCTTGCAATAGTACAAGAGGAAAAGGTGATTACTCTTGATGGTTTTTTCTCTAACACTCAAACTGATACATATATAGATACACATACAGAGACAGGAGATAGTAACTACATAGCTGATAACAGCGACGATGATACTAAGGATATACACACGGAAAACAGAAAAGCTGCTCTTGGATCTGTAAAAGTAGAAGGAACATCTTCTATAAATAATCCTTCCGTCCATCGTATTGAGTCTGGTCCTGTATCAGCAGTACAACCGGTCCAAAATGCAACATATACTTCCGTAGTACGATCGAGCGCGGCAACACTGAGAGAAGATATTCAAAGACAGTTAGAAAAGACAAATCAAAGAACCGGTACTCAGTCTATTGCTACAACGCTCGACATAGGCACTCGAAGAAAGAAGATTTTGGAGGTTGTAAAGTCTAAAGGACAGGTAACTATTCATGAGTTTATACAATCTATTCAAGGTTGTAGTTCTAAGACAATCCAACGGGAGCTTACAAGTCTTGTATTATCAGGAACCTTGAAAAAGACAGGGGAAAGAAGATGGAGTAAGTACTCATTAAGATAGTTTAAAAGGTGGTTTAAGATGGTTTTGTGTTCAGATTATTGATCTTATGGCTTATACGACAGATAGACTGGTTAGGGTGTGTGGCCTTTACAAATGACTGACTTTAAGGTAAATTCCTTCTATAGGACATATATATCCTTTGGTAAAATAACGCCAAAAAGTGTAATATATGGCCTATGTACTCGTTTTCAAGAGTACAGGGTGGCTTTCGGGTCCGTTTTGATTATTGGGTTCAATCGATATTCAAGACGGGTTCGCAAAGATTTAGCCCGAGTAGTGCGTGTCTAGCAATTATCAATTATTATTAATAATAGACACTCAAAGCGTACTACTTATATTTAAATCAATTATTATGAAAACATCAATCAAAGCAGCTATCTTCGCTCTTGCCCTTGCAGTTTCTGTAGGAGCATCAGCAGATAGTTACGTATTTAACAACAACCTTAGACTTGGAGCACGTTCAGCAGACGTTAAAGCTCTTCAAATGGTTCTAGGAGTTACACCTGCTTCAGGTTACTTCGGACCACTTACGCTAAAGGCAGTTAAAGCTTACCAGCTTGCTAACAGTCTTCCAGCTACAGGGTTTGTAGGTCCTATGACTCGAGAAGTTCTAAATGCGCCAGCATCAAACAACTCAAACAACAATACAAGTAACAATACTTCAAACAATACTTCAAACAATACCCTACAAGGTTCAGAAGGATTTGCAGAAGTACGACTTGCTCCAACTCCAACAAACAATACAAACATCCAAAATTCAGTAGATGTTCCTGTATATGGAATCGAGTTTAAAGCAAAGCAATCTGATATCTCTGTAGAAAGAGTAAACCTACAAGTTTCAGTTGATAACGCAGGATCAAAAGAGAATCCTTCAACACTTATCAATAAGATAACTGTTCGAGATGGATCAACTGTATTGGCAACAATCCCAGTTAACTCATCAACATTCTCTAAAGATACTTCATCTTCAACAAACAATGTATACTACCTACAAATCACAGGTATCAGTACAAAAGTTGCTAAAGATACTATCAAGACTCTTACTTTCTCATTTGATACAAACTCAATTGATACAGCAAGAAAAGTTGAAGTTGGTGTTTACGGAACACAAGGAATCCGAACTGTTGATGGACGAGGTATCTCTTCATACAATGGTCTAACTGATGAAGTTCGAACACACACTTTCAACAAACCAGGTAACTCAAACCTACTTGTTAAGGCAGATGCGACAACTATCTACTCACAAAACTACCGAATCAACGCTACATCTAACGGTGCAGAGAAAGTTCTTCTTTCAACATTCGCAGTTAAGTCAGAGACAGGTCCTTCAAAGCTTGTTAATGTAACTGTTACAGCTACATCTTCAACAAACTCAAAGCCATCTAACTTGTACTTGTATGACGGATCAACTATCCTAGACGCTCGATCAGTTCCAGCTTCAGGAGTAGTTACATTCGATCTAAATAACTCAAACCAAGTTATTGCACAAGATCAAACAAAAACTTTGACAATCAAGGCTGATATGCCAGCAACTACAGCTACAGGAACAGTTGTTATGTCATCAGTTACAAACGTAACATATGAAAAAGCAAACGGTTCTTCAGTTTCAGTTTCTGCTTCAGTTTCAGGTCCATACCACTTCTTTGCTCAAGTTGTTCCACAATTCTCAAAAGTTTCATCAACAGCAGTTACAGTTAAAAACAATAACATTGACACTTCAGTAACAGCTAACGTTAAACTAGGAATTGTTGCACAAGGTGGAGACATCTCAGCAACTACTACAACAGCAGTTATTGGTCTTAAGAACATTGCTACAGGTTCTGTTCTAGCTACAACTTCTGTAACAGGAACAGTTGAGTCAGGTCTAACATTGTTTGCTGACGGAGCTTCAAAGACAGTTGAATTTACAGCTTCTTTTGCTTCATCTTCATTCTCAGCTGGTACAACAAACGTAAGAACTTTCATCCAAAGTATAACTTACAAGCCAGCTAACTATGCAGCGCAAACTCTATCAGCAGGTTTCGAACTTCTTGATAGTGATGGATATGCTTCATTCTCAAAATAATCTCTGATTATTTAAAAGGATAGAGTATACTCTAAACTCAAAAACCACCCTTCGGGGTGGTTTTTGTTTTTGTATTGCAGTCCTTAAAATGCTATAATTAATCCATGTTGGATAATACGTCTTTTAAATTAATACTCGGGTTTGTAGGTATCATTGTTGTTGCATTGCTTATATTAAAAGGCATCATACTTGCATAGTTTTTTGTAATATATATTGACATAATACGTTATCTTATATGAAAGAAGATCATACACATATGAAAGATTCCAATACGGATATATGGTCTATTTCAGACACAGATTTTAGGGAGAACTTTGAACAAATTTATTATGAATTCATAGATTCTTTGTATAGGTTTGCATACTTTAGAATATCTGATGCTGATAAGGCGACAGATATAGTCCAGGATATATTTATCAAATATTTTGCATACTTACAAAAGTTGCGAGATACGGATACAAGAAAAGACCTTAACCATAGAGCTTTCTTGTTCCAGTCACTTCGGAACGCGATTATTGATCAATATCGCCTTAAGAAAACATATTCTTTAGATAACTTAATTGAGGAAGAAGGGTACGATATCCATTCGGATGAAGATACAAGTTATGCGACCGAGACAGATATTGATTTTAAAGCATTGACAAAGCATATAGTGAAGCTTAAGCCTGCACAGCAAGAGCTTATCTACATGAGATATTTTGAAGGATTATCGGTTCCTGAGATATCACTAGCTTTAAATGAACGAGAAAACACGATATCTGTAAAGTTACATCGAATCACCGAATCCTTAAAAAAAGCCATGAATCATTCATAACATAATTTGTTTAAAGTAATCATTATTCATCTATTTAAAAACCATGTCACACGACACTAACACAATCATTCATACACTTGGTAAAATGAGACTCAAAAAGTCAGTGTCTTTGTCTGTTGATAAAAAGGCTCAGATGCTAAGATCTGTATTTGATTCATCAAACTCACTTGTAACTATTCCTCAATATCGTACACGAGTTTCTTCACCATTTATATTCGTATTTACAAGGTATGTGTTTCCAATATTCGCTCTATTTTTTGTAGGTACTCATTTTGGTGATGCTATTATTCAAAAAGCTGAAGTTGCAATAGGGAACTATAATACTGTTAAATCAGACGTCTTGGTTGCTCAAAAATCAGCCGAGCTTAAAAACTCACTATCTTTGAACTATAAAGATATTGTTGCTCTTAAGTCTTCTTCTGATATTGACTCTACTGATAAAACAAATCTTATTGATTCTGTAACAAATCGTTCTCGAGATATTCGAAATCAAGTAGCATCTCTTGTGAAAGAAAATAAAATAACAGAAGCAAAGCAAATAGTTCTTACTCTAGAGACTGCATTAAAAGCCGATGAGTTATATAAAGTTGCAACATCTGTAAGTGCAACTGTATTTGAGACAACTGATCTTCGACTTGATATTGAACGAAAGGAAACACAAGCAACTACTAGTCTAAAAGAGTTGACTGATCGTATTGAGACAGATAAAAAAGTTCTAGCAGGTCTTGAGGTAAACGCATCTACTACAAGCAACATAGAAGAAGCTAAAGTTTTTCTTGCTAGAGCGGAACAGTACGTACAAGATGGCAATATTGAAAACGCTATTATATCACTACAAGCACATGACCGTATAGTTGCGGAAGTCCAGTTGATGCTGTTACCATAGGTGTATGGCATTCTTTAAAGATTTTCTTACAAAACAATTACTCAAAAAACAGCTTAAAGGTGTACCTGAAGAGCAACAAGAAAAGATCATGGCTTTGATTCAAAAAGACCCTGAGTTTTTTAAAGTTATAGGTGAAAAAATACAAGATGAGATAAAAAAGGGTAAAGGACAGATGGAAGCGACTATGTCTGTTATGAAAGAGCACAGAGAAAAACTAGCAGCCCTTCTTGGAGAGACTGGTTTTACAAAGTAATATCTCTTTGTGGTATACTTTACCGTATATGCTTAAGTTCACAAACGTTACGAAACTATATCATACAGGTGATATAGCTTTGAAAGATATAAATATTCATATCAAACCAAAAGAGTTTGTTTCTATTGTCGGACATTCTGGTGCAGGAAAGACAACACTCCTTAAGCTTATCTTAGGAGAAGAGTCGCCAACATCTGGAAATGTTATTTTCGAAGAGATGGACATACATTCACTTAAACGTGGATATATGAATATGTATAGACGTCGAGTTGGAACAGTGTTTCAAGATTTTCGATTGTTACCTGATAAAACTGCATATGAAAATGTAGCTTTTGCCATGGAAGCAGCAGGGAGAAGTGATGAAGAGATAGAAGCTGATGTGCCTCATGCCCTTGAGCTTGTAGGTCTACGACATAAAGCTCATAATTTTCCAGATGAGTTGTCTGGTGGAGAAAAACAGCGTGTAGCTATAGCTCGAGCCATTGTAAATCAGCCAGATATGATTATTGCTGATGAGCCGACAGGTAATCTTGATCCTGTAAATACATATGAGATTATTCAGCTTTTAAAAAAGATTAATGACTTAGGAACAACTATTCTTCTCACAACTCATAATGTGGGTGTTATCGACAACTTAGGTAGACGAGTTATTACCATCAAAGATGGAAAGGTTGCTCTTGATAGTGTTGAAGGTAAATATATTTTATAAGTTTAATCAAGATTAAAACATACAAACATACACATTATGATATTTACAAAAATACGAAGAACAATAAAATCAGGAGCTATAAGTTTTTGGAGAAACAGTTCAGTGTCACTGGCATCAGTGCTTATCATGACAGTTACGTTGACTGTTATAACTATGATACTTTTCTTTGGAGTAGTTATGTCTTCAACTCTTGAGACTATTAAAAATAAAGTTGATATCAATGTGTATTTTGTAAAAAGTGCAGATGAAGCAAATATCTTAGCCTTGACTGAAAGTATTAAAAAAATGCCAGAAGTAGCATCGGTTGATTATATTTCTAGAAAGCAAGCATATGATACATTTAGAGAGAGACATGCTGATGAAGCAGCAACTCTTCAGGCTCTTGATGAGATAGGAGAAAATCCGTTACCTGCTAGTTTGAACATAAAAGCTAAAGATCCGTCACAATATGATGCTATTGTTAGTGCTCTTAAAACAAAAGAGGAGGCTATTGTGAGTACGACTATGATTGATAAGATTAATTATACAAAAAACAAGCAGGCTATTGATGCTATTAGTCGTATTATGGTTGCTGCTAATAAGATTGGATTTTTAATTGCAATATTCTTTGCTGCGGTATCTATTCTGATTACATTTAACACGATTCGATTGGCAATATATATTTTCCGTGAAGAGATTTCTGTTATGCGTCTCGTTGGAGCAAGTGAGACGTATATTCGTGGTCCATTTGTGACTGTGGGAATATTGTATGGAATTGTGTCTGCAATATTAACAGTACTTATACTGGTGCCTTTAACACAATCACTTGGAGGATGGACTGATAAGCTTGGTACGGGTATAAACTTATTCTCATATTATCAATCACAGTTGCCACTTATCATACTTGCGCTGACTGTTGGTGGATCTCTACTGGGGGCAATATCAAGTTTCTTGGCAATACGAAGATATTTGAAGGTGTAAATAGGGATGTGAAGTTTGTATATAAAAAAAGACGCCAGATTCTCTCGTTGAGAGATTCTGGCGTTTTCGGTGGCCTCAGGCTTTAGTTGCGAAGTCCTGACGACCACTCGTTCCAACCCATGACATTACGTCCAGGACGGAATGGGTCTCCGGGGTCGATTGTGCTTTGCACGGCACCCCCGTAGTTGTAGTTATATCCGTCAGGGCGGATATACGGGTTGACCTGAACTGGTCGGTGAACCGGCCTGCCACCTCGCACCACATGGTGTTGGGGGCCGTTCGGAACAAATCGAACGCCTCCGCAGGAGGTGAAGGTTGTGGCGAGAAAGGCAAAAAGAACGAGTTTTGCGATGTTTTTCATAAAAAGAATCTCGGGTTGTTGAGTGTTGAAGGAAGTAAACACAGTGTCTACTTCATGCATATATTATAGCACTATTTATATAAAAAAGCAAGTATCTGGCATATATACCCTTAAAATCCATATATTATATAAGTATTTATTATACCCTGTGTCACCGCTAAAACAATGCTATAATGCAAAGTATGAATCCATACATCACACAAAACATTGAAAAAGAAACATTAGATAATACAAACTTTAGACAAGTTATTTGGACAGGACAACATATGCAGCTCGTACTTATGTCTATTGTACCTGGAGGGGATATTGGAACTGAGGTTCATCCTCATGTTGATCAGTTTTTCCGAATAGAATCAGGGCAAGGGAAGGCTTTGGTAAATGGTGTAGAAACTATGCTCGGAGAAGATTCTGTACTCATCGTACCAGCTGGAGCTGAACACAATATCACAAACATAGGAGCTGGAGATCTTAAAATATACACCATATATACTCCACCAAATCATATTGATGGAAGAATCCATAAGACAAAAGAGGAAGCTATGGCAGATCTTGAGGATGAAGAGTTTGGTCATCATAACTAATACCTAATGTGATATAATCAAGTTTATGACATCTACCATACTACACGATACAGTACAGAAAATATTTCAGCCTAAAAAAGGTGTACTTGCAGCAGACGAAAGTGTTGCATCTATTCATAAAAGATTTGAGGCACTACAGATCCCTCAGACAGAAGAAAACAGATTGGCATATCGAACACTTCTTATTGGAACTCCTCACTTTGAAGAACAGATAAGTGGTGTGATTTTCCATGATGAGACGTTTCGACAAACTATCGACGGAAAAACATTTGCAGCATATTGTGCTGATAAAGGTATTGTTCCGGGTATAAAAGTTGATGCAGGTCTTGTTGATTTGCCTAATTTTCCAGGAGAAAAACTTACACTTGGTTTAGATAAGCTACAGAGTCGTATGGAAGAGTACTATGCTCTTGGTGCGCGTTTTTGTAAATGGAGAGCTGTGGTTGATGTACGAGGTTCAACAGAAGAAGGTATTGCTGCAAATATGAGAAATCTTGCACTCTATGCTGCTACTGCTCAACAGGCTGGAATCGTGCCAATGGTGGAACCTGAGGTGTTGTATGATGGTGAGCATCTTATACATGAGACAAAAGAGGTTTTAGCAAATGTTCTTACACATCTTTTTGGTGAGTTGGCTTTATATCGAGTAGACATATCAGGTGTCATACTTAAAACTTCTATGGTGTTACCAGGTAAAAAAAGTGGAGAAGTTGTATCATCAGAAGATGTTGCAAAAGAAACAAGTTTTGTTCTTAGATCATGTGTTCCTAAAAATATTGGTGGCGTTGTATTTCTATCAGGTGGTCAAGATCCTATGCAAGCAACAGAAAATCTATCACATATCATACAACTAGGGCATGGTGCTGAGTATGGTTTTCCTTTGACGTACTCTTACTCGCGAGCTATACAGGATCCTGTACTTTTGTATTTTTCAAAACATATGCAAGAGGCTGATTGTGTAGCAAAAGCACAAGCTATACTTGTTGATCGTCTGCAGATGAATACATATGCGCTTGAAGGTACATATACTCGCGCAAAAGAAACAGGTATATCAATGCACGTTGATACCGTAACAGGAAGTCAGGATTTATAATGTTATACTATCAATATACGTATGGATACAACAATACAAGAAAAACGAGATAAACAAATACGAACACTGGTTGTGGTAAGTGTTATCTTTTTTGTATGTGCTGTTGTGTTTTCGGTAGCGTATCTTGTTTTAGGAGGTAAAGAAAAGGAAAATAAAATAAATATAGATACCAACTCATTAGCCACAACTACACCAACTCCAGCTGTGCGTGTTGAATCATTTACATATACTGTTGATCCTATAGATATCACAGTTGAATATCCTCAATTGGTACATATGGCTTCAAGTACTATAGAGCTCGCATTGAATGAGAAGTTTAAAGACGAAGCTAAAAAAATATATGATCAAAATCTTAAAGATTTACAAGATGCATCGAGTGATTTTGTAGGTAAGACCGAAGTAATACCAAACTCGTCAATGGTCATATCTACTACAACCGGAACATCAACAGATGCTACAACAACTGTTACAACTACAGCTCCAAAAACAAGAGTTGTATACGATAGAAGTGTGATGTTTTATAGAAAAGTTGCAAAAGATAAAATCTATATAAAACCAGATACCCAAACTGTTTCTTTTGCGTATGAGTTGTATATTGATACTGGTGGGGCGCATGGAACATTTTCATATGATTCAGAAACTCTTGATATAGCAACAGGAAAGACTCTTACATTGCGGGATATACTTCAAGGTGATTATGAAAAAGTGATTACAAAAAATATAGATAAGCAAATACACAATCCAACAGATACATGTGTACGATGTGATGCGTTATCATCTGCACTTGATGATGTACAGGTTACTGTTCCTCAAAGTTTTATACTCTCTGATCTTGGTATTACATTTTTATATAGTGCATACGATCTTGGTGCATATGCGTTGACATCGACAGGGCAGGAGATAACAGTATCTAAAGATGTACTTGTTGATAATATATTACGAACCTGGTAGTACTGTATGGTACAATAGAATGATATGAGAATATATGTATATTGTGTTGCATTGTGTGTTTTTTGTAGTGTTAGTATTCCTGCTCATGCTGAGCTTGCACCATGGGCAATAGAGTTTCTAAATGCGACCCGTGCATCAACAACAGCTTCATCTTCTTCTGCGGTGGCACCGATTATTACAATTCCTGCGACTACAACCGTGCCAGTGGTCTCAAAACCTGTACCTAAAAAAGCTACTAATATCTATAAAGATATTAAACTTAAGATTCCACACTTCATGCAGCCGTATGCGAATAGTTGTGAGGCAACATCACTCAAGATGGCCTTAGCATTTAAAGGTGTCATAAAAGATGAGATTGATATATTGGCAAAGTTTGTATATCGTCCAACGGTTAAAGATTGGGATAACAATATCTGGGATGATCCACAGAAGCAGTTTGTTGGTTATGTTGATGTCTCTGGTAAACCAAATGGTGGATATGGAGTCTATGGGTTGCCAGTACTTCGTGCAGTTGAAGGATTTGGAAGAACAGGTGTATATGCTACTGGAACAGATATTACTGCTAGTTTCTTGGCACAAGAGATAGATAATAATAATCCTGTGCTTATATGGGGATATACATCACTTAAAGAACCTGTGTATACATGGACAACTCGAGAAGGGGTTGTTGTAACAGCTGTGCGAGGGGAACATGTGCGGGTTGTGACTGGATTTAAAGGTACAGTTGATAAACCTATTGGGTTCTATGTTCATGATTCATTTTACGGTAGAAAGGATGAGTATTGGACAGCTGATGCTCTTATAGCTCATATACAAAAGATTCCAGGTGTGACAGATCAAGCTGTAGCGGTTAGATAATTGATTGCAAATGTTATACATATTGGCAATATCATCCTCGACGCTCTTTGTGTTATGATACGGATATGCTTACAATCCTTATCATACAAGCGGTTCTTCTCGTTGTTTTGTTGATTTTATTTATTTCTCATACACAGAAAAAGAACATACCAGTAGAAGATCCTAAAGTGAATGCCATGATTCGTGACCTTGAACGCTTAGAGATGGTTATTAAAGATGAAATGTCTCGCAATCGTCAGGAGACAAGTAGTGGTCAAAAAGATATTCGAACTGAAATCAATCAAAATCTTAGTTCCAATCTTGCTACGCTTACTCAAGTAGTGGAGCGTAACCTGACGTCGTTACAACAAGATAATGCTCAAAAACTTGAGCGTATGCGTGAGACTGTTGATGAAAAACTTCATGCTACTCTTGAAAAAAGATTTGGTGAGTCTTTTAAACTTGTTTCTGATAGACTTGATCAAGTACATAAAGGATTGGGTGAAATGCAAACCATTGCAGTTGGAGTAGGTGATTTAAAAAAGGTTTTAACTAACATAAAAACTCGAGGAAGTTGGGGAGAGGCTCAGCTTGGAAACTTGATTGAAGAGATTATGACAACGGAGCAATATGGTGTGCAGGTAAAAACAAAGAAAAATAGTGCCGATATGGTTGATTATGCTATCAAACTTCCAGGAAGTGGGGAGAAGGATTATATCTGGTTGCCTATAGATGCAAAATTTCCTATTGAGGATTATCAAAGACTTGTTGAGGCAGAAGAGCACGGTGACATGACTGCTATTGAGGTAAATAGAAAACAGCTCGAGACTCGTATCAAAGATGAGGCTAAAAAGATTCATACAAAATACATAGATACTCCACATACTACTGATTTCGGTATCTTGTTTGTACCTGTTGAAAGTTTGTATGGAGAAGTTCTTAGAATTCCTGGGCTATTTGAGTTTATTCGAAGAGAGTATAAGGTTATTATTACAGGTCCTACAACGATACAGGCTATTTTAAATAGTTTAAATATGGGTTTTAGAACACTTGCTATACAAAAGCGATCGAGTGAGGTGTGGGATATTTTACATGGAGTAAAAACAGAGTTTAGTAAATTTGGAGACATTTTGGAAAAAACTCATAAAAAATTACAAGAAGCTGGTAATACTATTGAGACTGCCATGGTTCGAAGTCGGGCTATTGAGAAAAAGTTAGGTAAAGCAGGGGATGCACCTGTTCTTGGTGATGGAGAGGTTGATGTATCTGCTATTGTTGAACTTGAGTAGGTGGTATACTGTGTACATGCAAGACCTTACTGTACAACATGCCAATACTTTTTTCTTCTTTACTACCATAGCGGTAGCTATATTAATAGGTATACTTTTAGTTTTATTGTATGTGGCATATATTGTTTTTCGCTTTGTACGTCGAACCACAGCTAAGGTTGACACTATGCTTGACACTGCGGCGGCACATACTGAAGTGAGTCCTGTCTATAAAAAGACCCTGGCGTATACGTTGCCTGTATTGGGATATTTCTTTAAAAGGAAAATAGCTTCCAGTAGACAACATAAGACTGTTAAACACAATAAATAACATGTGATATACTGTGTATATATGAAAAATACAACACCAAAAACAACAGCAGGAGAGAAATTAGCAATAGGAACAGGAATCACAGGACTACTTGTGGCCGCAACACTTGGAGCAAATTTTTTATTTAACACTAAAAAAGGAAAGCAAAGTTTAAAGCATATTAAGAGTTGGGCCTTTAAAATGAAAGGAGAGATTTTGGAGAAATTAGAAAAAGCAAAAGAGATGAGTGAAGAAAAATATCTAACTCTTGTTGATGAGTTGGGAGAGAAGTATAAGAAAGCAAAAGGTATGACACTTGAAGAAGTTACTGAAGCTACTCAAGAGCTTAAGAGTCAATGGAAAAAAATCCATGCTGAGATTAAAAAAACAATGAAAGAAGCAGATGCAAAATCAAAGAAAGCTAAAACATCAAAACCAAAAACAGTATCTGCAAAAATCACAACAGCCAAGACAAAATAAACAGTCTACATCTTGGGGTGGGGTTTCAAAATGGTACGATGAGTACATGGCAGATAGTGATACGTATCAAGCAAAAGTTATCGCGCCAAATCTGTTGAGAGTACTTGAAGTTCAATCTATACAAGAAAATACTCATATATTAGATCTTGCATGTGGGCAAGGGTATTTTCTGCGACATGTTATGCAGGCATTGCCTCCACATGTTGGGGTGCATGTGCAAGGTGTTGATATTTCTTCAGAACTTCTTGATATTGCTAAAAAAGAATTAGGGCATCAAGTAACATTTCATCACGCAGATGCTGCGCAATTGAAGCCTATTGCGGATAGAAGTATTGATCTTATCTACTGCATACTTGCTCTACAAAACATGAGTGATGTATCAGCAGTTATCTCTGAAGTTTCAAGAGTGTTACGAAAACATGGGAGATGTATTTTTGTACTTAATCATCCTGCCTTTCGTATTCCTAAACAAAGTGATTGGCATGTTGATGCAGAACGAAATATGCAGGGAAGAGTGGTGTATACGTACATGTCCGATAAAAAGTTTGCTATCGATATGCATCCTGGTAAAACAGCTGAAGGATTACACAAAGAAGAAACCTTATCTTTTCATCATCCACTCCAGTATTATGCGAAAATATTTGCAAAACATGGTTTTGCCATAACTCGTCTTGAAGAATGGATATCTCATAAGGTAAGTCAGGATGGTCCAAAGAAGCAGATGGAAGATAGTGCACGTAAAGAGATTCCTATGTTTATGTGCTTAGAAATACAACCTTTTTATTTACAATCATAATAAATACATATATAGTATATATAATGCTAGCCTCTATCCGATATACAATCTATCTTGTCGTTATCCTTCTTTGTCTTTTCTGGTTACAAAAAATGAATGTTGATGTGAAAGGCGGTTTTTGGAAAGGGGTTGCAAATATAGAATCTTTTTCAAAAAGTATTTATTCTGCTCCAGAAAAGAAAGACAATGCAATCATCGACGATATCCTCAAGCAAGATTTTGTAGGGGGATTAAAGGGGAGTACTACAGTAAAATCGTACACAAGTACAAACACTGCAGCACAAGTGTATACTCCAGAATCTTCAATGAGTATTGCTGGTGTTTTGAAATATACAAACATAGAACGAGTAAAGGCTGGATTGAAACCTTTAACACTTAACAAAAAACTTTCAAATTCAGCTATTGCGAAAGTTGATGACATGTTTGCACTGCAATATTTTGAACACACTTCTCCAACCGGAAAAACAGCAGCCGATCTTGTTCGGGCTGAGGGGTACGATTTTCAATCTGTTGGAGAAAATCTTGCACTAGGTGATTTTGGTACTGATCAAAAGTTGGTTGAAGCGTGGATGAATAGTCCATTGCATAGAAAAAATATTTTAAATCCTAGATTTACAGAGATAGGATTGGCAGTGGCTAAGGGAACATATAAAGGTGATACGGAGTGGTTAGCAGTTCAACATTTTGGAAGACCTGCACCAGTGTGTGAGGCAGTTCCTTCAACATTGAAAGAAACTGTTGATACAGAGAAAGCTTCGCTTGAACTAGAAGAGCAAGAGCTTAAAAAGATGGCTGATGAAATCGAAGCTGACCCCACACAAAGTAAAGGAAAAGAGTTTTTGGATGCATATAATAGTAGAGTTGCTGCATACAATGCTCGACTTGGTACTTTGAGGGATCTGATTAAGGATTATAATGAACGAGTGGATGCGTATAATGCGTGTTTAACTTCGTAGAGGAGGTAATCATAAAAGAGACCCTGTAGCATGTGTTGTGCTACAGGGCTTGTTTGAGAAGGTTATGTGTTGCTTGAAGGTAGTGGAGGTTCAGGAATCGCATTTTCCACTTTCTTTACAGCTTCAACTATATCAGGGAGTGTATGTGTCCAGGATAATGATGATTTGTTGTATTCTGTAATACAAAAACTTGGCCAGTTACACCCTTCATACCAATTAAAGATCCTGACAGGAAAGGCTGTGCCGTCAAAGCAGAATAAGATATAGTCTGCTGTGATTGTTTTTTGAATGATTCGATCTGTAGAGATGTTTATTCCTACAAAAAAGGCTACGGATTCCTTTTTGGGCCAATACGTTAACCCATGTTCTGTAGGAACTTTGAGCTCTTCGGTTAGATACTTGTAAGCTCTGTCATACCAATCCTTGAATCCCAGAGTTTCTTCTGGATCGACTAAGATGACTCGCGGAGAGATGTTTCTAAGGTATGTTTTCCATCCTTCAACACGCAATTCAATCTGCTCAGACACTATAATCTGATTGTTCGGGAGTTCTGGAATATTTCGATTACTCATATGAATACTGGTTGATGTTTCAGCACGTAAAAGTTCTTGCCTACATAGGCATAGGCGAAAGTATAGCGTATTTGAACTGTATGTCCAGTCCTGATAGGTTTATAACCAGAAGACTGCAAGTATTCCAAGTATGTATGGAAATAGGCGGCCAGCTCTGAAAGACATGAGGGCAAATGCATTACGCTCAGTTACGTGTTTATAAAATGTTCCTTCCATAGCAATCTCTATAAGACTACAGCCAATCTTACTTAAGAATATAAATAGGGCTAAGAATAGAAAGCTATATGACATACTTGGTGTAACTAGCAATCCAAGAATGGTAAAAAGTATAGTAATCATAATACCCCAGAAAAAAATCTTTTTTTCATTGTGTTCCTTGTCTTCGATAGAGCCAAAAGGAATTTGAAATAAAATAAAAGGTGTTGAAGAAATAAGAAGGAGCATTCCTATTTTATCCCATTCAAATCCAAAATATGAATGTAGGTAGACTGGTAAAAATACTCCTGTAATCCCATAGTATAAGTGTAGTGTTGATTGGGCAAGAAATGAATTTCTATCAAGTGTATCTGACCAGAAATGTGTTATACGTTGCCATACAGTTTTTGAAGGAATCAGTTCTTGATCGTGAGGTTTTTCTGGTTCTTGAATATATGTGTATACAAAAAATATAAAAGGTAAAAGCAGTAGGAAGGATATGATATATACAATAGGCAGTTTTTCAACACTTAAACTACTGAGAAGTAGTGGAACTATAATAAAAGGCATATTCCACATAGTCATATAAATACCCCTTCCTTTTCCTCTGTCTTCCACGTGAGTGTAGCTTTCAAATAAGATATCGAGATTGTATAACATGTATGGTGTAGTAAGGTGGTGGAAACCAAACGCAATCACAAATAACGCAGCATGAGCGTATGTAATTGCATTGTACATAAGAGCAAGTGCTAACATTTCTAACAATATGAATATGTAAATAACCGTTTTGGTTGGCAGTATTTTTCTACTAGCAATCCATAGGTATATAAGGATACTTGCAAGAGATGCGACTCCATATACTACTAAAACTTGAGGTAAAGAAAGTTTAAAGAAATATGAAAGTATTGATGAGTTTGCAAAGTAAACAAAGACATAATGAAGCGCAAGAAAGAATACTGAAAGATATAATGCGGTATGAACTCGTATCGCTATGTACTTTTGCATGGTTACTATTGTAACATAAAAAACTTTGCCATTTATTATCTGGGCAAAGTTTTTTATTTTTTATGTTTATATCTTATTTTGAACTAAGCATGTTGTCTATGATTTTCTTCATAACATCATATGGAAGAGCTCCAAGCCCTTGTCCTTGTTCATTTACAAGAGGAATGTCTTCACCTTTAAACTGAAGTACTGTATATGGAGTTCCTGCTGCGCCCGCTTTGACACCTGCATCGTATGATTCTTTGATTTTTGTTGCGTATTTACCACTATCAATACACGCTTTCATCTTTGCTTGATCAAGTCCAACTGTTGCAGCTAGACTAGGTAGTGTTGAAAGATCAAGTCCATCGTTTGATTTTGTCGTTGCGTAGATTGCGTCAATGTATTTCCAAAATACATCCTCTCCACCAAGTTCTGCTGCACACTCTGTAGCCTCTGCTTCTTTAGAAGCGTTTTTATGTAGTGCTCGTGGTCCATATGAAAGAGGGAAATGTCTATATACCCAAGCAACATTGTTATCTGCACCATACTCACTGAAAATCTTTTTCATTGTTTGGTGATACACCTTACAGAATGGACACTCTGTATCTGAGTACTCAATAATAACAATCTTTGCATCTTTACTACCTCGGATATGATCGGCACTTGTAACAGGTGCAACTTCAGGTGCATTTTTTTGTAATGCTCCATTGATAAGATCTTTGGCTCCTCCTTTAGAAGATGTTGTTTTATTTCCGGAATAACTGAGACCAAAAGCAATCAATATACCTGCGATAATAATAGATATAGGTGTAATAAGTTGTTTTTTATCAAATGTAGAAGTAGCAGGTGTTGACTGTGCTACTGTTGTTTGATTTTGTGTTGTTGGTTCCATGCACAAAAGTATACCAAATATATACTAAGGTATGCCACTTTTAAAAAGGTAAACTATATGTCATGCGTACATCTTGTTCAAGTGTCTTTTCCCAATCTCTTGTATCAAGGGGAACTACTCGTTTTTCTTTGTTATCCATATAAAAAAGCTTCTGTTCTCTGAGTGCATACTCATAGACATCCTTTGTTACCTCAACATCCATCATACAATAGTCAATAATCTTTTGAATCTCGCCTTTTTTCCACCATGTAATAGCCTCAAGTCCATTTCCTGATTTTCCCTTATCAAGAGTTGCTTGAGCTACAGAATCTAGTCCTACACGTCGACCAATAACTTTTTGTATTTCTTTAAGCAGGTCGACATGTCTAAACTTTGTTAGGTCTCCGTTATAGTATTTATTTAAAATAGGTAAATCAAAATGATCTCCGTTATATGTCACAAGTAAATCAGCAGCCTCAAGAATAGGCCAAAGGGTAGGGAGGGTTTCTATAGTATAACTAGAATATTTTTTTGTATCTGATTCATAAATACACATGATAGAAAGGTCAAGGTCTTTAGGATCACTACTTTCAACCATGGCAAATGTATTTTGTGTTTCAATGTCGAGAATAACTTTTTTCATGAATTATAGAGTTATATTGTTTTAATTGTGTATGTTTTACTTGTTACTTCTTTTTCTCCAATAAGAATAACTTGAGAGATGCCAAGTTTTTTTGCGTAGGTAAGTATGTCACCTGTTTTCTTGCTTGCATACTGTACAGCAATATTTTTTCCTTCCGCTCGTAACTCTTGTGAGATTGTAGAAGCATATACAACAGCATCCTCTGTATCATCAAGTACTGCCACAAGTATATTTGTTTTTGGTATATATGCAGGAATCAATCCACGAGACTCAAGAAAGTTTATCATAGGAACATCGCCAATACCAAAACCAATACCAGATATGGTCTGTTCATCTTGTGGTCCTTCAAACACATCTACCAGATTGTCATACCGTCCACCTCCAAAGAGTGCTCGATTATTTTTAGGGTCAGTATCAAAAACTTCAAACACTATACCAGTATAATAATCAAGGCCTCGAACAGTATTTTGATCAAAGATGATATTTGTAATACCTGCTTGTTTTGCTAGTGTTAATACGTTTGCAATACTCTCGAGATGAGTTTTGATACGTGGAATCTGTTTCAGCTTTTCAATATCTTGAGGGTTTGTAGTATCTATGAGAGGTTGAATACTTTGAATACCAGCAGAAGTGCAAATGTTTGTATATTCCTGTAGAAATTCTTCAGAAGATATTTTATTTTTCTTATCTGTAAGTTTTTGAAAGGCTAATGCATCAGGTCCTTGTAGTCCATAATACTCCGTATACAACGTCTCCAAAAAACCTCGTGAGTTTAGGTGTATCGTATAATCAGATTCTGTTGCCTTAAAACCATCCATGATAGCTTTCACAAGTTGCAACATCTCAACATCATACCGAACATGAGGCTTTTTTGTCAGAAGGTCAACATTTAACTGCCAAAACTCTCGCATTCGTCCTCGTTGAGGTCGTTCATACCGGAAACAGTTTGGTATAGAAAAAAGCCGAAGAGGGAATGGAAGCTCTCTCTTTTTAGCAGCAACCATACGGGCGAGTGTTGGTGTCATCTCAGGTCTAAGTGTTACCTGTCTTTCACCTCTATCTGTAAATGTATACGTCTGC
Organism: uncultured Candidatus Saccharibacteria bacterium; assembly: GCA_964520195.1. Classification (GTDB taxonomy): domain Bacteria; phylum Patescibacteriota; class Minisyncoccia; order Phycocordibacterales; family CAIZLB01; genus CAIZLB01. Next base: position 20,269 of record CAZFNX010000008.1, read on the forward strand.
TCATTCACAAGTTCTTCTCCTGATTTTGCGTGATATATCTCAGTGTTTTCAAGTATTGAGGCTGTGTACTCCTCATAGCCAAAGCTTTGTACAGCTTTTCTCCATGTATTGAATATATATTCTTGGGTGGTGAAATCTTCAGGGTAGAAGTCTCGGACTCCTTTATAGTTCTCAGTTGAGATTTTTTTAGCTTTTTCGATCATGTATGTATATATAGCATATTTTGAGGGGGAATTCAGGGGTTCTTTATGTTTTCTTTTAGATTGCGTGAACCGCTGGGTGGTTTAATATGTTTGTGAATAAAATAACTTATCAAAAAGATGTACATGGGTTTATAAATTCTCTAATAGAGAAGGCTATCGCTATGAATGCTTCAGATATTCATATTGATCCAAAAAGTGATTGTGTAGGTATTAGATTACGTATATCTGGAGTATTACATGATAGTGGAATTCTAGAATTAGAATATCTTGATTTATGTATAGGAAAAATAAAAGTTTTGGCAGAATTACGTTCTGATGTTCATGATAAAACACAAGACGGGAGGTTTTATTATATATCAGATATACTTCGTGAACGTATTGATATACGGGTATCTATTGCTCCAACTTTCTATGGAGAAAATTGTGTTATGCGGTTATTACGTCCAGAACTTTTAAAATATAGAACATTTGCAGAGCTCGGTATGACCACTTCGCAGATTGGGAGATATACTTCTTCACTTAAAAAAAGTTCAGGACTTATTATCGTTGCAGGTCCAACAGGTTCAGGTAAAACAAGTACATTATATGCAACCCTTCGTTATCTTATGAAAGGAACTGATGTTGAGCACATATATAGTGAAGAACTTGATACTGATCGTAATATTGTCACCATAGAAGATCCTGTCGAGTCTGCTATTCCTGGTATTAGGCAGATTCAAGTGCATCACGATAAAGGTTTTGGTTTTAAAGAGGCTCTACGAGGGATCCTAAGACAAGATCCTGATGTTGTGATGATAGGAGAGATTCGTGATAAAGAAACAGCTATTGCAGCTATACAAACATCTCTTACTGGACATTTGGTTCTTGCTACTATTCATGCTCCAAATGCTGCTTCTATTATTCCTCGCCTTATAGATATGGGTATAGAACCCTACATGATTTCGTCATCTATTTCATTGGTATTGAGTCAAAGGCTTATTCGTGTTTTTGATTACAAAATTGGATTATATGGTGAACGTAAGGGTGTATTTGAGATTGTGCCTGTTGATACTGCAATGCGAGATATGATTCATAAAAAGAAAACTCCATATGAAATAGAACAGTATTTAACAGAAACGGGGCATGTATTACTTCGTGATGCTTGTCAGGATATGTATGTTCGTCATGTTACAACAGAAGAAGAGATTAATCGTATAGCACTCGATATATATTCATGAAAATAAAAAATAAAGAACAGAGATCTCTCTGGTATAAAAAAATATTTTATTATCTAAAATCAGGTCAATCTCTTCCTGAGTCTATTCGTGTTGCTGCAACCGATGCTGATACTTTGTATATATATGAAGAGTTGGTTGATGGTTTGCGATTTTCAGATGTGTGTATACTCCCGAACATGCATGATTCATTTACAAAAACAGAGATATCTTTACTTCGTGTTGCAGAACAAACAGGAACTATGCAGTCTGTTTGTGATGTCCTTGCTCGTATGCTTAAAAGTCAATATGAACAATCTCAAAGACTGATGGCTGCTATGATATATCCAGTTTTGGTTTTATGTATGGCGTGTGGGTTGCTGCTCATGATACTTACTGTTGTTGTACCAAAGATTGCTCCATTATTTTCCTCAATGAAACACATTCCTATGGCTACAAAGATTCTTATATATTCAAGTAATCATGTGATTCATTTCTGGTATGTTGATATATTGTTGTTATTGCTCTGTACAATAATGCTGATATATTTGAAACAAAAGACAACATATATACGTGCTCTATATATACAACTAGAACATGTGTGTATGCATATTCCATATATAAAAGATGTGTATATGTTTTGGTTTATCGAACGATGGATGCAGGTTGTACATCTTTCCTTACAGAGTAAGGTTTCCCTTGTACAAGCACTGAACTTTGGTACTGAATCTGTGTCTAATATGTATTTACAATCTCAATTTAAAAAAGTAGCTGACGCTGTGGAAAGAGGTAATTCTTGTTCTGAAGGATTTAATGTTCTTGATTCGCATCTTAAAAATAAATTAAAAGACTGGATATCTGTTATATCTTCTGGAGAAAAAACAGGGACCCTGGAAGAAGTTTTTGGTGTGAGTCATGAACATATTACTTCAAATCTTAAAGAGTCGTTTGATAGATTTCAAAAAATTATAGAACCTCTTCTTATTGTATTGGTAGGTATTATGGTTCTTTGTATATGTTTAGCGATTATTTTACCCATGTATCAACTAACTCAATCTGTTCAATAGTATGTTGAAAAACATAATACAAAAC
>CAZFNX010000008.1:22766-29761 GCA_964520195.1 uncultured Candidatus Saccharibacteria bacterium
GAAAAAAATTCGCGAAAAAGGTTTTAATCTTATTGAGATCATTCTCGCACTTGCGGTTGCAACTTTGGTATTTACTGCAGTGTTTAATTTTTCTACCACTGCATATGTACAACTACATCAACCCGATCTTCCTTATGATTATTTTTCATATGGGTATGCTCAACCATACTGTCTGATGAATGAAAAAGTAGGTGGTATACATCTTGCGTCACAATTTATATCCCTATCGTCATATATATCAACATCAACACGGGTAACAAGCGTACATTCATTTGGTATACAAAGTTTAATTGTCACAGCAGATTCAGCCTCAACAAGTGAAAAAGATATTTTTTTATTTTCTATTGCAACGACGACAGGGGTTATTTCACTTATAAGCTCTATTGATGCTGGTCCTGGTATACAAGATAGTGTACTACTTGGAGATTTTTTATATATTGCAAACACAAGTGTCAATAGTCATGTCAAATCTTTTCATATAAATATGACTGCAACAGGTACAGCGATGTTTACGGAGTTATCTAATATTCGTATTGCATCCCTTGCATCTAGCCTCTCTAATCCTAAAAAGCTTTCTGTATATAATCAGAATCTTATTCTTGGATCAGAAAAAAGTAATACAGGTCCAGAACTCTTTGTTATTCCTATAGGAATAGACGGTGTCGTTAGGGCTATTGATAGCTCAATTGAACTTAATGGACAACTTAATCAATCACTATCTGCTCATGAGTATTTATATGTTGCAAACGCTGCCGACCCAGAACTTCGTGTTCTTACAAAATCCTGGCAAGAATTTTTCTCATACGATGCACCTTTAACACTTGGTAATGGGAAAAGTCTTATATTCATAAATCCATATATTATTCTTGGACGTACATTAGGTTCTGCAGAACTTTCTTTATTACATAATAGTGGTACAACGACCGAAGTTCTAGACGTCAAACGAACAAACGGCACTGTCGATTTTTTACAAGAGTTTTCTAGTTCTGTAAATTCTGCCTCAAGTTTTTTAGCAATTACCGCCAACGAAAGCAAGGAATTACAATTTTGGCACATAGAATCCTCTATATTTGGACCACACATTATTCTCGACAAAGATATCGATATACCAGGACGGGTTACCGCGTATACATGTATAAGTAATACAATGTATTTATTTATGTCTGTAAATAATCAAACCATACTCACATGGCTCAATCTATAATTCATCAAAACAAAGGAACAACTCTTATTGAACTCATTATATATATGGGCTTATTTGTAATACTTGTTGGTGGTGTTTTATATAGTGCTTTTTATTTACAAAATATTTTGCAATATAATGCATATGAATATAAAGCAGAGGAGCAGATATATAGACAACTACGTTTAGTACAACAACATATGGATTTAGCAACAAGTGTTGAGATAAGTAGTAGTTCACTCAAAATACACAATCCTCATGGATATATAGAACCCTACCTCCAAAACCACACCCTCCACATAAAATACACCTACCCGACAAAACCAACCCTCGACATCGTCCCGTATCCTTATCTCAAATTCCAGCAATTTTCTTTCACACAAGAAACTGGTCACGAAAGCTTATCAGGTAACAGTATAATCTGGGTTGATATCGAGAGGGTGGATAGTAAGAATAAGCTTAAAAAGCTAAAAGAGTGGTTGGTTGACGGGGTGTAAAGACAATTATTAATTTTATGTAAAAAATTTGCATAATTTACCTATTTATGTATAATAAATGGTAATTAATACTAATTTTTTGTAAAATATATGAAAATATCACTTATTGAGTTCTCTGTACAAAATTTTAAAACCTTTAAAGACAAGGCTACTTTTTCCATGTCTGCACGTAAAAATGATAACCATACTTTTGAGAGCAATGGAGAAAACTTACTAAAAACCTCTTTTATTTATGGTCCAAATGCATCAGGTAAAACATCGTTATTGGAAGCAATACTCAATTTTAGAAATACCGTTTTAAATTCTGCTAATAATGATTCAAAACTACCTTATAACAACTTCAAGGCTTATAGAAATGACATAGATGAGCCTGTGTTTTTTGAGTTGGCTTTTACTCTTGATGCTGAGACATATCAGTATTCTTTTTCTTTTTTAAAAGATTATATTGTAAGCGAGAATTTAAGTCGTATAACTCCATCAGGATCTGAGGTGAAATATATAACAAGAACAATGCAAGATATAAAACTTGGAGATTCTTTTAAAAGTCTAGAGATTCTTCAAGATAAAACCCGAAAGGATTCTCTGTTTTTATCACAAGCTGCACAGTTTAATGATACATTTGCTTTGAATGTATTGAAAGCATTTCAAGACATGAAAGTAATTTCTGGTATAACATATAATACTTATAAAAACTTTACAATTAATAAATTTAAAAATGATGCTGAGTATAGAAAAAATATACTTGGATATTTAAAAATGGCAGATTTTTGTATCATAGATGGAAGAACGGATGAAGTGGATGCACCTCATCTTGATATTAAGGATGATATAGAAGGTCTATCTATAACAAAAACAATGCAAAAGGCAAATAAATTAATACTTGAGCACCCAGTGTATAATACTGACGGTAAAGATGTTGGTAAGTTTGAATTGTCTTTCGATGAAGAGTCTGAGGGTACAAAAAAGTTTCTTTCAGTACTTGGTCCTATTATAGATGTTTTGGCTGGAGGTAAGATTTTGTTGATAGATGAGTTTGATAACAGTTTGCATCCACTACTTACAAGATTTATTGTGGATCTTTTTGAGTCAAAGAATACTAATAAACAGAATGCTCAACTTGTGGCCACTACTCATGACACGAGTCTTTTGGCATATAAAGACGAGTTTATTAAAGATCAATTTTGGTTTGCAGAAAAAGATAATCTAGGCGCATCAAAATTGTTCTCTCTTGGTGAATTTGATATTAGAAATGATACAGAATTTGCAGATAAGTATCTAGAAGGAAGGTTTGGTGCATTACCATTTATTAATTCTTTAAAAAAATAAACATACATGGTCTCTCGATTTACCCGAAAAATAGAATCTAAAAAATTACGAAAAGTGATTAAGATTTTTACTGAAGGTACTAAGACTGAGCCTAATTATTTTAACGCAATTAAAGATGAGTTAAGATTGAATGAAATCCTTGTGAAGGTTGTGGGAACAGGAGATCATACAATGCCTCTTGTTGAGCGAGTGATACATGATAAAAATAATCAAAAAGATGTATATCTTGATACAGAATATTGGGTTGTATTTGATAAGGATGATCATGGTCAATTTAAGGAATCTATAGAAAAAGCAAGTGCAGAAGGTATACATGTTGCATATTCAAATACTTCTTTTGAGTTATGGTTTGTATTACATTTTGAATATCTAAGTACAGCATTGCACAGGAGTGATTTTTATCCAAAGTTATCCAAAATGTTGGGAGTAAAATATGATAAAAGTAATTCTGATATTTATAACCTTCTGAAAGATAAAGAAAGTGTAGCGATACGTAATGCAAAAAAGCTTGAGGAAATGCATAAGAATCAAAGAGTTACATCTTTAGACAAAAAAGATCCTTCTACAACAGTGTATCTTTTGGTTGAATCTTTGAGGGATTTAAAGAAAAAATAAAAATTTTAAATATGAAATAAGGTCAAAGGTGTTATACTCATAATACTAAACTTATCCCTTGCCAAACCCCTCAAAATAACGTACCATAACCCCATATGTCACAAGACAAACAAGAAAAAGTCATCCTCACAGGCACAGTTGTGGAATCTCTCCCTGATACTCATTTTCGCGTACAACTCGAGGATGGAACTCTTATGCTTGCATATCTAAGTGGTAAAATGAAATACAATCGTATCCGAATTCTCGTTGGTGATACTGTTGAAATAGAACTTGATGCATACGGTGGAAAACCTAAGCTTGTTCGACGACGGTAATCGGTGTGATACTATACATATATGTCAAATATCATCGTTCGTTTCCCTCCGAGTCCAACAGGGCATGCTCATATTGGTTCATATCGAACTGCTATTTTTAACTATTTGTTTGCAAAAAAACATGGAGGTAAATTTTTATTACGTATAGAAGATACGGATAAAGAAAGATCTAAAAAGGAGTATCAAGATGGAATACTTGAAAGTTTACAATGGTTAGGTTTTAACCATGATGGTTTTTCTATTCAATCTGAAAATGTTGAAGCTCATAAAAAAGCTATACAGCAATTGATTGCAGAAGATAAAGCATATGTATCAAAAGAGGCAGCTAAAGATGGAAGTGGAGTCATAAAAGAGATTGTTCGTTTTAAAAATCCAAACAAGGTTGTCACATTTACAGATCTTATTCTTGGAGATATTTCTGTTGATACTACCGATCTTGGTGATTTTGTTATTGCGCGAAATGTTGAAGACCCTTTGTATCACCTTGCAGTAGTGGTTGATGATGCTGACTCTGGAGTTACTCATGTTATTCGAGGTATGGATCATGTTTCAAATACTCCTCGACAAATACTTTTGATAGAGGCGCTTGGAAGACCTGTTCCACAGTACGCTCATATTCCTCTCGTTCTTGGAGAAGATAAACAAAAACTTTCAAAACGAAAGGGAGCTTTGTCTGTGCTTGAGTATAAAAAACGAGGGTATGTACCACAAGCTCTTATCAACTGTGCGGCATTTATTGGCTTTAATCCAGGTGGAGAAAAAGAAGTATATACTCTTGATGAGCTTATAGAGTCTTTTGATTTAACTAAGGTACAGAAGGGTGGGGCGGTTTTTAATCCTGTAAAACTAGATTGGTTTAACCAAGAGCATATGAAGCTTTTAACTGAGGATCAGTACATAGATTTTGTAAAACCTTTTGTACCACAAGCTGTTGTGGAAAAAGTTTCAATAAGTACTCTTCGAAAAATCCTTACCGTTGTTCGAGATCGTCTTGTGTATGCAGGAGAGCTTTCTGCTATGGATTCAGATTCATCATACATGTACATGTATACGTCTCCGTATCATGCAAATCCGAAAGTTAATACCAATGAAGATATTCAAACACTACTCCTTGTTCCTGAAAAAATGCGAAAGGGTACAGTCGTTACAGTAGAGACAACAAAAAATATTTTAGAACAGGTTAAACATATTCTTGAAAAAACTGAAGAATCTGATTTTGCTGGAGTAGAACAAATCAAATCAAAAGTTTGGGATTTTGCCGAAGAAAAAGGAAGAGGAATAGTCTTGTGGCCGCTTCGTATGGCTTTGACTCTACAAGAAAAATCAGTAGATCCATTTTCAATGTTGTATATTCTTGGAAAAGAAGAGAGTCTTGCTCGGATACAAAGTGCTATCGAACTATTGTAGGTGTGATACAATAGTATCAATGCGTCGATTTTCCTATATTTGCATAAGTATACTGGTTGTAAGTGCTTTCTTGGTTTTAACTCAAGAAGTGTATGCACAGGTTGCACAAACTCAAACAACAGATCAAAGTAAAGAACAACTGCAAGCACAGATAGATGAGCGTGCGCGGTTGATCGCTGATCTTGAAAAAGAGATTAAGCTCTATGCTGATCTCGCTGATAAAACATCTCAGAGTGCTCAAACATTGAGCAACTATATTAAAGGACTTGAGAAACAAGTTGCAAGCATTAACCTGGATATTAAAAAAAGTCAGGTTTCTATTGATAAAAGTAGTTTGGAGATTAAGCAGATTTCAACTGAAATTCGCGGTAATGAAGAACAGCTTGCTCGGATGAAAGCTGGAATTATTGAAACCTTGTATGCACAGTATCAGGCGGATGATATTAATGTCATAGAAAACCTATTAGCAGATAGAAATCTTTTAAATTCTATACAGGATATTGATCATTTACAAATCATACAAACAGAGATAGATAAGCTTGCCCAAGGTGTTAAGAAAGAAAAAGATTCACTAGAGGTAAATAGAACCGAGGAACAAAAGAGAAAACTTGCCCTTGAGACTGAGAAAAATAAATTGCAAGTTAAACAGAAAAGTTTGGACATTGTAAAAGCAGAGCAAGCTAAAGAATTGGCTGTGACAAAAAATCAAGAGAGTAACTATAAAGCTATTCTTGCTGATAAGAAAAAGAAAAAAGAAGCTTTTGAAAAAGAGTTATTTGATTATGAAAATAAATTGAAATATGTTCTTAATCCAGGTTCGATACCAAAAGCAAACACCTCTGCCTTAAGTTGGCCTCTTGATAGTGTTTTGATTACCCAACAGTTTGGTAAGACTAATGCATCTGGACGTCTATATGTATCAGGAACTCATAATGGAGTAGATTTTCGAGCTGCTGTAGGAACACCTGTTAAGTCTTCAGGAAATGGAGTTGTTGCAGGTACAGGAGATACTGATGCTGACTGTAAAGGTGTTTCATTTGGACGATGGATTCTTATCAAATACGATAATGGTCTTGCAACGACATATGGTCACTTATCAAAAATATCAGTAACACCTGGTCAACAAGTTCTTGCAGGTGATGTTGTAGGGTATAGTGGAAATACAGGGTATTCTACAGGTCCACACCTTCATGTGAGTATGTATCCGGCGGATGCAGTAAAGCCCGTTACTCGACCAAGTGCATCATGTCCAGGTGTAAGTATGACAATGCCAGTATCTGCTGTAACGGCTTATCTTGATCCTCTTGTGTACTACCCAAAAAAATAGGTATACAAAATATGCATTCTTTAGGCGTTATTATAGGGAGTCTAAAAATCAAAGTTATCCCCAAAAAGCCTTACGGTATAAGTGCTTGACTTTATTTCAAGTCTGAGTATAATGGAGGAAATCAACAGCAGAGATTTGTTGAGTTACATTGACAATTTAATAACAAAGCAATCTATAGGAGTATAGATTGCGCATCACAACAATACGCAAGTTACAAGTTAAGTTTATAGTACAATTGAATCCTTTCTTTTGTTCTGTTTGAGTTTTTTAATTAGAGTTTGATCCTAGCTCAGGATGAACGCTGGCGGCGTGGATAAGGCATGCAA
>CAZFNX010000009.1:0-18545 GCA_964520195.1 uncultured Candidatus Saccharibacteria bacterium
TTATAGTATCATAGATATTATCTAAATATAACAAAAACCCTCTGTGTATCAGAGAGTTTTTGTGTGCATTATTCTATATTTAAAATAGTAAACTTTACTTCTCCGGCTGGAGTTTTTGCAACCACTTCATCACCTTTCGTTTTACCCATAACCGCTACACCTATTGGTGATTTGAGTGAGATTTTATTTTCTTCGGTGTTAATCTCTTCTCCTCCAACTATAGTGTATGTAATCTCTTTGTTGTCAGTTTTTCGTTTAAGATGAACTTTTGTTCCTACTTCTACAACGTTTGAGTGGTGAACTGAGACTATTTCAGCATTTGCAAGAATGGTCTCTAGTTGAGAAATACGATCTTCAATAACAGCTTGATCCTCTCGAGCTTTGTTAAACTCAGCGTTTTCGGAAAGGTCTCCAAGAGATCGAGCGTACTCTAGATCTTGTGCAATCTCCTTTCTTCGAACTGTTTTTAAATAATCTAGCTCTTTAACAAGCTCTGCTTGACGTTCTTTGGTGAGATATTCTTTTTGTTGCATAGTGTGGTGAGTATAGCATAGGTTTTATAAATTGAAAACCTAGGATTATTGTTGTATTATATGGTTAGTTGTGAAAGGTGGATTAGATACCCACCCTATGGCTGAGTCAAACGCATATATGTCTTTTGACAGGTCTCACAACTCACCAGCTGGATACTGCGGAGAGCCTACGCTCAATGATGTGGTATCGCAGCTTTTTGTTTTGACTAGACTTTAAACTCCATCACATCCCCATCCTTCACAATATACTCCTTTCCTTCTGTTCGAACCAATCCTTTTTCTCTTGCGGCTCCATATGACCCGCTGTCCAGTAAATCTTTCCAAAATACAACCTCAGCACGGATAAATTTATCTTTAAAATCTGTATGTATTGCAGTTCCTGCCATAGGTGCATTCCATCCTCGTTTAATAGTCCACGCTCGTGTTTCTTCAACTCCGGTTGTAAAATATGAAATCACATCAAGCAATGTGTATCCTGCTTTAATAAGATCATTAACACCATCATCATCTGTTCCAAGCTCCTTTCGAAACATTTCTTTTTCTTCTCCTTCAAAATCTTTTAGATCATGTTCAATACGTGCGTCCACTACTGTATAAACAGCTTTTTCTTGTGCAAAGTAATCCATAAGTTTCGTATATCTTTCATCTGAAATATTTGTGCCGCCAGATTTACGATTTAACACAAACATCATAGGCTTCATGGTGATGAGTTGAAGTGTTTTAAGTGCATCGAATTCTTCTTGAGAGAGATCTGCTTGTGAAGCAAACTTACCTGCTTCTAGATGTGTAATCATCTTATCAAGAACAGATTTAAGAAGTACTGCTTCTTTATCTCCACGTTTTACATCGCGATCTATAGATGTAAGTCTTTTTGCTACCACTTGCATATCAGCAAGTACAAGCTCAAGGTTTATAACCTCAATATCAGATAAGGGATCAACTTTTCCATGAACATGAATAAGATTATTATCTTCATATAGACGAACAACATGAGCAATAGCACTCACTTCTCGGATGTGTTGCAGGAATTGATTTCCAAGTCCTTCTCCTTCAGATGCACCTTTTACAAGTCCTGCAATATCGACAAACTCTACGATAGCCGGAATAGTTTTTTTAGTCTGTGAAAATGCTGCAAGAGCATGAAGTCGTTCATCAGGTACAGCAACAACACCTACAGACGGGTCAATAGTACAGAATGGGTAGTTTTCTGCTGGAACTGATTTTTTAGTGATAGCGTTGAAAAGGGTTGATTTTCCGACGTTTGGAAGGCCTACGATGCCGATTGAGAGATTCATGAGGGATACTATAGCACGTAAGGGTTATTTTTGGAATGGAAAACCTTGACTGCTGATGCAAATAATTATATATTTCTTTCCATTGGAATCTACGGTAGATTCCATATAACTCAGACACCATACCTTCACCACTGCCAACACATGCACCCCTTCTTTATTCTTTATTGCGTTTTCTATCAACCATCCGAAGAGTTCTATGCCACTATGGGCATGCCTGGTGCCGATGCACTTGGTTTACATATCTCTCACGGAACCATGGAGTTTACTGATGGTCAATATCTTGGTCGCCTCGGCGATACTTATGGACCGTCGGAAATATCGAATGTTATCTACGAGCCTGGATTCAGGTTCGAGTTTGATAAGAGATATCTGACTCCCTCGAACAAGGAAACTGTCCACTACAAACTTACTTGGGACGCAAAGAATCAGTGGTGGACAGGCACATGGGATATTTTTCATGAGGAAGAAGAGCCCGGTCGAAGCTTAGACAATGGCAAGGCGAGAATCCACCTCACCCCTTCCTCTCTTGAGTTCTTCCGACTTACTCAGTGAGATGATTCCTGCACAACATTTCTCATTACCACCTTATCAGGCGAAAGCTTGGTCTGGTGGTTTTTTTATTGACTATCCTAATTTTTATGTATATATTCAATTCCATAGAATCCATTGTGGAGTCTATGGAACCTACACATTTTATGATACATCCTTTTAAAGATAGCATTCCTGCATGGTATGAGTTGACCCTTGTCAATCCAACAACTTTGGGATTTAGAATCCATACAACAGCACTACTTGATCTTGCACGTTTGCCGTGGGGATCTATTACTTCTGGTATTCTTGCTGATCCTTTTACTCCTCCTTGTGAAGGCGATTGTGGATTGAACAAAATTTTCACATTCACTGAATCGGAAAATCCAGACTGGATACTGTGGCAATGTCCACTACCTACAGCTTATGACAATGGAAATAAAGGACATGACCTTTTCGCTACAATGTCTTTGTTTTTTGGTTCTCTGTCACTGATGTATTCTGAAGTGAAAAGTCATTGTCCATACTCGCAACTGATATTGCTTGAAGACATATATTTTCATCAACAAGGTGGATCCTTTAAACTCACCTTAACTGCCCCAACCGTCAAATGGTTACACAATCATGGAGACCAGACATTCCTAGATGAAGTCTCGGCAGCTATGCGTAGCGCCAATATGCACATCTGGAATCAAGGTCGTTCTGGAACATCAGGTTTTCAAGCAGTCTTACATGAAAAGCGATGGTTGCATCTTGTTACCGGAGTTTCTGGAGGATTGGATCCTGCACCAAATAGTTCAAATAATCCTGACTCTGGGTATGAGATGGTATGTCACAATGTCTCTACATGGACCAGTGCGTTGCCGCTTATAGTCGGGGTTGCTAAGATGCACGACCTCATAAGAAGATGTCCATAAACTTGCACCGCCTTGCCTTGTACACAATCTTGTGTGCAAAGCCTGGTGGTTTTTATTTTATCCAAATCATTGTAAACAGTTGTCTATATACATCAGCTAAACTTTTTTCTTCAAAAATGATCACCTCTCTTTTTGCATGAAATATAAACTTAACCATATCTCCGCATATTTCAACAGATACCTGAGGAGAAAACATGTGATTTTTTATTTTTTGGATTTGAAAACCATACTCAACATCTCCTTTTTTAAACATACTATCATCAGAATCTTCAGGTATAATGCATTGTAGTTTGAAGCCAAGTTGATGAATCAATCGTTTATGTTCTATGTATGCTCTGTGCACTTTAGCTCGTTTAGGTACTCCTGCATAAAAAGCATAGATATGTTTGTCTTTTATTTTATGTAGTCCATATAACAGACCTTGTGCCAGCGTCCCCTCTCCTTTAAAGCTTATGATTTCAGTTTGTGTTTTTGGTCGCGTCAGTGTTGGTAATGAGGTGATAATATCTTGCATGTATTTCTGCTGCTCTATTTGATACTCATACATAAATTCTTTAGGATTTTTTGCAATAAACATGTGATTTTTTTCATGTGGCACTATGATTGCCAATCCTTTTTTGCGCAATTCTTCCATAAGCACATATACCGTTGGTCGTTTCATACCAGCTTCTTTAGCGACTTGGTAGGCTGTGGATTTTCCTAGTCTATATAGAGAAATATATACTTTAGCTTCTTTATCTGATAGACCTAAGGCCACTAGAGCTTTGATTATTTTCTGCATGTATACCTTACATGGTAGCGATAAATATAGGTATGGTCAATAAAAATGACTATTTTCTGAAGAGTCTGCGATGTGACAGATTGGTGTCTTGGTGTACGTGTGTCAGGTGGTGTATGATTGACAAATATTGTAAAAGTATTATCTTTGTATATGGATTAGAAACTTCGCTAAAACTATTCACCTTCAAATTCCATCATTATGTCAACACCTTTTGTCGAACTTCAAAAAGTAGTAGTTACCATTTTGCAAATATGGTTTCATGATCAGGTAAGGTTCCCTCTTCGTGATTTTGCTAAGCGATACTGTATTGACCGTAATCCAGATACAATTACCCAAGAGGATATGAGTATTCTCAGTGAGCATGGTCTTTGTGAGTCGAGTTGGTCAGATTATATTGCAGCAGGTGCATTTTATACAGATTTAACCGGTATACTTATTGAACAAATTGACGTAAGTGCAGGGTTGGATGGTATTAAGATAAGAAACTTGTTGGGCAGTCAACTTTACCACTATGAGCCTGTCGGCTTTGAAACCTACATCAAGCAACGAGGACGTGGATACAATAACCTGAGAACAGATTTTTGCTGTATGCCAGGTGTTCTTAAAAAAGGAGATATTTTAGCAACAGGAGAAACGGTTGTTGAACTTCCTCGAGAAGGTGGCAATGGTTCGGTGCTTGTTTGTTTAGGGACAAGCTCTGAAGATAAACATAGAGTATGGCTTGGTCTTCCTGCTCGTATTCCTCTAGCTTTGTTGGCGGTAGCAGGTGATCCTCCGCCAGCAGAGCTTGTTGAATAATAGTTTTCCTACCAAACACCTAACGTGCTCACCTCTCCTTATTGGAGGGGTGTTTTTTATTGACACATTAATATAATCAATATATGATATTCCGATGGGCAATGTTGCTCATACCTTCAATCCGACAATCTGAAATACAGTATCCATGTTAATACGTCACAATCTTCTGGTGCTCATGTTGTTTATGCGGGCTATCCCTGCATCATCCCCTCTTACCAATGTTCAAGCAAAGAATCACTGGTCTCCCGTTATTTCGCAAGTCAATGGGAACATTGTGCGAGTTCGAAAGGGTGGTCAAATAATTACTTTCACTCTTCCTCGTAGACCAGATCTGCTTCGCTTGGAAGAGCTTGTTGCCAAGAAATTTTTGGGGCAAGGGTGTCTTGTTGTAGGTAAACCTGAATATACACCAGGAATATTTTTTGCACTCGAGGTTGACCCTCGTAACAAAAAGATTGATCCTTTCGAAATCATCTGTAAGAAAAATAAGCTGGGTAATGCCGTATTGATTATCGGCTGAAACCTTCCCCTCTCTCGCTTCGTGCGTGAGAGGTGGTTTTTTTATACACACATATGATAAGGTTATATATAATTTTTAACATATGTATATTCCGAATTTTCTGCACGCTAAAAAAAGTCATGACACACGAATAGAATTTATATTGTCATATATCACTATTTTTAATATTTGTTTTTCTGGTATATATCTTCTTACGATTGTTTACGATATGATTCGTGTCAATCATCCATATACAGGATTTTCTGTGTGGTTTGGATGTATAGTATGTCTTTGTTTTGTATGTGCTTATGTTGCACATACAAAAAAATATATAGAACTTTCTATTAATATAACCTCAGTAACTATTGTAAGCGTATGTACGTTATCGGGTATACGATGGGGTTTTGATATGCCATTTACTCTTCTTGGCTATACATTGAGCATTGTCATTATGAGTATGATTGGTAATAGGCAGCAAAATATATTTCACCTATTTGGTATTGTATGTGTCATAGTGTTAGGGCAAATATATAGAAATAACACACCTATCTTAGAAACATGGCATGGAACTATATTTGGATTTACAGATGTATTTGAAGTCTTGGTTATATTTATAACTATTGCTGCATTACTTATATTTTCACATAGAGCAGAACAAAACTTACTTGATAGAGCAAAAAGAACAGAGTATCTCTTAAGAAAAGAAAGAGATATGCTTGAAGAGAGAGTTGAAGAAAAAGTTTCTGAACTTAAGAGAATGCAAATAGAGCACTTGTCTCATATGTATAGATTCGTTGAATTTGGAAAAATATCAAGTGGACTATTCCATGATCTTATGTCGCCTGTGCAAACACTTAAGTTATATATGGAATCCTTTCCAACAGATGCACGAGATGTACAACTATACATGCATATAAAACATATGCAATCTGTGTCTTTGAAAATAGAAACAATGCTCGAAGCTATGCGAAAACAGATTCGATTCAATCAACATGTAGAAAGTTTCGACATATTGGAAGAGATACGAGATATATTACTTATTACTAAACATATGTATATACCTCGACGTATATCTATTGATATACAGTGTAAAACACCTACATATCGCATACGAACAAAGAAAATTATACTGAATCACATTCTACTTAACCTTATTTCAAATGCCTGCGAAGCATGTCTTCCAACACAAGAAAATGCAATCACTATACACGTTGATGCAATACAGCATAATCAATATAAAACATATATCTCTATAGTTGATACAGGTATAGGTATTCCTAAACATGCACTAGAGCACATATTTGATAACTTCTATTCAACAAAAGAAAAAACAGTAAACTGTGGTATAGGTTTATCCTCTTCAAAGTATACATTGGAAAAACATTTACACGGTAAACTGCTTGTTGAGAGCGAAGAACATGTTGGTACAACAATGACCATCCTTCTCCCTACTCCTTATATCTCTACTTCTTCAATCACTACTGGATCTAGTGGTCTATCTTGATGATTGGTTTGTACTGTCTCAATAGCATGGACAACATCCATACCTTCAGTCACTCGCCCAAAGACAGTATGTTTTGTATCTAGAAAGTTGTTATCTTTAACGTTGATAAAAAACTGACTCCCGTTTGTATTTGGTCCAGCATTTGCCATGGAAATAGTTCCTGTGTAGTTTCCGTTACTTTCACTAATCTCATCTTCAAATGTATATCCAGGTCCCCCTGTGCCCCATCTATAACTTTGAGTATCATCTTTAGTTAATGGATCACCACCTTGTATCATAAAGCCAGGTATAACTCTGTGGAATTTTATACCATTATAAAAACCTTCTTGTGCAAGTTTTATGAAGTTTGCAACTGTTTTTGGAGTTGTTTCTTCAAAGAGCTCTAAGCTGATAGTTCCTTTGTTTGTTTTAAGTTTGATATTCATGGGTACATAGTAGCATGTACTTAGTAAAACAAAAACATCTAACGTGTAGATGTTTTAGTATTTTCGTATCACAGCTTTTACCACCGCAACGATTGCAAAAGATTCTGTAGGATATATATCTTTAAAATCTTTGTTTGCTGGACGCAGGAAAACAACAGTACCTTTTTTCTTTAAATACTTCATCGTATATCCACCATCTACCTCAGCAATCACAATATCACCATCTTTTGCATCTGATTTTTTTTCAACAATAACGTAATCACCTTCTTTAATAGCGGCATCAATCATAGAATCTCCTTTTACTTCAAGTATGTAACTGTTTTCTTTATGAGGGATAAGATATTGATCTATATCTATCGTATCAAGCAAATCTTCTTCAGCAAGCGATGGAAGTCCCGCTTCAACATAACCAAGAAATGGCACTTCATCGGTTTCAAATATGGGAGTAATTTTTCCTTTACTATCTTTGTGTATAACACCGAGTTCAACAAGCTTATTGATCAGTTTGTACACTGCGTTTTTAGACTTAAAACCAGTTAAGGTCATAATCTCGCCATACCCAGGCATACGCTTATGATTTTCATAGAATGAAAGTATTTTTTTCTTATATGTGTCTAGCATGATATGTGTAGATTATAGCAAGAAACTAGCCATCATACGTGATACTCGAGTAACCCATGAAGTTCGTGCCTCGCCTCGTATAACTTGAGTTAAGTGTGAGACCAAAAACTTATGTCGTCGTGCCTCGCGTTTATACTCAAGACCTTGTATAATCTTAAGATCGATCTGCTCGTTTATTTTCTCAAGTTCAGTGTGTATTGTTGTGATTAATTTTTGTTTGCTCATGATGTAAGTATAGTGAACTACAGTTCACCTGTCAAACAAATATTTCTAAAAATCCGGTGGATAACTTTTTACAATATAAAAATAAAAATATGTACATATGCATAAAAAAAAGCGCGCTTACCACTAGGGCAAGCGCACGATGATCAAAGATGAAAAGTTGTTTTTATTCCGCGCGAACCAGGACGGTCGCGATCCTGTAACCGTTATTCAGTCGCTCAGTCGCTGAACAATACATGGTTTTTGAATAGTTCGACATGCTGTATCCAGTGATGAAACCACCGTTATTTTTTCCGGAAACCAAAATGAAATTTTTTCTTTCTTTATTCTGCCACTTAAGATGAGCGACATAAGTGCCAAGCCACAAACTTGATTGAGCTTTGACTGTCCAACCGCTTTCGCGAATCCTTTCATTCACTCGCAAGATAGCCTCTTCAACAGTCTCATCTCTTTGTGCAATGATAAAGTGAACAAGATGCTTTCCATTGCTCTCATACTCAGAGAAGGTCAACGGAGGAGGGTTTTGTTGACATCCAATACTACCGATACCATCTGGATTCTTCATAAGCTTAACTTAACTCAGGGTTAACGTAACAAACGAACATGACACACTATCATGTCGCATACATACAATATCACATATATAGTTTAATGTAAATATTTAGACACATTACAAGCATGTATATCATTATTATTGACATATTTATATAATGTGTTATTATATACAGGCACCTTAACACCCGAACCTATTTTTTATGAACAAAAAAGATATTGTCACTCTGGTTTTTTGATTCTCGCAGCGCTTTTTTTCTCAATCGGCTGGGATTTCTTGGCAAGCAATAGCTTTGGAGTTATCTTCCTTGCTATCATTGCCGGCATCTACAGTCTCAAGGCGTATTATCAGCAACACGTCAGTTACAGAACATGGTTCATGGGAACCGTAAGTTATGTAACCTTGCTGTGGATGATGTATGATCATGTGTTTTTCACGGTTGATACATATGCCGGGGAAATGAGTGATACGACCAAGTTGATTCTTAAGGTTGTGGCTACAGATGTGCCAGAGACCTGTATCGCGTTCGTCTATTGGAAGTCCTTTAGGCTGACAGAACGCATTAGGAGACTCTGGGGACGTGTGAGCCCTTGATTAAGCACACAAAACCCTCAACCGCACACCTGTGCGGCCAAAGGGTTTTTTATTTGAAATATAAAGGTTTTTTATCCTAAACCGAGGATATATAATGGTATATAAATACTTGCTTTTTACTTATAAATATAGTATAATGTATGACATGTGTAGCATACCTACTCACCTGTAGTGAGATAAGGAAAGATGTGTTACATAGCACTTTCAAGAAACAAAAACGCAAAATAACCTGGAGGATAAAAATGACAAGAGAAGAATTTGAAAAAGATCAGCAGGAAGAAAACCTCCTTATCGGGAGGCGTCAAAAGGTCTTGATTGGTGTCATCTTGGCACTGGTCTTAGTGCTGATTCTAGCGATGAACATGGATGCAATGACCTACTTTTTCGGTCAACATGATCCAACGTTCACAGCTCCTACTGCTCCTACATTTATCACCCCTTTTCAGGTGTGGATATGGGTTGCGGGTGGAATCGCTCTCGTGCTTGTGTTTATGATGACTGGCAAAAGTCATACTGATGGAGGATTCTTGAACACATGTTCAAGGATTCTGATATTTGTCGCATTTCACAGTGCGCTTGGATATAGCCTATGGGCTTTTGCTGATTACTTTCTATTCCCCACAACCGGACCAGAAGGTTTCTTCAAAAGCCTCTTAGATCTTACAGGTATCTTGATTATTGCGAAATCTATCCATAATAGTTTTGCAATGATTCCAGCAAACTCCGCTGGACAAGTCCTGTATTTTCAAGTGGAGGCGTTTAATAACATCCGAAGCGGACTAGTTGTTCTTGGGCTACCTAAATGGTTTGGCACCACTCTTCGAGAAGTGAATGCAAAAGAAGAGACGCTTGTCATTGGGAAACCTTTAGACAAAGATGGTAAAACTCGTGAAGAGTTTATTGTCGAAGGGTATAACCTGACAGCGCTGGTCAAGAGCTCATTCAAATACAAGGCTGTTGACGTGAGTCGCAAGTATCAGATTGGTGCCAATCTGGAATCCTTGCTGGTTGCAATCGTAGTGTCATATATCAGAAAAATCATCAACTCTGTTGATGAGGTTAAACAAAAACCTCTATATCCAGACGTGACTACACTTAAGGATCATGGCACGGAAATTGCCGAAAAAGCCTGTAAGGCTGCGGCGCCTGAGTTTCGGAAACTAGGCTTCGAGCTGTCACTGGTTATTATCAGCGGGATCGAAAACAAAGATCATGGTGTCATTGACGCTGCACAAGCCCTGCAAGCCAGAGTCTACAAAGAGAAAGAAGAAATGTTGGATGTAAAAAATGTAATCGAAAAGGCTAGATGCCTGTATAATGAACTAAATGTAGATCTGAAGCCTGGGGATAAAGCGTTCCCGCTTCAAGAATGCGTAAAACTTGTTCAAGCTTACGAGGACAAAAGGTCTGTTACAGACCTCAACATTGGTGGAAAGGGAGGAAAAGTCCTGCCCGTCAAGCCGGTGTAATCCTCGGAAAACCTATTCCCTCATGGAAATATATCTACAGCAATGTGGATTGATCCATGAGGGGATTTTTTAATATAAATACTTGCTTTTTATACATATATATGCTATAATATAACCATGTTTCTGTGGATAACTTCTCACGGTAGAGTGGTTATACATGAAGCAAGAACATTACACATTTGATTAAAAAAATGAAATTTGCACCTATCGCAGCCATCATTGTCATTGTCTTCATCTGTTTTAAAATTAAAGGCTGCCATGATGCGGTCTCCACGAAAACAGCACAGACACAAACCGTCGCGACCTCCTCAACAGCTTCCCTGTCTACCCCCGCAGAAAAACCCACGGTGGCTCAGACGGAAGATGCCGTAAAAGAGGACAAGGGCGAGAGCTCTCCTCATCCGCAAGTGCCTACTCCGGCACAGGCCACAACTGAGATCGGATCTCAATTCAAAGCCTTGGCTGTTGCAGCCAAAAAAGCTCTGACTGCCCCGAAGCAGTATAAGGGCTGGGAAGCATCTGAAGTTCAGGTGGCAGAAAGTGGACGAAAGTTCGTCCGCTACACATGGGCTCCAAAAGGAAACCCAGAGGAAGTGGAGATGATACCGTGCGCACCAGGGGTTTCCCCTTTTTTCACAGGCTCCATCATCTATGATGGAATCATCGTGAAAGACAAAAAGGAGGAAAAGATGCAAATCAAAACCTCTTGGGGGAAATTCTTCAAGCAGGACGATTTCGGCATCTGGACCATGATTGAGAAGTCAGAGTTTGGAAAGTTAGCGGGACAGTTCATCAAGGTCCGCCCTCTTCCAGCCGACTCGGACGGACTGGAAGGATACGTAGACATGTTCTTCCGGTAAGGCCAACGCGTGAGAGCCTTCAATCTCACGCAAAACACACCCACCGCACAGTTTACCTGTTGCGACTGGGTGTTTTTTCTTTTAGTTAAGAGGTAATACTTTTTGAATATTAGTTTTTGTTTCTTGATCAACAGGTAGTGAGTTTATAATAGTCTGCAAGAGTGCAAAAACTGAAATCATAATAAACATACCAAACAATCCTGCAGCAATATGTTTACTCCCCGCTTGCATAGCTGATGGATCTGATTTTGATTTAATAAGATATTCAATCATACCATAGATAAAGAATACTAACGCAACGGCAAAGAAAAGCGCTATGATAGGGTTGATAATAATTTGATTTATTTTTGAGATGATTGGTAGAGCGACTTCCATATACTATAAGTATATATGAAAAAAAACCTAACACAAGGTTACGTTTTTTAACATAGTGGTGCGATACATGTATTATCGTGTTACTGGTTGAGCGAATGGAGCGTTTTGAACTGGAATAGCTGGAGCTACTGGTACGTTATCGTTATCTAGTTGGAATGTACCTCTAAGAACGTTTACAAGTCCCCATACAGATACCATCACGAAAAGCGCAACAATACCCCAGATAATGAAATCTTTTCCTTCTTTTCTCTTCTCATCACTACTCTCAAAGAAAAAGTTTTTTACAATTCCGTACAAAAGTAATACGAGAGCTGCAAGAATCAAAAGAGGTAATGCTCTTCCTGCAAGATATAATATGTAATTTAAAAATCCATCTACAGTTCTTGTTACTGGAGCTGTTTGTGCTAATGCAAGAACTGGAGTAGCTGCAGCAAATATTGATAGTAATGATTTCTTCATATAGAAATTGTATTTTTGTTTATATTATTATTTTGATAAATATGTCTATAGTATACTACTTAAAGGTTGGGATAATCAAGGTGGTGGTTCCGAACACTGATGTTTTGATAACATTTACAAGTCCCCATACAGATACCATCACAAAGAGTGAGATGATTCCCCACATCATAAACTTTTTTCCTTTTGATCGAGACTCTTCATTTGTACCTCCAACAAACATGAGTGTGAAAACTCCATATAGAAAGAATAGGAGCGCGCCAGTTAATAGTGCAATCACAACATAGTTAAGAAGTTCAATAATATACACAACAAATCCTGATATAGTTTGACTTGGTTTAGGTAGATCTGGCAATCGTGCTGCATTTGACGATCCACCTCCGAGTTGTACATTGCTTATATTTCCACCACCAAATGTAGTATTGTTTGTATTTCCTCCACCCAGTGTTGTATTGTTCGTGTTACCAAATGTGTACGATGAATCAATAGCTCCGCCTGTTGCACTTGTATCAACACTACTGCCAGTGAATGTTGTAGCAGCCTGTGCTCCAGCTGTTGTAATAATAAGTGTTAATAGAAATATATATTTTTTCATATAATAGTATGTTTGTTTTATTTAAGGATATTACCAACCCCTGATTGAATAGCTGCAACCAAGACACGAGCACCGATAATAAGAGCCGCACCAACCATTCCCCAAAGCAACGCATCTCTTGCTTGACTTATCTTATTTGCATCTCCTCGAGCAGTTACAAACATAAGTCCTGCATAGAGAAGATATAAGACTGTAGCCATGATAAGTAAAACTTGCACAACATCAACCACAGCAGTTACTACTTGAGAGAGGTCTGTAAATTTAGATGGCGACGTAATTTTTGTACTGTTTGCAGCCATAGCAAAGACTGGGGTTACATATGAGGCTATTGTAATATATGTACGCTTTATGTTTTTTAATATGTTTTTCATGTGTATATGTGTGTTAAATAAATATATGTTAAATAAATTGCCGGACATCTGGATCATTAATAAGTAGTTTTGTTAAAATAAGATCAACTATAAAGTATGCTCCATATAAGATGATGAGGCCTATTACAACATTCATAAAAATACTTCGAGCTTTGCTTCGAGCACTCGCATCACCTTGTCCCCGAAGAAGCACAAAGCCTGCGTATGAAGTCATCAATGCTGCAACAATAAGACCAATCACAAGCAGATTTTTAAGGACACCATTCACAAATGGAGCAAGTTCTCTCCATCCACAACCTTGAGAACTATTAAAGCATTGTTGGAGTGATTTAAATGCAGTGAACATATATAGTTAGTATATCACAACACAATCTGATAATGCATTATTTTGATCCATATAATCGGTTAAGTCTGTCCGCGGCATCTTGTACTGATTCTGACAAGGCTTGTTTACCACTTGTAATAGACTCAACAAGTGTCTGTAGTACGGCATCACTCGCATCCATCTGTGGATCCATCCATGTACTAGCATATGCTGCAGACTCATATATAACGGCAAGATCTGTACTATCTTTTGCTGATTTTGCATTTGCAAGAAGTAATCGTTTTGCTGGCGCAATCTGCATAGCATCAGCCAATCCTTGAATCATAGTGTCCGAAGTAAAATATTTTGTTACCTCAGGATATGCATCTGTTGCATGTTGAGAGGTGATCAAAAAACCAAGCGCATATGTTTTTCCGTGAACTTCTTTGACATCTGGATTTTCTTGAGGAACTGGTGCTATGCCGAAGTTTAAGTTAGGATTTCGACTAAGTATGTATTGAACTTCACTTCCTGGTGCAAAATATATTGCCAAGTTTTGACTCAAAAACGCATCACGTGATGATGAAAACGATCTATTCCAAGAATAGTTTGGCTTCAGCGGGTTAGCAAAATCTGTATAGAAGTTTAACACTGATGATGTTCTTTCCGCGGCTGAGGCTATACCCGCAGCATTGTCTGCTGCAGTAGAACGAGTCAATCCACTCGCATATGCACCAGCTCCAGTATCATAAAAACTCATACGCACTCCTGCTTGAGAAAAGAGAGTGTATAGTATACGCTTTGCATATGAGATATTTGAGTATTCTCCTAACGCAACAGTCTCTCTGTTTAAGACTCCATCATCCCCTTTTCGTGTGATTTTACTTGTTAGATCAGAAAGCTCTTTCCAAGATCTTGGAGGGGTTACAACACCTGCAGATGACAGCATATCTTTGTTGTAATACATAACAAGTGGGTCTATAACAAGTGGAAATGCTTTAATACCACCCTGTACAGCAAACTGATTTGCAGCGTCGATGTATGTATCGGCGTATTCTCGAGCGCTGATAGTTGCAGTCGGAATCGTTACAAGTTTATTTACTTGGCCAAAATACATGGTATCAGGGAACACAATAGCATCCGGTCCTTTACCTTCGGCAACCGCTTGTAGTATTGCTTGATCAAAACCTTCCTCAGGAAACTCTGTATAGGTAAAGTTTGGATCAATACCTTGTATACTATATGACTCGAGTGAGGCATCGATAGTTGATTTTGGTAACACCCCCCAAACTACAGCCTTATATGTCTTTGAACCTATTCCCGCTTTGTTTGTTGCAAATAGAATAATACCAAGCGCTCCAACCACAAGAAACACTGCCATGGTGGCTATTTGGAATGCATTCAAATCTTTTGTTGTACTCATATGTCTTTAAGTATATTACATACCGACAACCGATGCGAGCGAATCTCCTTCTCGAAGCTTCATAATCCGCACACCTTGTGTATCTCTTCCAAGATTTGGTATCTCTTGTACTTCACATCGAATCACTTGACTCTTCTTAGAGATAGCCACAACCTCTTCAATCTCTTCAGTAACAACTTGCGCAGCAATAAGATCTCCTGTTTTTTCTGTCACTTTAAATGTTTTAATACCAGACCCACCTCGCCCTTGTACTTTATATTCATCAAGAGAAGTTTTCTTTCCGTATCCATTTGCAGAAACAGTCAAAAGTTCCGCGGCATCTTTGCTTCCAGCTTTTACAGGAATTGCACCAACTATATACGCACCTTTATCTAGCTTCATAGCTCGAACACCACCTGCTGCTCGCCCCATTTCTCGGACTTCATCAATATCAAATCGTATAGACTGAGCATCACTTGAGATCAAAATAACAGTATCTTTTGGTTCTACAAATGAAGCAGAAATAAGTTCATCTCCTGCATCAAGACTTATAGAAATAATTCCACTTCGTCTCACATCTTTAAAGCTATCAATACCAACTCGTTTACCTACACCATACTTAGTAATAAGCATAAGCGATAAATCTGAACCCTTCTTAACCTCTTTAGGCATTGGAAGAATAGAAGTAACTTTTTCATCTTGTGACAAAGATAGGAAGTTTTGTATTGATTTTCCACGAGTAGCTCGTTTTCCTTCTGGAATATCATACATTTTAATCTGATATGCCTTACCTTTATCAGTAAAGAACAACAAATCATTGTGCATAGTTGCACGTACAAGATGTGTAATAAAATCCTCTTCTTTAACATCTACATCAACAACCCCAACACCACCTCGTCGTTGTTTCTTGTATTCGTCTGGATTTGTTCGTTTAATATATCCACCAGATGTAAGAACGAGCACACTCTCTTCGTCGGCAATCACATCTTCAATAGAGAAGTTCTGAATACCATGAGGCACCACTCGTGTACGTCGAGCATCTCCGAACTTTTCTTTGACCTGTGTAAGTTCATCTTTGATGATAGTAAGAACTCGTTTTGGATTTTTAAGAATATCTTCAAGATCTTTGATAAGAGCTTGAATAGCCTTAAGTTCATCCTCAATCTTCTTTCGTTCAAGTGACGCAAGTCTCTGTAGCTTCATTTCCAATATAGCTGTTGCTTGTCTATCAGAGAACTTGAACTCCTTCATCAGGTTCGCATGCGCCGTTGGAGTATCTTTACTCTTCTTAATGAGCGCAATAATCTCATCTATATGATCAAGAGCTTTTTTAAGTCCAACCAATATATGCTCTCTATCTTTTGCCTTAACAAGATCAAACTCAGTTCTTCTTCGAATAACAGATTTTCTGTGTGTAATAAAATGATCAAGAGAAGAACGAAGTGAAAGTGTTTGAGGTACACCGTCAACAAGAGCAACAATGTTATAGTGGAATGTTGATTCTAGTTGTGTATGTTTATACAGAAAGTTAAGGATATTTTGAGGATATGCACCATTTTTCAAATCAATAACAATCCGAATATCGTTCGTAGACTCATCTCGAATATCTTTTATACCTTCAAGCTTTTTATCTCGAACAAGATCAGCAACTGACTCTATAAGAGCAGCCTTGTTTACACGATATGGAATAGATGTAATAACAATCTTGGCTTGACCAGCTTTTTCTTCCACAATCTCAGCCTCACCACGCATTACCACACCTCCTTTACCATGAGTCTCGGCTGTCTCAATCGCTTTTTTATCAAAAATAATACCTCCCGTTGGAAAATCTGGACCTTTCACAAACTGAAGCAAATCTGCTGTTGTAGCTTCTGGATTATCAACAAGATGAGTTGTCGCATCAACAATCTCCCCCAAGTTATGAGGAGGAATGTTTGTTGCCATACCCACAGCAATACCTAATGTTCCGTTTAGGAGCATGCTTGGTATCATAGTAGGCAAAACACTTGGCTCTTTTTTTGTTCCGTCATAGTTTGGACGGAAATCGACTGTATTTTTTTCAATATCAGCCAACATAAAAGGAGCGAGTTTTGACATACGAGCTTCTGTATATCGGTGAGCAGCGGCTGGATATCCATCAATGTTACCAAAGTTACCTTGTGGCCAAATCAAAGGATATCTTGTGTTAAAATCCTGTGCCATGTTTACCATAGTCTGATAAATAGCAGCGTCTCCGTGCGGATGATAACTACCCATAGTTTCTCCAATCACTGTTGCACTTTTTTTAAACTTTGCAGTTGGAAGTAGACCCATCTTATGCATAGCGTATAAAATACGTCTTTGCACAGGCTTTAATCCATCTCGAATATCAGGAAGAGCACGATCCGTGATCACACTCATGGCATAATCGATGTACGACTCTTGCATTTCTTCTACAATGCCTCGAGATATAACGTTTACATGTGCTGGTTTTTCCGCCTCTACTTTTTCTGGTTCTTTTGAAGGATTTTTTGCCATAGATAGGTGGATTATATCATATTTATAGGGTCTGGAGTGATTTACAAAATATACGAGACGTGTCAATATAACACCTATGAAAACCGTTCTCGCAATAGAGACTAGTTGTGATGAGACAGGGGTAGCATTTGTACGATATGACGAACATCAAACAACAAACACTTCACTGTACACCTCACCTGCTCACGCACTCCATAGTCAAATAGACACACATGCCCCATATGGAGGTGTTTTTCCTATGCTTGCTAAACGAGAACATGGTCACAACTTAGTAGGATTACTTGCTTCAGTGATACATAAAACAGAAAACTCAGGCGAGATATCATATACACAACTTCTATATACACATGAAAAAATAGAACAAGCCTTACAACACTTAGAAAGAGAGACTGAATTATTAGAAATATGCAGACATGAGTTAACTGGTAGTGGAAATACAAAAAGTATTCTTCTTAAAAAACCACAAATAGATGCGCTTGTTGTGACAGCAGGTCCAGGACTTGAACCCGCACTTTGGGTTGGTATTAGTTTTGTCAAGTTTTTGTCAACACTTTGGGACATATCTGTGCTACCTGTAAATCATATGGAGGGACATATTGCTTCTGTTCTACTTCAATCATCTCAAAAAGTCATATTCCCTGCTCTTGGACTACTTATATCTGGTGGCCATACAGAGCTTGTATCTATCTCAGACTGGGGATCATACGCTGTTATAGGTAAAACCCGCGATGATGCTATTGGTGAAGCATATGACAAAGTCGCACGAATACTAGGATTGCCATATCCTGGAGGACCAGCTATCAGCGTGCATGCAGAACATATACGAAATACATACAATACAGGACATGTAGAGCAACTACTCGCAATACATGCAATTAAACTCCCTCGACCAATGATGCACAGTAAAAATCTAGAGTTTTCATTTT
>CAZFNX010000009.1:18645-26664 GCA_964520195.1 uncultured Candidatus Saccharibacteria bacterium
CATAACGAACCACGACGTGTCATTGTTAAAGTTTTTTTACTTGGCATGATTGCCTTTTTTGTCGCATACATACTAGAACGTACAGTTGCTGCATATATTTTTAAACAGATTACTAATCCAGGATCGTTTGATATAGAATCAGCCGCAGAAGGAAATACAACACTTACATTGATTTACGTTATTATTGAGGAGTTATGTAAGTTTTTTGCTGCATACGTGATTGCATTTAGAACAAAAATCTTTGATGAGCCTATTGATGGATTTGTATATCTTATGACAGCTGCGATTGGTTTTGCTGCAATGGAAAATACGATTTATCTTATTCAACCACTATTACATGGTCAAACTGTTGAAATAGTGATTACTAGTTATATGAGATTTATTGGTTCAAGTATTTTACACGTTACTTCATCTGGTGCATTATCTGTATGCATTGGACTGTCTTTTTGTAAACCATTTTGGATTCGCGAATCATGGACATGGACTGGATTACTTATAGCATGTCTTATACATTGGGCATTTAATGTATTTCTCATTATTCATAACGGATCATCGACATTTCTCGTATTCTCTTCAATCTGGATGGTGGCTATAGGACTTATTTTAATGCTTGAAAAAGTCAAACAAAATAAATGTTTTTAAACATTGTGTAATGCATACTGAGTAATGAGATGTAGCTTTTCAGTACGTGATAGTTTTTTTATCGCACATTCTCTTTTTGATGCTTCACTTCTATCTAAACACCGTTCTATGTATACAAGCTTCACTGGGCGACGAGCTTTTGTATATGATGCACCTGTTTTTAGCGTATTATGTGCCAGAACTCTTTTTTCTACATCTGTTGTGATTCCAGTATATAGAGTAGCGTCAGCACATTCGAGAATGTATACATAGTATTTCATAGTATAGACAAAGTAGATATAGATTAACTTTTTCTTTTAGCTTCAGCAATGAGCGATATCGCATGTTCATAACTTCCGGCAGGAGTCACATGGCGACCATTTACAAACATGATTTCATCAGCCTCTTTAATGGTGTTCAATCTATGCGCAATAATAATCTTAGTTGTATCTTGTGGAAGTTTTTCCAAGGTCTTACCTAACATAACCTCTGTTACAGTGTCTATATTTGCAGTCGCTTCATCAAGAATAAGTAATTTCGGCTCGCGAAGTATTGCTCGCATAAATGATATCAATTGTTTTTGTCCAATACTTAAGCCTGAACCATTTTGTGAAATAGATGTTTCCAATCCTCTATCAAACCGCTCCATAATATCCGCAAAACCCTTTTCTATAAGTATCTGTTGAAGTTCTTCATGTGAAAGCTTTGAAAGTTTAGGATTACTATATGTAATATTGTCAGCAACAGTACCAGTAAAGAGAATAGGATCTTGTAGAATAACACTGATTTGTTCCGATATCTCTTGATGAGAATAACTGCGAATATCCTTTCCATTAAGATAGATAATTCCAGATGTTGGATCATATAGATGAGCCATGAGACTTGCCAATGTTGACTTCCCTCCACCTGTTGGTCCAACAAGAGCATATGTGCACGCTGGTTTAAAGGCAAGACTTGCATGCTCTATAACGGACACTCCTCCTTCATATGCAAATGACACATCATCAAGTTCTAGTCGTATGGCAGTGTCTTTTGTAGCGATTGTTTCGGTAGATATGTGTGTAAGGTTATTTTCTAATCCAAAAACTTCTTGAAGTCTACCCCATGCAGCAGTTGCAAGTTGAATACTACCAAACATAGTAGCCAACATTCTCATCGGATCATAAAACTTTTGCGTATACGCAACAAATGCAATCAATATACCCACTGTGATATGATCATGTGAAATAAGATAAAACCCATAGGATAAAACCACAATCAATGCAAGACTTCCACCAAAGTCATAGATCGGTTCAAAGATTCTATTACCAACTCCTGCAGTTAAAGCTGTTGTAAATGTAGCCTGGTTTGCTTTTTCCAGATGATCTTGAACATAATCTCGTTTTCCATACGCCACCACCACTCTGAAGTTTGTAAGATTTTCTTGAAGCGCAGCAGAAAAATCTCCAACCGCCTCTAGATTTTTTGTATTTTCTTTTCGTATCCACAATGAAAGTAGCTTAGTAACAATGTACAAAAATATAGTTATAGACATCATGACCAGTGCTAACTGCACATGCATAGTCATAGTGAAATAGACAATGCCTAGAAGCGAGAAAAAGACTCCAATAAACTGACCGATACCTTCAGATAAAAATTTGTTAATTTTATCTGTATCATTGTTAATACGAGACATAAGATCTCCTACTTTATTTTGATTAAAAAATGCAATAGGTAAATCTTGCAGTTTTGAGAACAGAGCTTCACGAAGTCTATATAATGTCCTCTGCGACACACCACCTATCAAACGACTCTGCATGTATCCAGCCACAAGTGTCAATATAAATACACCAATGAGTATATATACTGTATGCAATAAGCCTTGAACATTTCCAACTTTAATATATGAATCAACCGCATGTGCAATCAAAAATGGAGATAATGTATTTGAAGCAGAAGTTGTAATAATACACACAAATGCAGCAATCAACTTAAGTCTATCTGGTCTTATATATGTATATAATCCGCGAAGAGAAACTTTCGCGTTTTTTTCTTTGTGTTTTAATTTGTATGTGTAGTTATAAGTGTCCATATAATATAGATATGTCTATTGAGTTACTGTATCTGTTGAAAGCTGTGATTCACAGATTTGTTTATATTCAAATGAATGTTTCATCAACTCATCATGTGTTCCAACACCAACAATCTCACCTTCCATAAGTACAATAATCTGATCGTAGTTTCTGATAGGTTCGACTTTTTGAGTAATAGAAACCAGAGTCACATCAGGATAGGATGCTGAAATGTTTTGTAAAATCTGCTTCTCTGTATGTTGATCAACTCGTGCTGTAAAATCATCAAGTAACAGTATTTGAGGATCAATAGAAAGAGCACGAGCAAGCATGAGACGTTGTTTCTGTCCTCCAGAAAGACTTGTTCCACGCTCACTTACAATAGTTTCCAATCCCTCAGGAAGTTCTTGTACAAGAGTTTTAAGCTCTGCTGTCTGTAATGCTTTTTCTATAGCCTGATCATTTTTTAAAACAGCGTCTGTAAAAGCAATATTTTCTCGAAGCGTTGTATTAAATAAAATACTATCTTGAAAAACCAATCCAATATGAGACAAAAGACTAGACATCTTATACTCAGACATAGGTCGACCATCAATCAAAACTCGACCCTCCGTAGGTTGAACGAGTCCAGACATAAGATAAAATAGTTGTGATTTTCCTGCTGCTGTTGGTCCAACAATTGCATTTTTTGTATGGGCTTTAATTGTACACGAAACATCTTTTAAAATAGTTTTTTCTGATCCATCAGTTGTCGTATATGTTAATGACACATGCTCAAGGGTAATATCTCCTTGTATCGGTCCATCATATGTACCTGTCTCATCTTGAATCGGCGCATCTAAGACTTCACTAATTCGACGCAACGACACAAACCCTTGAGATATAGACATACCAACAAAAGATAAAACAAAAAGTGGCCAAATAAACATAGCAGAATATGACAAAAAAGCACTAAAATCTCCAAGAGTCATAGTGTGCGATATTACTTGATTACCTCCAAACCAGATAATAATAAGTGTTGCTGTATTGGCAAGTAATGTAATAACAGGAATAAGAGCTGCAAAATTTCGAACAATGCCAAAGCCGACATTTCGAGATGTAGTATTTACAACCATAAACTTTTCTATTTCACTAGAAATACCATACAACACTCGTATAAGTGATGAACCTGTAATCGTCTCGTTAATGCGTGCATTTATATTTTGCAAATTAACCTGCGACTGACCAAACAACTTTGCAACTTTTCCAAATATCATCAAAAAACTAAGTACAAGGAGTGGAATAATCGATATTGTATAGAATGCCAATCTAGTATTGATATACAATAAAAAGATAATACTTCCAGTCAAAGTTAAAACCGCTCCAAACAATGTCACAAATCCTTGCGAAAGAACTGTTTTGACAGCTTCAACATCTGAAGTACATATAGTCTGTAGTTTTCCAGGAGTCGATGTATCAATATATGTAAATGACTGTTTTGAAATCTTTTGTATAAGCTTATGACGAAGATCTAACGCAACTTTTTCAGATAGATAGGTGGACACATACATTTGTAATCCCGCAGCACATAGTACACTACACGCAATATACACCAATATAGTTAATGTAGGAGACCATATAGCATATATACCAGCATCAATAGCTTGCGATGCTAGTTTAGGAACATACAATGAGAGTCCGTTCGTAATCAATCCAAGCAATATAGTTACAATAGTCAAACCCTTGTAGGTCTTAATCAATTGAGAAAACGACATATACCGTGGAGTATATCATATTTCTACTTTTCCGGTGTAACAGATGTAAGACCTGATCGAATCTTATCCATCACATATGAACCAACAAACTTGTTAGTATCTATACCTTTTGCTATACCTTTTTCTTCAGCAAGATGTAACACTTCGTCTATATTAAGCATGTCTTGATAGATAACTGAAACCTTTTGTCGTCTTCCAAGTAATACTAAAAACACTTTACTCCATGAAATATCTCCAAAACCTTCAAGTGTTACTGGTATGATATTTGTATGTGTATATTCAGCCAAAAATCCAATACCACCTTTAGCTTCACCTGGCTTTGCAGTATTTATACTTATTTTTCCTTCTGGGAAAATACAGATTGATTTTCCGTACTCAAGAAGCTCAATATGATTTACAAGAGATGCTTGATAGTCACGCATACCAAGATATGCTGGATATGCACCAAGCATTTTAAAGAGTGTTCCACCATAAAAATATTTTCTCCATCCAAACTTATCATCTTGATAATGTTCCTTTGTCATCGCAACATAATACATAGGAAACATAAAAGCTCCGAAAGGTAGCGCACAACGCACCATAATAGCATCCCATTCACTAATATGATTTGAAGCAAATAACAATCCTTTATCTTGTAGACGAGCAGCAGCAAGTTCAGCAAGCGCTCTATCTTTACCTCTAACTTCTAATTTGAAAAAAACCCTGAAAAGAATCAGAGCCAAACATTGGACGATAAATTGCAAAAGGATTTGAACCTTTTCTATTGTTTCGTTTTTTTGACTCCCGATACTCATGGTGATTATTATAATATATTTTTTAAAATATTGCAATAGCTAGGGTGCGTAGCGTAAAAACCCTTTGTTTATATATGTTTTTTGATTTATTTTGGTAAAAAATGTCAACATTATACAATATCATCTCTACGTTTTGATAATAAAAAGACTGAAATCATAGGCACCGTCATACACATCAAATACCCTAGATTTGATTGGAAAAATACCTCAAATGAACTATCTAGATTAAAGACATCCCTATCTGGCAAGATGTGAAAACATACACCTATAGTGAGTAGCACAATACCTATCGATAACAAGACTGACTCTCCCACCCCTTTCAGACTATGATGCAGACGAAACTCATTGACGATACGGATCATAGATATGTATACAGGAATCATGACTAAGATAAACAATCCAAGATGCATAGTAAATGTACTTACTCCAAAATTCATATCTTGTAAAAACTTTACTCCGGTATATTCTAGTATAGCTCTATAGATAACAGTAGTTGGATATGTCATCAATATAATATTGAACAGAACATGTTTTCCTTTGACGAAAGATAAAAGTATAAAAACAAGAAGTACAATGTACAATGCGAGATATTGCATGACCATATTATATACTAGAAAAAAAATTTACGAAACTTTTTAGAATACATCTCAACGTTAGAGCAAGGTGTCTGAGAAATAAAAAATAAAATTGCGAGCAGTCCACAACTAATGCTGGCAATTTTAGTTTTTTTATTTACCTAGATCTAGTATCTGCATATCACCAAGTTGCTCAACAAACTCATGCATGTGAGAAACAACAACCATCGGTCCCTCAAACTCTTTCAGAGCTTTTGCAATCACAGGAAGGTGGCGGAAGTTAATGTGGTTAGTCGGCTCATCAAGAATAAGTAATCCTGGTTCCATAAGAACAAGCTGTGCAAATGCAACCAACCCTTTCTGACCTTCTGAAAGTCTATCAATCGGAGTATAGACAGTATCGCCTGTAATAAGAAAACTAGCCGCTACTTGTCTAAGTTTATGCTCATCTGTCTTATCTTTCATCACACCCTGAAGGGCTTGATATGGAGTATCATCAAAGTTAAGTGTAGAAAAATCTTGTCTATAGTACCCAATCTTAATACCTTCTTTTATCGATTCACCTTTGGCGTGACCAGATGCGAGAGATTCGAGGAGTGTAGTTTTTCCAATACCGTTTGGCCCTTGAAGTAACAAGTGCTCACCTTTTCGAAGTTCAACATGCACTTTTTTAGTTTTAATACTACCGTCATTTTTATGAACATCCATCAATGAGACGCTCGAGAGACTAAAGATAACACCAGAAAGGTCGTCTTGTGCTGGTATAACAAATGGTCGAATAGTCTTATCTTCTTTTCGCACATCCACCATATTTTCTTCAGCTTCTTCAGCCTGCTCACGCATACGCTTAGCAACAAGTCGCATTCCTCCTCCTTTATTGGCAAAAAAGTTAGCCTTATCTTTATTTTCTTGAATCTTTTTTTCCATCTGTGCATTTTGTCTTCGCTCACGTTCAATACGTGCAGATATCTCTTTAACCACATTGTTATATGTACCAGTATACTGTTCAATCTTTCGAGTATGCACATCAAGATACAAGACCCCTTCGGTAAAACTATTTAAAAAATCAGCTTCGTGAGAGATAACAACCACAGTTTTTTTATACTCTTTCAAAAAAGTTGTAAGGTGTGCAATACCAGCTTTATCAAGGTTGTTTGTTGGCTCATCAAGAAGAAGAATATCAGGATCCTGTATCAATGCACTTGCAAGAAGAAGCCGTGCTTGCTGTCCTCCAGAAAAATCCTTAATACATTTTTCCAAATCAGCCTTCAAGTGTACAACCTCAAGCACAGCTTCTATACGAGGATCGATATCATATACCTTTTCTTTAAAACACGCTTGAAAAAACTCTCGCACCGTAAACCCTAACTGGTCTCGAGGAATAACCTGTCGAGCGATAGCGATAGATAGGCCTTTTTGAATATGAATATCCCCATCATCTATCTGCAACTCTCCTGTAATAAGTTTAAATATAGTACTCTTACCTGCACCATTTTGACCCATAAGTGTAATCTTTGCTCCTTTACGAATAGAGAAAGACACCTCCTCAAGAATAGGTTTATTTTTAATATGAGAATAGGTTACCTCATCAAACTTTATAATAGACTCACCCCAGTTAGTTGCCATATCGTTTTAATCTACACTATTTTTGGAGGTTTGTCGATGGATTTAAGCTTTGAGAGCTTGCTCCAGAGCTTCAGTCCGGAGCCCTAGTGTTTGAAACTCATATCGGCTAACCATGTTTTTGTCTATGAGTTCAATCTTCTTTTCCACGTGACCAAGACGAGTATCAAGTTTTGATACGGAAATCTTGAGGTCAGAAACGTCTTGTTTAAGTACAGCAACATCTTCTTTCAAAACTTTAATATCCTGTTTTACCTCTCTAAACTCATTAAAAACAACATTAAAACTACGATTAACCATAACCGCTAGCTCGTCTATTGCTTTGTGTAGGATTTCCTCAGTAATCATTGATGTAAGTATAAGTCAGTTTACAATGCAAAAGCAATTATTTTTTATACTCAAATACACCAGAAAAATGAAGTCAATTTGAGCAAGAAAAGATAAAGAAAATATGAAGAAATACTGAAGTATACTGGCTACATTGTATTTTATAAATCAATCTGCTACTATATACCTATCTTGATATTGAGCTAGATATCAAAGATATATATTCCTCTGTAGCTCAGCGGTAGAGCAGTCGCCTGTTAAGCGATTGGTCGTA
>CAZFNX010000010.1:0-26215 GCA_964520195.1 uncultured Candidatus Saccharibacteria bacterium
ACCTAAGGGGTGCTGGGTACATATATGACGTACAACTCAACCTCGATACAGAAACTATAGATATAGAACCATTTGAAGGTATAGAATCTTTCAATCAAGAAGTTTTTGATATTATATCTGAAGAGTTACAATTTTCCGATATGTTGCTCCGTGATGAAGAAGAGTTGGAAGAGATTGCTGATGAAGACTAGTGACACTCTACTACTTTTGGAATTTCAAATGTTACCTCAGTAAATCCAAGACCTAGAAATAGTCGTGAGAATTGTTGTCGAAGATTTGTTGATGCTTGATCAAGAACACCTTCTTGACATGCGGCTTGACGAATAGATACCTCAGCAGCTAATCGTACTTGTGACTCAAGATCTTTATCTCCTTTTGTTAATAATCCAAGCTTTCTATCATACACCTTAGTTTGTGTATTATCGAGTTTACTATACAAGATCTGTGGAGTTGGTAATACAATCTTCAGCTTTGTCCCTTGTACTACAACACTAGAAGTTGAGATATTTGATAGGTCAAATCCTCCAACCACCGTCCCATGTGCAATCAAGAGTATTGTATCTCCAAATATAATATTTCGGAATGTGTTTCCTTCTGAACCTCCCTCTATAATCTTTTCTATAGTAAAGGAAGCTGTTTCAAGCTTGTTTACAGACTGAAGCTCTTGTATGACAGCTGTTTGAGTAAGAGATACACGAGGTACTGAAACTGGATTAGTTATCCAAATAATACCCCTAAAAAGAACATATAAAACACCCATAATACCAATAAGAACTATAAGGATTTTGAGAAGTTTTGTATACATATTTGTATAATACACTAAAATAAGGATATGGTATACTGATAGTCATGATAAAGAAATATACAAATAGTGCTGGAATCATATGGAAAATTCTGATTTCTCCAAGTACTGACGAGATTTTAGAAATCATGCGTGACATGAATATTCCTGATGAATATCTTGATGAGATTCAAACCCCTACTGCTCGACCTGTATGTATGGATCTCAATGGAACAACATATGCAGTTTTTCATGTACCAGTACATAAAGATACCGATCCAACACCTCTCAACTACACAGAGGAAGAAATAGATATTCTTATTAAAGATAAAACCATTGTAACTATTTGTTATGATGATATTTCAACATTTGATATTGATCCAGAATATGCAATAGATGACAATAGAAAAATACATAAACCGCTTGATCTGTGGTGGCACTTACTTACACACATTTACAAAGATAAACATAAAGATGTTGATAATCTTGTACTTCAAGTAAAACAACTTCGTGAAAAAATATTTACAGACAAAGAACACATCGAGACCATCTCTGATATTCATCGAGCATACCTAGCTGTAGATTTTCCTATGGAAACTCACGATGATGTTATTGAATCTATTCTTGAAAAACATAGAACTGTACAAGTATCGGCTCATTCACATATCACACTACAACTACAAGGTGAACTGCATCGACTCAATCAAAAACTTGATAAACTTGGTGCATACATACACGAGCTTCGTGATACACAAAGTACACTTATTAGCGCTCGACAAAATCGCCTCATACAGACATTTACAATATTAGCCTTTATCTTTTTGCCTATAAACTTCTTTGCTGCACTTTTTGGAATGAATGCAATAAATATGCCTATCGTAAACAATCCTTTTGGATTCTGGATACTATCTGGAAGTTTTGCCCTCATGTCTGTTATATTACTTATATTCTTTAAATTGAGACGCTGGCTATAATATATGAAATCTCCCCTTAAACTCTACAATACACTTACTAAACAAATAGAAACACTGGTACCTATACATGGAAATACTGTAGGTATGTATCATTGTGGACCAACTGTATATGATTATCCTCATATTGGTAATCTTCGTTCCTATGTTTTTGCAGATACACTACGACGTGCATGTGAGTTTATGGGTTATGAAGTCAATCAAGTAATCAATATCACTGATGTTGGACACCTAGTATCTGATTCTGACACAGGCGAAGATAAGATGGAAAAATCAGCAGCAAAAATAGGCACATCAGCACATGAAGTTGCTGAATATTTTACAGAGGTTTTTATGGACAATCTTGCTGATCTAAACATAGAAACAACAGGTACACACTTCCCTCGAGCAACTGGATATATTGATGAACAGATAGCTCTCATATCTAAACTTGAAGCAGATGGTCATACATATACCACATCAGATGGTGTGTATTTTGACGTATCAACATATGATGAGTATGGAAAGCTTGGCAACATAGACTTGAAAGGCCTTGAAGGCGGACACAGAGTTGCTCTAAGTAATGAAAAGCATACACAGTACGATTTTGCATTATGGAAATTCTCTCCTGTTGATGGACCAAAAAGACAGCAAGAATGGCCATCACCTTGGGGTGTAGGATATCCTGGGTGGCACATAGAATGCTCTGCTATGTCACAACAACTACTTGGTGAGACATTTGATATTCATACAGGAGGTATAGACCATATACCAGTTCATCATAACAATGAGATTGCTCAAAGTGAATGCCTTTCACATAAACCACTTGCCAACATATGGATGCATGGAGCATTTTTAAATTGGAAAGATAAAAAAATGAGTAAGTCTGATGGTACATTTGTACGACTTCAAGACCTTACAGAAAAAGGTATTTCCCCATTGGCTTTCAGATACTTCCTTCTGCAATCAAAATATCGACAAGAGGTTGTGTTTGACATGGAGATTCTTGAAGCAGCTCAGACTGCGTATAATAGACTACTAGGGCGAGTTAAGAGTGTATGGCAGAGTAAAACTAAGGATGTTTCTGGTGACGATGGTGTAGTTCAGACATGGATTGAAAAAATAGAAGAGTATATAACTGATGATTTAAATACTGCTCAAGTATTAGCTTTCATATGGAATATTGTTGGAAAAAAAGAGCATTTCGA
Organism: uncultured Candidatus Saccharibacteria bacterium; assembly: GCA_964520195.1. GTDB lineage: Bacteria > Patescibacteriota > Minisyncoccia > Phycocordibacterales > CAIZLB01 > CAIZLB01. The sequence continues at coordinate 2,940 of CAZFNX010000010.1, forward strand.
ATGTGTTTCTCAAAAAGCTTATGAGATTTTTATAAACTCTATTGACAAACTACTTGGATTAGAACTTAAAACAGCATGTGCTTTTTCAGAGATCACACATTACCCTGAAAATATTGAAAAATTATTTACAGCTCGTGATAATGCAAGACATAAAAAAAACTGGGCGGAGGCAGACAGACTACGAGAAGAAATCAAATCTCTAGGCTACGAAGTTAAAGATTAGTGTCATTTTTTCTACAAAGATATATTTCCATGATATACTCTTTTTAATGAATTTTCTAGAGTTACTAAAACATAAAAAAGAAATATACAAGAACTTTAAAAAAGTTATTTCACCCGCCTTGTCTTCTGAGGTTTTTTTCAACAGTAAAGGTTTTAATCATATTACCTTTAAAAATAATAGAAATCCTAGAACCGTAGGAGATCAGATTAATAGATTAAATATTATTGATATTGCATATGAATTAATAAAACACTCTAATACATATCAAGAATATGAAAAAGTTAATCTAGTAGATGGAAAAATAAAAGAATATTGGGGTATTATAGCCATATATAAAAATACTAAAATAAAAGTTATCTTACGAAAAATAGGAAATGGAAATATTCATTTTTGGAGTGTTATTCCTGCTCATACAACAAGCGAAAAACGTGATGGTAATTTTAAAATGAAAGGAAACGTCGACAATGACTAAACCATGTAAAAAACCGTCACAAGGACGGTTTTTTAATTATGCTTGCCTTCAGCTTATGATAGCCGATATAAAGCTTTCGCTTAACAAGCACATCTATTATTATACTCTTATTATAACAAAAGTCAACCTATTTACACCTCATGACTCAATGCAATATTTAAAACTTCCCGAGCGATAATATCAGCAGCGTCTTTTCTAGCAAAACTTTTTGCTCCTGCAGACATTTTTTCATGTAATGCTTCATCTTGAACAATACGTTCAATCTCATGGATTAATATTTGCGGAGTAAGATTGTCTTCTTCGACAATAATTGCACCTCCACTTCGAGCATAATTATATGCATTTTTTCGCTGTCTATCACTATGTGTGTCAACTATTGGAATAAGAACACTTGGCACTCCCCATAATGCTATTTCAAATATACTAGAACCCGCTCGAGAAACTATCACTCGAGAAACACTTCCAATCATACGCATAACCATATCAGACATATATCCTAGTGGCTTATATCGTTCTGGATATGTTGAACCATCTAAGGCAAGCTTACTCATACCTATCACAGTCTTAAGGTATTCGTTACCAGCTTGATGAATAATCTGACATGTCTTTGTTAGTTCAGGTATAACCCGCATCATAACATCGTTGATAAGCGGTGAGCCCTGAGAACCTCCAAGGACTGTGACAATAGGCAAGTTTGGGCTTAATCCTAAATATTCATACGCACCAATCTGAAGAGGATTTTCAACATCTTTTCGTATAGGATTACCAGTAAATGCCACTTTTTTGGCGTCAAAATATTCAGCAGATTCAGGGAAAGAAACTGCTATTTTTTTCGCAAATTTACCAACCCATTGACTCAAACTATCTGGAACACTGTTTGATTCATGTAAAATAACTGGAATACCAAGTATCTTGGCCGCAAACAATACAGGAAAACTTGCATATCCACTTTTTGCACAAATTACATCAGGAAATAGACTAAACATACGCACAAGACTGTATGCGCAGCCTGTAATAGTTTTAAATACATCGATAATATTATTAGCAACCGCAACTCCTGTCGCATGTATTCTTCTTTTACCTGCAGGAATATATACATATCCAATACCACGCTCTATCAACTCTTTTGGATTATGTTGATCAGGACCAATATAATACAACCTTGGCTCTACCAATGTTTGCTTTCTAGACTCTTCAAGAATTGCGTCCGCGATTGCCATCAAAGGAAAGAAATTCCCTGCTGACCCGCCACCAGTAATAGCTATTTTCATATATATACCAGTATATCATTGAATACCTATCGTACGCCAACCTTGCGCTCACGTGATGCACTCATCATGATTCCTATAGAAAACAAGGCTGTAAGTAAAGCTGTTCCTCCGTGACTGACAAAGACAAGTGGTGTTCCAGAAAGCGGTGTTACACCAAGCATAGCTGCAATATTTAAAAAAGATTGCATAACAATAAGTACCATAAGTCCCACAATAACGAGAGATCCATATGATGATGAAAAAGTTGCCATTTTCAAAGAACGCAATGCAAATGCAACATACAATAAAAGTAAAACTGTCATACCAATAAAACCAAATTCTTCACTCGCCACAGCAAAGATAGAGTCACTGATTGATTCTGGTAAATATTTAAACTTTTGAATACTTTGCCCATACCCTCTACCAAATATACCCCCAGTTCCAATAGCAATAAGTGATTGCTGTACCTGATATCCACTTCCTGTAGGATCTAAACTTGGGTGTATAAACGTCTGTACACGCTTCATAGCATATGGACGAACCATCACAACCACTCCAAGACCTAGAATACCTAGAATACCTAGAATATACACATCCTTCATATGACCTCCTGCTAAAACATATATAGACACGAGAGCTAGTATGGTGATAACAAGTGTATCTGTATCAGGTTGCAGAAGAAAAAGTATAGAACTCAGTCCAATCATGCACAACATGGGTAATGTTCTTTTGTAAAAATTTTCTTCGATAGTTAACTTTTTTCCAAAATCCTTCATGAGCCACATACTTAAATACAATACAGAACTTATTTTAAATATTTCCGCTGGCTGAAACTGTATACCTGCAATCTGTATCCATCTATGTGCTCCACCGTGAAAAACTCCAAGACCAGGAATAAAAACTCCTATCATAGCCAACACTGATACAACATATATATAAAATGATCCTTTTCTCCAATATTGAATAGGTGTTTTATATGCTCCGTATGCCAACAATAATCCCCCAATAAGCCCTAGTCCGTATTGATTAAATCGTACAGCATCGTACTGAACTGTACCAACAAGCATGAGAGTTGCAGAAGAAAATATAATCAAACCAAATACAAGCAAGCATAACGTAATAACAACAAAAGGAATATCAATACCCGCTTCAATACGAGCGAGTGTTTTTGATTTTTTATTTTTCTTTGATTTAAAAAACATAGTCACTATACAAAACGATTATACATTATCCAAGGATGGCAAGTATCACACCTGCTACTCCACAGATAACAGAAACTATCCAATATCTCATAGTCACTTTAGGTGATGGCCAACCAATAGCTTGAAAATGATGATGTATTGGGGCAATACGAAATATTTTTTTATGAAAATATTTTTTTGAAAACATCTGCATTGATGATGAAAGCGATGTGGCCACAAGAGGAAATGCAATAACTAGTAACACAACAACCTCTTTGGTTAAAAATGCAAACATTGCAAGCACCATGGTTAATCCAAGCATACCTGTCTCGCCAAGATAAAATCGTGCAGGCGGTATATTGAACCATAAAAATGCAAGTAATCCTCCAATAATAGACCCACCAAGAGCAGCTAGATCGTACTGTGATTGTGAAAACGCAATAAACGTATATGCAGCAAAAGCAGAAATCATAACCCCTGCCGCCAATCCATCTATACCATCAATAACTCCACCTGAAAAAACCCCGAGAACAGCAGCAATAAATAAAAATACAAAACCAACACCAAGATAAACATCACCGTAAAAAGGAACATGTATCGTATCCATACCAAGCTTCATATAAAACCACCATGCACCTACGCACGCCACAGAAACAACAAATACAATACGCATTTTTCTAGGTATACCATCACTCATACGAAAATCTTTTCCATATATTTGTAGTAAATCATCAATCAAACCAAACACAGATCCAGCAAAAAAAGCAACAACAAGGAGTGCGGTCTGATTAAGCGAAAGAAAACTTAATCTATCAAGAATATTGTGTGTTACTACATGTTCGTGGCCTATAAGTGTTGCAATGCCATATTGTGCAATACATGCAGTCATAATAGTAGCAAGTACAGAAAGCCATACAACCAATCCTCCAACTCGTGGAGTGTTTACCTCAGCTTGTTGATTATGTATTTTTTGGAAATCAACAGACATAGCTTCAGTGTTTTCAGAACTCCGAGACTTTCTTTTCCACATCTTATGTGTATACATCATATCTGTTAATACGGGTGTCATTGCGATACCAATAAAAAATGAGAAAAGCGTTGGAAGTAACACTTTTAAAGCACTAAGGATTATCATATGCATGATAGTATATCAAAAAAACCTCAGGCTCGCGAGGTTTTTTATATCACGCATGTGGACATATATTCTTCCTACAACGTTTCCGCGTCAGCAAATGTTTTAAGTGTAGTAACAACATGCTGATACTCAGGCAAATCCTCAATACGAGACACTCCTAGATGTGTCATAAGGTCAAGTGATGGTGCATACACAAACGACCGTTCATCATGTGGATCAGGCGTACGAGACACAAGCCCTCGCATAAGAAGATTTCTTAAAATAAACTGAGAATTAACACCACGAATATGGTCTATGTTACTTCGAGTAATAGGTCCTTGATATAAAATAATAGTCAATGTTTCCAATGCTGATTTTCCTAAGTCTTTTTGCAATTCTTCTTTAGTAATCTGAGTTATAACATCACTAACATCAGGATGTGTTCCAAGAGTGATAAGATCGTCATACTGGACAACTACAATTCCACGTCCTGAAGATTGGTGTATATCTGATAATGTCGTAACATGCTTCTGTATATCTTCTGATGGTACATGTAAATCACGAGCAATCTCAGCCAAAGAAACAGGCTCTCCTTTAAAAAAGAGATATGCCTCTATCTGTTGTGGTATATGTGATGATACGTGATGATCTGTCATATAGAAAAGAGTATACCATACTACCCATATGTTGGCGTACTTACATCAATACTAGTAATATCGATCTCATCAAACATCTTTTGTTGATCAACTAAAATCATATTCTGCTTCACGAGTTCAAGTAGGGCTAAAAAACTGACAACAACATGTTGTTTTTGTTCACGTACTTCTTCTACAGGCAAATCCTTACCCTGCTTCAATCCACCTCGAGCAAACTGAGTAAATGTACACGATATCGCTTGTTGAATTCTGGTTGATAACGTATGCATCATCTCCTCTATACTTACAACTTTTCTTACTTTTGCTTCAGGTATCTTCTTTTCAGGCTTAGGAAGTTTATGAATCACTCGATGTATTGCCTCTTGCATAGATGGTATAGAAATATCTTTTGATGGAGCAAATATACAAATATCTCGTTTAAAGTTGCCTTCTGGATATATTACTTTTGTACCGTAGACAGCTTCTATTTTTTTACTGATAGACCGGACAAACTCGAGAGTTTTTAGTCTCCGTTCAAGATCAGCAATATCCTCAGTCTCTTCTTCAGTTGTTATAAGAGTTGGTAATAATGACCGAGCTTTTATAAGAAGTAAGATAGAAGAAATACTAACAAAATTTGTTTTCTCACGAATAAACATCGGATCCTGCATAGATTCGACATACTGCATAAATTCTTCTGTCACCAAAGTAAGTGACACTTGATTGATCAAAAGTTTTCTTTTTTCAATAAGCGACAATAACACATCTAAAGGACCTTCGAAGTGCTCTGTTTTGACCACGTACTGAGTATTTTTTTGTACTGTTGCCGATGTGTCCATGATATAAGGTTATATAACAATTGACCGAAGTTCTTCAAGAGCAGCTTCTGCTTGCATCTCTTTCTCTGGTGCACCAGAAATATTTGAAATACCTGGCGGTACACCATGCCATTCATATCTATGTTCCATAAAACTCACACCTTTTCCGGGTATTGTTTTAGCAATGATAATAGAGGGTTTTTCTTTTTCTTTTTTAGCAACTTCTATCGCTTCGACAATAGCTTGTATGTCGTGTCCGTCTATAGTCTGCACATGCCAGTTAAAAGACTCATATTTTTTATCAAGTGGATCGAGTGGAAGTACATCTTCAGTATTACCATCTATTTGAATATAGTTTCTATCTATAATACCTATTAAGTTACCAAGTTTTTCTCGTGCTGCAAGCAACATGGCTTCATATACATTACCTTCTTCATGCTCACCATCAGACATTAAGCAATACACATATCGAGGATATGAAGAACCATACTCTCTCTTATCACTTATCGCCATACCAACAGCTTGAGACAAACCTGATCCGAGTGGACCTGAACTGTTTTCCAAAACAGGTAAAAACTCTCTATGAGGATGCCCTTGCAACACTGAACCGAATTGTCGAAGCGTCATCAGTGTATTAAGTGGAAAATATCCCGCATGAGCCATAGTTGCATACAATACAGGACAAATATGTCCATTTGAAAGTATAAGACGATCACGCTCAGGCATAAATGGATGAGCTGAATCATGCTTCATGCTATGAAAATACAACGTAGCAAAAATATCCGCCATACCCAAAGGACCTCCAGTATGTCCAGACTTTGCCTTTGCAAGCATTTCAATAATAGAGATACGAATATCTTTAGCTTTTTGTTGTATATGTTTTGTAGCTTCTTGTGTAATCATAATGTGTATATGTTATTGTACATGCAATGTGGACTGACTGTATATAGTAAAATTTCTCGGATCAACAATCATAATATATCGATATTCACGAAACGATATATCTTGAGGTCCTAGATTTGCAGCATATGATTGTATCCCTCCGTTTGTAACCAATCCAAGATCAATGTATGTTGTTGCATCAGAGATAGTAGGAGTGTTAGTAATCCATATACGTGCAATACCTTGGAGAGATGTTGGGATGTACAAATACTCCGTAGTAACAGAAAGAATCTGCCCAACTTTTTCAACAGTCACTTGAGCTCGCGTTGCGCCAGATGGTGCTGCATTTTGTGTAAAATAATCACTATATGTCAAAGCCTGAGAAGCACCTGTATAACCAGAAGCCTTACCTCCTGATAGACTTGTGTACACATTTGCGTAAAACTTGTTTATCCGCTCCATATAACTAGCACCAATCTGAACCGGTGAAAGTGTACCTTTTGTTGCCAGCCTATCAAGATACGGCAACACTGTTCGAAAATTTATAAGCAATAACACTATGAGGGCAATAGCGATGAGGCTGATAATTTTTCCGATAACATTCATGTATATAGTATATCAAAAAAAGATTAAAAATCTAAGAAAACAACTGTTTATAAAAATGAACATTTTCTGTTGGATTACCTTCTCCAAATATACCTGAACCAATAACTACACTATCAGCACCTATTTCAAATATATCATCCGCATGATGCTCACCAACACCTTCATGTATTCCTCCATCTGCTTGAATCTTAAGATGAGCTGCCTTAAAAAAGTCTTGACGTGCTGCGAGTTCAGATACCCATCGTTCATCAAACTTTTGACCTTGAACTCCGATCTTTGCAATAGTCATACACTGTATTCCTTTCACTCCATAATCCGTGAACAAACTAGCGGTTTCTTTTGCTTTTTCTGGAGTACTGTGTGCAGCCATCCACTCATCGTATGTATAGGCAAGATACACATCAAGTAAAAAACTTTGGGCTTGCTCTATGGTTTGTATGACCTGTGGAATAGACTCACATGATGTTGGATGAATAACAACAGATGAAGCACCTATTTGTGCCCACACTTCCATCGTTCTCCACGGATCTTTAATCATAAGATCAAACTGATACTCTATCTTATCCCACAAAGGCAAACCTATATCTTCTGCAAGGAGTTGTTGTATGTGAAAATTTTCCTCTATCCGACCTGTAATCATGCCACTGTATGGCCATGTTTTTGATTGTACAAAAAGACCATCACATATATCTACTTGTACTTTTTCAACACTATGAGAGACTTCTTCAACACGCTCTTCTATGGCATTAAATGATGATTCAAGAATTCCTGGTAGTATGTGCATAAAAAATTATTGTGATATATGTAAAAAAAATAAAAAAACTATTTTGTTGATGCGCGCTCCAGCTCTATAAGTCGACGCACATGTCTTTCTTCTTTAGTAAATGAAGTTGTAAGCCATGTATCAACTATTTTCAAAAGGTCTTTCTCTTCAATAAACCGAGCGCCAAGAGAAAGCACATTTGCATTATTATGCTCTCGTCCACGTTTTACAATCTCAAGTGCATCATGTCCACCATAACATACTGTTGTACGAACATACGGAAGTCGCCCTGCGGCGATAGCTTCACCTTGCCCACTACCACCAAGGATGATGGCAAAAGTAGTCATATCATCAGATACTTTTTCAGCCTGTTTTGAAACATCCATAGCTGCAGCATGCACATATATAGGATAATCATCTGTTGGATCTTCTGTATATGCCCCGTGGTCTATAACAGTATAACCATCCTCTTCAAGATGCTTTTTAATCAACTCCTTATAGGCAAATCCTGCGTGATCAGTTCCAAGGTAGATAGTTGTTGGATTCATATATGTAATATAGCATATATTCATACAAAAAATACCCACCATATATGTGAGTATGTTTTGCGTAAAAAGATATCAATTAGATATTTTCACTCACCTTCACAACGTGTTGCATAAGAGCATTCGTATATCCTGCTTCGTTATCATACCACGCAAGAACTTTTACAAGATTACCATCAACAACTCGAGTCATTTGAAGATCGGCAATAGACGCATGTGAGTTTCCAACAATATCTCGTGATACAAGACTCTCTGTTGTTACATCAAAAACACCTTTCCATCGAGCATCTTTCGCCGCTTCTGCAAGAAGCATATTTACTTCTTCTTTTGTAGTAGGTCGTTTTGCGATAAATGTAATATCAACTATTGATCCAGCAATGATTGGAACTCGAATAGAAATACCATCAAACTTACCAGCAAGATCAGTTACCACCTTTGTTGTTGCAATAGCTGCACCTGTTGAAGCTGGAGACATGTTCATGGCAGCAGCTCTACCTTCTCGCCAATCTTTTTTATTTGGAGCATCTACAAGTGCTTGTGAAGCTGTGTATGCATGAGTTGTGTTAAGCAACGCTTTCTCAATACCAATAGCCTCATGTAGGATATGAATAAGTGGTGATGCAGCATTTGTTGTACATGATGCATTTGAAGTGATACAGATACTTTTATCTGTAAATACATGCTCGTTTGCACCCATAAGAACTGTTGCTCCAGGAAACTCAGGAGTTCCGTCTTCTTTAGCAGGAGCGGAGATTACAACTCGCTTAGCTCCAGCTTTGATATGAGCTGCCGCTTTTTCATAACTTGTAAAAAGTCCTGTTGATTCAAGAACTATATCTACATTGTTTGCAGCCCATGGTAGATTTGCAGGATCTTTTTCAGAAATATATTTTACTGTTTGACCATTGATAGTAAATGTAGAGTTTGCCTTGTCAACAGTAATGTCAAGATTACTTCGACCATATGCAGAATCGTATTTCATAAGATATGCAATATTTTCAATATCTGCAAGATCGTTGATGGCAACAACTTTGAGATTAGGATTTTGTACGGCTAGTTTAAGGAAGGCTCGACCTATTCGGCCAGCTCCGTTGATTGCGATGTTTTTCATGAGAGTTATTGTAGCATGGTAATCAAGAGAGATGACATATTGACATGAGGAGAAATGAGGGTGTATACTCTAAACAGTTACATAACAGCGACTTCGGCCCCCGAGGAAACCTCTTTGCAAAAAGAGGTTTTCGATCTTTTAGAGAATATCTTTAAATCTTCTAACAACTTCATTAAAATGAAAAATTTCCATATACTGTATTCTCCTCAAGAATCTTCGTATATCTAAAACTTTGACTTGATCTAATAAAACATAGGCCTTTCAAAAAATTCTCCAACTCCATCTTGCTCACCGCCAACATTTACACCTAAAGAACACCACCAAATTTCTCGTTTGTTCACAAAATACGTCGGTATATTTTCTTCTATTTCTTTTTTATGTATATTCCATGTATCAAATTCTTTTTGCATCACATAAACTTAGTAAAATAGGAGAAAAATTATCATAAAGAAAAGATAAAAACTTATTTATTATATAAGTATGTACTTTCCCTATTATATATGATTAAATCAAGTTAGATCTTTTGGAAATTCAAAAACATTGATACATAACATATGACTACTACAGACTTTTCCGTAACCAGTTTACTTACCGATAGCAATCTATATCTTATTACCATTCAACACCCTGAGACTGGTGAAAAAATTGGAATACTCGCCTATCTATATAAAATAAACCATACAGTAGGAATTTCAGCCAGAAGTAAGAGAAAATCAAAAACTCAAAGTGTGCAAAAGTTTGCATATGCTGATATTGCCAACTATCGAACACGGATAAGCTACACTCTTAGTAGAATTAGATTAGAAATACAAGCAAAAAATATTTCTATAGTATTCTCTGCACACGTGAGAGCTAGAGCATTACAACATGCCGACGATATACCCGCACTAAGAGAAGCTCTCTGTTTGTTTGGACATGAGTCCATTACCCCTTCTGACATAATTTCAGTATCATATGATTCATATAAGGCGGAAGCAGAAGTAATTCAAAAATTACTAGATTGTATTTCCATATCATGATGTTCATCTACGCACGACCAGAAATGGTACGGCGTTTTTACTTACCCATTCTTCATCATTTTCAAAAAGACTTCGTGGGAGATATTCACCTTTCCTCTCGCTTCCATTTTTTTCTTTCCTTTTTTCTGTTTCTCAAGCAACTTCATCTTTCGTGTAATATCACCACCATATAGATATCCTGTTACATCTTTTCGCATAGCTGAAAGTGTTCGAGATGCGATAATCCGCCCATTCACCTTTGCTTGAATCTTTGTCGTAAACATTTGTCGTGGAAGATGTTTTTCAAGTTTATCAACTGCTTTATTGGCCTCCTCATCAGCTCTACGTTCTGCTACAACTCGAGTAAAGGCCTCAACAGGTTCATCTGCTACAAGTATATCCATACGAGTTACAAGAGCGTCTTGCATAGCAAAAAACTCATATGATAGTGAGGCATACCCTGAAGAGACACTTTTTAATTCATCAAAAAAGTTTCTCATAAGTTCCCGTAATGGCATAAGAATAGTAAGACACAATCTTCCATCTCCAAAGTTTTGAGTTTCAATCAGATCACCTTCATGATCATATAACATTTGATAGATAGCTCCAGAATATGACCCTGGAGTAATAATTTGCAACTTCACCCATGGCTCACGGACTTTTTGTACTTGGCCATGATCCGGAAAAAGTGATGGTGAATATATTGTTTTTACTTTTCCATCTTTCATTGTTACCTCATATGTAATACTTGGTGTAGCGATAACTAACGAGAGGTTGTATTCACGCTTCAATCGCTCTGTAATAATCTCCAAGTGGAGCAATCCTAAAAATCCAGAACGAAATCCTCGCCCCATACTACCAGAACTCTCTTCTTCATACGAAAACGCAGAATCAGATAAACTCAATTTTCCAAGTGATTGTTTTAACAATTCAAAATCATCAGCATCCTCAGGGAAAATAGATGCCCACACCACAGGTGATGGCTTCATATATCCAGATAATTCTGGCAACTGCTTTCGAAACAACGTAATAGTATCTCCTACCGTTGCAACACCTGACTGCTTAATACCTGTTACTATATAACCAATCATACCAGTCTCAAGAACTTCAACAGGCTTTTCTTGTGGAGTAAACACTCCGACCTCAAGAGCAAAAAACTTTTGTCCTGCTATTTTAAACATAAGTTCATCTCCTTTTTTAACAGAACCATCTGTGACACGAACATATACTATTACCCCTCTATGGTTTGAATATTGAAAATCAAATACTAGTGAACGAAACTCATCTTTACCTGTATATTCATATGTTGGTGCAGGAATACGTTCAATCAGTGTGTCAAGAAGCTTGTCAACACCTACACCTGTCTTACCTGATGTCTCTAAGACTTCTTTAGGATCACATGCAAGTAGTGTACAAACCTCTTTTTTAACATCATCAATCCGTGCAATCGGAGAATCTACTTTTGAAAGCACTGGGATAATCGTAAGCCCTACTTCTTGTGCAGCTCGAAGTGTTGTAAGAGTCTGTGCTTGTACACCTTGAGTTGCATCAACAAGTAAAATACATCCCTCTACCGCTCGAAGCGCTCGAGATACTTCATATGAAAAATCTATATGTCCAGGAGTATCGATAAGGTTTAACACATACCCTTTATGCTCCATACGAACAGGTCGCATCTTTATAGTGATACCTTTTTCTTTCTCAAGTTCCATATCATCAAGAACCTGATCTGTCATTTTTCGTTTTTCCACGGTATTTGTAAGCTCAATCATCCGGTCAGCAAGAGTTGATTTACCGTGATCTATGTGGGCTATGATACTGAAGTTTCTTATCTGCATGTGGATATCACTATACAATATTTTGTGAATATATGATAGTATACCCTGTAACCCGTCTAGGACTGTCCTAGTAGGGTTGTTTCTATACAAGTACCGTCACAGCCAACTCTCCCCTGATATTATGAACAAGCGACCCGTTCCGAAGAATTCAGTTTGTGCATTCCTGATTGGTTTCCTGTCTATCTTCCGTATCCGGAAGTCTTGGATGCGTAAGCTCGGCTTGTTCAAGCCGAGCACATGTCCCAAGTGTGAAGTGTTCACCATCATTCCGACAGAGGTTGACCCACAAGGTATCGATCCTGTTGGAGAATTCCTTGTCTCAGTAAGACCATGCAGAGGCGTGCCTGCCGAGTCCAGCAAGGTTACTATGATTCCCGTGGGACAAGTTGTAGAGGACGACTACTCCCTCATGAGTCTGGCAGAAGTCCTTACAAGACTTCCAGAAAAACTTCACAACGACTTCTTTAGCCAACTGATCGTTGTTGGAGGCCGAACACCTGAGGAAGTGTATCTTAAGATGATCCTTCCAGGATCAAAAATCTCAACACAAGTGACTGAGAGATTCTGCAAAGAATATCTAAGCCACACTCCAGATCGTTGGAGAATATTTGATCCAGCAGAAGAGGTAGAAGTAAAGAAAAAAGAAGGTGGACCTCTTTTTGTGGCAGGAACAGAGATTTTGAGTAGACCTTCGTCTTCACCTCAAAGTCAGCTGCCGAAACAAGAACTCTTGCACTTCGCCTAAGCCTCACCCCCCCCTCAAGCCCCCTTCCTACCCATACACAAACCTGGGTAAGTCGGCGGGCTTTTTTCATATATATGATGTATAGTATACATATATTTATATACCTAATATGAAAAACATAGTAGATAAGATTACATATACGTGGAATCATGCCGGTTTCCAAAAATACGTTAAAAATACAGGATGGATGTTTATATCTAAGATATTCATCTTAGCCCTTAACTTATTTGTCAGTATCTTTATCGCTAAACACCTAGGTCCAGAACAGTACGGAACTTTTAGTTTTATAATCAGTTTTGTAAGTATTGCCGGTTTTACACTGTTCTCTGTTGACTCACTTATCATGAAGAGACTTCATGAACACCCAGATCAAACAAAAGAAATCTTAGGTTCAGGGCTCATGATTAAACTTATAAATGGTATATTTACAGTTCTTGCAGCAACTGTTGCAGGTATTCTGTTTGCAAACACAGCATCAACGACATGGATGATTTTTGTATATGCAACATTTACAATCTTTCAGTCTATTTCTGTCATTGATTTTTATTTTAGAATTCATGCACAAAACAAACCAGTTTCTATCTTAGGTACAACAGTAACCATTATCATGTCTGTGGTTAAAGTAGGTATCGTATATTATAACCTGCCAATTATATACCTTCTTGCATCATACATACTTGATCAAATATTGGGAGGTATTGGATATATATATTTATACAAAAAATATATTGGAAACATCTTTGATATACGTCCTGTAAAGAAAATAGTTATTGATCTTATTGTAAAATCTTGGCCATTTACACTCTCTGCATTAGCAACTGCAGTATATATACGAGTAGATCAAGTGTTTATTAAAGTTCTTCTTGGATCTGAATCTGTTGGATTTTATGCTATCGCCGTACGTTTTTCTGAAGTGTGGTTTATTATCGCTGAACTTATCTGTATTTCATTATTACCAGCAATACTTAATGCCGAAAAACATGACAGAACATTGTATTTAGGAAGAAGTAAAAAATTATACAGTCTTCTTTTCTATTCATCTATTGCAATATGTGGAAGTATGTTTATAATCGCCCCTCTACTTATTGATACATTATATGGTACAGCATATATGCCAAGTATATACATATTGAGAACATATATTTGGTCAATTGTTGGATACTTTATGTTAACAGCATTAAATCAATTTCTTCTTGCGGAAAATAAATTTAAAACCATCTTGTCTGTAAATATTATTGGTATGATACTCAGTGTGACACTTAACTACATGTTTATACCTATATTAGGCATTACAGGTGCCATTGTTGCCAATATACTCTCATATACATTACCTGTTATGATAATTCTTATATTCTTCAAAGATATGGAGGATCAAAGAACTGCTTTTATAAGGGGCATTTTTAAACCATTTTCATCACAATAATATATATGTTTTCACGTTCGCCAAAACAAAAAAAATTTGTAGCAGTTATTTGGGGATATAGCCCTAGCATGTACACTATTGCACCTAAGGAAAATTATCACCTACATATACTTGAAGTAGCCAAGAGACTTGGCTTTAAACCATATGCCATAGTATGGAACAGTAAAGCTGCCATGGAGAATGATCCTCATTTTGACAAAGATATCACTGTTATTGATTATAAAAATGCTTTTCAATATATTGCAACATTGCTTACATTTTCATTTCAAGGAGCATTGTTCTATGCAGCAAGTTATGAATGGCAATCTTTCATTGTTCCCTTTTTGGCACGAAAAACTATTTTCGTAGGACACACTCAACCAAAAAGAAAAACTCCTTTTCGACAAAAGATTCAAAACTTTGTATTTAAATTTTACAAAGCAGTTCGATTTGTTAATGAAGCCGAGAAAGATTTTCTTATAGAGCAAGGTACAGATCCTAAAAAAATACACATTGCCCCACTTGTGGTATCACAGGAAGTATATAAACTCACAAATACTGAAGGACGAAAAGATTTGGTCTACTTTGGATATGTTACATTCAAAAAAAATATTGCTACTATACTTAAAGCGTTTGAGATTGTAAAACAAACACATCCTGATATTAAACTACACATAGTTGGTAAAGTGAAAGATGAATTCCCGGAGACAGAAGGTGTGGTGCGGCATGGTTATATTGCAGATTATGATGAACTAGTACGAATACTAAACTCAACACTCATCTTCGTAAACTCTTCTGTTGATGAAGGACAGTGTGTTGCTGTGTTTGATGCAGCACTCTGTGGTAATGCACTTTGTTTACCAAACATCATGTCATTTACTGGTGTATTTAAAGATACTGCACTTTTCCATGATATATATGACCACAAAAAACTTGCAGAAAATATATTATATTATTTGAGTAATCCTGATACAATTGCAGAGTACAGGAAAAAAAATATTGATATGATATCTCGAGAATATTCTGTTGAAACTGTTGAAGCAAAGATGGAAAAACTATTACTAACTAATTATTAACTCATGATCACAAATTATACCCGCGTTTTGCTCGCTATTATATCCACATGCAAAAACTGGCCATCTGTTATCTTTGCAAAAATATCAGGTACCAAAATACGCAATATTGTCCTGAAAAATGGATTCATGATTTATATGAATGAGATATTTGGTAAGGCGGATTTATCGATGTTTTCAGAAATATTTTATAAAACATATTACAATCCTCAAGGTTTTGAAATACAAGAACACGATGTAGTGTTTGACGTTGGAGCAAATAATGGTTTTTTCACATTTTATGCAAGTCAAAAAGCAACAGCTGGTCGTGTATATTCTTTTGAACCACTCACTTCCCTTACAGAGAAGATTAAACGAACTCTTTTATTGAACAACATTAAACATGTGCATGTTGAAAATGTAGCTCTTGGCTCTGAGTCTATACGACAAGCACCTTTCTATATTTCAAAAAATCATAACGGTTGTCATAGTTTATATAAAAGAGATGGAGAAACAGAAAAAACTCTTGTCGATATTGTAGGATTTGAGAAATACTGTAAAGATCATGCAATAGAACGTATAGATTTTCTTAAACTCGATTGTGAAGGCGCAGAGTACGATATTCTATCGCCGAACACTATGGAATTTATCAAGAAAACTGTTAAGAAAATATCCATGGAATATCATGATGATATACCCGGTCATTCACATGAAGAAATACTTTCTCTATTATCAGTACATGGATTTACAGGAACGATCGCTCATGGGTATTTATATGCACTAAATAACAACCTACACAATGAATAATACACAGAATACAAACTTAGCCTCTCAGGCATATTGGGATTCAGGATATAAAGATTTTCACTTTACTCCAATGCCTAAGAGTTATCCTATTTCTCAGCTGCTATATAAACATTTCAAAAAAACAACTGATAAAACAGTCTTTGAAATAGGAGCATTTCCAGGAAGATTTTTATATCACTTTGGAGCACTCGGATACCAACTCAACGGTATAGATCAAACACCATATCTCATGGATATGGAACGATGGTTTTACAAGGAAGATTTTACGATTGGAAACTTTGCAGGTGGAGACATATTGAAACTCGATTTTAATACAACATATGACGTCGTTTTTTCTTCTGGATTTATAGAGCATTTTGAAAATTTTGAAGAGATTATACGTATACATGGAAAACTAACTAAATCAGGTGGTCATGTGTTTATTACCGCACCAAACTTTGCTGGTAAGGTGCAAAAATATTTACATACACATCTTGATAAAGAGAATACAGACAGACACAACCTCCTTGCAATGGATGTAGAGAAATGGAAAAAAGTCTTAGTGCAAGATGGGTTTGATATAGTAGAAGCAGGATATGTTGGAGGATTTGATTTTTGGGTAGATAAAGAAAAAAGAGGAATCTTTAAAAAAATACTCACAAAGATCATTACCATACTAACACCTATACGATGGATACCAAATAGTCGATCGTATTCACCAGAGATTGTATTAATAGCTAAAAAGAAATAAATATATGGGAATAGAATATAATGCATTACAAGCAATACGCAAAGCAAAGATACAAGGAGCATCACTTCGTACAACTGCAACCATTGGACGACAAGGTCAGCATATACGTCCGAGAACAGTATCATTTCTAAACTTAAAAGAGTCTGAGGCCGCTATGCTAGACAAAGAAATATATGCTGATGCATTGCTTAAAATCATGGGTTCTAAAGTGGTTGATTCTTTTGATTTTTCAAAATATGAAGATGCAACATATATCCACGACATGAATCAGCCTATTGATTCTGCATATAAAAATAAATATTCTCTTGTATTTGACGGTGGTAGCTTAGAGCATGTTTTCAACTTCCCTGTTGCGATAAAAAACTGTATGGAGATGGTTGAGGTTGGTGGATATTTCATATCAGTAACAGTATGTAATAACTTTAGTGGACATGGTTTTTATCAATTTAGTCCTGAGCTATTTTTTAGAATTTTTACCAAAGAAAATGGATATGATTTAGAGGGTGTGTATATTAGTGAGCGTAATCAATGGTATAAAGTGAAAGATCCAGCCGTTATACACAGTAGAGTAACATTTAGAAATTCTCACGAAACATATATCATAGTTATAGCCAAAAAAATAGCCAACGCAGAAATATTTACAACTACCCCACAACAAAGTGATTATGTTACATGTTGGAACTCTGACGGAACGCAAAAGACCATATCTTTGAAGGAAAAAGTACTACAAAAAATTATCAAATTATATAAAAGATATGTTGTAACATACGATACAGATTTTTTTGAAAAAATTAACTTCTAATCACCATTCTTATGAATATAGCAATTGTATATGTGTGCACGGGTAAATATGAAATCTTCTGGAAAGACTTTTATCTCAGTTTTGAAAAGAATTTTATTACTGAAGCTAAGAAGAGTTATTTTGTTTTTACAGATGCTCAACGTATATATGGTGCAGAATCAAATTCTCATATACATACTATTTTTCAAAAAGATTTAGGTTGGCCGATGAATACCTTAAAACGATATGAGATGTTTTCTGGTATTACAGATCAGCTTAAAAACTTTGATTATATATTCTTTTTCAATGCAAATTTATTGTGTATAGAACCTATTACTGCACAAGAATTTTTACCTACAGGAGACCAAAAACTCGTAGGAGCTATACATCCTGGTTTTTACAATACCCCTAAAAAGACATGGCCATATGACACAAGTAAAACTTCATTGGCTTCGTTGGATGCAGATACTGCAACGTATTATTACCAAGGAGCCATAAATGGTGGTCAAGGACTATACTTTCTTGAAGCCATAGAAACTCTAAAAAACAATATTGAAACTGATTTACAAAAAAATATTATTGCACTCTGGCATGATGAATCTCATTGGAATCACTATCTCAACACTCATCAAAATATCGTCAAAACACTATCTCCTTCTTATTTATATCCTGAGAATTCATCTTTACCTCTTGAACCAAAAATATTTATTAGAAACAAAGACCAGTTTGGAGAACTTGCACGCATGAGAAATATGAAAGCAACATTTTCTAAAGCTTTCATACTTGGTCTTTTTAAGAGAATACATATAAAAAGTAAGTATGAGTTATTTAAATTATACGATAGAATCTATTTTACAAAAAATAGGCTATTTCATTTGAAAACAAATACTGTATTACAATCTGATAGAAAAATATCTGTTGTCATAACCTACTACAATCGTCACGAAACTATACATAAGGCGTTGTACACCGTACTTGAAGATACTCGCGTAGGAGAAATATTGATTGTTGATGATCATTCAGAGGAAGCATCTTTCGAGTATCTCCAATCATTCGTTCAAAAACTACACAATCCAAAGATACGAGTAATACGAAACGAAAAAAACTTAGGCATGTTTAAAAACAAAATATACGCAGTCGGCCAGGCAGCATATGATTGGGTTATTCTATTAGACTCTGACAACACTATTACCGGTGACTACATGCAAGCTATATATATGGTTGGAAAATGGAATGAAAAAACTATGTACTGCCCCTCTTTTGCATGGCCACTACTCAATAATGAACACATAGCAGGAAAAACATATACCATGGAATCCATGAAAGACATGTTGATTCATGACTCAACTATTCCTAAACAGTTTTTAAATCTAGGAAACTTCTTTGTACATAAACACACATTCATGAAAGCGATTGAACCGTATACACAAACGATACCTTATGCAGCCGATTCTATCTTTATCAACTATGTATGGTTTACACAAGGTAACCTACTTCATATTCCAAAAAACTGTCGCTATATACACAGAGTAAACCCTGATAGCACTTGGAAAATACAGAACCAAACTTCTGCAGTAAAATTCGAAAACATCAAAAACGCTATGTTACTATTAGAAAAAGATCCTACAAAAACAATCTCTTAATGGCAAGCAGTCTTACATAGATGCCAACCAATCGCATACGAATGTTTCTTTTACGTGTAATCTGAGCAGTATGCTTTCTATAACGTATAAGCATTTCAGGTATATTATGACCTTTACCAACCTGCAACATACGAGTCCATAGCTCATAATCCTCAGTGTGTTTAAAATCCCGATACCCACCAACTTTCATAGCAACTTTCCTTCTCATGATGATAGATGGATGAATAAATGGATTATGTCGCACCATGTATCTTCGTATATCTCTATCATGCTCCGGTGGATAGGTATATGTTCCCACAGATCGACTCTGCTCATCTATAATCGTTGCCCATGAACCACATAGTACAACTTCAAGATGTTGATCCATATATGTTATAAGTTTTGCAAATCTATTAACCTCGCATACATCATCTGCATCAATACGTATAACATATTCACCTGTTGCAGCCATCAATCCTGCTTGCAGCGCTTTCACTATACCTCCATGCTCAAGCTCGAGGAGCTTAATACGAGGATCAGTAAAACTTGAGATGATATCCTTTGTCCTATCAGTCGACCCATCATCCATGATGATATACTCAAAATCATCATACGGCTGCCCTAATACACTTTGTATAGTCTCTTGAATATAGTCTTGACCGTTATATACAGGCATCAGAACACTTATTTTTGGCATATCTGACTAGTATAACATAGATAAGACAATGTGATATACTACATATACATATAAAGACTATGACACAGAGTAAACCAAAAAGACTCATTATATGGGGATTGAAACAAGTCTATCATACTCATAGGCATATTCATCAGGCATTTTATAAAAATGCCAAAAAACTCGGATACGAAACGCTTTGGCTAGAAGATGATAAAAAAAATCAAACATACATACAACCGGGAGATGTTATTATTGCCTCTGAGGTAACTGGTAAAATGATTCCAAAGAAAAACACCTTCGAAGATTATCACTTACCTGTAAGAAATGATGTATCGTATTGTCTACACAACTATAGCGACGTGTTCAAAAGTAAACTAGAAAAACATACATATATCAATCTATCTGTATATTCAAAACTGGCAGAAACTGCAGATACCCAACTCGACACTGCTCGGTATTTTGATACAAAAACACGAACATTATATCAGCCTTGGGGAACAGATTTACTTGTATCAGAATTTAAAAAACCTGTATATAACAAAAACAGATTTGTCTTTTGGATTGGCAGTATTTGGAACAACGCTACAAATCAAGGCAACATTCTGCAAATACAAAAACTTAAAGAAGTACTGCGAGCATATAGTATACGTTTTATTCAACTTAGGTTCATACCAGATATGTTGAATATCTTTTTTATTAGACGATCTCGAATCGCTCCAGCCATAGCTGGGCAGTATCAGGTAGATATAAACTATTTACCTTGTCGGGTTTTTAAAAACATATCATACGGGCAATTAGGTATAACCAATGTCCAAAAATTTACAGATATATTAGGATCTGATTACATCATACAAGATAAAAAACCTTTAGAGCAGGTTATTACTAATGTGTTACATATGGATAAAAATACATACATGAAAGAAGTAAAAAGACAGCAAAAATCCATTGCAACATATACATATAAAGAATCTATAGAATATATACTACGATGTCTACAATAATACCCATCACAGGAGGTTTAGGGAACCAACTATTTCAATACGCTCACGGACTAAAACTTTCCTACATTGATAAGAAAAAAGTTATCTTTGATATATCTTTTTTTGGCGATACTCACAATGACACTCATAGACCATTCTTGCTACCCTACTTCAATATTGACCCTCAAGCAACATTTGAACATGTACGCACACATGCATATAAAAAATATTTTAAAAAGATCATATATAAGATAACGGGCAGATATCCACTCTATCAACAAGAAAAATATTTTATGCAAGTAAAAAACGAAGTACTCAAACAATACACTCTTAAAAATCCTCCATCAACTCAGGCAGAGGAGATGAAGAAACAGATTCTTGCAACTCAACAACCTGTATCTATACATATTCGTCGAGGGGATTTTGTTCAAAATCCAAAAACCAATGCATATCACGGGGTTTGTGATTTAGATTATTATCGTAGAGCAATACAGTACATGAAAGCAACTGTTTCTCATCCGATTTTCTTTATTTTCTCAGATGATATTGCATGGGCAACAAACAACCTACAACTAGAAAACACGATCTTTGTTTCAAACCCAGAGATACCAGACTATGAGGAGTTAATCCTCATGAGCAGCTGTAAGCATCATATCATCGCCAACTCTACGTTTTCTTGGTGGGCAGCATATCTCAATACATCAACAGAAAAAACAATTGTCGCACCAAAACAGTGGACTGTTCAAAAAACCGCTGACGAACTTGGTATCTTGCCAGAGAACTGGACCCAGCTCTAAGCTAACCTATTCCATACCTAACATGTTTTTGAGTGTATCAACATCAACACCCGTATTCTTTTTTACAATCTTCTCAACAACCTCTTCTTTTTCATTTGTTGTATCAATCTCACTATCTGCAATCTTTTTAAAAGCAGCAGCAAAAGGATTGTGTGTTCGAGTCGGTTCTGGTCGCTGAGGACGCGGTGATTGAGACTGACGCTGAGACTGTTGACCTTGTTTTTGTGTACTCTGAGATGAATTATTAGACATAGACTGCTTAGGTTTTTGTTGTGAAAATTGCTGCTGAACTTTTTGCTGTGACTGTCCATTGTTTTGAGCTGGTGCACTAGCTGCCAATGGTGCCCCCGTACCACCGAGTGTCCAACTTAAAATATGATCCTCAACTTCTTTACGAGGACTTGCATATAACTTTCGAGATGAGTTGATAATCTGTTCAGTAAAATCTTTTTCTGGTTCAGGCCATGGACCCATACTTTTTGCAGAAAACGCACTCGATGTCACACTGTTGATCATAAGTTTTAAATACATCTGAAAACGTCCAAGATTTACAAAATCCTCAACCACAAATGTTGGCTGAAACTCCTTTTCCAAAGCCTCCCCATCATCTGCCCCAACACGAAATACAATCATGGTACCAACGTTACCAAAGATAGCATCTCGCACGACTTCAGTCATTTGCTTTACATACTGATGAGCCACAATAAGACTTAACTTATACTTACGAGCCTGTGCCAAGATCTGAGCAAATGAATCGTTGGTAAAGTTTTGAAACTCATCAACATATAAGTAAAAATTTGGAAGATATTTCATCTCTCGATCAGGTACGGTTGCTCGAGACATAGCCGCAAGATAGATCTTTGTCACAAACAAAGATCCGAGAAGATTAACAGCATCTTCACCAATACGTCCAATAGACAAGTTGATGAGTAAGATTTTTTTCTCATCCATCGCCTGTCGAATATCAAAAGATGATTTTTTCTGACCAATAATATTTCGTATGAGACTATTTGAAATGAACTGTCCAACTTTGTTTTGTATCGCAGGTGTAGCTTCTGCAATAGTTTTATCTGTATATGAAGCAAATTCTTTTTCCCAGTACATTTTCACAGTCGGCTCTTTCAATTGCTTGATTACATTATTTCTAAACTGCTTATCAGAGAGCATTCTGTTTACATCAAGAAGTGTTGCATCTGGAATCTCAAGAAGCGCGAGTAGAGTATAATTCAAAATATATTCCATACG
>CAZFNX010000011.1:0-20998 GCA_964520195.1 uncultured Candidatus Saccharibacteria bacterium
TGCAAAGCCTTAGAAACTTTTTTGAGGTTGTCTTCATCACAAATCAAAGGGTTAGTGTATTTACCATATGGCACATTAAATCCGCCCTTGCTGTTTACTCGATACATTCCGTTGAAACATGTTCTGTTCAGGAAAATAAAACGTGACGCAACATCTAAATCACTTAGCTTATTTGGATCTTGAGCACGAATCTTTAGGAAGTAATCTTTATCAGTCTTGTGTTTCTTAAGAGATGCAATCAGTGCATCCACATCATTTTTAATAACGTTATATGTGGTAACGAGTTCTTTATTTAAATCAGAAAGGAATCCTTTTTCAGGAAGGAGATCAAAAAATACTGCACCACCACCAACAAACGGTTCAAAGTATCTACCGGTTTTAATATCAAATAATTCAGGTGGATATAAATTTAATTTCCTGAATTGTGCTAGGAGTTGTCTTTTACCACCAACCCATTTCACGAACGGCCTTGGCTTTTCAGCGATTATTTTTGCAACATCTTCAAATAGATTTTTCTTATCAGCAAGAGAATATACTCTGTATGCAAAGATAGCATTAACATCAAATTTGTTTTGTATTTCTTTGATAGCTTGCTGAGTAGTCATACTTGGTATTTTAGCATTTTTAGTAATCAAACTAAAGGCCCAATATAGCCTTTAATATCAATACAAATACGAACATGCCAAGAATACGTAAGGAAGTCTAGTAATCATAAATTATGAGTAAATTCTCATAAGAGTTAAAATGTACCCATGGACGATTTAAAGAATTTAATATTTATTGATTGCGAGGCAAACGGTAAGTGTCCAAGTATTGGCAAGCTTACTGAATTTGGCGCTGTCGCATATCCTTCGAAGGCTACTTTCCATGGAGTACTCGTTGAAAGAAGGCCTGATCCAGAAAATCCTGAATTTAAAATCGAGACCGGTGTTATTTTTGATGAGAAGAAAGTGTTTGAAAAATTCAATGCATGGTTAATAGAGATTTGTGGAGATGAAAAACCAAAGTTTGTGAGTGATAATCCTGCTTTTGATTGGCAGTGGATAAACGATAGTTTTCATCGGACTATTGGAAATAATCCCTTTGGATATTCTGCTCGTAGAATTGGTGATTTTTACGCTGGCTTAATTGGAGACTTTAAAGATGCATCTTCTTGGAAGAGATTGCGTATAACGAAACACGACCACCATCCAGTTCATGATGCTATGGAAAACTTAGAGGCCTTTGAAAGATTACTTAAGGGTGAGAGAACTAAAAAATAATTCCCATTTTGTCCACTGTACCGGACAAAAAGTTCCAATTTTGACCATTACACTTATTCTAGTGGTCAAAATGTCTGTTTTTGCATACTAATCACACTATACTGTGCAAAAAATACGTTTTCTGCACAGTACAGTGTGCATTCTGGGATATTTGATATAATCTATTTGTTCTTAAGAACACTAATTCTAAGGCTAAGGGGTCCCCGAAAGGGATCCTTTGTGCTAAAATATTTCTACATCTAGCAGTAGTGTCAGGTGATATAAATTGCGGGGTCCCAGCTTTCATGGTTGGGACTCTTTGCTATTTATACTTTCTCATTTCCTCAGCCGTTGGTCGCACTATTCCAAAGAAACCCTGCTTGATATTTGGTAGCCAAATGTGGGCTTTATTGGTCTTCCAAAAGGTTCCTATTTCTCGTGCAATGTCGAGCATTGTAGAAAAAACTGGGTCAAAAGCCTGGTTTTTTCTATTTAATCCTTGTGCCACAACGTATTTTTTAGGTTCGAACTTTGGGTTTTCTTTTCTAAGACGTTTTATACCATCGATGAGTATCTGAATTGATTTTTTGTTGTAAATATTAAGGATTTCGTCGTTCCAAACTAGGTTCGAACCAAGTCGTGAGAGTATATTTCTTTTTGCCTGAACGTCTCCATTTTTCATAACAATCTGCAATTTTTCTATAACATCTACAATATCCATCATCTCAGTGTAAAAATCTTTCTCTTGGACCGTATCATCTATATCTTTATACTTGCTTTTTAGCATCTCTAGATCCATCACATACTCCTCGTTAGTAATATTTTCATCTCGTAACATCTCTCTCATCTTGCGTTTTTTGCTTTCGAACTCTTCTTTACGATTCATTCTATCTTTTTGGACCAAAATATTTTCATCAAGCTCTTTATCTTTCAATTCGTGTATATATTTCTTTGACCAATCAAGTAGACTGTTTGAAAAATCCAAGTTCTCAACAACTTCTTGATTGAATTTATCTGTAATAGCATCCTCACTCAAACATTTATAAGGTAACTTGAACTTCTTTTTTCGTACATTGTAGTAATACGTCTTAATCATGTACTTTGGTTTCTCAAGTGTTGATATATCTCGACCACAATGAGGACAATATTCTTTATCTCTGTATGCAAACTTGTACTTACAGTCACATATGAGTTGGAACTTTATATCCTGACCAACAAAGTCTTTTGTATCAGATTGTATAAAACCTGAATATGTAGACTCATGATGTTGTATCTTGGGTATGTTCTTTTTTGAAAGTAGTTGAAGAACCCTGTTTCTCTGGGTCTCATTGATGATACGAGGGAGTTTTCTATCTAACTCGTATCTTTGCCCACCATACTCAAAATAACCCGCGTAAATCGAATCTTTAAGTATTTCATATATCCGAGAAGGCATGATAAGTTGACCACCACTTCTTTTCCTTTTAACAGTAGTAAGATTTAGTTCTTTGACTGCGTATGCATACAACTTTTTCTCCAAATATATTTAGAAAATCATTTTCATTATTTTTTAAGGTTTCTAGTTGGAGATGCTTTTAGTAACAAAGTAAGAATATCTGACTGGAAAGAAAGAGCCTATACTAATGATAAATTAAATAAATTCTCAAAATATCTCAGCGATAAGCGTTATATTTTTAATAAGGAAGATGTTGATACTGTGATATTCAACCTTGCAATACTTGATGATATTAGGAATAGTTTTGTACATGGACATCCAATTACAGCAACTATAAAAAAGGGAAATATTACTCAATCAGTTGCTCGAGGTCATTTGGAAAGTGAGTCATTAGACTATGTTATCTCAATTGCAAATCAAATTGTCATAGCTTGGAACAGTATACTTGAAAATCTCAAAGATCATGAGGAATCGCACAGAGGATTGCTTCCATCAAATGCATTTCTTGACGATTGTTTTATTGAATTATTTTAACCTTGTATATTGAATTATTTTCATGTAGGCTGATAAATAAATATAAATATGCGAGTTATTTTAGATACAAATATTATAGTCAACAATTACCATTTCAATACCCCAAAGTTTATTGGTCTTTTTGGATATGCAAGGAGGACAAAATCTAAAGTAATAATTCCTTTTTATGTAACTCAAGAAGTTCTTAAAAAATATGATGAGTATTTAACAAAATATAGTCAAGAAATGAAGAAGGATAACAGAGTTTTATTTAATAAAGATTTTTCTATTGATACCAAGCAACTCTATACTGAATATGGAGCTATTTTTGAAAAACTTGTGAGATCGGGTGATATTGAGATAGCCGAACCCAGTAAAGTGGACTCAACAGTTATTTTTAATAGAGCACTGACTGGGCAAGCTCCATTTAAAGCAGGAGATAAAGGTATTAGAGACACATTAATATGGTTAAACGTTGTGGATATTGTGAATAAAAACCCTAAGGAAGATTTTTGTTTTATTACGGAAAATACAAAGGATTTTGGATCGAAAGAATTATTTTCAAGTCTAAAGGAAGACTTAAAAGAAAATGCTCCTAGATTATTTTATTTTAACTCACTTGAAGAATTCTTGTCTGAATATGGTGATAAAATTGCCTTTATTAAAAATAGTTTAATTGAAGAATTTTTGAACGAACAATATAAATATATAACTTCTTTAATAGACATAGATTCTCTCCTTGAATCAAAAATTGAAGGGGTGCAAGCTAATTATGTAGACTCAGTTGATGGTTTTTCTCTAAATGACATTAATGTGCATGAATTTTACATATATAGTGCTACAGTGGATTTTTATAAAGTCGAGGTAGACTTTATAGTGAATCTTGATCTTGATCTAACGATATCAGATCCATATGATGAGTTTGGCGGTAGAACCGCAACAACATATGGCTCTTCAAGTTGTTATATACGAATCTCTCTTCTTATCAATAAACAGACTAAGGAAATAACAACTGATCCAAGTGTCGAACCAATAATTTTTTACGCAAATTAATATGAGTAAATTGAATAAAATTAGAATATTTATTCGAGATAAAGAAGGTTGTTATTATAGGTTGTGTAGTGTATCAAATCATAAGGACAAGTACGGAGAATATTACCTTAAGATAATGTTTCCAGATATCGGACGAATACCTCTTGTTACTGGTCACATTAATAAGGGCAAGGTTTTACCAAGTGCACCATTAAATGGAATCACAGAGTTTAGTTATCATTATCATTCTGGCATTAGACATTTTAAAAATACTGACGGAAAATATATTGACCAAAAAAAGAAAATAGGTACATTGTTCCAATATCCAGCTCTTCATCTTTTACGTTTTATTATTAGGTCAAAAAGTGCTTTTAAACCGTTACAGAAATCGAATGTTGGTAAAAATGATTTTGTATTACCTATTGAGTTAACGGGCGAACCAAGGGGTATTGAATTTGCAATATCAAGAATTACAGGAAGCTGGAACGTAATTAATATCCAAAACAATCAAAAAGTGGAAGATTATAAAATTCCACTGAAAGAGCAGAATGTGTTCTTACATATTACAGACTGCGTCTGGACACTGCCTCCGAATATAATAGCAAATGACGTACTTTTTGAATTTTTTATTCATGATAAACCCACTTCTCCACTAGAATTCATTCCACATATGTAGTCACGATACAGATTCAAGCGTCCTTATATTTTTCACGAGTTAACCCACTTATGGTAACATGGACATATGAGGATTCATCCACACCACCTCCAAAACCAAACTTCTCAACCAGATAATAATATCCTTTTAACACTAACGACAGGTGTTTTACTATTTATTATCAGTCAATACATCCTTGAGCTTATCATTAAGCCTCACAAAAGATATAACGACATAAAAAGTGAGGTCCAAAATAAGGTTAAATTCTATGCTGGAGTGATAACCAGTCCTCTCGTTTTTGAAGCAGGTAAAACTGAGAATGATTCAGTCGTTAAAAACTATATGGAGGCTTCAAAAGAGATAAGAAAACTTTCATGTGACTTAGAGTCAATTTATTATAGTGTACCTAAATTTATAAGAAATATTTTCATAAAGGAGAACGAGGAGGCTGTACTTGAGGCTGCGTCTTTGCTCATAAGATTATCAAATAGTCTGTATGTGTTTCCATATTCAAATTCCCCAAGTCAAGGACTCTCTAATCATGACGATTTAGAAAAAATAAAGATTAATCTTAATTTAAGTCGAAAAAGTGCTTGATTGAACATCAAGAATACTAATTCAAACATCTTTCTATACTCGAATCATAATGGAAATTTATTTTGAATAAATATTACATAACCTTAATAGGAAAAGGGATCGCCTTTCCTTCATTCTGAACTACTTCCAAAATCCAACACTGTTTGTAATCTTTGCTTGAAAAACTAGTCATCCAGATTTGGGTAAACTTGTTATTATTTACTTTTCTTATGTAACGCCTCAATTCTTCCACATCAGCTTCACCTTCTACTTGAAGTTGAAAATGGAAATGTAATATTGTTCCAGAGTAATCAGCTGTATGTTTTCCAACCTTTGTTCTCTCTAGATGGTCTGAAATCACTTTATAGAAATTAGTATTTCCTTTCTTTTTAGCGGCAATAAAATCATATTCAGTTATGGTAACGTTCTGAATTCTCCAAACATCATTCTTACGCTCTTTTTTGGGCAATTGCTGATTTTGGTTATAAATCGTCACATCTATAATCTCAGTATCTACATCCTCATCTTTATCAAAAGCTCTTACTCTTATATCTCTTGCATCAATATAAATAAAACCGCTTGCAAGTATTCCCGAAAAAAACACCTCCCGATCCTCCTTGTTTTTTGCTTTTCTCAAAATCCTGATCAAATCCCCAAGATCCTTTGGTGTGTATTTAATAACCAGGTCCCTGAATAATCTTTCAGGAGTAAAGTAAATAATTTGATCACCCATATGAGCTATTATATATTGAAATAGTAATTCTACCCACTTTGAATCATCATTCGAACATCCTCCCATACGAGGAGCTCGTGAAAATATCCTTGTTTTGCAAGGGTATTTTCTGTTTACCTTTGTAGAGGTTCGAACCTGAACTATGATATAATCCATATTATGGAAAATCTCGAAAAACCTACAGTCGAAGAAAATCAATCACGAGAAACTCAACCAGATGATATTTTTGAATTTAAAGACAAAGATGGTGACAAAAGTATAGGTGTGATTATTGGAGAGTATATAGTATTTGCAACAGAACAGATAAGTGGCACTTGGACGATAAATTTCGCTCTAGCTGATGAAATAAAAAGTAGCTCTTGGATGGACACACTTACCAATAAAGGAGCATTTTCTACAATGATGACGCTTAAACCTGCTTTTGAAAAAATCATAAGTACGTTAGAGAAAAATGGTAGGCAGTGGATGTGTGTTTGCGATGAAAGAAGAGCAAAACTGTATGCGAGGTATATTCCAAAAGAAAAGATTCAGATTGTTGAGAGTAATGACAACTAGAAAATCCGGAATACGCAAGGTTTTTATCCAAACTTGTTGTACTTGACATATATCTCATATATGATATAATATATACAGTTCTTTTCATATTGAGTAGGACAGACTTTAGAGCTCGACCTTCTGAATCGTGCAGTTTAGAAGACCGAGCTCTAACGGAAAGTGAGCATCAAACGGCTAGCCGAAAGGCACAAATCTTTCCATGAAAATCTGACACCTATTCAAACCATGACCATTACGACATCAAATCTGGCCAAAGCACTGAAGCGGACCTGGGACTTCTTGAATAACGAAGGATTCGGGGCACCACATAACAACCAAAGCGCTCGCGCATGGCTGGACGACTGCAATGACAGACCAGGACTGCTTTCGGAAAAAACCCAGGCCGCCCTCGACATTCTGTGTGATC
Source organism: uncultured Candidatus Saccharibacteria bacterium (assembly GCA_964520195.1). GTDB lineage: Bacteria > Patescibacteriota > Minisyncoccia > Phycocordibacterales > CAIZLB01 > CAIZLB01. Next base: position 7,147 of record CAZFNX010000011.1, read on the forward strand.
TGGGGCTTGGGGATGAAATCATTCGCTCGGCCTGATCAACAACCGCCTTTCGGCGACACGAAGCTTCCCTTCGTCTCGTACGGAGGGCGGCTTTTTTACGTATTCATAATAACCGTTCGAACATCCTCCCACACGCGGAGCAAAGTTGACAAATACTTGTAAAAGTGCTATCATATAGGTAGTACTTTTACGTTTGTTGAGTGTGAAAGAAATATCAGAATCAATCAATTCTAATCTCTCTTTTCCACTCAAACCTAATCAAAAAATGAAAAACGCAGTAGAATTCGTCGCATCTAAGAAAGGTCATTTCCTCGCTGATATTGCCTCTAGAGGCATTAACAAGCAGAAAGAATTGAACAATGAACAACAACACATTGTATCGTTAGTAATGGATGCAATGAGAGTGAAAGAGTTACGAGAAAACCTTGAACAACACCAAAAAGTGTTGCTCGCTATGGATTTCATCACTTTTGTGAACACACTCTAACTAAGCACCTCCAAAGACATGCACCCTGTCAATTTTGAGAAGGATCTACCTTCGCAAGTTGGCAGGTTCTTTTTTATATAATCCTAATCTTGTTGAACCTCCTCCCCAACCCCAAAAGTACTGATTTTATCCTGAATGATGGTATATCGAACATCACCCCACACGCAGAGCTCGTGAAAATACCCTTGTTTTGCAAGGGTATTTTCTGTTTAGTTTTGTAAAAGTTCAAACCTGAATTATATCATATATTGACAATATTGTTATATATGATATAATATAGTAGTAAGAACTTTGAACATTCAGTTTTAATTTTAATGATGTAAAGAGCTTGGCTTCATGAACATGCGTGTGTTTAAGAAGCCGAGCTCTTACGGAAAGTGAGCGTCAAACGGTTAGCCGAAAGGCATTAATTCTTAAATCTTTCCACCAAACATCATCAAATTATCTAAGACAATGGCGTACATTTGGAAACTCAAATACATAGGTCCTTCAGAATGTTCCGGAACCCTCACAGGTGATCCTCTGACTGCATTGATGTGCAGCCGCGAGAACGGAATTTTCACACCTGCTCCGGACCAAGAGGGTGCACCTGATGGTTGGACCATTGGAACCCTCGTCGCAACCACCAAAGAAAATGGCCGCGTTCTCAAAGCCAAAATGATTGCCCGCAACGGCGGACAATTGCAATGGTCAGGAGGATTTGATTCTCCTGGAACCCGTCACTTCGATTTTGTGGCCTGGTCTGGTGCTGAAGTTGAAGTAGAGGCTGACAAACCTGCTTCCGAAAGCTGCTTCGCCAATCAATTGGCAGCACACGGATGGGTTGCTGCCGAGTAATTCGGCAATTCGCAACCCCTCCCAAAAACCCACCTAGTAGCACAAGCGAACGGTGGGATTTTTTTATTTTGCAATAATAGAATTTCGAACATCCTCCCACACGCGGAGCCAGCAAAATCACCTTATCTTATAAGGTGATTTTTATTTACCCTAAAACTGTTTTTAACTGATATAATAAAAATATGAGACTTTATACTCCACCAAAAGCAAAATTAGTACCACCGCAAGCTAAGCTTGTTTTTAAGGGAATTATCTACGATGTCTATCAGTGGGAGCAAGAAGTTTTTGATGGTACAACAAAAACCTTCGAAATGCTTAAGCGTGCAGACACGATAAGAGTCATTGCTTTGAAAGATGATAAGATGGTGATCGTAAAACAGGAGCAACCATATATCGGAAGTTTTATCGATGTTCCCGGTGGAATGAACGATAAAGAGTCAGAGAATGAGCTTGAGGCTGCTAAAAGAGAGCTTTTGGAAGAAACTGGTCTAATTTGCAAAGATTGGAAATTGTTAAGTGCAAAACAGCAGGCTGGTAAGATTGAATCATTTCACTATATTTTTCTGGCATACAATCCTGAAGATAAAATCGATATCCAAAGACTTGATTCAGGAGAGAAAATTGAAATTGAGTATTTAACGTTTGATGAAGTAAAGTCTCTATTTGATAATCCAGATGTTCGTTTTTTACCGAAAGAGATATTAAGTAAAGTGAATAGCTTTGATGAACTAATTGCTTTGCCTAGTTTACTTTAATAATTCCACAATTTCGTTCAGTATAATAGTAGGAAATGGGTATTCCTTAGCCCAATGGATAGTTCGGAAATCGTCTGCTAGAGCGAGCAAATTGGACAAGATGAAGAGAGCATGATATAAATGTCATGTTCTTTTTGTTAAACACGGGTAATGGCTCTGAAAGGAAACCTAGCGTCCCAAACCAAACGCTAAATGTTACATGTAATGGCACTACTGCTTGAAGAAACATTTGATGAGCATCTTCTATTTGAACTGCTCATTATTGAAACCCAAAGTCTAGAACTTTTAGGTCGTGAGATTGATCTCCTGAAGACGAGAGTGATGGCAAGGATCCCAGCCTTACTTGAGGAACGTCGAGCTTTCTCTGATTGGCAGTCTCGAAACATCAAGGAAGAAGTTATGCTTTCATGTAAATCCAAGAGGCTCCAGACTTATATTCTGGGTATCAAGGATGAAAAGCTCACGTTGGGCAGGTTTTGCTTACTCAATGCTGATGACATCATGAGGAGTAAAGGAATGGGATCTAGCACTTTTGCTGATTGTCTCAACTGGCTACGAATTATTCGTCCACAGGCTTCCAGCCTTGCAATCCGTGCCTTCTACAAGCGTTCATCTACCGAGGTTCAGCCTGGTATGATGCTCTGGTGCAAACTTGGCTGGATATGAGGTGAGACTAACACCCACCATTAAGCAACAGGAAGCCCCTGTCGCGAGATGGTGGGTTTTCTGTTTTTTATCGAACTATATTTTTCTTCAATTATTGTTATTCGAACATTCTCCCAAGTTCGGAGCAAAGTTGACAAATACTTATATAAGTGCTATTTTAATGAGTAGCACTTTTACTTTGGTTGAGTATGGAAGAAAGACTGGAATCGTATGATTACAGTTTTTCTCACCGTATTCAACTTAAATCATATTATTTATGCCAAAAAAATTCCTAATCGCAGATGATTCCTCTGGAATCGCAATCTGGGACGAATTCCTGTTTGATGTCGCCCCCACATTGAAAAGCAGACCTCAAGGCTGGACAGATAGGTGTCAGAATCTCACCGAAGGAGACTGGTTGGTGGCAGCGATGAATTCCATGATGCCAAGGCCAGAAACTTATGTCAACTTTGGAGTCAGATACATCCCAATCTACTCGGAGCTACCAGCTGTGTTTTGTGTCCACGAGGATGGTAAATTCGAATGGCAGTTGAACGTTACAGCCAAGCAGGCCGGAGAGTTCATCAACTCACGAATTTAGCTCTGACCCATCAACGCCGAAGAGCTCACCTCCTTCGCAAGTTGGTGGGTTCTTTTTTTATTTACATAAACAAATTCAAACAACCTCCCACACACGGAGCATATATTTACAAAACAATAATAAACACCACCAAAGGGTAAATTATACAAACAAAATTTCCATAGACTTCCCTACACTGTTTATTTTTCTTCCTATCTTTAAAAGTTCGATAAACAGGTAACTCGGGGAGCTTTTAGTTGACAAATACTAGTAAAAGTGCTATCACATAGGTAGCACTTTTACTTTGATTGAGTAAGAAAAACATTGTAATCTAGTGGTTATAATTTCTCTTTCTTAGTAGAACAACAATCAGTAACCAGAACCTGCCAATGAACAAAGAAGGTCACGAAAGAGCCGCGGAGCTTTATGCCGAACTTGCAAGTTTGGCAATGAAAGAAAAAGACTACAGCAAAGCAGAGAAGCATCTCGACGAAGCCAAGAACACTATCGCAAATACCTGAAAAGCAACTCCATAGAAACCAATCGATCATGCACCCACGACCACTAAATCCAGACATTGCTTTCGAGGTGAAAAGAACTAGCCAAACCTATCAAGGTGTGGCGCATTTCAATCTCCTCAAGATATCCCAATCACTCCAACCAACCCAAGGGTTTCCAGCCTTCTTGGAATTGGTCAAGACGACCGCACAGTCAAGCTTCAAACAGATTCAACCCCTGCCGGGACAAAGCAGTGCAAGTATCGCTCGTCTCAATCCCAGCGATACCTTCGTCATCAATGACAAGGAAAACCCTTTGTCTGAGGATGAGATCTCTAAGATCAAACACGAACTACTCCTCATTGAGGCTGCGTGGTTTGACAGCAAATATCCCAACTTGGAGTAACATCCATTCGATGCCCCGTAAGTACACATCTCTGATGTGGAACGCGGGGTGTTTTTATTGCATTATACTCATTCGAACATCCTCCCACACATAACACCATACCTTCCGATTAACATTATAATCAGCCCAACAATCTGTTCCTTATCTTTCGGATCACTTTCAGCAACCAAAAGAGTTAAGGCTGTCAACGCTTCAGGTGTAATCCTATTAGTATTTAACAGTTTTGCTTTATTCAAAAACCACACAAACGCAAAGGCACCGCTTCTTTTATTTCCATCAGTAAACGGATGATTTTTTACAATAAAATACAGAAGATGAGCGGCTTTTTCCTCTACACTTTCATACACACTTTTACCACCAAATGATTGAAATATATTTCCAACGATTCCTTCAATTGAACCAGATTGTTTTTCCTGTGCAAAAAGTTCGGTTGCCTCACCTTTCTGAAGCAACCCGTTCTTTAAATCTTGGATAGCGTTCTCTAATTCTTCCCCACTCAACTTAATCTGTTTTTTAGTCAAACTCTTCTTTTCAAACTCTGATTTATCATAGGCATCAAGAGAGAACCAGGTGTTAGCAAAAAGTTTTACAAGCTCTAGGGTATCTTTACTTGTAATACTGTCATTTGCTGGCAATAATTTTTTAACGTTTTCCACTGCGGTCAGAAACACATTATAGTTTCTACTAATACGATTTGGATTTGAGGATGAGGTCATTATTTCTGAAGTTCTAATTTTTCAAAACTCTCAAAAATCTTGAATTCCTCAATATCTCTTTTAATTTTCTGCCAGTTTAGAGCCCTGAATGCGTTTGACTTCGCGATTCTGAAGGACAATGAGTGGGAAGAAGTCGTCCGCAAGTAAATAATTAACACGCGACCAAAAGGTACAGCGTTTTTGTTTTGTTTGACTTTATATTATTTGCATGTCAATATGTATATACCATATATTCCAGCACCTAACCATCAAAAATCAAATGCAAATTATCGCAGAAAACAGCAGTTGCAGTATCTTCCATTCCCGTTCGTTTCAGAAGTGTCGTAAAGACACCGAGAACGAACATATGATGAGCACCGATGATGTGCATGTGCTTGTCATCGATGTTCATGACTCCTTTAATCAAGGACGCAAGCGCAATCGAGTTCGCATCCAAGTGCGTCTATGGGAATTTCCAACTCGTAAATTTCACATTGAGAAATTTGAAAAGATCGTGAATGCAGACATGAGTCCACATTTGCTTCTCCTCCGGACTGGCGAGTATCTGAATATCTGGAAGGAAGTGATTTACAAATACTTCAAGAAAAAATAGACATCCACACAACTCACGCGCTCGAAAGAGAAAAGCGGGGTTTTACTTTTGCATAATCAAGATTCGAACACCCTTACCTTCCAGGTACTTCTTGTTTTCTAATTCCCTTCGGTCATAAGAAAACAAAGTTGCACCACAAGAGTACTCCTATTTTGATACATCAAAATATGTCGCCCACAGGCGGAGCTTTCAGTTGACAAATACTTATAAAAGTGCTATCATAATAAGCAGCACTTTTTACTTTGGTTGAGTATGGAAGAAAGGTTGGAATCATCCCGATTGCCTCCTTTCTCACCATATTTAACTCCAAGATACCTACAACACCATGACAACAACCCTAATGTTCACCGTAACTGCCTCCGCCCCACTTTTCACCCACAATGGTATGGAATATTACCTTGTGAGCTTCAAATCAGCTGAAGGTGTCGGATCAACTTCACACTATGAACCAAAAGAAGCTCTTGATGCCTCGGGCCATGTGCCAGCCATCATCCGCGGAACTGAAGTCCTCAACATCCTGAAAAGGACTGTCAAAAAAGAGGACGGTTGGATCACCTTGTATAACTGCCGGGAGAACATGAATAATCGTGTCGCCTACGCCAATGGCCTCGAGCTGACTGACGATGGTCTATGTTTCTATCACATGGATCACGGTGGCACCGGCGAGCACCCTGCGCTTTGTTGGAGGAAAGTTGCATAATCACACACTTCTTGATGGATTATCCATCCGGTTTTAGCGAAAGCTAGGTGCCGAAAAAAATCACCAAATGAACCCAGACGTACTTTCCAAAGTTGCTGGGTTCTTTTTATACAACCCTAATCCTACTCAACATCTTCCCTAACCCCAAAAGTTCGATAAACAGGTAACTCGGGGAGCCATTGTAATGCAAAGTAAAATGTTATTTTTCTAACAACATCTCTTGGTAAATTTTCTTATATGTATTTGATAGCTCTTGCGTGTCTTGGAAATCGGTAATCTTTTCAAGTTTATGTTTTAAAACATTAAAACCTTTTTCATCATATCTAGGAATTAAATGCCAATGAACCCATCGATTTTCATCTAAGTACATTAAATATACTTTTTCTAGATTGTAAAATTCTTTTAAGGTGTTTCTTGTTACCTTTATAGCATCCATAAGATATTCATAATCTTCTGTATTTAATTTGCTTAAATCTTCCTCGCCATTTTTCCAGATAACAACACAATGACCTTTTGTAAGCGGTTCGTAAGCTAAAGCAACTACAACTCTACTATCTTCAAAAACTATTGAGTCTGGCGGTGTGTTTTCTACTAAGTTCATATAATGATTTTATCAAAAATAGCCCTGAAACTCTACCTTACTAAAATATATAAAAACATTAGAAGACTCTAAATCTCTTTTTATTTCAACTCAATTTAGAGCTCTGAACTCATCCACGATGCGGAGTAAAAATTGACCGAACATTTAAAAGATGTTACTATTATGTAGTAGCACTTTTTACATTGCAGAAGTTTGACCACATCTTTAAGAACTTGCATAAGTTTTAAAAGATGCGGTTACAACCAACCTGCTCACAAAAACATGCCGAAAATCCTGATTATTGACGACAAAGAAATTGAACGCAACCTTGCCATCCAAGCCTGTAAGCTGAAGGGTATCGAATACATAGTATGCGACCCTACAAGCGATGACTGGCGCTGGTTCGACAAAATGTCGGATGTCGACGGCGTCATTACTGATTTGTTCTGGAAGCGCAATCACCCCTCGATGGAGGGAAAAGAGGATCCTCCTCAAGGCCTACCTGTGGTCATCCACGGACTCAGCCTTGGGAAACCTGTTGTGGTCTGCACTGATGCGGTCAAAACAGACACTCAGTGGGGACATCATGGTGCTGCCGTCGGATGGCTACATAGTGGTTACATCAATCAACTCAACTCTGAATCTAATGAACAAAACCCTCCTGCATTTAGTTCCAATAGTGGATACCTTCCCTTTGGATGGCAAGAGGATAAAGACTGGCCCGCCGCCATCGACAAAGTGCTCGCACGGATCAGCCAAACCAAATGATCCCAACCCGCCTCACTGGCACACGAAAAACCAATCTTTCGTGTGTAATGGAGGGGTGGTTTTTTATTTTAAAATACAGGTTCGAACATCCTCACCGCAAGAGTACTTCTTGTTTTCTAATTCACTTCGTTCGTAAGAAAACAATGTCGCACCACAAAGGCACTTCTATTTTGATACATCAAAATATGTCGACCATGCGCAGAGCAAAGTAAAAATTCTAATGTAATAAGGTTTTTTATTTAATCAATTCAAAACCATCATGCATAGTAACCGTGTTAATTTTTTTTACATGAAACATATTCAATAATCCTCTTAAACATCTTTGGACTACATCCATAAAATTGACTCACTTTAAAAAAGTGATATCCTTAAGTCATTCCGAATTCGCAATCCAGCACCTTATCTTTATGACTACAACAATTACCATCCTTACCATCTGGTTTCTGCTTGGAATTACCGCCAAAGGCATCATTCGTGGCAACTACCCAGGAATTCTCAGTGAAAACTGGGCAACTCGCAAGAGTTGCTACATATACTACCGAGTGCGAACATGGGAGTTGAAAGCGACGTTGTTAGGCATCATCGGACTGGCGATAGTCATTTATAAGATCTACAGACTGAGAAGTTTTTTCAGCCTCCGAAGATTTTCTTTGAAGCCATTCACACTTCCTCATCTCACAGGATGGGTGGCAGAAAAGTAATTCAAAGTAAACTTACATCCCTTGTTACGAAAATCATTCGTGACAGGGGTGATTTTTCTTTTTATGTATTCAATATTAGATTTCGAACATCCTCACCTTCCATACATTTCTTCTATATCAAAACTCTGTTTAGATAATTGAACCAATCTGATATTATACAACTCATGCCAAACCCTTTTACTATACATATATACGTTCCTGAAGGTGATCCAGAAGGACTCAGAATCATAGAACGACGAAGTTCCCCAAGTAAATTTTTTGCATTTCCAAGAAATAAATGGGAAGAAATTAAAAATAGACCAGAATTAATGGGTGCTGGTATATATATCCTTTCAGGATATCCAGAAGGTCAAGATACTGACCTTCCTACTGTCTATATAGGTCAAGCTGATACTATAAAAAATAGAATTGAGAATCATATAAAATATAAAATATTTTGGGATAAAGCTGTAATTTTTGTATCAGATAATAAAATAAACTCTACTCATGCAAAATGGTTAGAACACAAGCTTATAGAAAGAATACAGAAAGTAAAACGAAGTGTTGTTGAAAATGAAAACAGTCCTCAAGAACCCACAATATCAGAGGCTGAACGAGCAGAAATGCAAGTATTTCTCACAGAGATATATCAAACACTACCATTGGTTGGATTAAGGGTTTTTGAAACAACTTCAGCGATCATCAAGACTAAAAGTGATTTAAAATCAAAACCTATAGATGATAGGGATACAATTGTAGTACCAGCACAAGAAGAGGGTTTCCGTAAAGTTTTTTTAGGTGAAAACTCTTGGTATGCAATCAGAATATCTGGTGGCATGTTTGATAACATACGATATATAGCAGGATATCAAACTGCACCAACATCAGCAATTACTCATTACGCGGAAGTGAAAAGTATTGAACCATATGGAGAAGATGGAAAATATAAAGTCAATTTTACAAGTAAAGCTATACAGCTAGATAGTCCTATCAGAAATGATATACAAAAAGGAGCCATGCAAGGACCTAGATATACAGAATTTAATAAGCTTATACAAGCAAAAAAGATGTCTGAATTGTTCTAAAGTGTTTAAAAAATATTTATTTTTTAAATTTAACCGAATCCAAGTCGAGACAGCTCGATAAGGAACCTAAGAACATCCAAGAGCTATGTCTTAAAGCACAGGTGGTCATTTTATATAACAGTAATCCCACTCACCTTCCCTAACCCAAACAAACAGAAGAAAACATACCAGTTTGTATAAATATTTTTTTGGTGGTAGCATTCCCTTATGCAATCACCTGACAGAAAGAAGGAAAAAACTTGAAAATAATTTTCATTATAAGCAATGTACTGCTTATAATTTTTAATATATACTTTCTATTTTCATATACCAACACAAATACTGGACAAGCTCGCTCAAAATATACCAATATTTCATACACAGACGAGGAAAGAAATAATAAAATAAAAGAAATTGAAACGTATCTGGATTCAATATCATCATCATACGTCGAAGATGTTCAAACTCTAGCTAAAAACAACGACATACCATCTTGGGGATGCGGACCGTCAAGTTACGCTCTTGCAAAAATACTCAATAAAAAGTTTTTTAATAATCAATTAGTTATAGACGCATCTTATAATAACAATAATAAGTATGAGATTATCGAACGCTTTAGTTTAGCTCAAAAAGGAAATACAGTAGGAGATCATGCTTGGTTGGAAATTTATATGGGAGATAAATTTCTATTCATAGATCCAACTATTGGTCAGTTTAATGGAATACCTAAAATAGCTTATGAAGTTTTTAATGCTGGAGATTCAACTATAACTGATTCATTAAAACAGAAGTATGGAATTGATGATATTAGATTGAGCTTACTAGTTCCAAAAGTTATAAACAGAATACCTGCCGCAGCAAATCCATATCCAGGAGTCACTATCGATAAAGATTATATAAGTTATTTTTTGCAAGTTATGGATTACAGAAACCAAGTAAATGATGGAATAGAACCAGCAGATTGGAAAGGTTGGGTGGATACGTTATTTGAGAAATATAAATAATTTTTATTGTATTGTAATCTCTCAAACATACAAACTTGACATAAACTGGGTAATATTGACAATATCGTTAAAAACTGTTAATTTTATTGGTAGCACTTTTTAACCTCAACTTGCATACACCATGCACCTTCAAAAATTACTTCGATCGTGGAAAGATCGCGCATACTTTCTGAATCTTGATTTCAAATACACACGAGATCCGATAGCTTCAGATGAAGTTCCTTACACAATATTTGAAAAACATTTGCTCGATATTGCAGCTCGACGCACAATACCTCGAACAGATGACTTATTCTGGAGTCAACTATGGAGAACATGCGCAATTCCAGACGTTGCCACTCAAGGATTAATTGCATACGCTTTGGAACATTGGGCACGGTTTCGTCGTATATTCAGTATTCAAGATGATCTTCGTTTTCTTTTAGATGCTACATGTCTTGATGATGTAATCATTGGAGAGATTGAATTCCCTTTCAGTTCATTCGTATTAGACCTAGAAAGTCCATTCATTGGTGCTCACGGTCACAACATTCGGACTATTCTTGTAGTTGTTGAACGCGATGATTCAAACATGGTTGTTCACTTCGTCCAAATTCGCGATTCAGTTACCAACTACTCTCCAGTTTCTCTTCAGCTGAAGCAAGACATAGTACGTGCAATTAAAAGCCAAAACCTTCACAAGTTCAATCGCGCTGCGACTGCTATCGAAAAAGCAACGCTTGGAGTTTATATTGAATCACTTCACACTGGCACATGGTCACTGTCTGCTACAGTTGAAGAATGTCTAGCCAAGATTCGCCATGATTTCGAAATGAATCACAATATGTGGCAGACAGCAGGAATTAACCCTAATGAAACCCTGTCTTCACTCGTACGCCTAACACTTGGTTTGTGCCTGTATCTAAAATAACTTCCTACAGGAGCATCACAAATCGGACCATGGATCAAGTCACAACATCGCAAACAAGGCGACGAGCGTATTACTGACACTGTTGAAGTATGTCGTGTTGAAAGCACTTTCAAACTCTCAGCAGATGATCGTAAAATATTCAGAGAGTCTGCAAATGATAGCCGTCGCTCTTTTGGAGAAAAATGTTGTCATTTCAGACGGGGAACATGGGCCAGGCCAAAAGGTAGTCCACCAGATGCTAAACGAACAGAATGGCGCCGCCCAACAATTGTCCGAGCCGATAAACTCGAACATGGAGAAGTTCCAAAAGGTGCCAAAACCATCCTATTCTCTCGAACAGATAATTGAACAATCAACAAATTGATTGTCTCACCCATCTCCGCATTGGAGTTGGGTGTTTTTATATACATCCCTTACCCATTCCCCACAAACAACCTCCCCTTCTCTTTCTCAAACCGCTCCAACATTTCCTTCAATAAATCAACAAGTTCTCTCACATGTGTAACCTTCCTTCGCTTTTCAACACTTATCTCATCCAAGGTTATACCGAACTTATTCCACCCATATCCATCATCTAGATATATATTCAGTGGCGGAAGAATTTTATCTAATTCATATATAAATAAGCTTTCATCATCTTTCAGATGTTCATATAACTCAATAGTCTCCATAAGATCATGGAAATATCCAAACTCTTGTTTTATTTTTTCAAATGCTCGTGCCTCCCTTTCTTTTTTTGTTTCTTGAGTATTGATACCACCTTCTACAGCATAAGCAGGAGTATCACCTGCATACACTTCAACAAGATCATGTGCTAATCCGTATTTAAAAAGTTTTTCTTTTGATAATGAAAGATTAAATTGTTCCGATAAAAACCACGCCATCATTGCAAGTTGGTAGGAATGCTCGACATCATTTTCTCGCCTATCATCAGGACGATAAATCATTCGATGTACGTTCTCAAAATTTCTTATAAGTTTAAGGAAAGATAGAGTCTTATCGAGCATATATAAGGATTGTATCATAGAGACAAAATTGTACTATAATAACTACATACTATTATGAAAACATACATAGCCTATTTAAAAAATAATCCTCAAGGATACTGGTTTAAAGCCAAACTCTATGGTTGGGGTTGGACACCTGCTAAGTGGCAAGGCTGGCTTGTATTTCTTACATACATAGCTCTTATCTTATACATTGTCACAACACGAGAAGACTCTGTTCCAGGAAACCTAGACTCAGGAAGTAACTTTATTACGTTTGCACTACCTATTATAGTACTAACAGTGTTGCTTATATACATCTGCTACAAAAAAGGAGAAAAGCCTCGGTGGCAATGGGGATTACCTAAAGATTAGTTATATAACTTGACCAATCAATATATAAATGATATTTTAATATTCGGCACATTTCACAAGAAAACAGCAACATCAAAAAAAAGAATATATCATGAAATTCAAGCAAAAATTTTTTACTGCTCTGCAAGCGTTTGACACACTTACGTTTCGACTAGGAGACCGTAACACTATCAGTGTGTTTCGTCGCAATGCAAGTCTAGGCGGTGACCAGCTACGCTGGACGGATGGAGACGACCAATTTTTGTTCATCCCTACACTAAGCATGGATATGGTGCATCAACTCATGATGCTTATCAGCCAACTGTGCAATCTGTCTTATGTTGTCAACAATCAGCATGCACATGACACTACTTCTCCAAGAATCATGTGCACCATGCTTCCAAACACAAAATACGTGTATGTAGCCAGAACTATACATCAAGAAACAAAAAGTTTAATTTTGGAGCACGTTTTGAATGCAAAATGGGGTATCACCGAAAATCTGGAAGAAGCCAGGTTTGTAATCGGGTCAGAAACCTTTCCAGCTACAGCCTGCGAAGAAGCAAAGATCTACATCCTTGGAAGCAAAACCGCAGACAGAAAAGCAGCCTTAAGACTGAGAGCAGCTCAAGTCTTTGACTATAATCTCAAAAACTTGCATGACCAAGGAACGACACTACTCCACCTTCTGCAACAAACCAGAAGCTAAGAGAACGACATCTTCCCGCATCGTGCCCAGAGTGGTACGATGCGTTTTTTTATACAACATTGACCCTATATCACACACTATGGTACTCTTCAAAAGTCTCCTGAACCTTTACTAATACTAAACACATGATTACGAACATTCTTCTTGGTATCCTCATCTTGAGTTATCTGTATAAAAATCTCAAGACACCTACTCCTGTGTATACACCCATCACACCATGGGATGCTGTCGAAGCAGATCTGAGAAAAGTTTTTCGAGACATCTGCGAACGACTACCAAAGGATTACAAAGGCTCTGCTTTCCCTATAAAGTTTGACATAGGAACCGAGCCATCGTGGACAGCTAAAAACATCTCATGGAAATAATATCAGCCTGGCTCGAACACAAAGGCTGGGTCGTTACTCGAGATGAAACATGTGGTCCACGTGAGATAATCCTGGACCTACCGAGAAAGCACTTTTCATAAGCACAGCTCACTTGCCTCGCCTAAGACTTGTTTATACAAGTAAGACAGCGAGGCTTTTAAAATATACATAAAAATGTTACCGTGTAAAAAGAGCACTTTTTCAAAAAACCTGAACA
>CAZFNX010000012.1:0-18354 GCA_964520195.1 uncultured Candidatus Saccharibacteria bacterium
AGGTGCTACATTGTCTGCAACAAATATGACTAAAGCAAGTTCTACTGTGTATACCTATACATATACAGTAGGTGCTGGTGATGGTACTGTTAACGTAACACTTTCTGCTGGTATGGATCCATCAAGCAACGTGGTTACTGGTACACCAACAAGTGGTGCAACATTTATAGTTGATAATACTGCACCGACAAATCAAGACACTGTATTTGCAACAAGTACATCTCAAGTAGGAGGTAGTGCTCTTACTATAGTTTCCTCTGGAGACCCTACAAACAATGTATGGCTTGCGCCGTCAGGAACCACAAACTTTGTTGCAAGTGCAACAACTACAAAAGCAGTTAGTGGAACATCTACATCAATACTTACTCCAACTGTAACAGGTACATATAAATTGTATATTATTGATGCGGCAGGAAACATATCTTCAGCATCAACTGCGACACTTACTGTTGTGGTGGCAACATTGCCGGGTGCACCTACATCTACATCTGCAGTCGCGGGTAATGCTCAGGCAATAGTTACATTTTCTGCACCATCATTTGATGGATACTCTACAATCACTGGATATACAGTTACTTCATCACCAGGAAACATAACTGCAACTGGATCTGCATCACCAATTACAGTTACAGGATTGACTAACGGAACTGCCTATACATTTACAGTGACAGCAACGAACGGAGTAGGAACAGGATCTTCATCTGCACCTACAACTGCTGTAACTCCTATAACAGTTCCAGGGGCTCCAACTTCAGTAAGTGCAACAGCAGGTAACTCTCAAGCAACTGTCTCATTTAGTGCACCAGCATCAAACGGAGGGTCGGCTATAACTCGATACACTATTACTTCATCACCTGGAGGGTTTACTGCAACAACTTCTACTGCAACTCCAGTTATTGTCACAGGCCTTACAAATGGAACTGCCTATACATTTACAGTGACAGCAACGAACGCAGCTGGAACAAGTAGTGCGTCAAGCGCATCGAGTGCTGTAACTCCTGCAACAATTCCTGGTGCGCCAACCTCAATAAGTGCATCAGCAGGTAACACTCAGGCGGTTGTTTCGTTTACAGCTCCAGTATCAAACGGTGGTTCTGCTATCACATCATATACAGTCACATCCTCACCTGGAGGATTTACTGCATCAGGTGCATCATCGCCTATAACAGTGACAGGTCTTACAAACGGTACTTCATATACATTTAGTGTAACTGCTACAAACATTATGGGAACAAGTACAGTATCTACTTCTTCAAATGCAGTTACACCAGTCTCTGTTCCTGGTTCCCCAACTTCTGTTAGTGCGACTGGAGGAAATAGTCAGGCAACGGTTACATTTAGTGCTCCAGCATCAAACGGAGGATCAACTATCACAGGGTATGTTGTAACATCGTCTCCAGGAAACATAACTGCAACAGGTACTTCTTCTCCTATAACAGTCACAGGTCTAACAAACGGAACATCATATACGTTTACAGTAGCAGCTATTAATGGCAATGGTACAGGAACAGCTTCAGCTTCATCAAACTCTGTAACACTTGCAACTGTTCCAACTGCTCCTACTATAGGAACCGCTACAGCTGGTAATGGACAAGTGATAGTTACATTTACACCAGGAAGTAACGGTGGTTCTGCAATCACTGGATATTCAGTTACTTCATCTCCGGGAGGTATTACCGCAACAGGTTCATCTTCTCCAATCATAGTAACTGGTCTTACAAATGGAACTGCATATACATTTAGTGTAACAGCAACTAACGCAGTTGGTACAAGTAGTGCTTCATCTGCATCAAATGCAGCAACGCCATCATCGGTTCCAGGAGCTCCGACAATCAGTGGAACTACACCTGGTAATGGGCAAGTAACAGTTGCATTCTCTGCACCTGCGTCTGATGGTGGGTCTACAATCACTGGATATACAGTTACTTCATCACCAGGAAACATAACTGCAACTGGATCTGCATCACCAATTACAGTTACAGGATTGACTAACGGAACTGGATATACATTTACAGTAGCGGCTATAAATGCAAACGGAACAAGTAGTGCATCAACTGCTTCGAGTGTGACAACACCAACTGTACCAGCTGTTCCTGTGGCAACTGTAACGTATTCAGATAGTGATGGAATAGTGAAAGCAGGAGATGTTGTAACTATTACAGCTGATTTTAGTGAACCATTGCAAGACAGTCCAGTTGTGAAGATTGCTTTGTCTGGTGCAAATACTGTAGCGGCAACAAACATGACAAAAGTTACCACAACAAGATATACATATACTCATACAGTAGGATCAGGAGATGGAACAGTCACAGTTGCTTTTTCTGTAGGACTTGATAGTGATGGTAATGAAGTAACTTCTGCTCCGGTGAGTGGTGCAACATTTACAGTTGATAACACTGCACCAACAAATCAAGACACTGTATTTGCAACAACTGCAACTACAACAGCAGGAGCTTCTGTTACAATTGTATCTTCTGGAAATACCGCAAATAATGTATGGTTTGCTCCAAGTGGGACTACAAATTTTGTTGCAAGTGCAACTACTACAAAAGCAACTAATGGACTCTCTACTACAATTCTTGCGCCAAGCACAAATGGAACATATGTATTATATGTTGTTGATGCAGCTGGAAATATTTCTTCTGCTTCAGCGGCAACACTTACTGTTGTAGATCCAACAATCCAGATTTCAAATATTTCTGCAGGTTCTATAGGTAGTACAGGAGCTACTATTACATGGAATACAAATGTTAATGGATCTTCTAAAGTAGATTATGGTTTAACAAGTGTATATGATTTAATAATTGCTGAAACAGATACATCTCCACGAGTTCAAAGTCATACTGTATCTCTCACTGGTTTGAACGCATGTACTACATACCATTATAAAGTTACATCTACTGATGCGTCATCAAACACTGTTGCAAGTAGTGATACCGTTTTCACAACCACAGGATGTACCAGTGCTGCAACGGTTTCAACTTCAACTGATGTTACTATAGGTTCAGGTAGTGGTGGTGGAGGAAGTTTGATATTCTCAGCGACAACTCTCAATGTTCCTGCTTCATTTACAAGTACAAGTTCATCTGTAGTGTTCCAAGCTAAAGAGTTAAATCCAGTTACGTTTTTTGCAGGTGTAGGAGTTCCAACAGGAGAGAGTCGTGTAGGTAGTTATGTTGTAAACCTATCAGCATTCAACGAAGATGGTAGTACTCTCTCTACATTTGAACTACCTCTTACATTGACGCTAAGTTATTCTCCATCAGATGTTTCTGGTATTACAGAGTCATCTCTCAAGATATATAGATATGATGTTGGTACTGGATGGACAGCTCTATCTTCTTGTGTAGTGGACACAACCGCACATACAGTGACATGTCAGACAAGTAACTTCTCTGATTTCTCTCTCTTCGGTACAGCGGCTTCAATAGGCGGAGGAGGATCAAGTCCAGCTCCAACCGGAGGTGGTGGTGGAAGTGGAGGAAGTTTCTCTGTGGTGATGCCATATCCAACTACAAATGCCACAACAAGTGCTATAGATGACATAAATGCAACCTCAACTGGAAAGTTAAAAATAGTTTTGAATAAACCTTTCAAGTTAGGTTCAAAAGATCCTCAAATAAAACTTATTCAACAATTCTTAAATAAAAACGGATTTATGTTGGCAAAAAGTGGTGTAGGTTCTCCTGGTCATGAGACAACACAGTTTGGTCCTCTTATGAAAAAGGCTATACAAAATTTCCAATTCGCATACAAGATTGTTAAAACAAAATACGATCCTGGATTTGGAACTATAGGGCCTGGTACACGAGCAAAACTTCAAGTTTTGATGAATAAATAAACATAAAAACCACCACATACTATGGTGGTTTTTAAATTTACCCGTATCCGTATCTGTGTTACTATACGAGGTATGAATACTCAAACACAAACAGCGTCTAAAGTCTTGCGCATGTCGATTATTACATCGATATGTGCCACTTTGGCAACACCACTTATTTTAACTTCTTCATTATATTTTCCATATATAACAGGAAAGGCTTTTTTTATGAGAACGTTTATTCTCATAGCAGCAGTTTTATATGCTGTTCTTATATCTGTAGATAAAGTATATCGTCCACGTGTGTCAGCGCTTATGTATGCAGTCATGGGATTTATGCTTGTACTTATTGCGTCATGGATGCATAGTGTCGCTCCTGATAGAAGTTTTTGGAGCAACTTCGAGCGTATGGAAGGGTTGGTTACATTGCTCTATATGGCTGTTCTATTTGTAGTTAGTTCTTCTACTATACGTAAAAGAGAATGGACATGGGTTATGAACATATCTCTCGCAATCTCTGTGCTTGTTGGAATAGCTGCTATAGGGGATTTTTCTAAAGGAGCAGCAGGAGAGGTGATTCGTCTTTCAGGAACACTTGGTAACTCATCATATCTTGGAGTATATGCGTTGATACATATCTTCTTCGCAATACTTGCATTGCTTATGATATATCGAGGTAAAAGAGAGGAAGTATTACTTGCTTCTGGTACTCATGAAAGTTCTGCACGTTTACCACAAAGTGCATACATATATATGATTGTGTACGCTATTTTGGCAGTGTTCAATGGATACATACTATTCTATACAGGAACTCGAGGATCATTTGTTGGACTTGTTGGAGGGCTTTTGCTTACATCTGGATATCTTGCATGGAAGGAGAGAAATAAAATATTGCGGTATGGTTCTATGGGAGTATTAGCAGGTGTTTTTATCGCCGTTGTGTTGCTTGGTACGTTTAAGCATACTACTCTTGTTCAAGAGTCTCCATTATTGTCTCGATTTGCTGCTATTTTAACAACAGATGTGAAAGGTGTTCTTGCAAATCAGGGACAAGCACGAACAATTCTATGGAAGATGGCATATCAAGGTGTTCAAGAGAAACCTTTGCTCGGGTGGGGACAAGATACATTCGGATATGTATTTGCTAAATATTATAACCCTGGCATGTATGGTCAAGAACAATGGTTTGATCGTTCACACAACGTATTCTTTGACTGGTTGATTTCAGCTGGAGTTCTTGGATTGCTTGGATACTTACTATTGTTCGTATTTGCTCTTGTGTGTATCTTTTCAAAGAAAGCAAAACTTACTGTTATAGAAAAATCAGTTTTGATTGGACTTCTGGCAGCGTACTTCATTCACAACCTATTCGTATTTGATAACTTATCGAGTTACGTACTATTCTTTATTCTTCTCGGATATATTCATGAGAGATATACACACGATAGAGTACATGTATCAACACCTGCACGTGTAAAAGGAGATGATGATATGGATGAAGGTTCTATCCTTATAGGTGCTGCATTCTTCGCACTTCTTATCGCTTCGTATATTGGCTACAAGACTATCTATGAGCCATATACTCAAAACACTACACTTATAGAGGCTATGATGATGGCAGGAGATCAAAAGAAAGTAACAACAGATATGCTTCCTCGTATGAAAAAAGTTCCTATGGATGTTGCATATGATGACTTTGTAAAAATATTTACACTTGGACACACAGGAGAAACAGAATCATATGAACAACTTATGTCGGTAGCTGTAGCTGCATTAACATCAAACACAGTTTCTGATGCAACGAAGAGAAATTTGCTTGATCTGTATCAAACACGCTTAGCGTATCATGGTACTAAGAACGCTCAAGATCCACGGTTTGCATATTTTGCATCTAATTTCTATCTTAAACTTAATGCCGAAGATCAAGCTCTGGAATATGCTCTTAAGGCATATAACTTATCACCAAATAAGCAATCATTTGCATATGGAGTAGCTGTACTTGAACTTAGAAAAGGTGATACTACATCAGCGTTAGCATATCTAAAAAAGGCATATGAAGATGCTCCTCAGAATCCAGACGCATTCACATACTATGTATCTGTACTTGTTGAAGATGCAAAGATAAACGGTGGTAAAACATTTAGTGCTGTGAAGTTGGGAAGTATTGCCCAAGTCCTTGCTGATGGGTATACACAGCATCAACAGCCACTTCTTGTAGATCCGAAGCTTTGGGAAACATTTACTAAGACAGGAAAGATAAGAGAAGGAAAAATTCTCTCTACTCGATTGGAAGAATTGGTTCCTGAAAAGAAAGCTGATATAGAAAAAGCAATCGCGCAATCAAAATAATATACCAAAAATAAAAAACACTACAAAAACTACATTGTAGTGTTTTTATTTTTTTAAAAAAATATTTAATTATTTTTTTAATTTTTATCTAAAAATAATTATCCACATATTTTTTTTGTAAAAAAAGTTTGCATAGAAAAAAAATATAAGTGATAATATAGATACGTGTTGAGAAAAAATATTTGTCGAATATTTTCTCTCACACACGCAATAGTTCTTTATAAAAATATTTTCAAAAAAAATTATGGCAGCAAAAAAGAAAGCAGCTAAGAAAACTACTAAAAAAGTAGTTAAGAAAGCTACTAAAAAAGCAGCAAAAAAGAAAACTACAAAAAAGAAATAATTCTTTCACGTAGAATCTATATATAATGTGTATACACGTTGTATAACTGCAAACCACTTATGTAAAACACGCAGCGTCACTCATACTGACAAAGCGTGTTTTGCGTTATGTAGATGTTTATGCATATTTGCATATATATGATATATTCATACGTATGAGTTTATTTAATATATTCGGTTCACCAATAAAGAAATATCAGAAAATAGTCCCACAGATCAATGCGCTCGAAGAGGGGCTAAAAACCCTTACAGATCAAGAGTTACGAGATAAGTCTGTAGCACTAAAAACAACACTTAAAGAGGGAAGTAAAGAGCTCCTACAAAAGCACTTACCTGAAGCTTTTGCTCTAGTTCGAGAAGCTGCTCGACGAACCCTCAATCAGCGTCACTACGATGTACAACTTATTGGAGGTATGATTTTGCATGATGGAAATATTGCTGAGATGAAAACCGGTGAAGGAAAGACACAGATGGCAACACTACCCACATATCTAAATGCTCTTACTGGTCTCGGTGTTCATGTGGTAACTGTGAACGATTATCTTTCACGTCGTGATGCGGCATGGATGGGGCAGATATATTATGCTCTTGGGCTTTCAACATCTGTTATCACTCAGGAACAGGCATATATGTATGATCCAACACATGTTACTCCTGATGAAGAAAAAACAGAAGATGAACTTGGAAGTTTTAAAGTTGGATATGAGTTTTTACGACCTTGTACTAAAAAAGAAGCATATGATGCGGATATTACCTATGGAACAAATAGTGCATTTGGCTTTGATTATCTGTTTGATAACATTAGTTTACATAAAGCAGATCTTCGACAGCGTATTCCGAACTTTGCTATTATTGATGAAGCAGATTCTATCCTTATTGATGAAGCCAGAACTCCACTTATTGTATCTCAACCAGCTGCTGAGTCAGATGAGATGTATAAGACGTTTGCAAAACTAGTTCGTGGCATGAAAAAAGATGAGCATTATACTGTAGATGAGAAGTTTAAGAATATTTTCTTAACAGATGAGGGTATTACATATGCGGAAAAACAACTGGGAATTACTGATATATATAGTCCAGCAACTATTCAATATGTACACCATCTTGAAACTGCGGTAAAAGCAACAGCATTGTATCAAAAAGAAGTTGATTATATTGTGAAAGACAACGAGGTGATTATTGTTGATATTTCAACAGGACGTATTCAACCTGGACGAAGATGGTCAGAGGGTATTCATCAGGCTATTGAAGCTAAAGAAGGTGTAAAGATTCAGCGAGAAAGTAAGACTGCTGCTTCTATTACATATCAAAACTTTTTTAGATTATATAAAAAGTTATCTGGTATGACAGGAACAGGTATGACAAGTCGCGAAGAGTTCTTGAAGGTGTATGGGCTTGATGTTATAGAAGTTCCAACACATAGACCAGTAGCAAGAAAAGATTTGAATGATCTTATTTACATGACTGAGTTAGGTAAGTTTAAGGCTATTGCTAAGAAGATTAAAGAACTAAGTGCCAAGGGGCAACCTGTTCTTGTTGGTACTGTATCTATTGAAAAAAATGAACTCCTTTCACAATATCTAAAAGTCGCAGGAGTAAAACATACTATATTGAACGCTAAGCCTGAGTTTGCGGAAAAAGAAGGAACTATTGTTGCTCAGGCTGGTAAAAAAGGTGCTGTAACTATCGCAACAAACATGGCAGGACGAGGTGTTGATATCAAGCTTGGTGGTATTCCAGCAACTCCTGAAGAGATAGAAGAGATAAAATCACTTGGTGGGTTATATGTGATTGGAACAGAGCGACATGAAGCTCGACGTATCGATAATCAGTTACGAGGACGATCAGGACGACAAGGTGACCCAGGAGAAACACAGTTTTATGTATCGCTCGAAGATAGTCTTATGCGTATTTTTGCAAATACTGCAATCAAAGGTTTGATGGCTCGTATGAATCTTCCAGAGGATGAGGCTATACAACATCCTATGGTGTCTCGGGCACTTGAGTCTGCGCAAAAGAAGATTGAAGGATTTCATTTTGATAGTCGAAAGCAAGTTCTTGAGTATGATGATGTTCTCAATCAACAACGACAAGGTATTTATAAACGACGAAGAAATATTCTTCTTGCAGAAGGTGATACTCTGAAACAGATTGTAGATGACATTATGGCTAGAAAAGGATTTACACCAAAAGAAGGTGTAGTTCAAGATGAAGCGTTTTATACAATAGCTCAAGGGTTACTACTTCAGATTATTGATTACTTCTGGATGAATCATCTTGATACTATGGATCATCTAAGACAAAGTGTAGGACTTCGAGGTATAGGACAGCATGACCCATTGGTGGAGTATAAGCGAGAAGGGTTGGCTATGTTTAAGGAGCTTGAGAGAAAAGTTGAGGATGAGTTTGTGGTGGCGTTAGGGAGAGCATAGGTATAAGTCCAGGTTGATGAAATAACCCTTGTGATGAGGGTTATTTTTGTATGTACCAATATGCTACAATACTCTCATATGTCACCAAATCCCCACACCCATACATCTCTATACCGTAAATACCGCCCGCAAAACTTTCAAGATGTTGTTGGTCAAGATCATATTGTTCAAGTTTTAAAGTCTGCTATAGAACAAAAAACTCCACACCATGCATATCTGTTCACAGGTACTCGAGGTATCGGTAAGACGAGTATTGCTCGAATATTTGCAAAAGAACTTGGAGTTGACCCAGTAGACATCACGGAGATAGACGCCGCATCATATACTGGAGTTGATAACGTTCGTGAGCTTACAGAGAGTGCGATGACGCTGCCTTTTACGTCACCATATAAAGTATATATCCTTGATGAGGTGCATATGTTATCAAAGGCAGCATTCAACGCCTTCTTGAAAGGTCTAGAAGAGCCACCACGACATGTTATATACATACTTGCTACAACTGAGTTGCAAAAACTACCAGACACTATTATTTCGCGATGTGAGGTTCACGGATTTAGAACGCCGACTGTTGATGTGTTAACACGTGTTGTTGAGGATGTATCAAAAAAAGAAGGATATGCCATCGACACAACAGCTGCACGATTAATTGCTATGACGGGAGATGGGTCATTTCGAGATACACTTGGAGTGTTGCAAAAAGTTATAAGTTCTATTGAAGGGAAGAAGATTTCTCTAGATGCAACAGAGCAGATCATAGGTAGTACAAAGATGTCTGTGATTGATGAGTTGGTGGAAGCGGCAATTGCAGGAAATGAAGATGTGTCTCATGTATTAAATACTATCCGTGCCTCAAATACAGATGCAAAACTTTTATATGATATGTATGTTGAGAAGCTTCGAGAAAAACTTCGAGCGAAGGAAACACCAACAGGAGAAAAAGAAAAGGTTTTGAAACTTCTTGCAAAGGCTCTTGAAGAGTATAGGCATCTAAGGTTTGTTGATCCTATGGCAATGTTGGAGGTAGTTGTAAGGCTTTAGTGTTGATATTTGTAGAAATGGAGAAGTGTAGTGATGGTGGAGCTGGTGTCATTTACAAAATATAAAAAATGTGTAGTATGTGGAGTAGATAACTGAGCAATCCAGCTCTTTTATATAATCAACATTTGACTCACATCATTATGAGCGATACATCCGCAGTAGTTCAAAGTAACGATCTTTCAGGGTATTTTTCCTCAGAACGAGTAGCAGAGGGAGAGGATCGTTTTTTCAGAGTCCAAACTTCATCAAGAGGATATTTCGGTATCTTTGACAACCAAACAAAGACGCTTATTGTCCCCTGTTCTTACAGGGGTATTCGGATGATTGGAGAAGGTGGGGTTTTTTGGGGTGTTTTGAGTCCTGAACGAGATGGCTCTAGTTTCGGTGTCTATAACAGCCGGTCAGCAAGTTTGATTATCCCTGACGGTTTTCTTTCTACGGTTTCTGTTCATGTTGGACTTGAAAAAGAATCCCTCTTTCTTATTGGAACTGTCCCTCATCCAAATCATAACTGGGTAGTTGTATACAATGTTCAAGAAAAAGTGATGCATTGTGATTCTAAAGCTCTCGAATGTTTCAGCTTTCCTCTGGACACAAAGATTGTTCCAGTTGAAGGTTTGATCCTTCAAGTTAGAGGTGGTCAAGCAAAACTTGGGATACAAGATCACATGTATATGACTCCATGTTCCCGGTATCTCATAATCAACTCCACCGCTGGTAGTTGTAAGTGTTTGATGTTGGATTTGTCAAAAGGAGAGATTATCAGAAATATCGCTTTAAATCCCTGATATCTCAAACCCCGCCCTGAAGTCTCACGACTCCACGGCGGGGTTTTTTATTTTTCACCAACGCTACACATGCAATATCACCGGAATAATAATCGGCCTCTTTGCAGTCTCTTGGAAAATAAATTTACCAAGCGTATCAGAAGTAATATCTTTAATGTAATCTATATTTGATGGATGCATTTGATACGCTGCTCGTTCAATGGTATTGCGAACAAGTGTTCGTATCTCTCGAAGAAGTTCTTGTGATTCTCGAAGGTATACAGAACCTCGTGAGATGATATCTGGACTCTTAATAAGTCTTCCTGTATGAGCATTCATCATGGCTACAACAACAAAGATTCCATCCTCAGCAAGTATTTGTCGATCTCGTAGAACAACATCTTGTATATCTCCAACAGTAAATCCATCAACCATGACAACATTGTCAGGCGCCTTGACAGGGAGTTTGACAAACTTTGTTCCAGCTTCTTGAATCTCAAGAATGCTACAATCATCAGGTACGATGACGTGTTCTTTTGGCATTCCTAAGTTATATGCCAATTCTGCATGCATCTTAAGGAAGTAGTGAGGTCCGTGCATTGGCATGAAGAATTTAGGTCGTAGCTTCTTATGAAGCCATTCTATTTCACCACGGTTTGCGTGACCTGTAGCGTGAATAAATACATCTGATGTTCTGTAGTGTATGATTCGAGCACCAAGTCGAGCAATGTTGTCTTTGATTTTTTGTACAGCTTTTTCATTACCAGGGATAATAGAAGAAGAGAGGAGAACAGTATCTCGTTCACTCAAAACAACATACTTATGTTGTTTTGTTGACATACGCATAAGGGCAGCGAACTCGTCACCTTGAGCGCCTGTAGCAAGTACAACAATCTTATCAGGTGCATAGTGAGCCATCTCTTGTGAAGAGATAATTGTTCCTTTTTGAACTTTCATAACTCCAGCTTGAATCATGATGTCGACATTGTTTTTCATACTTCGTCCTTCGATCACAACCTTCTTACCATATTTTTCACAAGCTTCAATCACTTTTGCAATACGAAATGCATGAGATGCAAACATACCCATGATCATACGACCAGTCATAGTTCGTACTATCTCTTCAAGGTTTTCGTGTACAAGACTTTCTGGAGTAGAAAATCCTGGGTTTTCTACGTTTGTAGATTCGCCAAGAAGAAGTAGAACATTTTTACCATCAAACAGTTTATAGTTAGCTTCCTCGTCGGCTGTAGGTACTCCGTTTACGTGGTCAAGTTTAAAGTCTCCAGGAGTCGTAATCCAACCATAAGGAGTGTCCACAATAATACCCATTGAGTCTGGAATAGAGTGAGTTACTCCATAAAATTGAACTTTTGTATTACCGATGATAAGTTTTTCATTTCCATCAATGATGACAAAATTGAGTGGGGGGATGTTAGGAAACTCAGCTTGTCTTTTTTTGAGCATGAGTGATGTTAGGTTTCGTGTATACACAGGTGGCATGCCAAGTTTTTCAATGATGTACGGTAGTGCACCAATGTGATCCAAGTGTCCATGAGTAACAAACAGTGCTCGTATTTTATGCTTTCGTTCCTCGAGGTATTTTGTGTTTGGTAAAATATAATCAACTCCAGGTGTTGATTCTTCTTTAAATCTAAACCCAGCATCAATAACAAAGATGTCATCTTTGTTTTCAATGACAGTCATGTTCATACCAATCTCTTCAACACCTCCAAGTGGAATAATACGCCATGTATCACCAGTTACTTCAGGAATCTCTTTTTGTGCTCCTGGTTTTGTGGCAGTTGCTGATCCGATACTTGGTCGTGATCGTGGCATACTATATCGTTTGTTTGGTTTTTTACCTTTAGGTTGAGCTTGCTCTGTGTGCATAGTGTCTTTTATTTCAACAACTGCATCATCATCAAGTTCATCACCTGTACCAAGAGGTCTTTTTATGTGACGTACAGGTTGATTGTTTGTAGGTGTATGTGATTTTGCTCCGTGAGATTTTTGAGGTCTCATTGGATCTGGATATTTTATTTTTGGTCCTGTTGCAGGTGTTGGTGGTACTGGTTGATTTCCTTGTCCTCCGTGATATACCCGTAATGGTTTCTTTGGTCCGTGTGAACCTTTATCTGAATTCATTTTTTTATATTGTAATGTGTTAATGCTTAACAGGGGTAGAGGTTATACTGTATTAGGTTTAACTATTCCTTATATGCGTATACACATTTGTATGTATATAGTGTTTAAGTTTTGTCTAACCCAAGTTACCTCAAGATGCACATAGTGTCACATCTGTCTGTCTAGCGAGAAAATAATATACATACTATAGCAGGTTATATGTATGTGTGCAAGGGTTATTATAATATGATAAGATATAGGCAATATGAAGAAACTCACTACTCTAAAAAACAAAATACAAACATTGTTTGCACATATTTGGTCAAAGAAAAAAGAAAAGAAAGTTTGGATACCTGCAGTACTTATTTGTATCGGAGTTATATATAGCTTTACAGGAGGACCTGCAAATACAGATACATTTACATACGTCCTACAACCGAAAGAGTTTGTTCAAAATGTTTCTTTAACTGGAAAAGTGATTGCTGCTAAAAATGTTGATATGGGTTTCGAGACATCTTCTCGTGTCCAAAAGGTAAATGTTAAAGTAGGAGATTTTGTTAAAAAAGGAACCATACTTGCTTCTTTAGCTAATGGGGATTTTGTAGCGGCGGTAGAGAAAAATGCTGCTATGCTTCAAGATTTGACTGCAGATGTTCGAGTGGTTGATAAGAAACTAGCAGAAGACAATGTGGCAGGAGCAGAGGCTGATGTTCAAGTTTCAAGTCAAGCTCTTCTAGATCAAATACAAGATATGTATGCAAAAGCGGATGACGCTATACGGTTTAATATCGATCCTGTTTTTCGAGATCCAAGAAGTCAAAATCCAGAATTTATATACCTTATAGATCAAAATACAGCTTTGAAAGATGCGCTTAAGAGTGAACGTATGGATATTGGAGCGATACTGTCTCGTGCTAACGATTCATTTTCAATCAATGATTTGAAAACATACCGAGCTGAGATTGGTCAGATACAAAGATTTATCAATGATGTAAATACTGCGATATCTATTGTTTCTGAAAAAGCTGCTTCATCTAATGATAGTTCATATAGTGCACAAGTTAATGCAAATAAAACAAGTGTCGCACTTGCGCGGAGTTCATTTGCTACTGCTTTAAATGCATTAAATCAGGCAGAGGCGGTGTATAAAAATGACATGAGTACACTAACTCGAAATAAGAATCAACTTAATATTGTCCTTGCTGGAGCAACCTCTGGACAGATTGCAGCTCAGCAAGCAAGTGTACAAAGCGCAGAAGCTCAACTCGCAAAGACACTTATTCGCGCGCCGTTTGATGGAGTTATTACAAAAGTTGATATTAAAGAAGGTGAGATATCGTCACCAAACAAGCCTGTTATTAGTATGTTAAATGATGGTGAATATCAGATCGAGACATTTGTATCTGAAAATGATATTGCAAAATTGAAAATCAACCAGCCTGCAAAAATCACTCTTGATGCATATGGAAGAAATGTTTTCTTTGATGCTGTTGTTATTTCTGTTGATCCTGCAGAAACATTAAAAGATGGAGTATCAACATACCGTACAAAAATACAATTTGTAGAAAAAGATGAGAAGGTAAAATCAGGTATGACTGCAAACATTGATATTGAAACAGACAGACGATTGGGCATACTTCAGATTCCACAGACAGCTATTGTATTGGATTCTGGTGTAAAAAAAGTACACGTTCTTACAAATACATCATGTGTTGATAAGGCTACATCGACAAATCCAGTGCTTGCTCCTCAATGTGCAGCACTTCTTGATGATAGTGAGCTTGTTCCTATACAAACAGGTGAGATAGGAAGTAGTGGGGATATTGAAGTTATATCAGGTGTAAACCAAGGTCAGACTATTATATATAGTTCAAAAGCACAATAATCAAACATACTCATACGCATGTCTGCAGAACACACACGTCATACACCTAAAAAGAAAAAAGCCAGTGACTGGAGTATTGGTATGTATCTTGCTGTGCGCCAGTTGAAACATGCAAGTATCTGGACTACATCATTGATAGTTATTGTTATGATGCTTACATTTCTTAATCTTGTAGTGGTAAATGGTATCCTTGTGGGCCTTATTCAAAGTTCTATACAAGCAAGTCGAGAGCGATATTCTGGTGATCTGATTATTTCTACTCTTAGACAAAAAGCTATTATAGAAAACAGTGCAGAAATTGAAAATGTGCTAAGAAATATATCAAATGTAACAGATGTGGTCCCACGTATCTTGGCTGGAGGAAGTGTGAATGCTGATTATCGACGAGTGCTTCGACAAGAAGAAACTCCAAACGCTGCCAATGCATCTATTGCAGGTATTGTGCCTTCAGAAGAGGATAAGGCAACACATCTTTCAAAATATGTTATACAAGGTTCATATCTTGATGATAATGATAAAGACGGCATTCTTGTTGGATCATTTCTTATTCGCGAACTGACTCCTGTTGATGCTGTAGGATTTACTCAACTTCGTGATGTAAAAATAGGAGACAGAGTAAAAGTGACTGTGGGTGATAACAGTAAAGAGGTGTATATACGCGGTATTTTAAAATCAAAAATCAATGAAATAGATGCTCGCGTCATCATGGTGCAATCAGAGCTTCGTAAGCTTGTTGGAAGAAGTGATGTAAATGTAAGCGAAATGGCGGTACGTCTTACACCAGGAAGTACAGAGGCTGATGCAGTGAAGGTGAGAAATATTTTGGATGCAAATGGATATGAGTATAATGCGAAAATTCAAACTGCAACGGAGGCTCAGCCAAAGTTTTTGAAAGATATGAAAGATTTGTTTGGATTACTTGGAACACTTATGGGAAGTATTGGTCTTGTTGTTGCTTCTATTACTGTGTTTATTGTTATTTTCGTAAACACGCTCACACGTCGTAAGTTCATAGGTATTTTAAAAGGTATCGGTATCTCATCGAGATCTATTGAGTATTCATATATTATCCAATCAGCTTTTTATGCTATAGCAGGATCTATTTTTGGAATGCTCATACTGTATGGATTTTTAGTGCCTTTTATAGATGCTCATCCTATTAACTTTCCATTTAGTGACGGTATCTTGTATGCTCCTGTTAGTGGTACTATGATTCGTGTTGTGGCGTTGTTTATAACAACTATTATTGCAGGATACATACCAGCACGGATGATTGTAAATAAAAATACTCTGGATAGTATTTTGGGTCGGTAGTATAAATTTAAATTTTATTTTAAAAAAATTTATAGTATTTTTCGTTTAAAGTTGGTGTAGTGTTGATATGATGGTTTAATGAAAAAAGATTTTGATTTATGGAATATTAAAAAGAAAAGTATAGATATATCTGATAGTGGTTTTTTATTTCATGAGGGTGAGATCTGGTGGTGTATGGTTGGGGTAAATATCGGTGAAGAATCTTGTGGTAAAGGAAATTTGTTCATGAGACCTGTTTTTATTTTAAGAAAGCTCTCTAGGAAGAACTTTATAGGTATTCCAGTGTCTACAAAGACTAAAATAGGTACATGGTTCGTTTCAGTATTGGTCAATAATATGACTCAAACTTTTTTACTATATCAAATGAGAATGTTTAGTTCTAATCGTCTACAACGCAGATTGGTAAATGTTCCTAGGTCTGATGTGATTAAAATAAAAGAAAAGATTAAGAGTTTACTTAATCTTTTCTAATAATCACCAAGATATAATCTTGGATCGGTGGGTAATCCCAAAAGTATCTAAAGTATACTCCTATGTAATAATCATTGTCAACAAGAGGTGTGTATATTATTTCGTATACACCTCTATTGTTTTTTCTACCATATGTTCTAGACTAAACTCTTTAGTAACTTTGGCATGTAATGCATCGGCATATGTTTGTGCTTGTATAGGATTATGTACATACGATAATAGTCCTCCATATATAGCAGGAAAATCCATTGCAGGTATAAGCAATCCTTCTACTCCTGATGTAATGATTTCTGGAATACCTCCAACATGTGATGCAATAATAGGAACTTGTGCAAATCCTGCTTCAACAAGAGCGTATGGAAGACCTTCAGAAAGTGAAGGGAATATATAATAATCCAAAGCTTTCAAATATGTAGATGCATCTTGTACGTATCCAGTTAGAAAAACTTTTTCTATAAGTCCACGAGCCACAATCTCTTCACGGAGTTTTTCTTCTAGTTCTCCTCCGCCAATAATGATATACCTAATATCGATTTGAGGATTTGAATGTACCATTTTCTCTATGGCTTGTATTGCATATGTTTGACCTTTGATAGGGTGCAGTTCTCCAATACCACCGCAAAGAATAGTGTCTTGAGAAAAATGTGTACCAAGTATGTTTTCTAGTTTTCCTCGAGCAGTTTCTTTATCCAAAAAGTTTGGTGCAGTTATTCCATTATGAATCACCGTTAAAGTTTTTTTCCTAAATGGCCAACTCTGAACTTGTTCAACAATCTTGTGTGATACAGCGATAACATTATCTGAAAGCCAAAGCATAATAAGATATAAAAATTTGATAACATTTTTGGAAATGAATCCTCTCGGTTCGTTGAATGCCCATCCATGTACGGTGAAAATAATATTTTTAACACCTGTAAGTTTCCCCGCAACTGCTCCAATGCCACTTATTTTAGTACTATTTACATGAATAATATCAGGTTTCTCATTTCGTAATATACCAAGTATGTCAAAAAAAACTTTGATATCTTTTAATACACTTACATCTCGTTCAAGATCATGCAAGGGAATGATACGTATGCTAGCCTCCACAAGACGTGTACGAAGAAGTCCATTTCCACCAAGTGATACCACAACTTCAAACTGATCTTTAGGTAGGTGAGTGGCTATGTCAAACACATATTTTTGAGCACCGCCCCAGTTTGATTTGGTGATGAAAATGATGACTTTTTTTCGAGTAGATTGGACTGTCATATAGTTTTAATATTGCCATGAAAGATTGGGATTGTAAATAGAAGTTGTTGCGCCTGCCTGAGTACCCACTCGGCAGGCTTTATGTTTTTTAAAAATCGTGCTATAATCCTTATACATATGGACATCGCTACTCGAGTTCAGTACAAGGAGAAAATAGCTCTTATCACTGGAGATGCTCTTGTGATTGGTATATCACTTTGGCTCACAAACGTACTTCGAACTTTTTCTCTTCCTACATATGGAGAGTTCTTAGATTTTATAGTTCCATTTACATATATTATACCGATTTGGTTTTTATTATTTTTTATTGGAGGATTGTATGATGGACAAACATTGGTAACAAAAAAGAAAGTTCCAAAAACTATTGCAGTTGTTCAGACTATAAATATTATTGTTACAGTTTTATATTTTTATATTTTTGCGTCATATAACGAGGTGACAGCAACCCCGAAGACTATTTTGTTTATATACAGTATTCTATCTGTGAGTTTGTTGTTCGTGTGGAGATTGTACATGTACCATTATGTGTCTACAGGAGAAAGATCTAAGGCATTACTT
>CAZFNX010000013.1:0-17466 GCA_964520195.1 uncultured Candidatus Saccharibacteria bacterium
GAGTATAATTCAAAATATATTCCATACGAGCAGACCATTGATCTTGCCAAAGTTTCTTAAACGTACTCATAAGCCCTGATACAATCAACTGTCTTCGTACAGGATCAGGTGCTCCACCAACATCTGACTCAACATCCTCAAGCACATTGAATGCAATCGGATGCTCGAGATCAAACGGAGCTATGTATATCACATCTTGAATACGATGTTCAGGCACATGTTGCAACAACAGCTCAACCGTCTTTCCATGAGGATCAAGAAACGCCAATCCATTACCATTTTGAATATCTTGAATGGCCATATTTTCAAGCAATGTTGACTTACCCATACCCGTCTTACCGATTGTATACACATGACGAAGTCTATCTTCATCATATATACCAAACTTTTTCTCTTGATTACGGGAGTCTGTCACACCAAAATATGTGATTTTCTTGTCTTCTTGCATACTAAGATTATATCATATTTACAACAAATAAAACCCTTCAAATCCTATTGAAGAGCTATATTACATAACCACTATCCACACTACTCTACCTGATACGTCACTGATTTTTTAAGATATGCGATAAGTTTATTTACGTCAGCATTTTTAGCGTCACTTTTTAGGATTACTATAACAACAGTTCGAACACCTCCTTTTGCTAAAGGCACATCAAATAACGAAACAGTGGTCTGCTTAGCCTGATCTATATATCCGTTTTTTCCACCAACAAAGCCAGCAAGTGGCAACTGAGCATTGCGGTTATACCATGTGTGACCCTTTATAGAAAATTGTTTTACTCGAGTCATATCAAAGATTTCAGGATCGTGCTGCATAATGTATCGAGCAAGAGTAAACATGTTGTGTGGAGTTGAAGTATTTTGAGGATCAAGACCACTTGGATCACCATAATACGTATCCGTCATATCAAGTGATGCAGCTTTTTTATTCATTTCTTCTATAAACTTTGCATGCCCGTATTGATCAGCAAAGACCTCTGCAGCATCATTACTTGATTCCATAAGTAGTGGAAACTGTAAATCTCGAAGACGTATCTTTTCTCCAAGGACCAATTCTCCTTGTGACCCATACGCCCCGGATGCATCTCGAGAAACTATTGCAATCTGTTGCAAATCCATCTTTTCACGTGCGACTACTGCCGTCATAAGCTTACTCACAGAAGCAAGAGGGTAAACTGTATCTGCATTTTTTTCTAAAATAACTTCCCCTGTTTCCAGATCACCTACAAGATATGCCTTTGAACTCAGTATAGGCTCAATACTTTTTGGTAATACACTATATCTACTCTGAGTACTTGGGTCATCACCACCTCCTATAGTCGTACTATCTTGTGAGCCTAACTCACCCTCTCTTCCACCTATAACAAATGTACTACTGTCATACTTATTTATATTATTAGACAAAGCCTCTTCGCCAACAGCATCGTTATATCCTATCCGAGTTACTCCTGGAATAGATACTCCTATCATAGGCGGTATACCTCCATCCATGTGCGCAGTTGTTGAAGTCGCTTCAGTTGTTGACGTACTCACACCAAACGGATTACGATCAAGATCTGCTCGTACATATACACTTTTCAGTATATCATCTACTTGTTGTTGATCGGTTGTTGTTGATACAGCTGATGATGTAAGAGTAAGACTTTTAACAGAAGTATTTTTTGATCCATGAGACACATTATCAACTACCAATAAAACAGTCTGTGTAAGAAATGCAACAACAGAAATACTAATCAACACTACACCTAAAAACCAAAAAATATTTTTTGCTGTAAATACAGAAGACTTCACTGAAGATGAAGTGGTATCAGGAAAGATGTTTGTTGCACGCGGTATATCTGCATGTATAACATACTGATCCACTTGTTCTAATTTTGTTTTTAAATCTTGTGCATATTCATTCATACTATATACCGTATTATATACTAAAGATTAAAATATATCTTTACATGTAACAACGATCATAAGAGTAATAAGTAAAAAGAATCCAATAGTATTTAAACTATTTACAAAAGATGTATTGAGACGTTTTCGTATAATACCTTCAGTTAGAGCAATCACTACTCGCCCTCCATCAAGCGCTGGAAATGGAAGAATATTCATAATAGCAAGTGATATTGATATCAATGCAGAAACAAACAACAGAGATACAAACCCTTCTCTTCCTGCACCACCTACAACTTTAGCAATACCTACAGGACCAGAAACCTCTCCCCATGAAGCTTGTCCAACAAAAAGATTACCGAAAAAACGAATAACGCCACCGCCTATTTGCAATATGAGGTTGTATGTTGCCTGTGCTCCATACACACATGAAGCAAAAAATGGCATACGAACAGTTGCAACCTCTGCAAGTGATATACCTATAGCTTTCTGGCTTGGGACAATTGTATACGTTTGTTCTATACCAGATTTTTTAGCTACCAGAACAATACTTGAAGTAGCTTCTTGTATAAGATGTTGTACACTTGTTGCCGATGTTACTATAACACCTTGAATAGACTCAATAGTCTGCCCAGCTTGTAACCCAACCGCTTCTGCAGGACTTTTCGGTATAACAGATTCTATAATCACAGATTGAGTACCATGAATATACTCTGACGGAACACCTTGTGTTGAAACTTTTGAAGTTCCAATCATAAATGTGAGTGAAATAAGTAGCCACGCAAATATCACATTAAACGTCACACCTGCTACCAGTACACAAACCTGTTTCCACCACGAAACATTTTGAAAACTTCTCATATCTCCAGTATCACCACCATCTTCTTCTGGATTTTCTCCATGAATCTTCACATATCCACCAAGAGGCAATGCGTTAATAGCGTATGTTGTCTCACCATATGTTTTACTGTACACCTTTGGAGGAAAACCTATTGCAAACTCATCAACACGGATATTGAAAAGCTTTGCAACCAAAAAATGTCCTAACTCGTGAATAAACACAAGTATAGA
Source organism: uncultured Candidatus Saccharibacteria bacterium (assembly GCA_964520195.1). GTDB lineage: Bacteria > Patescibacteriota > Minisyncoccia > Phycocordibacterales > CAIZLB01 > CAIZLB01. The sequence continues at coordinate 2,959 of CAZFNX010000013.1, forward strand.
TAGTACAAGAAAAAATAATATAGTAGTGATCATAATATGTGTTATTGAGTAGTTACTTCTTGTTCTTTTTTACTAAAAATAGCATCAAGAGTATTAGTTGCTGCTGTCATATGTGTATCAAGTTCTTTTTTAGCTCGCATCACATCATCTTCAGTCATAGTTCCTTCTTTTTTTTGTGTAGCCATATCATCGTTAGCATCTGCTCGAGCTTGTCTCAACTGCACCTTCGCTTCTTCAAGTTTTGTTTTTGCAAGCTTAACCAACTGCAATCGTCGTTCACCTGTTAGATCTGGAAATATGACCCGGATACCTTTATCATCTACGGATGTTGAGATACCAAGATCAGCTGCAATGATACCTTTTTCTATAGAACGTATAAGTGAAGAATCCCAAGGAGCTATACGAAGTGTTTTCGCATCCTCTACTCCGACTGAGGCAACATTAGCAAGTGGAGACATCTCTCCATACGCCTCTACACGAACTTGATCAAGAAAAGAAACACTAGCTCGACCTGTACGAATATTGGCATATTCTGCGTGAAGCCATTTTTCTATCTCTTTTGCTGCATTATGAAATGTGTTGAAATTATAAGCCATATAGGGCCTAGTATAGCATAGTTTCTCTACTCCGTCGCACACCCCATAAAAGCATTCGCCTGCTTTCGTGTTGACTCATACCATAATCCTGTAGCATGAGAAAGACCAAGGGGTTTAAGGATGAATTCTTTATATCGTATCTGAAACTCTGAGACTGCTCGTATCGAGGCAAGATCCATAGATGAAGAGTTTGTATTTAATGATGTTCCAAGTATTTGATTCAAGAAATTTTTAACACGTGACACTTCAGCATGAGAACTCTTCAAATCTGTATTTTTAGTAAAAATAGGACAATGCAATGTACTACCACACACCACTGCATTTATCTTAGCAAGTGTTGTTTTAAATACATATCCTGTAGGTATTGTAATACCCCAAGGAGAAAGAATTTGTGTTCTGTATTTTGTTTGGAATTTTTTTACAGCATCAACATCCACTTGTTTGTATACACCATCCACCACGAGAGTGGCACCCTCATATGTATTGAGGAATGTTTGAAGTTTCTTAACATTAGATACATCATTAGCGAGTCCTAGTTTAATAGGAATAAGAGAAGATATATATGGAGTACATAGATTGTTCTTAGTAAGAGGAGTTGAAATAGTGTTTGATGTTGTACTATCTGTTGTTGTTGCAATTGTTGACCATGATGTACCTCCACCACTTCCACCACCTGAACCATATGAGACTGAACCACCACTAGTCCCAGATCCTAGAGAAACGTTCTCTACAACAGGTGTAGACATTGTTGTAAATATAAGATCTGTTGATGTTGCAAGATTTCCCGTAGTGTCATATGAGTTTAATTGAAAGTGATACGTAGTACCAGCAGTCAGACCAGTGAGAACAATACTCTGCGATGTAGTTGCAAGTGCTGACGATGAAGCTATACCGTATGCAGATGTTAAACCATATAGAATAGTTGAGGTCGCAACTTCATCTGTTGTCCATGTCAATGTTGCAGTTGTTTGTGTTGTACTTGAAGCAATCTGTGAAAGTATTGGTGGTAAGCTATCAGGCGCAAAAGCAATCGTATAAGACACTGCCTGAGACACATAACTTCCTATCGAAGAAACGATAATTATACCAGTACCGCTTGCAGCTGGTGTTCCTGTAATTGCGCCAGTTATACTATCTATAGATAACCCTAAGGGTAATCCTGTAGCAGAATATTCTAGTGGGGTATGAGAAAGAGTAACATTATAGTTTATTGCACCATTATTTATCATATCTCCAAGTACATACGGAGATATTGGAACAGATGATGTTCCTATGATTTCATATGACATAGGATTACTGTTTGTAGTGGTACCGTTTGTAACTGTAAAAATAGATGCACTCTCATTAATCCACGTTCCATTGTTGACAACTAATCCAAGGTTTGTCAAAGTTGATGATATAGACGTATGTAGTGTACCACTATCAATCCGTAACTCACCACTATTAGTTATCACCAATGTACCACCAGTATCTATAGTACAGGTAGAATCAATGAGTACACTTATTCGACCACCGGAATCAATAGTAAAACTTCCTCCATCGGCTATATTTAACGCATTACCACCATTTAAAATAAGTATTGCAGCAGGATCCATAGAAATACTTCCTGCTCCTCCATTAATATTACCAGAGTTTGATCCTGTGATGTTGAGGGTTGTACTACTTGTAAAGCTGAAGACTCCACCGCTAGCCATATATAGTAACCCGTTTGTATCTAATAGTAATGAACTACCACTGTTTGCATTAAGTGTTCCACCTGTATTTACATTCAACGTTCCGCTAGTACCACCATTTGAGATGTTTACAGTACCACCATCTTCAATACTAATTGAAGATGCATCAGAAATATTTACAGTACCGCTATTAAACACATTCATTACACCTCCAGCATTTATATGTAATTCACTGGAATTTATCATATTAAGTATTCCACCCGCGTCTACCCCCAGTACACCACCACTTTCAACAGCAAGAAGATAATTAATATCAACAGCACTCGTTTCATGTACGGTAATTCCACTTTGAATAACACCTATATCACTACCTGTAGGCAAAAAACCATTAGATCCAGAAAAATCTGGTGTATCATACCAAGAATTTGCATCTCCTAATGATCCACTACCGTTATGGTAATACGTATCCGCCAACACATGCACAGGATTGCAAAGTATAGTCATCAAAATAACTACACTTGTAATATATGATACGAGTTTTTTCATAGTATGAATTATATCACACACTCAAATAGGTTTTCAGGAGAAACTCCATGTGAACTTGCAAACGCAAACAAAAAATCATGATTTTGAAGCAAGAAAAATAGTGCAGGCATAGTCGCCTCAACAAACACACCTCTTTTTCCGTGTACTTTTAGCTTAAACACAACAGCATTTTTTTTGAATAAAACATGAGAAATATCTGACACAACTCTATATATTTCTTCTTTTTGAGAAACATTAAGATGAGCTTCCTGAAAATGAACCAGACCACCAATATCTTTAGTGACTATAGACATACCAACGTACACATCTTTTTCTCGAAAATGAGGAATAGATAAAACATATATACTATCTCCTTGAATATACTCACGCAACGTAATACGCTGATTTATATGTCGTAATTCATCTATATATTGCGAAAGTTCAGCATGATTATATGCGAGTTTTGGTTTATGTAAATCAGACACATATCTTTTGTATAATGAAGGCACAATCTGTACCGGTAAGAATACACTTCGTATATGAGATGCAGCAATCACTTCAGATGAAATAAAATCTTTATTATAACTCTCCATGTCAACATGAACTTGATGTGGAACTTTTGATTTGATTTCTTGAGTCTTAATCAAGGCCGCTAACCGCTCAGTATGATGAAGCATAGCATCAGTTGCTTTATATACTGGCACACTTTTTTCCGCATGTGCTTGACACAGTAATACAGCTCTATCATATGCAGCACTTGGACTATGTATATATATAAAAACTATTGTATACGACTGCAACAGTATACCAGGATCCATCTTTCTTCCAGCCATAAGCCATTCCCCATCTTCTGTGATAGCACATATATCGTGTATAGAATCCTCATATATTTTTTGTAAAAGTGTGGTATTTGAAATAATATCTCGCTCAACTTCTTGCAACGAAATACTATCAGTAACATATGCCCGCTTAACATGTAAAAATCTCGCACTCATACATGTAAGTATATCACAGACAAAATGTAAATTTACAACAATTTTACATCAATGCGTCTTTTCGTTGCTTTTTTCTAAAATATTGTATTGCAAATCTATGTGCCTCTGCGTTTATAGTGTAAATATCTTCAGGAACTACTCCGTGTGGAATATTTCCAATAATATCTTTTGCCTTATGTTTATCATCTTTGACAACAGATATGACTGCAATATGTTGTTGCGCAACCTCATCTAACACATCATGAGCAACTTTTTTTTGTACTTGATTACCATCAACAACGATAAGTGTTGGCATAGTCCACTCAGTATGTGTCAATCTCCGTGTCAATATCTCGCGCAACGCAGCAGGATCATTGCTCTGAGAAACACTTCGTATAATAAATTTTTTATATTCACTAGGCACCAACTCGCCCTGTTCCATAACAACCATAACTCCAACCATACCTTTACCCTGCATATGTGCCACATCATACGCCTCAATACGCACACCTGAAGTTGTACCACTCTCCACACGTCTATCTTTCTTAATCAAAGAAACATCTCGTATATGATTAAGTGCATATATCTTTTGCTTCACAACCGCAGCTTTCTCAAACTCCAACGTTTTTGCATATCCTTTCATTTCTTTTTCTAAAATCTGAACAATCTTCTGCACATGTCCACTAAGAAACAAAGCGATCTTTTTTACTTCTTTGACGTATTCTGATTTTGAAATCTTGCCCGTACACACACCAGGACATAGTCCTATACTCGCATTGAAACAAGGCTTACCCGAATGCGCAATACATTTTTCATCTTTATATGGAAATATTTTTCTTATAATCTTAAGAGCATCACGAAGTTGAGTACCAGAGACAAATGGACCAAATATGTGACTATAATGTTTTTTATCATGACGCTCGAGATTACGCCCTCGTACAATAAGAACTGTTGGATATTCTTCTTTTGTAATGACTACATAACTATGACTTTTGTCATCTTTTTCTTTACTATTGTATACAGGTTGATACTCTTTGATAAGTTCAGTCTCACGAAGTAGAGCCTCGAGGACTGATCCTGTTTCTTCATATACGATACTATCAGCTTTTGCCACCATGTCCACAAGCAACAATCCTCGAGTTTTTATGAGGTCAGAAGAAAAATAACTTTTAACTCGATCAGCAAGTGATGTTGCTTTACCAATATACAAAATATCCTTTCCTTTTTTAAAAAAGTATACGCCTGGAGCATCAGGAAGTTCTATGGTTTTAAACTGATCTATGGTCATACGTCTTGTTGGTTAGTATACACCATGTGTCAAAGGAATATAAAAAAGCCCAACCGCCGCGTTTCCGCAGGGTTGGGCTTTTGAGGAGTAGAACACAATCAATCACCCCATCCAAGATCTCGGACAAGAGCACGCAACTCAATGTTGTCGATTTCGGATTTCCCCTCTCCTTGACTGTCAAGAATGTTGACACAATAATGTGTCCAAACACCACTCGACAGACGCATCCGAATAATGTCCTCCTGAAACATACCACATGTGCGAACATGTATTGTATCCAAAGGAGGGGTGGTATAATACGCAACCAACCATCCTCTTCCTCGAAGATGCCAGACGAAAGGTGCTGTTGTGACAGCTCTCTTAATGTCTTCCTCTCTGGGATCATCGAGCGTTCCCATGGCTTTTTCAACTTCTTCTGTATATGTAAGCCCGCGAATGTAAAACCACCGGAGCTGAGCAGCAGCTCCAGAGAGATGTTGCATAAAATCTCGACGCTGATTATAGACCGCATGATGAACAATCAAATAAATCTTCATCATGGCGAGTTTAAAAAACTCATCCTTCTTTTGTTTGGTCGTAAGCTGGGCGACCGCGCCAGCCAGATGTGCGTAACTGAACGCAGATGTTTTAACGGCACTCATGTGTTGTAAGGTTGCTTGAATTGTTAATTTGTCACATCACCACCATGGCAATGCACGTACATTATTATATAACATAATATACATAAAAGTCAATACTCCGCAATAGCCCACTAGTTTAAATAAAACCCTTACAAAACAAACCTACCTCCCAATATCATTACTCACCTCAGGTAACCCTTCAGTACTCTCACCAACTGGCTCAGCTACACCATCATGTGGATCAACTTGAGGATCTGATGAGGTATCAACTTTAGCACTCACCTTCTCTCTATCTTTTTTTGAAAGACTGATGTCACACGCGTATGATTTGCACATTTCAAATACATCCTTTAGGTAAAAGGCTGCACCTTTCTTTGTTGTCGACGGGGCTTTTTCAAGCATATATATAACTGCATATCGAGGATTGGTATATGGCCAAAATCCCATAAACCATGAGTTAATATGTGAGTTACCAACACCTGTTTGTGCGGTTCCAGTTTTACCTGCTATTTTCAATTTTTCAATATTTAAAATCTGTGCAGTTCCAGCAGTTACTGTCAATCGCATACCTTCATGTATCTCTGTATAAATATCAGAACCAACATCAGTCATATTTTTTTGAAAAGGCATTTGCATCACAGATTCGTCTTGTGCAATACGAAACTTAGGTAAAGATTTACCTTCATTGGCAATCAATGTTGCCATAGCTAAGGCTTGCACAGGTGTAATCTGAAAACCATATTGGCCAATAGACGAGTGATATGTGTCACCCAATCTCCATTCGTCACCATTGAATACTCTTTTTTTCCAATCCGGATCAGGTATAACTGATTTTTTTGTAGTGAAAAATGTATCGTCAAGAGTAGTGTCAAGACCAAAGGCTTTTGCATAATCACGCAACTTACTGATACCAAGCCCAGGCATTCCAGGAACCCCTCCACCAACTGTATAAAAATACACATCAGATGACACTGCAATCGCTTCTCGAACATTTGTATATCCGTGTGCCTTCCAATCTCTAAAAATAGTTGGTTTATTTTTATTATATGGATTAGGAACACTTAGACTTCCTGTACTTAATATTTTATCTTTTGGAGAAATTATTTTTTCATTGAGAGCCGCGAGTGCAAATATAGGTTTTACAATAGAACCTGGTGCATACAATCCACTCGTATATCGATGTAAAAACACACTTCGTGAATCAGTGAGATATTTTTGTATAGTTTCAGTATCAGTGGCGGTCGTCATAACATTTGCATCGAAATCAGGATACGTTACTGCCGATAACATGGACCCATCTCGCACATCAACAATCAATCCTACACCACCAGCATATCCACTCTCTATAGCAGCTTGTCTGATAGATGCATACATAGCTTTTTGTATATCTCCATCTATAGTTAAACGTATATCTTTTCCTTTCACAGGAAAATCCGCTTTAGTCTCAGAGACAACATTTCCACGAGCATCACTTTCTATGTATAACGAACCTGGTTTACCTGCAAGAATATTATTGAAATATTCCTCAACACCACCCATTGGTTCCGTATCATGTGTAATATAAAATCCTGCTTTATCTTTTCTTGGAAATTTTACATACCCAAGTAAGTTACCAAATCCACCTTGTGTTGTATAAAATCTGTTACCCATTGGATTGTCTTCTTCGGTTGTATTCCATGCCAATGGAACATCATTTCTGTCATATATAGCTCCACGAGGTGCAAAGATCGGTACTGACTCAAAGCGATTATTTTCAGCTTTTTGTGCATACACATCACCTTGTATCACTTGAGTTCTATATGCAGAATATGCAAACACTCCAACAACACAACATACTCCTAAGGATATAAGATAGAGAACTTGTGCGTTGATAGATTGAACAATCCGCCCCTCTAGTTGAGAGCGGTTATATGACGGTAGGTTTGCCTGATCGAGCAGTATATCTTCGGGAGCTATCTCTGTATACTTTTGTTTTTTCATGATTATTTTTGCATATCATCAACATACACTTTATATATCTCAAACGGTGGTACGAGTAATTGAGCGTATATATTGGTAAATGTAGAAGCGGTGTCTTTTTCTACATAACTCACTCGAGCTGCAGGCATCAATCCTTGTTCTGTTCTGGCATACAATATTGTATCAATATCTACATGTTGTTGTGGAGGAACTTGCGCTCGTAACTGACCATATCCAAATCCTTCAAATACAGCAGACACAAACATAGTCTCCTTTGTACCTGGAATAATCTGAGAGGCTGTTCCAGTTGCATCCGTTGATGTTGATACTGGTTGTTCTGTCTGTTCAACTTCTCGAATAAATAAATTATTTTTTTGTCCTACCTCTGAGAGAAGTGCAACGTATGGCTTTGTCGAAGATGCAAAATCTAGCATACCCAATAATACACGTTTAGAACCATTCTCAAGAGGACCATATACAGCCAATCCATGCATATCTGGATGCAAAGAATCTTGTTGCAAATTAACAACAAATCTATCTGTCTTACCAAAAACTGGAGAAACATAGTATTCACCCGATGCAAGAGTTGCCACGTCAGAAGAGAGTGCCATCTTTTCTGTATCTGAAAGTTGAGAAAAAGGAACAGTGTGTTTTACAAAAAATCTATGTACTGCATATCGTGTGTATGGAATAGTATATCCAAGCACAACACATGCTGTTATGACAATAATAATTTTTACAAAAATATTTTTCAACTCAAACAATCCAATCCTCTGCCCAGTACCTGAAAATCTTTTCGCTTTAGTATGTGAACTATTGCGGCCAAACATTGAGCCAAGACGTGAAATACTTCGTCCTGTTATTTTTCCAGCAGAACTAGTAAAAGCATCGCTTGAAAGATAGCGACTTGAAAGTCTTTTTCCTAAGATACTTTTATTATCGCCCGATAGGTAATTCATCTTCGTTTTCTATAATTAAATCTTCATATAATTCTGTATGCTGAGCTATGATTCCAGCACCTCGAGCTACAGCCGTAAGAGGATCTTCAGCAACTTTTACAGGTATTCCTAGATATTCTGTTAATGCTTCACTCAGATTTTTAATCAAAGCACCTCCACCTGTCAGCCAAATACCATGAACCATCACATCTGAGATGATCTCAGGTGGTGCTGACTCTAATACTTCTTTTACTGCTTCAAACAATGAATCAGCCGAAAGATGTATAGCATCGTGTATATCACTATCAGTAAGCGCAATCTCTTTTGGTAATCCTGTCACAAGGTCTCGCCCACGAATGTTGGCAAATACTTCAGGAGTCTCAGGTGCTACCGTAGCTAACTCTATCTTGATCTGTTCTGCACTTTTTTCACCAACAAGGAGCTTATATTCATTTCTAATATACGACATGATGTCGTTGTTAAATCTATCACCTGCCACTTTAAGATTTTTACCTCGAACAATACCTCCAAGAGAGATAATAGCAATATCAGTTGTACCACCACCAATATCAATAATCATACTTCCTTTAGCTTCGTGTACAGGAAGTCCGATACCTATAGCAGCTGCCATAGGTTCTTCCATAATATACACCAACCGAGCTCCTGCATTTCGTGCAGCATCACGCACAGCACGTCTCTCTACGTTTGTTACTCCAAACGGCACACCAATCACAACAACAGGTATTGAAGATACTTTTAATATCTCCGCAGATCTTCTTATCACATACGCAAGCATTTCTTCTGTTATTTCAAAATCAGAAATCACTCCTTCCACAAGTGGACGAATAGCTGCAATATGACTAGGAGTTTTACCAAGCATAATCTTTGCCTGATTCCCTACTGCAACAACTTGACTTGTTTTTTGATTGACTGCAACAACTGATGGTTCTTGCAATACAACCCCCTTACCTTCCACATATACAAGAGTATTTGCGGTACCAAGGTCTATGCCTATACCCAAGCCTCCTTTAGTTGTTTTCTTTTGTAGGATTTTCATGAATGATCTGAACATTACACTTGTTTATATCACATATGGAAACAAAAAACACCCACATGAATGTGGGAGCTTCAGGTTCGCAAAGAACATATATAAGTATACTGTCTATGTGTTATTCTTGCAATGCGTATAAGTCGATTTTGTGGATAACTATTCAGTTGTAGCAGGTTCGTTAATCTTCAAATTAACGCGTGAATTATTTTTCATACCAAACACTCGAAGAAGTGTTCGAATAGCTTTAGCTGTTGAACCATCTCGTCCTATCACCTTTCCCATATCTGCTCGATCAACTTCTAGACTAAGAAGAACACCCATCTCATCTACAGTTCTTGTAATCTTGATGTTATCTTGATTATCGGCGAGTGATTTGATAATAAATGTAAGAAATTGTACGTCTGCTTCTTGTGATGATGTCATATAGATTGTATGTTGATTACTGCTTATATTGGTAATGTATGTATTGTATCACAAAAACTAAAATTAAAAACAATTGCCGTTCATTTTTTTAAATTTAAACAAACAAAAAACAGCATGAGTGATGGACTGCTGTTTTTTTGTTTGCTTTAAATTTTTTATTTCTTCTCTTCTTTCTTAACAGGACTCTTTCGTGAAAGAACGTTTATTTTCTTTCCTTCGATAATACCTGCAGAAACAAGTAAGTTATGAACTGTAGGTGAAAGTTGTGCACCAGTTTTCATGTATGCAAGAATCTTATCAACTTTAAAACCTTCTTTTGCTACGTTTGATTTTCGAAAATCAACAGATCCAAGTATCTCAATAGCCTTACCACTTCGTGCAGCGTACTTTGAGTTAATGGCAACCAATCTGTATGATGCATCGTTCTTTCGTCCAACGCGTTGTAGTCGTATGTTTAACATAGGGGAAAATATAGCATATCTGTAGAATAAAGGCAAATACACCATACAGTTAGATTTTAGCTGTATTGTACTATTGAATTCTGTATCCAAAATGTCTATAGAGCCAATATAAGTTATTGGACATAATAAAAATTATCTGTTATATATTTAAAAGATTTTTTCAGAATAATTCCCGCACTTAAAACAACATACTGCAATAATCATGATAATCCACATTACTGTATATCACCTGGGACAACTCAGAAATAACTTCCTTATTGGGGTAAATAATCACGAAGAAGCCAGTAGTTGGTTAACAAAAAATGGATTTGAGCATAATCCTGCGCGTATGACAACAGGTCCAGAAGAAGAAATCTGGACCAGAGAAAAACCAGGAAAGTTCACGTTCGAAATAACTGGTTCCAAAAATCGATCCAAAATATACACTACTGAAACTACTGTAGCATTAATTACAAAAACAGTAAGCCCATCAGAAGTCACTTGTAGTAACTACGATCATAAATAATACCATATACAGCAGAACAAACACCCATCAAATATCAAGAATGATGGGTGTTTTTAACACTAAGATACTTATCCAGTAAGTAATATTTTCATACACACTATTAAAACCCGTACAATTGAGAAGTATTTGGATGTGAGGGTCTTGTTTTTTATTAATATATTTACATTATATATATTATATTGTATGCTCGGTGTAAGTTACCTGTACAGTACCGGCAACTTTTTCAGAGATTCAACCATATTACTCATTTCACTATGAACTACATAACAGCACTGCGAATCATTTTGTTCATTCAATGGAGATATGCCGGAGGGTTTTGTGATTTTGATGATTCTCTCGGTGCACTACTCCGCTCTTTCAAGTTTAAAAAAGAAGACACATTACCTCTTGTCAGTTCAGAGTCTACTAAGGTGACCCTGAGTAACTTTACAAGACTCTCACAATCTGAAATTCAAGATATCTTTTTACAACGATTACTCCTCATGAAGGGTGTAATCGATAGAGGAGAAATCAAGTTCTCTGAACTCACCCGCTTTAGGCAAGAGTTCAACATTCTCCGTCTTCTCTTTTTGATTTCTTGCTTTGGACTACTCGACGATGATATTCCACTGACAGAGACGGATATTTTGCATGTCGACTCAGCCGTGAGCAGTCTCATATCTGCTGGAGTCTCAGAAGAAGTAGACGTTGCTAATGTTGTCGTCAAACTTCTATCCAGCTTCACAGGCATATTACCTGAATCAGCAAGATTACTTCTGATATAGCTGCGGTAAATTAATCATCCTGATTGCTGAAAGGCATGAGGGATTTTTATATTTACCCTACCTTAAACCCTATCTCCTCCTTCTCCTCACCATCATCTTGTATCAACTGTCGAATAGCATCAAACACCACCCTAAAATGTTCATCATATTTTGATTCAAGGTTTTCAATTTTTTCTTGTAACTCCTTCTGTGTCAAAAGCATATGTCTTAGTTTTGTAAAAATTCTCATAATCTGAATATTCACCTGTATTGCTCTATCACTCCGCAAAACACTTGAGAGCATGGCAACACCTTGTTCAGTGAAAGCAAAGATATCGTATCTTCTACCTCCATAACTTGAGGTCACAATTTGTGACCTCAAAATGCACCAAATACACCCGAAACAGCCCGTCCACCCCTGAAAACCCACTACACCACACCAAAACCTCTGTAAACCTTGCACCAAACGCAAATTTATGTCATCATCATACGATGAAAACCGACATAAGAAATATTGCTATTATTGCTCACGTAGACCATGGTAAAACTACCCTCGTTGACGCCATGCTTAAATACACAGGTGCCATAAAACCTGACGCAGGAAGTATGGACTCTAACTCTATTGAACAAGAGCGAGGTATTACTATCTATGCTAAAAACGCATCTCTTGTATATAAAGGACACAAGATTAACATTGTTGATACACCAGGTCACGCAGACTTCGGATCAGAGGTAGAACGGGTACTTCGCTCTATTGATACTGTGCTTCTTCTTGTAGATGCACAAGAAGGACCTATGCCACAAACACGATTTGTGCTTAAGAAGTCACTTGAACTAGGTCTTAAACCTATTATTATTATGAACAAACTCGATAAGCCTGCAGCTGACCCTAAACGAGTACATGATGAGATTTTAGAGTTATTTATTGAACTAGGTGCTGGAGATGATCAGCTCGACTTCCCTGTTGTATATGCTATTGGACGAAGTGCTGTAGCAAAAAAAGAGTTGACAGATGAGTTTGTCAATCTTGACCCTCTATTTGACATGATTCTTGCACACATTCCAGCAGCTACACCAGCACGTTCTGACGATGTATTTGTTGCACAGCCATTTAACCTTGCCTACGATAACTTTGTAGGAAGACTTGCACTATGTCGTATATGGAATGGGTCTGTAAAAGTAGGTCAAACTGTTCATATTTTAAATAAAGACAAAGCACCTCGAAGTGGAAAAATTATCAAACTATTTTCTTTTGAAGGACAATCACGTATTGAAGCAGAAACAGCTGAAGTTGGAGATATTGTTATGGTAGCAGGTCTTCCTGATATTTTTATTGGAGAAACTGTTACATCTGATCCATCTATAGAACTTCTTACATCTATCGGGGTTGATGAGCCAACTATTGCTCTTAACTTTTTAGTTAACAACTCACCTTTTGCAGGACGAGAAGGTAAATACGTTACATCACGACAAATCCGAGACAGACTAGAAAAAGAGCTTGAGGTAAACGTAGGGCTTAAAGTTGATTTTGATACAGCATCAGGAGATACATTTAAAGTATACGGACGAGGAGAACTACACATCGCTGTTCTTCTTGAGCAAATGCGACGTGAAGGTTTTGAAGTACAAGTATCAAATCCAGAAGTTATTACAAAAGATATTGATGGAGTAAAATCAGAACCTTTTGAAGAAGTTGTTGTTGATGTACCATCTGAATTTTCTGGTGCAGTTATTGAAAAACTTGGAAAACGAAAAGCGCTCATGACTCAAATGCATGAAAGAAACGGAATCACTCGACTCGTATTTGAAATGCCAACTCGAGGACTTCTTGGATACCGAGGTCAGTTTATGATAGATACAAAAGGTGAAGGTATTCTTTCAAGTCGATTTATTGAGTTTAGAGCCCATGTTGGAACTATAGAAAAACGAGAAGTTGGATCTATGATTTCTATGGAAAATGGAAAAGCTCTTACGTTCGCTCTTGGAAACCTACAAACTCGTGGAGTTCTATACATCGGTCCAGGAACAGAAGTCTATGCGGGTATGGTTGTTGGAAACACATCTAAAGGTGAAGAAATGGAAGTTAACCCTACTAAAGCTAAGCAACTTACAAACATGCGAGCATCTGGTACTGATGAAATGATTATGCTCGTACCACCATATGAGATTACTATTGAACGAGGTCTTGAGACTATGCAAGATGATGAATACCTAGAGGTTACTCCGATGAATGTAAGACTACGAAAACAAGGGTTGACTAAGACTGAGCGAGATATGATGAAGAAAAGTAAGCAATAAAAGACCTATTTATAAATCTATAAAAATAGTATATACTACCCCTATATGTTACAAACTATCCTACACATACTACCCTACATACAAATAACCCTTTCAGTGGTACTTATTATCCTTATCCTCCTACAACCTACAGATGCTGACGCTGGAGGAAGTTTTGGCGGCGGAGCTGTATCTACATGGCATACACGTCGAGGTGGTGAGCGTCTTGTATTTCTGGCAACTATCGTTGTGGCAATACTTTTTGTTGGATCAGTCATTCTTGATTTGTGGAAATAGCAGACAGTTACAATAAAATCCCTGGCATATATGATTATGTGCTAGGGATTTTATTTTGCTTAAACTTGATTTTATCTTAAAATTTGCTATATTTATGACACAAGACGGCCCCATCGTCTATCGGTTAGGACAGCAGGTTTTCAATCTGTTAAGCGGAGTTCGATTCTCCGTGGGGTCA
>CAZFNX010000014.1:0-9085 GCA_964520195.1 uncultured Candidatus Saccharibacteria bacterium
AAGAGCAAGATATTCTAGATATAGATGGTATTGGATCAAAAGGTCTAGAAGAGCTTAAGGAAGTTCTTGCAGGTTTTAATCTTTCAATGAAAGAATAATCTGATTTACAGGGTTGATTTATTTCAAATAATACGCTATATTTACACAACTATGAGACATCACAATGCTAACAGAAAATTCGGACGAGGGAGAGACCAGAGAAAGGCCCTTTTGAGATCGCTTATGCGGGAACTTTTTGTACATGGAAAGATTACAACTACTCTTGCAAAAGCAAAAGAAGTTCGACCATATGCTGAAGATCTTATTACAAAAGCTCGGGTAAATACTGTTGCTTCAAGAAGAGATGTTCTTAGACGTATGGCTAATAACCATATCGTAACTAAACTGTTTGCTGAGATTGCTCCTAAGTATGCGGATAGACAAGGTGGATATACACGTATCCTTAAGACAGGTCCTCGATTTACTGATGCAGCTGAGATGGCCATTATCGAACTTGTATAATGTATAATTAGTACTTATTAAAATTTTATGAAATACACAATAGACGCAAAAAATAAAAGACTAGGAGCAGTTGCAGGACAGGCTGCTGCATATCTTATGGGTAAAAACTCAGTAGATTTCGCACGAAATGTTGTTCCAGAAGTAACGGTTGTTATTGAAAACGCTTCACAAATGGATATTACAGATAAGAAAAAAGATGAAAAGTACTATTTAACATATTCTGGTTTTCCAGGAGGTCAAACAAAAGAGTTCTTAGGAGCACTTGAAAAGAGACGAGGTATAGAAGAGGTTTTGAAAAGAGCTGTTATTCGAATGCTTCCAAAAAACAAACTACAGTCACGTATGATGGCTAATCTACAAGTAATACAATAATTTTTTAATATTTTTACATATATATGGCAACAAAATCAGACAAATACTACGAAGCAGTAGGACGAAGAAAAACTTCAGGAGCACGAGTTCGAATCTCTCCTGCGTCTAAAACTACAGTTACTATCAATGACGTTCCTCATACTGAGTACTTCAAAACTGTTGAACTACAAAATACTGCAATCGAATCTCTTACAAAAACTCTTCCTGAGAAATCATTTGAAATCACAGTAAAAGCAAATGGAGGTGGTATCAATGGTCAAGCAGAAGCTGTTCGACTAGGTATTGCACGAGCGCTTGAAGTGTTTGATGCAGATCTTCGAGCTCCTCTTAAAAAAGAAGGATTTCTTACTCGAGACGGTCGAGCTAAAGAGCGAAGAAAGTTCGGTTTGAAGAAAGCGAGAAAGGCTCCACAGTGGAGTAAACGATAACAGTTTATCGTTTACTGCGGTGTCCGAAGGGCAACGATCGTTGCTTTGCTTGTCAAAGCAGATCGTAGCGGACAAAAAGATAATGTTAAACCCTCTCCAGCTGGAGAGGGTTTTTGTTTTTATTACCACACCACGAAAACCCTCTAAAACCCCTTGAAATGGCGACTGTAACCATTTACAATGCAGGTATGAACGATGATACACAAGATATAAAAACAAAAAGTGATAAAGATGTACAGGAAGATATCCGTAATGATCAAAAAGATGAGAAACAAAAGATAGCTATGAATCTCGATGAGGAAGCTATAGACGACCATATAGTTGAGATGTTGGGCGGGAAAAAAGGTGTAAAAAAGACTACATCAGTAGATGATGGAGATAGTGAAATCGTCCACGACGAAGACGATGTTGTCTCAGAAGAAGAGATTGGTAATCCTCAGGCTATCATAAAAAAGCTTAGAGCAGATCTTAAAACTGCACAGCAAGAAAAGATGGATGTGATGACATCGTGGCAACGAGATAAAGCTGATTTTTTAAATGCTCGAAAACGAGATCAGGAAACTCAAGCCGATGTAATACGTTTTGCAAATCAGACATTGATTATAGACATGTTGCCAACTCTTGACGGATATGAGCAAGCGACACAGCAACCAAGTTGGACTACTGTTGATGAGACATGGAGAAAAGGAGTAGAGTCTCTTATGTCAAAGATATACGCATCACTTCAAAAAGTTGGGGTTGAAAGATATGGAAAGGTAGGCGATGCGTTTAATCCATCACTACATCAAGCTGTTGGAAATGTAGAAACGACAGAGAAAGAAAAAGACCATACTATTGCATTGGTTATGCAAGCTGGGTACACATTGCACGATAAAGTGATTCGTCCTGCACTTGTAAAAGTCTATCAAGTGTAAACTTGACATGCAGTGTATAATGAGTATATAGAAAGTCTAAAAAGACAGACATATACTATGTATATTGCCTGCCTTTTGTATTCAAATTATTCAATAATTTAACTTTAAATAAAAACACACAATCAATATGGCAAAAATCATCGGAATTGATCTTGGAACAACAAACTCAGCAGTAGCTGTTATGGAAGTAGGTGAACCGAAGATACTTGAAAACTCTGAGGGTGCACGAACGACTCCTTCTATTGTTGCTATTTCAAAAACTAACGAAAGACTCGTTGGTCTTCTTGCTAAGCGACAAGGTGTGACAAATCCTAAAAATACAGTATTTGCTGTTAAGCGTTTTATCGGTCACTCATTTGATGAGGCTGATGTTCAGAAAAATAAAGAAACAGTTCCATATGAGATTTCAAAATCTACAACAGGTGGTGTGGCTATAAAGATAGGTGATAAAAACTATACTCCTGAAGAAGTTTCTGCCATGATTCTTACAAAGTTGAAAAATGATGCAGAAGCTCGTATAGGTGAGAAGATTACAGAAGCTGTGATCACAGTGCCTGCGTATTTTAACGATGCACAGCGACAAGCGACAAAAGATGCGGGTAAGATCGCCGGTCTTGATGTAAAGCGTATTATCAATGAACCAACTGCCGCTGCTCTTGCATATGGTTTCAACAAAAAGAAAGATGAGAAAGTTGCAGTGTTTGACTTTGGAGGTGGAACATTCGATATTTCTATCTTGGAAGTTGGAGCAGAGGTGGTTGAGGTAAAATCTACAGACGGAGACTCACAACTAGGAGGAAAAAATATTGATCAAAAGATTATACACTGGATTGCAGATGAGTTTAAAAAGACATCTGGTATAGATGTTCGAGGTGATGCTTTGGCACTACAACGATTGGATGAAGCAGCAGAAAAAGCAAAGATAGAACTTTCTTCAGCATTAGAGACAGAGATAAATATTCCATTTATCACGGTAGATAGTTCTGGTAGTCCTCAACACTTAGTGCTTAAGATGACTCGTGCAAAACTTGAAGAGCTTGCTGATGAGTTTATAGCTCGAGCTATGCAGATTACAAAACGAGCACTTGAAGCATCTGGATTTCCTATTTCTCAAATCAACGAAGTTATCTTGGTTGGAGGACAAACTCGTATGCCTAAGATTAAAGAAGAGGTTAAGGCATTTTTCAATAAAGAACCAAACCTATCTATTAATCCTGATGAAGTTGTGGCTCTCGGAGCTGCTATCCAAGGAGGTATCTTGGCGGGAGACAGTTCTGTAAAAGATATTCTTCTTCTTGATGTGATTCCACTATCTCTGGGTATTGAAACTATGGGAGGAGTTGCAACACATCTTGTTGAAAAAAATACAACTATTCCAACATCACGATCTCAGATTTTCTCAACAGCTGCCGACAATCAAACATCGACAGAGATTCACATCGTACAAGGAGAGCGAGCTATGGCCGCAGATAACAAGTCACTTGGACGATTTATTCTCGACGGTATCCCACCAGCTCCACGAGGTGTGCCTCAGATTGAAGTAACATTTGATGTTGATGCAAACGGTATCCTCAATGTAAAGGCGAAAGATAAAGCTTCAGGAAAAGAACAGTCTATCCGCATAGAAGCATCATCAGGACTTTCAAAAGATGATATCGAGCGTATGAAAAAAGAAGCTGAAATGCATGATGGAGAAGATAAGAAAAAGAAAGAGCTTATTGAAGTTAGAAACACTGCAGATCAAGCTATCTATACTGCAGAGAAAACTATACGAGAAAACAAAGAAAAGCTTTCTCAAGAACTTGTAAGTGCGGTTGAGGCAAAGATCAGTGCACTACGAACATCAAAAGATACAGATGATATGACTGTTATTAAATCAGACACTGAAGCGTTATCTATGGAGCTGGCAAAGGTTCATGATGAGGTTTCAAAAGCTAGTGCGGCTGCTGGAGCTCAAGCGGGAGGACAAGCGGCGTCAGGATCTGATACTGGTACAACAGGAGAGGGTTCAAAAGATGATACTATTCGAGATGCAGAGGTAAAGTAGTTCTTAAGGGTATATAGTACAAAATAAAAACAATCACCAACTATATACTGGTGATTGCTTTTATTATTTATATAAAATATACTTAGTATATGATGTATATAAAACCTAAATTTATTTTCATACTAGTATTATCTCTGATGTTCGGTGTATCTACCATCGAGGCGGATACAAATATTCCGTCTACTCCAGTCATCACTTCACCTGTAACAGATTCTATTGTAGCCTCTCCTGTAACGTTTAGTGGAACATGTGAAGTTGGAACATTTGTAACTGTATCTGGTTTGACTGGATCAGATGCTAGTACTACATGTGCTGCTGGAGGTGTATTTTCTATAAACATAGCCTCAACAACTGCTTCTGGAACTCAGACTGTTTCTATGACTGCTACATATAGTGGATGGGCTACTACAACTCCAGCGTTAAACTATGGAACCGGAGGGTATAACTTTGTTGCAAATGGATATCTGTATTCTGCGGGAGGGTATGATGAGAATCATTATGCAAGTACAGAAGAAACATATGTAAATAGAGCTCAGATACATAACGATGGAACTCTTGGATCATGGCAGACAGTAGGACAATATGATGGGTTTGGACAATTTTTCGGTAGTGGTGTGTATCTTAATGGGAAACTTTTCCTTATTGGTGGAGTGGATCCGTTTTATTTTGAGCGTTTAAGTAGGGTTAAAAGTGCTACATTGTCAACAACTACAAATACAGTCGGAAGTTGGATTACAGAATCAAACGGTTTGCCTGCTCCTCAGTGGAATTTTGGATTAGCAACAAACGGTAATTTTATATATACAGTTGGAGGAATGGATAATAATTTTACTCCTACAAATGTTGTTTATTATACTCAGGTTGATACTGATGGAACAATGCATGCTTGGCAATCAGCGACACCATTACCTGATAATCGAGTTGCTGCAAATGTGTTTGTATTAAATAATAAATTGTATGTTATTGGAGGTAAAACACAACAATATTCTGGTGATACAAATACAGTATATTATGCGACAATAAATGGAGATGGTAGTCTAGGAACATGGCAGCAGGATAGTAATTTACCATTTTTATATGGAATAACTTCAGCTGCAAGTACTGTACATATTATTGATGGTTATATATATGTATTAGGTACAGGATCAGACGGGAAAGGTGTTAAATATGCACAAATACAAGGAGATGGAAGTTTTGGAGAGTGGCAGTCTGGTCCATCTCTACTTGTGCGCGTTATGTCTCAAACTGCCCAGTATAGTGGAAATATATATGCACTAGGTACTTTTCCGCCATCAGATACTACAGTACAGCATATACATGTAAATCAATTGAAAATTGCAGGAAACACAAGTGGAACTACTACAGTCTCATTTGCTATAGATAACACTGTTCCAACTCTTGTGAGTGCAAGTATAAATAGTACTAACGTTATCAGGCTCACTTATTCTAAAAATCTTGATAGTCATACACCTCAAACAACAGATTTTTCAGTATCAGTAGATGGTGTGCATGCTACAACAACCTCTGTGCAGGTTAGTGGTAATAAAGTGTATATCTCAATCTCTCAAACTGTTAATGCGTCACAAAATGTAACACTGTCGTATATTGCACCAGGATCAAATGCGTTACAAGATAATCTAGGACATCAAGCAGTGAATCTTAATAATGTTGTAGTGTTGGTGGATAAAGTCGCACCGATTATATCCGAAGTATCTCCTATACCTACAGGCATAGATACTACTCCAGATTATACATTTACTACTAGTGAAGCGGGGGCTATTTCATATGGAGGGTCATGTAGCAGTGCCGCAACAGATGCTATTCTTGGTTCAAATACTATTACATTGAATGCTCTATCTCTAGGAACACATTCGGATTGTACTATTACCGTGACAGATAGTGTTGGCAATGTAAGCAATACACTCTCAATCACACCGTTCACTATCATTGCACCGCCTCCGATAGCAGGTCCTTCATATGGAGGCGGCAGTTCTTCTTCAGAACAAGGATGGTGGAATACTCAAACTACATCAACATCTGCTAAACCTGCTCATACATCTACACCATACACAAGAATAGTTACTACAGGTATGATAGGCAATGACATCAAACAACTCCAGATATTCTTGAATACTCATGGTTTTTCAATCTCTAAAAATGGCCTAGGATCTCTAGGTAAAGAAACAACTAAGTTCGGTGGAGCAACTAAAGCAGCTCTCATTAAGTTCCAAAAAGCTCATAATATTAAACCTGCTATTGGAATATTTGGTCCAGTGACACGGAAGGTGGTAGAGGGGATGAAGTAGAGATTGTGAAAGTTGGCAGGAAAACCTTACCATTATATGGTAATATATACCCTATATGTGCGGTATTGCAGGATTCATAAACTACGAAAAACACCAGGATGTAAGCCTTATTTCAAAAGCCTTGAATAAGATAATTCACCGTGGACCAGATGATGAAGGTATCTTTGTTCAACCAACTTTTATGATGGGGATGCGACGACTTTCTATTATAGATCTTGAACATGGGAAGCAGCCTATTTCCAATGAAGATGGCACTATCACTGTTGTTTTTAATGGTGAACTATACAACTATCTCGAACTTCGTACTGAGCTTGAAGCACTTGGTCATGTATTTAAAACACAAAGTGATACAGAATGTTTAGTACATGGATATGAAGCATGGGGACATGAACTACCAAAAAAACTTCGAGGGATGTTTGCTTTTTCTATTCATGATAAAGTACATCATAGATTGTTTATTTCTCGAGATCAGTTTGGTATTAAACCGCTGTACTATCGCATGTTTGAAGGTCGGATAGTGTCATATGGATCAGAAATAAAATCACTCCTTGTAGATGAATCATATGTTCCAAAGATATATACAGAAGCTGTGCATGCGTATGTAACATTTCAATATAATCCATATCCAGAGACTTTTTTTCAAGATATATATAAGTTGTCTCCAGGACATAGTGTGACCATTGATTTACATACAGGATTATTTACTATCGAAAAATATTGGCAATTTTCTCTCGAACCTCAAGTTGATTCACAGGAAGCGTATGATGCAAAAAAGAAGATGATAGAAAAAGTTGTTACTGATTCTGTAGCGCATCATATGATTGCTGATGTGCCTGTTGCATCGTTTCTTTCAAGCGGAGTCGATAGTTCTATTATTGCTAGTTTGGCACATGCTCATATTACAAAAACTGATCCATCAAAAAAACTTACCACATACACTATTGGATTTGGTGCTGATCGTTCAGAAATAGAGGATGCTCGTGAATGTGCAACATATCTTGGTACTGATCATAAAGAGATTCAGGTGAGTTTTGATGATTATTTTAAAACTCTTAAAACATGCGCGTGGCATTTTGATGAACCTGTTGCTGATCCTTCTGCAATATCTATGTATTTGATGGCCGGAGAAGTTGCTAAGCATCATAAGGTTGTTTTATCTGGAGAGGGGGCTGATGAGTTGTTTGGAGGGTATGGTATCTATGCTGAGACATATAATCCATATATTCAAATGATTAGTTTGCAACCAACATGGTTTAAGACTATTGTCTTAGAGCCAATACATGAAGTTGTTCAGACTGCAGTTGATATAGTGCCTTTTCTTGGAAAAATACCAGGTGTGAGTTTTTTATATAGAGCCTTAACTTCTGCACGGAAAAGATATATTGGAAATGCTTCTTTATATACAGAAAAAGAGAAAAAGGCGTTATTTAAAAACTATACATATACAAGTCCAGTCCTATTGCTTGATATGCAAGATCAAGATACATCTGCATATACAGAGTCAGAATACATGCAGTATGTTGATGTTCTAAACTGGATGCGTGGTGACATACTTGCAAAAGCTGATAAGATGACTATGGCTCATTCGCTAGAGCTTCGTGTTCCGTTTCTTGATATGGAAGTCTACGGAGTGTCACGAGATATTCCTGATGCATGGAAGTATAAAAATGGTACTACAAAATATATTCTTCGTGATACATTTCAAGCATACATGCCACAAAAAACAAATATTCGTCCAAAACTTGGATTTCCAACTCCGTGGCATACTTGGTTACAACGAGATAGTGCAACTGTTAAGAAAACTATTCTTGATTCCAAGATTATCCAGGATATGTGTCATACGCAAGAGATTGAAAAATTATTTACACCATTAGCACTACGAGATAAGTTTATTGGAAGAAGAATATTTGTTCTCCTCATGCTCGCATTGTGGTATGATGTATATATAGACAAGATATAACATATGGCACATACATATAAACATACTCAACAAAAAGGTTTCTTTGAATTAATCATTATTGTTTTGATTGCGCTCATATTGCTTAGATTTTTAGGTATAAGTATTGAAGGTATTTTAGCGAAGCAGTGGGTGAAAGAGTTTTTAGGATATGTAAAAGATATGTTGATACTCGTGTGGCAAGATTTGGTGAGTGTTGTGAATGCGGTGAAGAATTCTAAGTAGAGTGGGGTAGAACATAAAAACACCTCTAGATTCTGCGTAGAATGCAGTACCTAGAGGTTGTTGTGAGGACACTAGTCCCAGTCTCCGCTCCCGTAGCGGCGGTCGTTTTCCGGGGGGATGAAGGAAGGCTTTCCTTCAAGCTCTTTCCCTTGTTTGACAATTTTTTTCTTTGCCAGAGGTTTCTTGTTTCTCATAACAGAAGGTTTCTTTGTCCGAGCTGTAGTAGCGGTCATAGTATTCAACAGGTTATTGGTTTCTGTTTCTAACAGGAAGGTGTGCCTACATGCACGCACACTACAAAGTACTTCCTAGTTCTATATTATACCACGAGACAA
>CAZFNX010000014.1:9185-16203 GCA_964520195.1 uncultured Candidatus Saccharibacteria bacterium
TACATGCACGCACACTACAAAGTACTTCCTAGTTCTATATTATACCACGAGACAAGTAAAAAGCAAGCATATAAAAAAGCCTTATATACAAGGCTTTTTTATGAAAATCAGGTTTTAAGAGAGGTGATTTTACCGTACATCAACATATCTCATAAAGTACTCAACAGGAACACCTCCAGTGATCCGAGTGGTGTTATTGATGATAAATGATGGAGTTGCTCGAAGTCCAAGATCAAGCGCATCAGCTTTGTCAGTATCTATTTGACTTGCATATTTTTTACCATCAGCTACAAGCTTGTCATAATCCAATCCTAAGTCTTTTGTTAATTTTCTAAAAAATACTTCTCTATCATCTGTACCTAATCGTGCCCAAGTGTCTTGAGTCTCAAATACTTTTGAGTGAAGTTTTTGATAGGCATCAGAACTTACAAGTTGTGCAGCAAGAACCATACGAGCTATTTGTATTGCTGGTTCTCCGTGTACTGGGAAGATTCGTCGAGTAATAGTAATACGACTTCCATATAGTTCAAGAAGTTTTTTAGTAATAACTTCTCCTTGATATGCACATGCTGGACATTCATAATCCATAAACTCAGTCACCGCAATAGGAGCTGTCGAAGTACTTGTTGTAGCTATACCTTTTCCTGTGCCTGTGATCTTTGGATTTCCAACAGGAGTAACTTTTGATTCTGTAAATGAAAGACCTGTATCTATATTTTTCATAACAGTTTCTTCTGTTAATGTTCCGTTACTGTTTCTTAGATTTCCTGGAGCATTTTTAAAAATAGTGATACCTGCAACAATAATACCAACAGTTAGCGTTAAGATACCAAGTGCTACTTTGGTTTCTGTTGTAATAGATGTAGATTTTGAATATTTCATTTGTTGAGTATAGCAGATTAAGAATTTTTACGTAACCAACGTCTGTAGATAGTAGAAAGAATTAAGATAACACTAAATGCAGTAAATGACATGAGTGGGATAGTAATAAAACCAAAATACTCTACATATTTTGTTGTACAAGAAATACCAAAGCTACACGAATCTCCAGCATAGAAGATGCCTGTATAGAGTAGGTTGTGATAGAGGGCAAATAGCCAACCAACAAATGCAATAGGTGTTACATAGTGATAGACTTTTTCATCCCCTCTAAAAAAACCTATAAGAAGAATCGGTACAAGTGTATACATACAGATTCGCTGATACCAGCATAGTACGCATGGAGCGTATCCTTTGATGTCGCTTAGGTATAAACTACCAAGCATAGCAACTATTGCTTGTAGAAGTACGATGTATAGTGCGTGTTTTTGAAGCCAATGTAATGTTTTTTGCATATGTAGTAAGTCTAGCATGGTCGGTTAACTTGTAAAATAAAGGTATCTCTTGTAAGTCTGGTGTGATAGTATACGTATATGACATTGTATATAATCATGCTCGCCACAGTTATTTCAACCCTTTTAGGAGGTGTTGTGGCATATAGATATAAAAGGTATGCACATATATTTACAGGGCTTACTGCAGGAACGCTTCTCTCGGTTATTTTCCTAGAAATGTTGCCTGAAATATTTACTATGCAAGGTGATAGTAGTCTACCTTTTATCTATGTGATTGTTGGTTTTGTTGTGTTTCATATTGCTGAAAAAATATTTTCTTTACATCACACTCACGACGATCATCATGACCATGTGGGCGGCGAACATACTCATGGACATCTTACATCGAAAAAAACTGGAGCTATTGCACTGATTATACACTCATTCTTTGATGGATTTTCTATTGCTGTAGCATATCGGGTATCTCCAGAGTTCGGGTTTCTTGTTGCATTTGCTGTGATTGCACATGATTTTAGTGATGGGTTTAATACTGTGTCGCTAACCAAACATAGTGTCTCTTCAAAGAAATATCTTTTTGCTGACGCATTTGCTCCAATTCTTGGTGTGCTTGCAGGTATATGGATGTATATACCTGAAAACTTTTTGGCACCTATATTGAGTTTGTGTGCTGGTATTTTATTGTATGTGTGTACAAGTGATGTGTTGCCTGAAGCTCATTGTGATAAACCAAGGCATATGGTGCAACATTTGATTGCGTTGTGTGTTGGGGTTGTATATGTGGCGGTGCTTATTGGTATCAATACACACTAAAGTGGATATTTTTCAAAATAAAACATATTATCAATAAAAGAAAAGCTGAAGAAAAAAAATAGACATGGTATTATGTTCACATGTCAGAATACTATAGTGATGCTATCTTTTGGATAGATACAGAAAAAATAAATCCAAACCCATATCAACCACGACGAGAATTTGATCCTGTAGCACTGCAAGACCTTTCTGATTCAATCAGAATGTATGGTCTTTTGCAGCCTATTACAGTGACTCGTAAGGAGATTATGAAGCCTGATGGTGGTCTTGCTGTAGAGTATGAACTTATCTCAGGAGAGCGACGTCTACGTGCATCTAAGTTGGCACAGCTTACTCAAGTACCTGCTATTATTCGTGCAAAAGAAGAAGATGCGCGAACTAAACTTGAACTTGCTATTATTGAAAATATTCAACGTGAAGATCTTAACGTGATTGATCGCGCTCGGGCATTTCAACAACTTGTTCAAGAGTTTGGCTTTAAGCATGCTCAAGTTGCGGAGAAAATGGGTAAAAGTCGAGAGTATGTTACTAACAGTATGCGACTTCTCAACCTTCCTGAACACATGTTGACAGCTCTTGGACAAAAGAGAATCCTCGAAGGACATACACGCCCTCTTCTTATGCTTGCTGATCGTCCGGAAGAGCAGGAGACATTGTTTCAAGATATTCTTTTGCGAAAACTCAACGTGCGTGAGTCGGAGATGATTGCTCGTAAAATAGCAAAGGATAGAGCTCGTAAAAAAGAAAAAGATTTAAATCCTGAGATTATCGAGTTTGAACATAAGCTCAATGAAGCCCTTGGTACTCGAGTACATATTGAGACAAAAGAGCAGGGGGGTAAGATTGTGATTGATTATTATGATCTCGTAGATCTTAAAAAGTTATTAGGAAAACTACATAACGACGGTCCTGTTTCTATGAGTGATATTGTTGAAGAGAATGTTCTTGTAAATGATGCAGGAGATGTACTTGTTCTTGATCCTGTTTCTAACGATACATCGAGTGTTGTTACCGAAAAAGAAGAGGATGATTCTGATATATATAGTGTGTTTAGTGTATAAAAGAGCCGGCACATGTGGAATGTGTCGGCTGTTTGGACTTGTGTTTCCCTACCAATCTTCTTTTGGTATTGGAATAAGGTGGGGATTATGGAAACCTGCAGCGTCGGCTTTGTCGAGGAAATTAGCAGTAGACAATGTCTCAGGGGTTTCCCCTTCAAGGATGGCGAGCATACGCTTTTCTACCTCTGCTTGGTTGACCCTGCTAACGTGTTCTTCCATTCTGCAGACATATGAAAGGGTGTATTTTTTATCATTCCACCAGAACGATTGTAAAAGAGACTTGTTGAAGCTCTCTGACAGTTTTTTCTTGAGCCTCTGGTTTTCTTGGAAATAGTCAAGTAGAGTGTTTTGCCCGTCTTTAATGACGTGAAAAATCATTCCTATCAAAAACAGCAGGCAGGATATGAAATATACTGTAACAGGATGAGTGAGGTTGATGTTGAATGTGACGTTCATAAATGTCTTAATGTAAAGTTCAGCACAAAAGCCTTTTGTAACCGTACAAAAGGCTTTTACCACAATAGCACACTAGGTGAATTTTTCAACCTACTTTTTCTACTCTTTTTTATTCTTTACAAATCCTCTAGGCTTCTTTGGTGTATTTAAAAGCTCGAGTGCCTCATCAAGAGTTACTGTATATACATCAATATTTTTTAATGATCTAAAATCTCCATCACATCCAACATATGGTCCAAAACGACCTTTGTTTGCAATAACCTCTTTTTGATTCGCAGGATTTACTCCGAGTGTTCGAGGGAGAGATAGGTAGAGGAGTGCGAGTTCTACAGTCACGTCGGCCGGATTAACCTCTTTTGGAATACTTGCCATGCGAGGTTTTTTCATCTTAGCTGTCTTTTCGCCAAGTTGTACAAAAGGTCCGAAGCGTCCATTTTTTACAAAGATAGGGAGATTTGTTGTTGGGTCTGTGCCTATAGGTTCTTCTGCCTTTATTTCCACACCATCAATAGTTAATGCACCAGTACACTCAGGAAAACGTGAACATGATAAAAATTTTCCTCCTCGAGAAAGTTTAATATCCATAGGAGATCCACATATAGGGCAGACAAACTCTGTTGATTGTCCTATGTTTGTGAGTTTTGCAGTTGTACTTTTTTCTTTAATAGTTTTTGTAAATGGTTTATAGAAATCACCAAGAACTTTTTCGTATGTTGTTTCTCCATTTGCAATATGATCGAGTTTGTCTTCCATCTCTGCGGTAAAAGAATCACTGATATAGTCTGCAAAATTTTCTTCAAGGAAAGAACTTACTACATCGCCAACATCTGTTGGTTTTAATGTTCTTCCTATTTTTTCTACATATGCTCTCTCTTCAAGTGTTTTCATAATACTTGCATACGTTGAAGGACGGCCAATACCTCTTTTCTCAAGTTCTTTGATAAGTCCGGCTTCAGTATATCTACTTGGTGGTTCTGTAAATTTTTCAAGTGAGTGTATGTCTATAAAATCCAGCTTCTGGCCAACGGTGAGTGCTGGTACTTCCACATCTTCACCCCGAGCAATAGGGTCAGCTTTTAACCAACCCTCAAAAAGGATACGTGATCCATTGATAGAAAACTCTGGAAAATTTTCTTGTGTATGATTAGTGATAGAAGCAACAATCTTTGTGCGCAATGTTTTCGCATCACTCATCTGAGAGGCGAGTGTACGAGCGTAAATCAATTCGTATAATTTTTTCTCATCATCAGTGTTTCCCGCATGAAGTTTTGTGATGTGTGTTGGGCGTATAGCTTCGTGCGCTTCTTGAGCATTTTTCACTTTTCCTGCAAATGATCGAGCCTCAACATATTCTGCTCCATATGTTTTTTTGATTTGTTCTAAAATACTTTCTTGAGCAGCTTTACTTAAGTTTGTGCTGTCAGTTCGCATGTAGGTAATATGTCCATGCTCATATAATTTTTGTGCAGCACGCATAGTTCGTGATGGGGTAAAGCCGAGTCGAGTACTTGCAACTTGTTGTATGGTTGAGGTAATAAATGGTGCCTTAGGAGATCGTTTTACTTCACCTGAATCTATGTTTGTTACAACCCATGATTGTTTTTTCTCATGAGCTTTTGTGATGATTTCCTCAGCTCTCTCTTTTTTCTTAACATCTTCAACACAGGTATACACAAGGGGATTACTCTTTATGCCTGCTCCTGTCAATGTTGCTGTCAAGGTGTAATACACTTCAGGAATAAAGGCCCGAATCTCTCGCTCTCGTTCCATAATGATTCGTAGAGCTGGTGATTGTACTCGTCCAGCAGAAAGACCATATCGAACTTTTTTCCAGATCAATCCTGAAAGATCATATCCAACAAGACGGTCGAGTACTCGTCGAGCTTCTTGAGCGTGACGCAGATCCTGATCTATAGTTCGCGGATGGGCGATAGCATCAAGAATTGCTTCTTTTGTAATCTCTGTATAGCTGATTCTTTTTGCATGTTTTAATCCAAGTGTTTGTTGTAAATGCCATGCAATAGCTTCACCTTCACGATCCTGATCGGGTGCAAGATACACTTCATCAACTTTATGAACAGCTTGTTCGAGGTCTCTGATAACTTTTTCTTTGCCTGCTGATATTTCGTAATGAGGTTTGAAATCATGTTCAATATCAATAGCCTTCTTATTATTTTTTGGAAGATCTCGTATATGACCAACAGAAGCCATGACGATATATTCATCGCCGAGATACTTGCCAATAGTTTTCGCTTTCGATGGTGACTCAACGATCACCAAATGTTTTAGTGCTTTACTCACATGTATAGTGATAGCATACATATATATAGTGTGGCAAATATTAACACTCTGTGAGTATTGCCTATAACGTAAGAAAAATTACTTTGATTGGTAGTATGATATAATTTATTTCATCTATGGAAAATAACTATGCATATATTGATGGAGCAAATTTACATCAGGGGATGAATTTTTTAGGTTGGAAGATGGATTACAAAAAATTTAGAATTTGGTTGAAAGAGAAGTTTGATATAAATATTGCATATATATTTATTGGGAATATACCAAAGTATAGTAAATTGTATGCTTATCTACAGGAGTGTGGGTTTATTTTAATTTTTAAAGAAGTGGTTTATGATAATACAGGAAAAGCGAAAGGTAATTGTGATGCTGATTTAGTTTTGAAAGCAACGCAAGATTTTTATAGAGCGTCTTTTGATAAAATGATACTCATATCTAGTGACGGGGATTATTCTTCTTTGGTTAGTTTTGTTTTGTCTGAGAATAGGTTATTGGGCATACTTTCTCCTGCAAACGAAAAGAAATGTTCTATTTTACTTAAGAGAACAAATGCTAAAATATTCTATATAAATGATCAAAAGGGTATATTAAGACAATAAAAAAGCCCCCGATGAAGACGGAACTTCATAAGGGTCTTTTTCGTGGTTATAAGTATATAATAGTCTATTTAATTACATAATGCAAGTGTGTGTAATAGAAAAAGCCTAGTAAAGGCTTTTCTTTTAGTGCGCGATGAGGGACTTGAACCCCCGACCTTCTCAGTGTAAATGAGTTGCTCTACCAACTGAGCTAATCGCGCTCTTTACAGAAATCATCATAGCACAAGTGGTGTTGATATACAACCTGAAGTATAGTAGACTCCAGACATGCGCAGGTGGCGAAACGGTAGACGCACTACCTTGAGGTGGTAGCGCTCGTAAGGGCGTGGAGGTTCAAATCCTCTTCTGCGCACACGAAGTGTAAGGCACTTCTATTTTGATACATCAAAATATGTCGCACACAAGGCACTTCTATTTTGATACATCAAAATATGTCGCACACAAGGCACTTCTATTT
>CAZFNX010000015.1:0-15739 GCA_964520195.1 uncultured Candidatus Saccharibacteria bacterium
ATGGTTGGTGAGATAGAAACATCTGAATCATCGCTCTGTATCTGATCTTGTATGGTTTGCATATCTACAGGATCTTTCCATAGATCTATGTCATTATTCTTAGCAATGTTTGTCAACACTTCTGTCAATGTTTCTAGTGAAGTAAAAATAGTTGCTCCTTTGCTTATAAGTTCATGGGTGCCGCCAGAAGTTGGGGAATAGATGGAACCAGGAATAGCAATAACCTCTCTTCCATAATCTGTTGCTAAATGTGCTGTGATCAATGTGCCAGAACTTTTTTCTGCTTCTATAACTATGGTGAGATGGCACATGCCTGCCATAATGCGATTACGCACAGGAAAACTCCATGGAGAAGCTCGTGCAAGAGGATTGAACTCATTAACTATAAGTCCGCCGTGTTCAATAATCTTGTGCTTGAGTTCGAGATGTGCTCGAGGGTAAAAAACCTCATCATCTATACCAGATCCTGGCACAGCAATAGTTGGAATACCATGGTCTATAGATGAACTGTGCACAGTACCGTCGATACCATATGCTGCACCAGAGACAATGATAACGTTCATCTTTGCGAGATGTTCTATGATATGGGATGTAACATCTTGTCCATAGCTACTTGCCTTGCGTGGTCCAACAATACATATATAGATATGTTGTTTTGAGTAGAGAAGTTGCTCATTACCCTCAAAATATAGCTCTTTCGGAGGGTCTGGTATCTTACCTAATAGACCTCTCATAAAGGTCGGGTTACTTTCACTGATGTGTGTTATAGCGTTTGATATCATGGAAATATAGTAACTTTTCTGATATCATGTTCTTATAAAGAATTTATTCACACATAAGAAATAAAAGATCAAGAAAATCCACATATATGCTCGATATTAAATTCATCAGAGAACATAAAGATCTCATTCAGGAAGCCTCACGAAAAAAGAGAATTCCTTTTGATGTAGATGCTCTTATATCGCTTGATGATACTCGACGAGGTCTTTTGACAAGTATTGAAAATAAGAAGGCAGAGCAAAATAAAATGGGTGTGTTTATTGCTAATCCTCAACATCTTGGATCAAACTATCAAAAAGAAGAGTTGATGCAAAAGATGAAAGTGTTGAAAGATGAGATGAAAGCTGATGAGGAAAAGTTAGCTGAAGTTATGAAATCATGGCAGGAAGCAATGCTTGGAGTTCCAAACATTCCTGATATGTCTGTACCAGAAGGTGCAAGTGAAGATGATAATCAAGAACTTCGAGTGTGGGGAACTATTCCAAAGTTTGATTTTGAGCCAAAGAATCATATCGAACTATGTGAAAAACATGGTATGGCTGATTTTGAACGAGGGGCAAAGATTTCTGGATTTAGAGGATATGTTTTAAAAGGTGCAGGAGCTCAACTTGAGTTTGCGATTTGGCAGTATACAATGGATTTCTTGATTAAGAGAGGATATGATCCAATGATTGTTCCATCACTTGTTCGTCGAGAGTCTCTTATGGGAACAGGATATCTTCCTCAAGGAGAAGACGATTTATATAAGACACAAGATGGTGATTATCTTGCAGGAACTGGAGAGGTGGCTACTATGAGTTACTATGCAGGAGAGGTGTTAGAGCAAAAAGATTTACCTAAAAAGATGTTGGCTTTTTCACCATGTTTTAGACGTGAAGCGGGAAGTCATAGTAAAGACACAAAAGGATTGATTCGAGTGCATGAGTTTTTTAAACTTGAACAAGTGATTTTATGCGAGGCAAGTCATGCTATGTCTGTTGATTTTCATGAAGAACTTTTGAAAAATGTAGAAGACATGATGCAGGAGCTTGAGATACCATACCGAGTTCTTCTTATGTGTACCGCAGATATTGGTCTTGGTCATGTCAAAAAATACGATGTAGAAGCATGGGTGCCAAGTCAGAACACATACAGAGAGACTCATAGTGCGTCATATTTCCATGATTTCCAAACACGAAGATTAAACATTCGATACCGAGATGCTGAAGGAAAGATGAAGTTTGTACACTCACTCAACAATACTGCATTTGCCACACCCCGAGTTCTTGTAAGTATTATAGAAAATAATCAACAAGCTGATGGAAGTATAAAGATTCCAAAAGCATTGTTACCATACATGCATGGCATTGAAGTTATCAAATAAACAACGAAGAAGGCTACGAAAGATACTTATTACTATAGGTATTTTTTTTGCGCTTGCACTAGTTGCTGTGTGTATGTATGCGCCATTTTTCCGTATCACAGGAGTGAGTATACAAGGAGCTCGGCATACTGATGTTCAAGCATTGGAACAAGATATACAATCACTCATACATGGATACAGATACGGTATTGTACCAAATGAAAATATTTTCCTATACCAAAAAAAACATCTTGAAGATGTTATTGTTCAAACATACCCAAGTGTTGAAGCCGTTACTCTTTCGTTAGATATACATAGGCAGCTCATTATTCATATCAAAGATAGAAAACCTCTTGGCGTATGGTGTGAAGATGAGTGTTACTTGTATGACACTGCGGGAGTGATTTTTAAAAGAAGTTTTACATACACGGGTCCGTTGTTTGTGAGCTGGAAGCGTGATGTGTCCTCACCTATACACATGCTTGACACAGTTTCTTGTCAAGGATTGTGTACAGATCCGGTGTTTGTGGATTTTCTTCGAGAGTATAGGGTAGAGAAGGCGGTGCTCCATGAAAATATGCTTGAACTCATGAGTGCTGATGGATATACAATCAAGTCTGGTTTTGTAGCGAGTACTACGATGGCACACATGAGAGATGTTGTAGAAAATAAGCCAGATATACTGAAGAATCTTGAATACATAGATGTGCGGTTTGATAATAAGTTGTTTTATAAGGAGAGGTAGGGTTGATTTTTACTTATACATTTCTTCGGGTTTTGTTTTGTATTACGTAAACATGGTTTTAGTAAGTTTGATATATGAAAAACTTTGATGTGTGGAATGTTTGTAAAAAGAACATAGAACAAAAATCAAGAATTGAATACTCTGAAGGAGATGTCTGGATGGTATCTTTAGGTGAGAATGTAGGGGTAGAAGAGAGTGGAAAAGGAAAAACATATAAAACCTGTGGATGTGAAGAGATTTGTATATAGAATGGGTTGGGTAGACTATAGGATATTACAAGAATTAAAAACAAAAACTAGGAATATGATTTCCTAGTTTTGTATGTTACCCACAAGTGGGAGCGTCCCGTGACGATTTATAGGTACACTATAACATAGTGAATATTTAATGCAAGAGGTTGATTTTATGTGCTTTTGTTGGTATATTATCTGCCATGGCCCTATCGTCTAACGGTTAGGACATCGCGTTCTCAATGCGGTAATCAGAGTTCGATTCTCTGTAGGGTCACCATGAAAAAAGTTTGGGATTTTATGTTAAGTGCTTATACTATTGGTATTGATCAAGAGATATTTAATTACTCACAATCATTAAGTAGATATATAATTTCATTATCAACAGCCGCAATTGGTTTGTCTTTTACAGTGCAACAATTTACTAAAGATTTGGTTTTTAATATTGATCTGATTACAAAATATCTTTTCTTTTTCTCTAGTGCTATTTTTTTAGGTATATTATTTGAATTTTTAAATTTCATTAAATTAGTTTTATCTAAAACAGTCATGTATGCAAGGGAAAAACTGCCCTCATTAAAAGAAGAAGAAAATATTTTAAATAATAAAATTATTGATTTAAAAAGTAATGGATCAAATGATAAATTACAAAATTTAGAAGAAATAATAAAAATACAAGCAGAATTGATTAAAAATCATAAAATAGGTGTAAATATTTTACAACATGGTATATACACTTTTAAATTAAGTCTGATCTCTTATGTTTGTTTATTTTTAGAATATTTTAGTTTTATGATTGGAGTTATTTACTTTGTTTATTTTATTATTTTAAGAGTTCAAATGGTTTAATTTTTTATACATATAAAATTATGCCTATCCTCACCTACGAACAATATTCAAAAATCAAGCATAGTATCCCTTATGTACTTAAACTCCAATCTGGTAACAACTATTTATACTATTTCGGAGAAAAGCATGTGTTTGATCCAAAACATCCTCAGTGGGATAATCTTAAATATTTTTGGAATAAATTTCTTGATAAAACAAAAAATCAAAAGAGAATAGTGTTTACAGAAGGTGGAATACGACCAGTAGAAAACACTGAAGAGCAAGCAATCATAAAACATAGTGGTATGGGACTTGTGACTTTTTTGGCACATCAGAAAAAGATTGATGTTCATTCTCCAGAACCTGATGAAAAATATGAGAGATCAGAGCTAGAAAAAAGTTATCCTAGAGATATTATCCAATACTATTATTTTGCACGAGTTGTTTTACAGTGGGGTAGAAAAAATGACCCAAAGCCTGATTTTGTAGAGTATATAACTCGATATCTGGATGGTGATAAAAAAGAAAGTGGTTGGAATGATTATGATTTTTCTTTAGATAATATGAAGAAGATACACAGAGATCTTTTTAATCAAGAATTTGATGAACATGACACTCAATTTTTCTATGATGTATCTAATCCAGTAGTAATTGCATCAGAAGTAAATAAGGTTTCGGCTGACTCCAGTGTTATACGGGATCAGTATATTGTCAGCGAAATACAGAAATATATTACCAATGGATACTCAATATTTGCGGAATATGGATGCAGTCATGTGGTTATGCAAGAACCTGCTTTAAGAGAATTGTTTGAACCTAATAGTTTGTAGTCTACTCTCGAGAGGGGTTGTTGTGCTATTATAAAAACATTATAAATATAATCTTGCATAGCAACGAACCAAAAGGGTTCTATCTCGAGAAGGCTCACCAATTAGAGAGCTAGTTCGAGCAGTGTGTAAAGATTACTTTAATGTGTGTTGCTGATATACTATAAAAGTATGAAAACAATCGTCATCTGCGGGTCAATGAAATTAAAAGAAAAAATGAGTGAGGTTGAGAATCAGCTAAAGAGTCTTGGTTTTCAAGTTTTACTACCAAACATGGAAGAAACTGGTGATTACTCAAGTATGTCAGAAACTGAACAGTACGAGTTCAAGAACAGGATGATTATTGACCATTTCAACAAAATCAAAGAAGGTGACGCTGTTTTGATTCTCAACGATAGACTTAAGGATACAGATAACTACATAGGTGCAAACTCTTTTCTTGAAATCGGTTTTGCATTTTCTCTAGGTAAGAAAATATTTCTACTTAACAACTTGCCTCAACAGCCAAATACAGTGGAAATTGGTGGAATGCTCCCAGTGTGTCTAGGTGGTGATCTAACTAAAATCAAACTAGATTAACCTATGGAAATTAAGAAGATAGGAATATCAAGTGATGGACGAGAAATGCACTATTCAGCAGGTGTTGTTATTGAGTGTAAGGGCAAGTACCTATTGCTTGATAGAATAAATCCACCTTTTGGATTAGCTTGTCCAGCTGGTCATATTGATGAGGGTGAAGACCCTAAGGTTGCATGCCTTAGAGAACTCAGGGAGGAAACAGGTATTACTCTAGAAGATGTTGAATTTGTCTGCGAAGAAGAGATACCTTGGAATTTTTGCAAATCAGCAGAAGTTCACTACTGGTATTTGTATAAAGCACAGGTAGAATCTGAGAGTGTGACTTTAGAGAAAGAGGGTGCAAAGAGTATAAGTTGGTATTCTGCCGAAGAAATAAAATCATTAAATTTGGAAAAGGTCTGGGAATACTGGTTTAAGAAGCTTAATATTATATAAGTAGAAAGAGTGAATTCTAAGCTCTCGAGAAAGGTCAATATGCTACACTTAAAACATTAAAAATAACCTTACCTGGCAATAAACCACAGGGTTCTATCTCGAGAAGGCTCACCAATTAGAGAGCTAGTTCCAGCACTCGAGAAGAGTTGAATTATAAACTAAAAACAACCAACGCTATCAAATTATATAAATGTTATAATAAAAATATATGAAAAATAATAAGAAAATAATATTTGGTATAGTTGGAATTATAGTACTCGTTTCTGTATCACTAGTATTTTTGGATAAAATAAAAAACAACAACGTATCTGATTATGTTGTCGACAAAAGTGATATGCTTGATGGTAATGCTCTTATTTCTGGAATTAAAAAATCTGAGTTGTCAGATAAAGAAATAACAGGGCTTGTACAAATGCGTGAAGAAGAGAAATTGGCTCGCGATGTATATATAACACTTGCTAATACTTGGGGCATGAGAGTATTCTCAAATATTTCTGCTTCTGAACAAACACATACTGATGCAATACAAGTGCTTCTTGCGAGATATGGTATCAAAGACCCTGTTACAGATAATACTGTTGGAGTGTTTACTTCTAAAGATATGCAAGAGCTTTACAATACATTAACTACGAAAGGTAAAGCATCACTTGCTAATGCTCTTATAGTTGGAGCAACTATTGAGGATCTTGATATTAAAGATTTAGAAAATTTTAAAAAAGAAACCAGCAAGGAAGATATTCTTATTGTCTACAACAACCTTCAGAAAGGATCACGAAACCATATGCGTGCCTTTGTTAAGAACATACAAGCAAATAGTGATTCATATACTCCTCAATACATAAGTCAGAGTGAGTACGATGCAATTATTACTGGATCTCAGGAAAGAGGGTGGTACTAGGGTGGTACTATATCTGCTATACTTACCCCATGAACAAAAACAAGATAACCACTATATGTGAATTCTCTGGTTCCTTTCTCGCTATCGTATATGCAATTTTAATAGCATCAAATACAGGAAATGAAATATTAGGTTTTATATTACTTTTAATATCAGCATTACTTTTTGCTTGCTGGGCAATAATCGATAAAAGATGGTCTTTTCTAGTACTACAGTTTTTCTACGTAATTACTGCCATTATTGGATTGATTCGGTGGTAATTGATATGAATTTTATTACGAAGGATTTTGGAACATATGACAAGAAGAGTGGGTGTGTTATTATACAATCATGTCAGAACGTGATAATTTTTCCCGCGAAACCAAGTTTGATAGAGTATATAAAATAGAAATTCCTCCGCCTACGTATATACCTTTGTCGGAGGTTTTTAAAGAACAAGGTATTCCTGTAGAGAGTTATGATATAAGTGTGTATTTAGGTAGGCATGCAACACAACAGGATGCTCAAGATTTTTTGGATTTTGCACAAGATGCTGATATTATTGTTCCTGAAAGGATTATGTGGTACAAAGGGGATGTATCACATTATCTGTATGATGTATTTTCAGAATCTACAGTTAAAGATTATGATTTGTTAATACAAGAGTACGGTTTAAATAAAATTCCACCCTCTCACGATAAACAATTTTATCTTGGTCTGTTCAAAGGTATTAAAGGTACAAAAAAGAAAATTCTTTTTATTGATGATGAAGATTTTGATACGGTAGATTTGGAAGATATAAAAAGTATTTTTAAATTTGATTATTCAGATGATATTGTTAATATGAATATTCATTCTGCAACAGAAGTGTACTGGAATAAATTTAAAAGATTTGTAGAATTTCAGATTGGGAGAGAAAATAGATCTATCGAAAGAATTCAATCTGGAATGGTTGAATTATTAAAACGTCACCCAGAGTTGATTATGTCTAAGTTAAAAATTGCATTTTTTTGGGGTGCGCTGCATGAGCGTTTCGCGGAGATTCTTAAAAATGCTGGAGAATCTGTATATATTAAAAAAGGGTATCCATTGACTATGGGTATGCATATTGCAGCTAAAAAATTATCGGCAGGTATGGTTTTAGATGAAGTGGAAATGCAACATCTTACGCTGGAAAGTATATTTTGGGAAATCTTACAAAGATATTCTCATGATACACATACATTTAAAATATTATCCAGTTTAATGCCAAAACTTTTACTACGTGGAACAAATGAAGAAGTATACAATATTCTCTCGAAAGCATATAACGATCGAGAATATGCTGATGTGCTTATAGAGACTTTGTTGAAGGAATGATTATGTAAAGATATCTGCTATACTTACCCCATGAGCGAAAAACTACACACCACTCCTAAAGACCTATCATCCGTCCTTAAATCACATGACGATCTCACTCTCCTCTGGAAAAAACTTACTCCTTTAGCTCGTAATGAATGGATTTGCTGGGTAACAAGTGTAAAGAAAAAAGAAACTCGAGCAGAGCATATTGAAAGACTTTGTACTGATCTAAGAAAAGGAAAGAAGAGACCATGTTGTTGGCCAGGGTGTCCTCATCGTCGGCCAAATGCGTTGAAGTGGTTCAGTAAAAAGGCCTCATAAAATATTCGCTCTCACTGTAAAAGTTTTGTATAATAACACTATGACATATCTCTCGTATATTTTAATCCTCGTAGTTATCTCTCTTGTCCTTGCCTATGTTCCTAAACGCACAGTAACTGAAGAGAAGGAAGGTTTTACTATGATGAGTATGTCCCAAAGTTATGTCACTCTGGGTAGATCGTGTCTTCTTGTGTTTTCAATTATCTATATAGTATTTCTTCTCGATACAATATTTGATTTTTCTTGGACTACAAATACTCAAACAGGTATGAATGCTCTCATCTCACATATAGAATTTTTTATTGCTATGGGTCTCTCGATAGGATTTATATATTATGGAAAATATAAGATATGGTATAACGATACAAAAATAATTTTCCAAGGTATTTCTGGAAAAATTATTGAGATGAATTGGGCTGATGTATTGAAGGTAACATTTTCACAATCAGCCTCACAGTTTTATATATACGATAACGACCATAAGATATATGTCCACACCTATCTTTCAGGGCTTGATACGTTTATACATATGATGATGTCTAAAGTTGATAAACGTTTTTTAACAGAAATAGCTACAGTAGTAACAGATAGTCAAAGTCAGGCATAGTGTGCTACAACATATATCATGAACTCAGAAAAGAAACCCTATTTCGGATCACTCGATACCTTGCGTACTTATGCTTTTTTGTTGGTGTTTATTTCTCATGCATATTTTAGTTTTTTTAAAGTGACTAATTTTGGGACACGTTGGTTTGCTCATGGGGAAGTTGGGGTACAGATGTTTTTTGTGTTAAGTGCTTTTCTTATTACCTATCTTTCTTTGTCTGAGTATAAAAAAACAGGAGATTTTTCTGTTGGTAATTTTTTTAAAAAACGAATACTTCGAATATGGCCTGTGTATTTTTTAGTTCTGAGTATTAGTTATGTATGGCATAATGTGAGCACCCCTGGTGAGTCTATTGGGTGTATGTATAGATTTGTATATTTTTTAGGAAATACATGCATGCTTACTGGATTGCCAAACACTGTTGGTGTCGGATCTGTTGGTCCTTTATGGTCAATATCTGTAGAACAGCAATTTTATATTTTGTTTCCTATTGTGCTTATGGTGTATATCATAGGTACTCAAACATATAAGCCAAAGGTGCTCCGAAGTATTATTCATGTCGTATTATGGAGCATGTTTGCATATGGACTATATGCTCGATACATACAATCTGATAACTGGAATTATGTAAGTTACTCAATATTTTCTTCGGTACCAGCATTTATCTCAGGTATGTATCTTGCATACTTGTTGCATATACGAGCTCGGTGCATTACGCATATACAAAAAAATGCTCATGTATATGCTCTTAGTGCTGTAATCTCTTTTATAAGTTTTTTATATATCAAATTCACCGGAGCTATCGGAATATCTCTGTATATTTTGCCTGTTATATATACAACATGTATCTGGATTATTCTTGCAACAGATACAAAAGGTTCAGTGGAGCAAGTGTCTCCTGGGTATCATGCAAAGATTACTAGACATCTCGGCAAGATATCCTACGGACTATATGCATATCATATGTTTGCGATCATTGTCGTCCAGGCACTTTTTGGCAGGGGAATGTCTATACTTGAAAGTGTGCTTGCCTTCTCTATAACAATTGTATTTGCTCAGATTTCATACACATATATTGAATCATTCTTTTTGAAATTTAAGAAAAGTATGCTATAATGTGTAGAACTTCGTATGATTAACTCTTTTGATTACGTCTACACCATATTCCTGTTTATAGCCATATATATACAGGTTTTTTTTCTCGTACTCTTTTTTGAGCACAAAGACACTATTGATCAAGAGGATGCTCATGGACACTTGTTTAGTTTAGATGACTACTTATCTATTACATTTCTTATCCCATGTTGGAACGAGCAAGATACGGTTAAAAAGACCATAGAGTCTGTATTGTCACTTGATTACCCGAAACATAAATTTCATATCATTGCCATAGATGATGGAAGTAAAGATAATACTTGGAAGATATTGCAAGAATATCAAGGTCATCCCCAAGTGACAGTACTCACAAAAGAAAACGGAGGTAAACATACTGCGTTAAACTATGCATTAACGTTTGTTACAACTGACCTTGTTGCATCATTTGATGCTGATACGGAGATAGAGACCGATGCCCTCATGAAAGCTGTTCCATGTTTTATGAGAGATGAAAAACTTATGGCTCTTGGAGGAACAGTACTTATTTCAGAGCCAAGAACTTTTGTTCAAAAAGCTCAAGAGATTGAATATCAGATTTTTTCATTTACAAAAAAGATGCTTGGATTGGCACAAGGAGTGTTTGTGGTGCCAGGAGCTTTTTCTATTTTTAGAAAAGAAGTGTTTGATATGGTTGGTGGATATAGAAATGCTCATAATCTAGAGGATATTGAACTTACTATGCGTATGCATACTCACGGATTGAAGATTGATCATGCACACAACGCAATCGTGCGAACAAAAGGTCCAGACACACTGAAAGGTTTGTACAAACAAAGGCTACGATGGAGTCATGGATTTATTATGAACATGATTGATTATAGAAAGATGTTGTTCAACAAGACATATAAAAATCTTGGTATGTTCACATTACCGATGACAGTCTTTACGTATTTTATTTTGTTGTTTGTGTTTGGATATTCTGTCTATAAGATGTCACTTGCAACATATGAAGTGGCACTCAAGTTGTATCTTGTTGGATTTTCTAACTTCACATGGCCATCTATTGATTTCTTTTTTATAAATACAAAGATATATGCTGTGCTTGCATTGTTTGTATATCTAACTCTGGTTACAAGTTATATTCTTGGTCGAAAGATATCAAAAGTAACTAAGCATAACTTCTGGAATGTTCCATATTTTATCTTGATATATAGTTTTGTTGCTCCATTTTGGGTGATTCGGTCTATATACAGTTGGTTAACTGCTAAACGAGTAGGGTGGCGATAGGGGACATCTAACGGTGGATTTATTGCATATAATCCGTATACTATACATATATATGAATACAAGACGATACATATACACATTTATTATTACATTGGCCATTTTCTTCTTTTCACTGTGGCTGAGTAATACATTGAGCGATAAGAAAATACAATCTCTCCGAGATCTTGAAAGTCAGATTAGTGTAGATATTTTGTCTGTTGAAACAAGATTTTCATTGTTGCAAAAAACTTCATGTGAATATATTACAAACTCTGGAGATGCAAACACTGGTTTTAACCAAGATTTAAATGAAGTTGCTTTAAAAGTAAAATCACTAGAAAACCAACTTGGATATTTTAATGCGGATGTAATTTCTCTCAAAAAATATTATTCACTTCTACAAATAAAAGATTATTTGTTGACAAAAGAGTATCATGATAGATGTAAACAAAACACAGTTTCTATATTGTATTTTTATGATGTAGATTGTACAACATGTCGAGCGCAGTCAATCATACTTGATAAGATTGTAGAAGATTATCCTGAGATTCGTGTGTATTATTTTGATAAAACAACGAATACTCCTGCTCTTGATACACTATCGTCTATTTTCCATATTACAGAAAATCCATCTCTGGTAATTGATGATAAGGTGTACGGTGGATATCAAGATCTTGATCATATTGAATCATATATTCCTGAGATCAAAGTATGGAAAAAAGAAAATATGGCCTCAAGTACAGCGACAACAAGTACAACGACTATAAAAAAGACCTCAACTAAGAAATAAAATTGTATAGATTTATGCATCCTATTACTCAAGCTATAGAAAAACTTACTACCATATGTGCATCATATGGATTTGTGCAATATACAGGGCCAGAGATAGAAACAGAGTGGCATAACTTTGATGCACTTCGTGTAGCTAAAGATCATCCAGCTCGAGATACGCAAGATACATTTTGGTTAGGTAAAGAGTACGGCGCACATGTTGCAGGAAAAGAGGAGTTGGGTATACAGAGACTTGTTCCTCGTACTCACACCTCAGGAGCCCAGATACGTCGTATGCTTGAAGGGGCTTATGATACTTCACAAAAACCTCCATTTAAAATCATATCCGCTGGAAAAGTTTTTAGAAATGAAGCAACAGACGCAACACATGAAGCTGAGTTTTATCAGCTTGAAGGGTTGTCTATTGGAAAAAATATTTCTATTGCAGATTTAAAAAATACTATTACAGATATGTATAAAGAATTTTTTGGTTCTGATATACAGATTCGGTTTCGAGAAAGTTTTTTCCCATTCGTTGAACCTGGTCTTGAAGTCGATATTTTTTGGAAAGATAGATGGCTTGAAGTAGCAGGAGGTGGTATGGTTCATCCCGAAGTGTTAGCTCATGGTTTTGGGTCATATATGACACCTCAAGAGATTGCGGAACTCCGTGGGTTTGCATTTGGTATGGGTATAGATAGACTTGTTATGCTCAAGTATGGTGTCGATGATATTCGTGATATGTATGCAGGGGATCTACGATTTTCACGATGGTTTTAATATAAATAGTGTGTATAAAAATATCCCAACCATGCACACTGCACGGTTGGGGTTTTTGTGATAATGTTTTTCATCCGTAGATTCTCGGATGAAGCTTGTCTACGATTCTTTGAACGAATCTGTCAAGATATTGAGAATCTTGACCACTGTATGCCAACATCAGTGCATTGTAATGCAGAATCAAGATGTCATCATCTGCAGGCTGTTTTTTAGGATTGGTCGTAAGGTCAACCAGTGCCTGCTTATTTTTTCCTCTTAGCTGAATAGAGCAGTCTGCACCCATACGATCTGCAGGACTACCAAGGAGGCAATACATGTGTAGTTTGCCTTTGTCTTTTTCACTCAAAGATTCCTTGATTTTTTCGAAGACAAATTTACCCAATTCCGTTTGAGGATTATCCGGAGTAAACCCATACATGCTTTTCTGAAATTTTGGAGTGCAGTATGGTCTTAACGATTTGATTTTAAGATCTTTTACTCTTGGCATGGGGAGGTGATGCAAATCGCAAGATTTGACTCCGAAGAAAGCTAGTTCAAATGAGTGTCCCTTTACATTCCAGAAGGTAGGGCTACTTTGTCTTATTGTGACAGCATTCATGTTCAAATTTCAAATTTTGGTTTAAGGGTTTTGTGACAACATGTGTCACGTCTTCCCACGAAAGGACTATTACATATAGTAATACACTTATATAAAATGTCAACATACCGTA
The DNA here is from genome assembly GCA_964520195.1 of uncultured Candidatus Saccharibacteria bacterium. Taxonomy (GTDB): domain Bacteria; phylum Patescibacteriota; class Minisyncoccia; order Phycocordibacterales; family CAIZLB01; genus CAIZLB01. The sequence continues at coordinate 13,535 of CAZFNX010000015.1, forward strand.
CACTGGTTAAGATACACTATATTTGTTAGTCTATATACCATATGCGTATCTCATATAACTGGCTTTCGTCATACATGGAAAACCCTGAAAACATGCCCACACCCTCTCAGGTGGCGGATATTTTTACTATGCGAGCATTTGAGATTGAAAGTATTGAAAAAAAAGGAGATGACACAGTATATGATATCAAGATTCTTCCTGATCGATCTCCATACGCCTACGGTATACGATATGTTGCACTAGAGCTTGCGTTGCTTGTGCCTGAACTAAAACTCAAGCCTATATTTTATGATTTTATTCACACAAAGATAGATACTTCATTCTTATCTCATGAAGTACAACCTTCACTTGTAGATACTGAAGCACAGCACGTGTGTTCATTGTATACACTCACTCGTATTGATGGTGTACATAACAATCCATCATCACAAGATCTTGCAGGTGCCCTCATGACACTCGGACAACAAAGTCGAGGTACTGTTGTTGATCTTACTAACCTCATGATGTTTGATACCGGGCAACCATTGCACGCGTTTGATGCTGATAAGATTGATGGAGTGATACGAGTTGCTACTGTAGATACGGACACTCAGGTAACTATACTTGGCGGTAAGGATATTTCTATAAAAAAAGGAACACTTGTGATACGTGACAATAAGGATATCCTTGCTATTGCTGGAGTCAAGGGGTGTGTCAAGGCTGAGGTCACTGCTGAGACAAAAAATATATACCTCGAAGCAGCTTCTTTTGATAGAACTCTTGTTCGTAAGACAGCTCGTTCACTTGATCTTATGAATGATTCTTCAAAGCGTTTTGAACAAGGGGTAACTATAGAGCGTCCTATAGTGGCACTACAATCTTTTCTGCAAGCTGTACGAACATATATGCCAGAAGCTGTTATTCATAATACGCAAACATCCGTAAATCTTGATGAGCTATATACATCAGAGAAATTGACTCGTATATCTGTTGATGTTACTCGATGTGTGACACTTGTTGATGATTCCGATGTAACGCTGACTCAAAAATTTATAGATTTCATAGAGAAAGTATTACCTAAAACAGGTGCGCAGGTTGAAAAAGTTGCAGACGGTTCATATGCTGTCACTGCTCCTATATACCGAGCAGACCTATGTATCGAGGCAGATGTTGTTGATGAGTTTATGCGATATGTTGGATATGACACTGTTGCATATATCCCAACAGAAAAAGTGGTACAGGTGTCACAGGAAAAACGATATCAAGTATTACAAGCAATACGAAAGTTTTTGGTTCACAAAGGATATACTGAAGTATTACTACACACATTGATTGATGGTAAGAAAAATCATGATGCAATAGTTTTGGAAAATGCGTTGACGTCTGAGCGTGATGCTCTTCGAGGGACTCTTGCTCCAGAGTTAGGTCAAGCCATTGTTAAAAATTATCCATACCTTGATCTTGTTGAGAAAAAGGTTGTAGAACTCTTTGAAATAGGCATAGTACATCGAGCAGAAAAGCTTACAGATACATCTCTACAAACATTGTCACAACGAACTCATCTTGCACTAGGGGTTGGTATGCCAAAGTGGCCAAAGAAGGTAGATGAAAGTCGGAGTGTTGCAACTATACTTGGTGAGCTGTGTGTATGTTTAGGAATAGATACACAGATTGTTCAGCATGCAAAGATGACAGAATATAAAGAAGGGACTGCTAAGGTTTTGGAGTTAGATATTACAGATATTATTGAATTAGTCGATGTATCAAAAATTGTCATGGATGCATTAACAATTCCAAATTCTCCTCGCGTCAATACATCCCCATACAAAAAAGCTTCTATGTATCCAAGTATGAGTCGTGACATTGCATTCTTTGTGGAGAGTGGAGAGAGTAAAGAAGAAGTGGATGCACACATACGAGATACCGCAAAACAGTATCCTCTTATTGAAGTTGTGACATTGTTTGACGTCTTCGAAAAAGAAGGAAAAACTTCGTATGGATATAGATTTGTCTTTCAATCATATGAGAAAACATTGACAGAGGAGGAGGTGTCAATAGTCATGTCAAGTATTGCAAAATCAGTAACAGAAAAAGGGTGGACTGTACGCTAATCCACACTACAAAATCCCTTAAAATCCATAGCATGATAGGCTTATTTTTTGGTATAATAGCCCTTATATTGCAGATAAAAAACCTACAAAATCAACCTATGATGAAAGTACTATT
>CAZFNX010000016.1:0-3021 GCA_964520195.1 uncultured Candidatus Saccharibacteria bacterium
CTTTGTTGGTGTCTTCGATTCGATGAAGTGCTTTGTTGATTTCTTCACCAAGATTATCTTGCTCGATTACTGAATAGATATAGTCGAACGAAGACTTTGGAGGTAGATAGAAGCGGTCGAGTTTCATTTTTTCCTCGATACGCTTTGTGTCGCTCCCAAAACGATCTTTGTATTCAGTATATTTCTTCTTTGAGAGGTCAGAGAGATACTTGAAGAAAAGCATCGCAAGAACGTAGTCTTTGTAGATACCTGCATCTACCTGCGTGCGAGAAGAGTCCGCTGCATCCCAGAGGATCTTATTAAGGTCTTCTTGTGTATGTGTTTTATGAGTCATGTGTTATATATTGTTTTTATTGAATAATCCTTGTTGTATATTTTTTAAATGGTAGATCTTTTTACAATGTAATATTTCTTGTTCTTGTATGTTTCTGTGTAGGGCTATTATTGTTTTTTGTTTTTCGATGCTTGCTATGGGTATTTCTATATTCAATAAAGCTGACTTGGAAATAGTTTTAATATATGCTCCTGACACTTTTTCAGATATCAATTTCTGTCCTTGTGGAGAATTTAAAAATATTTGTACGTATTCTGGTAATATTGTATCATCTGTTACTCGTATGATATGTATTGATGAAGATGGTATTACGTTATCTGATTCTGATAAGAAAACAGTTGAGCGGAAACTTTTTGAATCAATAACCTTAGATATTAGAAGTATGTCCTTTTTTCTTAGAAATATGTCTTTTTTGAAAAATGTATTTTCTATAGAAGTTAATTCTTTTAGATCAGATAAGGTATTAGAACTTATATTTTTTGCTTGTACTACTAAAACACCCCCATCTATTTGAGGTTCAATTCCTTCACGAAAAGTGTATCCTGTGAATATTTCTGCAAAATCTGATAATTTTCTATACATACAGGTATATTACTGCATATTTTATAATAATGCAAATAAGTATCCTTTATATACCCTTAGTTAAACTTCCTTCCCTAACTTTAACTATAAAAACCCATAGTTAAAGTTACTCAACTACACCCCCCTTCCCACCACCCTCCATTCATGTTATAATCCCTCCAATGACTTACAAATCATATACAACGCTAAATATTGCCCAAATGCCCTCAATCGTCGTCGATTTTGGACCTCTTTCATCGTACATATGCGGCCGAGATATTTGTAAGTAAACTCTCTTCTTAGAAATCTTCCGGCTGTATGAGTCGGAATTTTTCTTTTTCTACTTCTACAGCACAACCTCAAGCTCCTTAACACAATGACTAAAAAAATCGTTACTCAGTATATGACGGTGCGTATTCTTCATGCGTTTGCTACAGGTATGATTGCATCGATATATGCAACCTATCTTGGCTCTCATGGTCTTAACCTTTTTGAAGTTAACTTGGTAAATTGTTTTTACTTCCTGACATTGTTTATTGCAGAAATCCCAACAGGGGCGTTTGCAGATGTCTTCGGGAGGAAAACATCCTATATTCTTTCGTGTTTTGTCTCTGCTACTGGTTTCCTACTTTACGCCCATGCTTCTAGTTTTTGGCATTTTGTCATGGCTGAAGTTGTGGTGGGTATTGGGGTGACGTTTGCCTCGGGTGCATTTCAAGCGTGGCTCTTTGATTCTTTGCAGCATCATGGGTATGACGGTGATATCAAACATGTCTTCGCTCATGCTCAGATCTGGCCAAAGGTAGCATCTATGTTCGCTGCATATGTTGGATCTCAAGCTGCACAGTATAGTATGCATCTACCGTTTTGTATGGAAGGTGTAGTGCTTTGTGTAGAAGGAACACTCGTGTTGTTTTGGCTTACAGAAGAGTATTTTCAGAAACAGCCGTTCTCTTTTAAGCTTGGGCTTCATAGTATGCGCGAAATGGTTGAACACACCATAACGTATGGTGTGAAAAATACCTCTATTCGCTTTTTGCTTTTAGTGGGTATATTGCAAACACTTTGTGTGCAAGCACCAAATATGCAGTGGCAACCATTCTTTAGAAATCAATCTCTACACGTTGGGTCGCTTGGGTATGTTTCTGTTGCTATTGCATGTGCACTTATGTGTGGATCCTATATTGCCAAACACATGACTGTTCAACCTTCGCAAGAAAAACGTATGCTTGTGTTGTGTCAAGTTATGACAGGACTTTGTCTTGTTGGTGCCGTCTATGCCCCGTTTCCGTATTCTCTTGTTTTGTTTATCTTGCATGAGATTCCGCGGGGCATGTATGTGCCGATCAAAGATAAGTTCCTTCATGACAATATTCCCTCACATGCACGTGCGACAGTATCGTCTTTTGAGTCAACTGCCCCACATCTAGGATCCATCGTAGGACTCCTTGGGAGTGGATATGTGGCAGACCAGTATGGTATTGGGCATACTTGGGTATGTTCAGGTTTGGTTCTTGTGGTATGCACATTATGTATCTGGCTTCGGACAAAGGCTTGACAGCTTATACCGCACTATGCTATATATTACATCGTTGGAGATGGATGTGTGTAATGACAGGGGTTTTGGGCAAAACCGTTCCGCTTCAACCTTGTCTTACATCCTCATCTAGTCCCCTCTCCAACCTAACACCTTCTCCCTCTAGTCCCTCGGGGAGGAAGGTGGCCTCGGGATCGTTCGCGCGATCCTGAGGCTCTTTTTTTTTACTTATCTAACCTCTCTCTCGCATATCTCCACGTTGTCCTACTCATCTTCTGTTCATTCTTTTTCAGATACATTCTCAACTCTTGCTCACTCACCTGTTTGCCACATTCTCGAAGCATCCATCCTACTGCTTTATGTAATAGATCGTGAGGATGTTTCAACAATATATCAGAGATAGTATATGTATAGTCAGATACTCCATGTGATATGAAAGCAAGTGTTGCAACTATCGCAATACGTTGTTCCCACATATTAGTACTCTGTGCTAACTTTTTTAATATCTGCATACTCTTGACTTGACTCTTGACTACATCTCGCAAGTACGCGCCAAGTAGTTTATATGCTGATGTATCTACAAGATCCC
>CAZFNX010000016.1:3121-13782 GCA_964520195.1 uncultured Candidatus Saccharibacteria bacterium
ACATCTCGCAAGTACGCGCCAAGTAGTTTATATGCTGATGTATCTACAAGATCCCAGTTGTTTACATACTGCGTGTGTGCGAGATAATCATCAATCACTGTTACATCTTTGGTTTTTTCATACTGTCCAATCATGATAAACAACGCAATCAGTCGTTCTTCATGATACCTTGAACTGAGGAGAAGAAGAACTTCTTTTCTTTTCATAGAAATATATTTTTTAGAAATAGTTCGACACAATGGTACCGATAATCCTAAAAAAATATCGCCTTCGCCATACTGTCCTTTTTGCGTCTTAAAAAATCGCATAGCACCAAGTGCTTTCTCTTGATCTGCATGTGATCGTATCTCTTTCTGTATGGTGAGCATAGGATTTGTATAATATTACTCCCCTAACTGAAACCCAAGCCATATGCCAACACATGATCCAATCGCACTAAAGAGTAATCCAGAAAAAGAAAAACTTCCCGCACCCCAAAGTGCTGGTATATACCCGCCGGCATATCCTCCAATAACCATACCAATCATGACAAGTTTTTTTCTATCCATGTACACAGTATATCACACCCTCATCTTGCAAATAGTCTCGAACTCTTGTTTTGTGACAGGTGTTATAGATAGACGTGATCCTTTCTTAACTACAATCATATTACGCAGTGTATAGGTTTTCTTAATGTCTTCAAGAGTGACAGGTTTTTCCCATGTTTCTACATACTTTACAGTTACACATTCCCAGATAGGTTTTTCAGGTGTAGCTTTTGGATCATAGTGCTCATCGTGAGGATCTTGAGCTGTTATGTCTGGAGATGTGGTTTTAACAACTTCAGCTAGACCGTATATACCATTTGGTTTCGCACTCGAATGATAAAATAAAATCTTGTCACCTATTCGCATCTCTTTCATATAGTTTCGTGCTTGATAGTTTCTTACTCCACTCCATGGAGTTGTTTTGTCTTTTTTAAGTTGAGAGATAGGATAGCAATCACCTTCTGATTTCATAAGATAGTAGGCTGTCATATAGGTAGTGTAACACATGTTGTATCTATTGTGCATTTATGTAAGCTGTGGCATGATGTTCGGTATACCGTAATCAGTTAATCTCAATCTAAAACCGAGAACTTTATGATGATGACAAAAAAAGATGTTCTGTTGTTTCAACGTGTTTTTTCCTTGCTTGATAGTGATCTTGAAAAGCTGGACCAGGATTTTGAGAAGCGGGTTGTAGTTCGATATGGACTCAAGTTGACCATGTGCATTGTTGCTTGTTTTATGTTGGCTGTTATGGGTTTTAATATGTATCAAACCCAGTCACCTGTTTCTGCTCTCTATGGTGTTGCTACGCTTATCGTGTTTGGAGTATGTTACCAACGCATACGTTTGTCTGAAAAAGAGGAGATAGGATTTTCTTCCTACAAGCATATTATGAAGTGGCGTAAAGTTAAACGTATTGTTGCAGATGATATTGATTTTATACGGTGTATTAAAGCTTTGGAACATATTGAGTCTGGTAGTGCTGCTGAAAAAGCATATCTCAGGTCAAGAGAATGGGGTCGTCTTAATATTGTGGTAGCGGGAGTAAAAAACACCGTTTTCCGCTGATGTTCTTTGTTTCCAACCCTATGTGTAAATTCTTGAAAGTCTTTACATATAAGGGTTTTTTATATTATATGGGTATATGTTATTGTATTTATTGACAAAATGTGATATAATACACAGGTCAGTATTCAGTACGGCTAGCCGGTATTGTGCCGGTTTTAGGCCTTTGTCAGAAAGTTAGAATGTTAGTTACATTATCTTGTTACCATGAACATCTTTAATATTTGGCTTAAAATGCTTATCTGTTTTTTCTTGAGAAGAGATTTTCATCGGAAGCTTGCTATGCTCATTAATCTCACTGATGAGCAGATTGACCAGCAACTAATCGCCGACCAGATCGCTGCACGCATCTGGCACGGAGTTGTCATAGTTGGCCTGTTAATTGCATTTACCCTGAACACTACATCGTATCTCGGTGTGTATATCATCGTGGGTGCAATGTTGCTCACCTTCATTCATCTCATCTGGAAGGAATATGAGGATGAAGTTTTGTTTGAGGTTATTCAGCCCTGGAGAGACGTAAAATATCTCCTCCTGATCAACTCGTTAAGGAAAAAAATGACCGGATACTCTGGTATCCTTAATGAGATTAAAGCAGGCAAAACTCCAGAGGAGTGCCTGTCTTCTCCTTTTATGAGGGATCTCCAGAGGGAGTATCAGTTTCATGTAAGGAGAGTTAAAGAAGAGCATTCTTCATTCCTCCCTCGCCTTGAGCGAGATGCTAAGCTTTAAGCACTGCACTCTCGCTCCCACGCTCCCACAGGCTAGTCCTGTGCGAGCGTTTTTTCATACATATATTTCATAGAAAAACTCATATATTCGTGCTACAATCGACATATTATGTCACGAATATTCATTAAAGACTTAGCAAACCATATAGCTGAAGAAGTTACCATTAAAGGATGGGTCAATATCAGACGAGATCAAGGAAAAATGATTTTCTTGGATTTTCGAGATATGACAGGAGTTGTGCAAGGAGTTATTTTACCAAACAGACCTGAAGAGATTGAGACTGGAAAAAAACTTCGACAAGAGTTTGTGGTGGAAGTTCTTGGTAAGGTAAACGAGCGTCCAGAGAGAAATCGGAAAGAAGGTATATTGAATGGAAATATTGAACTTGAGATTTTGCATATCAATATCCTTGCAGAAGCTGCAACACTTCCCTTTGATATGTCACTTGATGGGTATAATCTAGAACTTGTTACAGAGCTTGATAATCGCGCACTTGTTCTTCGTCATCCAAAGAATCAGGCTATCTTTAAAATATCTGAAACAGTTATAGATAGTTTTAGAGAGTTTATGAAGCAAAACATGTTTTTTGAATTTCAAGCTCCAAGTATTACACCTGCAACCGCTGAAGGAGGGGCCGAAGTGTTTGAAGTGAACTATTTTGATAAGAAAGCCTATCTATCTCAATCACCTCAGTTGTATAAGCAAATAGTCATGTCTGCTTTTGAGCGATGTTTTTCTGTAAACAAAGTTTTTCGAGCTGAACCAAGTACAACAACACGTCACTTAACTGAGATTGTATCGTTGGATGCTGAAATGGCGTTTATTGATAGTTGGACTGATGTACGAGATATGGCTGAGAATACTATTCGATATATTCTTGAACAGATTAAGATACGTAACGCTGAGCATCTTAAAGTTCTTGGTGTAGAGCTTCCTGTGATGATAGAAAAAACTCCAACGATGTCATTGACTGAAGCGCATCAGAAAATATTTGATACATATGGACGCGACAATAGAGGTGATAAAGATCTAAGTACTCAAGACGAGGCTGAGATTTGTGAAATTATTAAAAAAGAGACTGGTTCTGATTTTGTATTCGTATATGGATACCCTACAAAGAAAAAACCTTTCTATGTATTCCCTAACCCAGAACATCCTGAGTTTAATGAAGGTGTTGATCTTATTTGTCGAGGACGAGAACTCCTTTCAGGAGGAAGACGAATCAATAAGTATGATCAACTTATGGAACATGTGAAAGAATGGAATATGAATCCTGAAAAGATCAAGATGTTCCTTGAAGCATTTAAGTATGGTGTTGGACCTGAAGGTGGATTTGCATTCGGTGCAGAACGTATCACTATGCAGTTTCTAGGGCTTAAAAATGTACGTGAGGCAACTATGTTCCCTCGAGATATGGAGCGTATTGACGAGAGGCTTGGAGAGTAAGAGTAAAAACTTGAGTAGTGATACTCAAGTTTTATTTTTTACTGTGTTTCTATGTTGTTTTGACTGTTATCAGGAGCAGCAATGGTATCCGCGTTTGAACCACCTTCAAGTCGTTCTTTTATTTCTGTAAAAGGATTGGTTGATGAGTGGAGTGCGGCATTTTGTTTTTTAATCACTCTATATGAATCAATAATTCGTGGAAGTGAGATGTAGTACCATCCAATAAATACACACAGAGTTACGATAAAGGCAAAGAAAAAAGAAATAATATCCTTATGGTGATCTGGACGCTTTCGAAGTTTGTGAATATGGTGTTTAGCCTTTTTGTGTAATCGAATATGCCACGCATCATGCAATACTTTTTCAACTGCATGTTCGGCATCTTGATATGAATGTACTAACGTTTCTTTCAACGAAGACTTATGCATACCACTAGTATATCAGTTATGAGCGTATGATGTACAGTTTTTGACTCAAACTCTCGATATCTTTTTTCTTAATAACAAGTTTCTCTAACACTTCTGTTTTTGGATCTGCTCCTATTTCTTTTATGAATGCAGTAAGATGTTCATCTTTTGCATCTAGTATACCCATAGGAATAACAATCTTTGGATCAATATTTGTAACAAGTTCCGCAGCTTGTTTTGCATTGAGTCTACCATCACCTGTAATAGGTAAACATAATATATCTATATCACCATCTACTGTGACATTTTTCTTGTCTCCACATGCTCCAAGGAAAAGTACTCGCATACCATCGAGTTCAAACACATAATATGTTGTACCAACATCAGAGTCTATGCCATCATACGCTGAAATCGCCCCATATCCTTTAATAAATGTTCCTGATACCTCGTACTCTCCTGGTCCTTTGATGAGGTGAGGTACTTTGTTTCCATACGTTAAATCATCTCCACCTTTCATATCTTCGTGAAGAGTTGATTGTAATACAATATCAGCGCCGAACTTAGGTCCCTTAAGTGATGATTCTTTACCAAATGGGTCAGTTGCAAGAATAGTATCCCCTACTTGAAATTTAAAAAATTGATTTCCGAAAAAATGTATAATCATACAGTCTATAGTATCAACGATAGATATGGGTGGCAACTTGACTTTTTATCCCTACATAAGCCTTAACAAGCGGATCGTCCAGACGGTAAAAGTTGCAACTGTACCTGTAAGAAATGCACCCCAAGCCATATCAATCACTGTAATAATATACGGCCAGTTTTTAATGGTAGCATGATTAGTTAAATCATATGTTCCATAGGCTGTTAAACCAAAGAATGCTGCTGTCAGAAATATTTTTACATAGTCTGCTTGTGCATGGATAAGTGGAAAAATAACAAAATATAATACAGCCACAGTGTATAGTATATAAAATATGAGCGCTGGAGTTATATGGGCTTTCATATCTAAAATACCATTTAGATTTTTTTCATAAAAACTTTTTAGTGTGGTATGTAACCACATACCATCAAGTATTAATGTACTTGCTATGACAATAAAAAAACCTATGATGTATGTTTTCATAGGATTAATTATATCATATATAGATAATGATTTATTTCAATTTTTTGAATAAATCTATAAGCTTATCAAGCTTTGCATTTGCACTAGTTAGTTCTCGTTTAAGTTCTGCAATACGAAGATCTGTTGATGATGATTCATGCTTAGTATATGTCGGAATAATAACATTTTCAGGTGTTTCAAACACGGTCTTATCCTTTCTTTTTGAAAATGAAGAGGTTGATGATTCTCGAGTTTTACCAAAACAAGTATCACAAAAGACTGGTTTTTTGCCATTTGGTTTAAATGGGACTTCACATGGCTTTCGACATGTATCGCAGATGGTTTTGTATATGTTGTGTGTATGTGTAGGCTTAGCCATAGTGTTTTGAGTGTAGCATAGATTAGGTATTATGTATAGGAGTTTGTCAAATATGAGGGTTGGTTTGACATATATACTGTTCTTATACTATAGTCAACTCAACTTAGGCGACGTGCCTAAGGAGTTGTGTTAAAAGTTTGAAATTATCTCCCTGAACTTTATGAATATCACCATTCTGTGCCCTAATGAACTACCTCTGATTGTTCATGCTTTCCTGCAGACCCTCTGGAGCTGGAAAGAAAGAACAGGGGCTGTTTTGAAAATTACCTGTTCTTCACAGGTTAAGAGAGAAATCGAAGAGAAGTTTCTGTCCAAGGAAGTGGATCAGGTTATTGATGTCAAAGAAGGTTCTTTGATTACCTCTCCTCCCTGGGTCAATGATTGTTTGCTGTTGTGCTCAACAGCAAATCGCTCTCTCAAGATTTTCATGGATGATGTGGAGTGGTTTGATAAGGTGTTTCAAAATACTCGTATTCCACACATACCTGAATATGCTGCCGATTATCTTGTTGCCAAAGATGGGTATGGCGCTGAAGCGTTGAAACGGGTTTATGCAGCCCGTCAATACACTGAACAATTCAGGCCTACACCAGTTCCTATTCAGTGATTTACCCCTCCCCACCGCCCTGCCTCCCCGGAGGCTTGGCGGTTTTTACATACTATGTTTACACTAACGAAACTACATACTCTAGTACATATTTAACACTTACACTCGGCTGTTTAAGCATAGATATCGCTCGAGTATATACATCTTGATGTGTGTCTTTCTTAATGTCTGTGGCTTGGAAACTTTCTATAATAGTAATAATATCCTGCTTACTTAACTCTTCATCTTCGTATTTTTTAACAATATCTTTTACGATAGCAAATCGTTCGCTTACAGTGAGTTTATGTATCTTAGGTACTATATATGTATTAGTTGAGTTAGCAGTATCTTTTTCATGTATGATAATAACTCTTGACAATACTGTTGACAGAAACACACTATGGACATGAGTATATATAAGAATGCATGTATTACTTGGCATATCTTCCAAGACCTTAAGAAGTGCATGTTGTGCAGAAACAGCAATGTCATCACATATAAGAATACCAACTTTCTCTACCTCATATTTTTGCATTTCATACGCAAAATCACGAACATCATCAACAAGGATCTTTTCTTTTGCATATACGGTTAAACCTGGATGAGTCTGCGCATGTGTATGTACTATTTCATTTCTCAAATCAAAAGACATTGGACTATGTACAATCACCGCTTCACCTGGTTGTATATAGGTTCGTATCATGATTATTTATCGTTTACTTGTTATAGCTTTCTTGTATGCATCAAGGTGGTCAAGAGCAATACCTGTTCCTTTAACAACACAGTACAATGCGTCTTCTGCGGTATGGGCCTTTACGCCTGTACGACGAAGAACTAGTTCGGGAAGATTACGAAGGAGTGATGATCCTCCTGTCATAGTGATACCCTGATCTATGATATCGGATGCGAGTTCTGGTGGGGTTTCTTGCAACACATCCTTGATAGCTTTAATCATATCTCGAAGTTCTTTTGAGATAGCTTTTACAATCTCGTTTGTACGAAGTTCTACAGATCGTGGGAGTCCTGTGATATAGTCACGACCTTTTACTATAACTGACAGCTCTTCTTCAACTGTTACAGCTGATCCAATCTTAATCTTAATCTCTTCAGCAGTTTTTTCCCCAATAGCAAGGTTATATGTTTTTTTCACGTGATCTACGATAGCAGTATCTATACGATTGCCAGCACACTTAACTGAAGTACATACCACAATACCTCCAAGTGATATAACTGCAACATCAGTTGTTCCTCCTCCAATATCCACAATCATATTTCCACACGGGTCTTGTATAGAAATACCTGCACCTATAGCTGCAAGAATAGGCTCTTTAACTACATATGCATTTTTGGCACCAGCTTTGATAGCGGCTTCGATAACTGCACGTCTCTCTGTTGATGTTACTCCGGCAGGTACAGAAATCATAACCTCTGGAGCAATAAGATTCCATGTTCCGAGTGCTTTATGTATAAAATATCGAAGCATTGCCTCTGTAACGCGATAATCTGCGATTACACCGTTTCGCATAGGTCGATATGCAATGATAGAATCAGGCGTTTTCCCAATCATTTCTTTAGCTTCAACTCCAACTGCCAAAATCTGATTATCCCCTTCTGATACGGCTACAACAGAAGGCTCGTTTAACACAATACCCTTACCAGGCAAGAACACTAAGGTGTTTGCGGTACCTAAATCTATGCCTAATTTTTTAGAAAAAAATGCCATATATACCCTATACTATACGAATATTTACCTTTTGTGTGTATGGTACAAGCTTTATATATGTGGTATATTGTAGTTATTATTTAATCATTAATTAGTATATATAATTCAACTATATGAAAAACTTTTTTGAAGAATTTAAAGCCTTTGCACTGAAAGGTAATGTTCTTGATCTAGCAGTTGCTGTGGTTATTGGAGCGGCTTTTAGTAAGATAGTAACCTCTATTGTAGAAGATGTTATCGGACCGCTTATTGGTCTTGCAATGGGTAGTGTTGATTTTAGTGCATACACACTTGGAGTTATTAAGATCGGTTCACTTATCAATAATGTGATTAACTTTGTAGTTGTTGCGTTTTCTATCTTTGTTGCAATTAAGTTTTTAAATAGATTGACAAAGAAAAATATTGTTACAATTACTGCACCCGAAAAATAAAATCTTAGAGAAGTTAGAGTAAACTCCCTACCTCTTCAAGAATAGTAAATATTTTTTCTTTACTAAATCCAAACTCTTCTAACTCTCCACTTCGTGCATGGAGAGTTTTGCATAATACAATGTTTTTATCAATCAATTGTTTTTTCTCTGATGAAGTGAGTGTAGTCAAACATGTTATGGGAAATAGTTTATACTCCATAACTACATCCTGAAGAGACCCTGTATCTGGATAATCATAACTCATAAGTTTTAAGTCATTACATGTAGCATATGTGATAGCTGTATCACTAAAGTGAGTATTGGTTACAAGCCATCCTTCGGTGAGTTTTTGAGGGATTTTTATTTGTTCAATAGGTGTATGTTGAGCACCCTGTTCAAAGGTGTGCATATCTGTAAGCGACTTTGATACAAGATTTTTAAGATCAAATGATTCGGTTGTAAATGTTTGTTTTGCTATATCTTCATATCGAGCCTTTACATATAATACTGTCTTCAAATCAGTTCGTGATCCGTTGTCACTATGATATTTTGCTTCAATCATGACAAGTTCATTTTCTTTCCATGCTATGACATCAACTTCATGCGCTACACATGTTCCAAAAACCATTTGCCCTGTGATAGCAGTATACCCTTGCGCTCTCCACATCTCAGCCACAAACTCTTCAAACGGAAAACCTGATGGACCGAGCTCCAACATAGCTTTTTTAAGGGAAAACTTTAGAGCTGACCGTCTTGAAATATTTTTAAGTTGTTTAAATGCTAAGTGGTAGATATATTCACTTTTTACAAGTTCTCCGTGCCCAGCTTGATCACATTTATCGAGAATATAGTCAGATATTTCTTTCGCTACAAGATATTTTGCCCCAGCCTTTACGAGTGCATGAATCAGTTTTTTTTCATCAAAATTTTCAATAGTTCCATCTGATTTTTTTATCTGCATATACATATATTGTACATGAGTTATCTTGTTTTAGTAAATCTGCTTTATGCAAGTACTCCACCACCGACACAGTGATCATTGATATATAAAACAACAGATTGTCCGGCTGATGTAACAGGTGTGTTTGTCAATGTTATTGTCAACCCTATCTTTGTGTCCGAACCTTGTTTTTCTATATGAGTGACATGTATCTTTTCTTGTCGGTATCGAGTACGGCATGAGAGTGTGTGATTGCGTACCGCTTGTTCTAAATCTTTTTCAGATATTCGAAGAACGCAGTTTTTTAATCGCAATCCAGATACATGTTGTGTATCTTGTTGTAAGTCGGCAAGTTCCCCAACGGTAATAGTATTATGTTCTATATTTTTCCCTATAACATACAATCTTTTTTGTTCTGAAGTTTGAGTATATAGGTTAAATGCATGTCTTTCACCGTGAGTATATAAAAGTGCACCTTGATGCGTTCCTATAATATTTCCATGTATATCAAGTACTTGTCCAACTTTTACAGGAATATATTCTTTCAAAAATTCTTTCATGTCTATGTGACCAATAAAACAAACCCCTTGACTGTCTTTTTTATCAAACACAGGTATACCTGCTTTTTCACCTATTGCACGAACATCTTTTTTCTCAAGATGACCTATAGGAAATAGTACATGCGTAAGTTCTTCTTTGGTAAGCGTCCAGAGAAAATATGATTGATCTTTATTTGCATCTTGTCCCTCATATAGTTGTCCGTCATGTGTTTGTGCATAGTGACCAGTTGCAATATAGTCAGCTCCTTGTTCACGTGCCCATGTATAAAAAGCCCCAAATTTAACTTCTCTGTTACACATAACATCAGGATTTGGAATATTTCCTTGAGAGTATTCTGCAATCATATAATCCACAACACCTTTTTTATATGCATCTCGTAAATCAAGTGTCACAAAAGGGATGCCTAGATGTGCTGCTACTCGCATAGCATCTCTCCGTTCATCTTTCCATGTACACACCCCACCTTCTGGTTGCCATACGCGTATGAACACTCCGGTCACTTCATATCCTGCTTGTTGCAAGAGGAAAGCAGAGACAGATGAGTCTACACCGCCTGACATGCCAACATATACTTTTTTTCCTATTTTAGCTTTATTTACCAAGGTATTTTTTTCTATTTGCAAGATGCTCTTTGTATGTGACGGCGTAATGATTTACCCCTTGTGCATCTGATAAGAAGAATATATACCGATGTGAGTCTGGGCGCAAGGCTGCATCTATACTCGCATCACCCGGATTGCCAATAGGTCCTGGAGGTAATCCTTTGTTTTTGTATGT
>CAZFNX010000017.1:0-11774 GCA_964520195.1 uncultured Candidatus Saccharibacteria bacterium
AGAAGAGTGGGGGTTTGCTGGAGTTATGGTTGTACTTGTATTGTGTTCTATTATGTTACTCCGTATGTTGTATATTGCGAGAAGAATGACTTTAAATTTTGATGTACTGTTTATTACAGGAGTTGTTGTATTTTTTGGTGTGCATATGTGTGTAAATATTGGAATGAATCTAGGTGTTATGCCTGTAACAGGTATACCTTTGCCGTTTATGAGTTACGGAGGATCTCATTTGATTGTTGAGTGTATTGCACTCGGTATAGTTTCAGCTATGAGCGGATCACGAAGCGGGGTTGAAAGAAGAAAAGTGTACAATGAATTTATTGGATTCTAAGGCAAAGAAGATGTGGTTCAAATTATTGATAAATATGCTATATTTACCTTATGAAAATCAGCGAAGAACTTGCCTGGAGAGGTTTTATACAGCAAACTACATATAAAGACATATCATATCTCGATACACACAAGGTAACGTTTTATCATGGATTTGATGCGTCCGCACCATCGCAAACTGTAGGAAATCTTGCTGCCATGATGATGGATTTGTTGTTTATTAAACATGGACATAAAGCAATTATTCTTGCTGGAGGATCTACAAGTCTTGTCGGTGATCCGGGAGGAAAAGATAGTGAACGTCCAATGCAAACTGTTGAGACTATTGCTTTTAATATTGAACAGGCAAAAAAACAAATTGAAAAAGTATACGGAACTCGACCGTTTACTCTTGTAAATAATCTTGACTGGACAAAAGATGTAACGGCACTTGAGTTTCTGCGTGAAGTAGGGAAGTATTTTAGTGTAGGTGATTTGATAAAGCGTGATTATATCTCAACACGTCTTGGAGAAGGGGGTGCTGGTATTAGTTATACTGAGTTTAGTTATTCGCTTTTACAAGGATTTGATTATTTACATCTTTTTGATACATATGGTTGTACTCTACAGATAGGTGGTTCTGATCAATGGTCAAACTGTCTTTCTGGTGTTGATTTGATTCGAAAAAAACGAGATGCAGAAGTTCATGTTATAACACTGCCTTTGATTATTAACAGAGCTACTGGAAAAAAGTTTGGTAAAAGTGAAGGTGGAGCTGTTTGGTTAGATGAAAGTAAAACAAGTGTATTTGATTTTTACCAATTTTGGTTAAACACAGATGATGCGAGTTCAGAGGAATATGTAAAAATATTTACTGAAATAGAAAAAGACGAATACGATACACTTATCGCTACTTTCCGTGCTGATCCAAGTACTCGTCTTGTACAAAAGTATCTTGCATTTCACGCTACGGCTCTTGTTCATGGTACAGAAAAAGCTGATGCAGCGAAGGCTCAAGCGGAAGCTGTATTTTCTGGAGATTTTACACATATCCCTGAAGAGAATGTGTTTACTGTGGATACGTCTTATGTTGTTGATGGAAATGTAAAACTTATTGATTTTGTTGTTGATAAAAAAATCATAGAATCAAAAGGCAAATTCAGAGAGTTGATTTCTTCTAAAGGGTTATCTATTGATGGGAAAGTTTTAGAAGATGGGGTAATGCAAAAACCAGAAGGAGAAGAAGTTATTTTCCAAATTGGTAAGAAAAGATTCTATAAATTGAAATTTATATAGTTTACGGTGGTATACTATATATATATGGAAGTAAAACAAACACAATATGCAAAAGCATATCTTGCTGGAGGGTGTTTTTGGTGTACAGAGTATGATTTTGAAAAGATTCAAGGTGTTATACAAGTAACTTCAGGATATGCGGGTGGACATGTAGATCATCCTACATATGAACAAGTATGTTCTGAAACTACAGGTCATCGGGAGGCTGTTGAGGTTATATATGATCCAGAGGTTGTATCATATGAGGAGCTCGTGGATCATTTGATACGAATCATAAATCCTACTGATGCAATAGGATCTTTTCATGATATAGGGGAGAGATATACTCCAGCAGTTTTTTATATGAATGAGGTCGAAAAAGAAATTGTTGAAAAAGTGATTCATATATGGAATGAAAAAAAGATCTATCGCAAACCTCTTGCTGTTAAGGCAATACCATTTACAAACTTTTTTCCTGCAGAAGAATATCATCAAAAATATCACGAAAAAAATCCTGTTCGATATGGATTGTATAGGGAAGCGAGTGGGAGAGACGAGCAGATACGGTTGAATCAAGAGTTGTTTCCGAAGGAGGGTAAGTAGTATATGTGAAATATACATACTAATATTCACATGTCAACATTGTTGTTAATATCTGTACATCGATACACCCTACCATTTATATGAAAAATAAGTATAATAGCCCCTATGACACGAACACGACTATGGGCCCTTATTATACTTGTCCTCGGAGGACTTGGGGCTTTTTATCTTAAAAATACTTATCAAACAAGCCCTTTTAAACTAGGTCTAGATCTTAACGGTGGTATCCACCTTGTATATAAAGCAGACACTTCAAAACTTGCTGCATCAGATGTTTCTGATTCTATGGCAACACTTAAGAACGTGATTGAAGCCCGAGTAAATGCCTTTGGTGTTTCTGAACCTGTTGTACAAACAGAAGTTTCTACTTTAAATGGTGAAAAAGTAAACAAGCTTATTGTTGAACTCCCTGGAGTTAAAGATACAGATAAGGCAACTGAGTTGATTGGTCAAACTCCAGTACTTGAGTTTGAGCTTGTACAAGTTGTTGCAACTACATCTAAGACAACAGGGTCAACAACACAAGAAACAAAACTTATACCAACAGGTTTGACAGGAAGATATATTACAACTGCTCAGGTTGAATATGATAGTCAAACAAATCGTCCTCAAATCGGTATGGTTTTTGATAAAGAGGGAGGTGATTTATTTGCAAAGATTACAAAAGAAAATGTTGGTAAACAGCTCGCAATCTTACTTGATGGACAGGTGATTACTGCTCCAACTATTCAAGGAGAGATTTTGGGTGGTAAAGCGTCTATTACTGGACAATATTCAGTACAAGAAGCAAACAAGCTTGCTCGAAGTCTTAAATACGGTGCACTTCCTGTTTCTATAGAGCTTATCGGTACACAAACTATTGGTGCATCACTTGGTAGTGAAGCATTGGATGCAAGTATGAAAGCTGGATTGTATGGATTTGCCATCGTTGCACTGTTCTTAATCCTTTGGTACGGAGTTCGTGGTCTTATTGCTTCAATCGCTCTAACTATATACGTTATTATTAACCTTATTGTCTTTAAAGTTGGGGGTATTGTTCTTACATCGGCCGGACTTGCTGCCTTTATTATTTCTATCGGTATGGCTGTAGATGGAAATATTCTTATCTTTGAGCGTGTTAAAGAAGAGGTAAAACGTGGCAAAACTAAAGCGGAAGCGCTTCAAGCTGGCTTTGCTCGAGCGTGGCCGTCTATTCGAGATAGTAACATCTCAAGTATGATTACTGCTGTTATTCTATATACTTTTGCTGCATCACCTTTGATTAAAGGATTTGCTGTTGTGTTCTTGATCGGTGTTGCTGTATCTATGTTTACTGCAGTGACTGTATCACGTACATTACTTGGAGCTATTACTAAAAAAAATAAATAATATTATCTATCTATATGTTTATCGTTAAAAATAGAATTATATTCTACACACTATCAATTGTTCTTTTTCTTGTGTCTGTTGTAAGTTTATCTGTATGGGGACTCAATCAAGGTATAGATTTTAAAGGGGGAACAAGTATAGAGTTACAACCTTTAGCCTCTGTTGCATCTACAACAACAATTGTTTCTGCAGATGTTGCAAAAGCTATCCTAGTTAAAGAATTTTCAGATAGTACAGTGCGAGCGTTTGGAGAAAAAGGTTTTCTTATTAAAACAAAAGAGTTAACTGTTGCTGAGGAGACGCAAGTAAAACAAGAACTAACACTCACTCTTCCTTCATATGAGATTTCTAGATTCGATACTATTGGTCCAGTGCTTGGAGCTGAGTTAAAAAAGAAATCAGTAAGTGCGATAGTGTTGGTTCTTATTGCTATCGTATTGTTTATCACATTTGCATTTAGACAAGTGTCACGACCAGTTGCATCATGGAAATATGGTATGGCTGCAATCGTTGCGTTGTTCCACGATGTTGTGATTCCTATGGGATTCTTCTCAATCATGGCACATATATACGGTGGATATGAAGTTGATGCACTCTTTGTTACAGCACTGCTTGTTGTTCTTGGTTTTTCTATTCACGACACTATTGTGGTGTTTGATCGTGTTCGAGAAAATCTACACATCGGCGCACATAAAGGGAAAAATTTTGAAGAGATTGTAGGCATATCGGTTTCAGAAACATTTATTCGATCTATCAACACATCTCTTACGACAATCTTAGCTCTTGTTGCGGTATATATCTGGGGTCCAGAGACTACTAGAAACTTTGCACTTGCATTGATTGTTGGTATTACTGCCGGAACATACTCATCTATTTTCATAGGTTCACCATTGCTTGTTACTATGGCAGGGAAAAACGCAAAATCTAAGTAAGTATTGAATTTCCAAAAATAAAAAACACTGCATTCCTGACGGATACAGTGTTTTTTGCTATAAGGTGGTTGATTTTTATAAATATGTTAGGATATATGTATGAAAATCCTCTTTACTGGTGGTGGATCATATGGTCACGTTACACCAATAGTATCCGTATACCCAAAACTAAAATCAGATGGGGTTTTTACTGAATTTTATTGGATAGGCAGTGCAAAGTTTGAAGAGCAAGCAGCTCAGGAGTTGGATATTGCATATATAGGCATAAAGACAGCAAAAGTAAGAAGGTATATGAGTTGGAAAAATGTGACAGATATGTTTGTTTTGTTTGCTTCATTATTCCGTACTCTAAGTGTTTTAAGAAAAATTAAACCTGATCTTATTTTTTCAACAGGAGGATATGTGTCTGTACCAGTTGTGTTGATAGGGAAGATGCTAGGTATAAAGATTGTTATACACGAACAGACTGTTTCTTTTGGTTTGGCAAATAAAGTTGGAGCTCGAGTTGCAAAGCGTATACTCTTATCAGATGCGGCAAGTTTGTCATATCTTACACAAAGTCAAAAAAACAAAGCTATTGTTGTTGGAAATCCTATTAATCAAAAATTACTGATTCCAAGTAACCTTAAAGATTTTTTTACATTTGCAGATACTCATAAAAAACTTTTATATATCACAGGTGGATCACAAGGGTCACAGAAAATAAATCAGGTTATTTTTGAAGTATTGAGAGAACTATGCAGTACATATAATGTGATTCATCAGTGTGGTGTATTGGATTATGAAAAAGCACAAGAATATATGAAAACATATGAAGGTTCTTATATAGCTCGAGATTTTATTGGTAATCAGATGGCGGCAATATATCAGCATGCACATATTGTTATATCTAGGTCAGGTGCTAGTACAGTAAATGAACTTGGTGTGTTTGCTGTACCAACTGTCTTTGTGCCACTACAACCTTGTAACAATGATGAGCAATATAAAAATGCTATGAAATTTTTACAGACTAATACTGGTACTATCGTAAAGCAGGATGAGTTGAGTAAAGACACATTGCTGCATGCTCTACAAAAAGTAGAGTCTTCAGTAGGTGTTGAGAAGAGGGTGGTACAAGGAAATGATGCTGTAGTAGAAATCGTAAAATCTTTAGAAGGGGTGGTTAGATAGATATATACGGTCTGAGATTGCAACCAATACAAGACAGGCTCAAACATATGGGTCCTATCATGCTATAATGCATTTATGCAAAATGGCTCTAAAATCCTCCTCCTTCTTGATTCTCACGCGATAATCCATCGTGCTTATCATGCGGTGCCAAACCTGCAAAACTCAAAAGGTGTGCCTACAGGGGCATTATTTGGCATTATAAACATGCTTTTTGGTATTCTTGAGAGATTTAAGCCGGATGCTATTATTGCGTGTTACGACCTACCTCATCCTACATATAGACATGAGATATACGAAGGGTATAAGAGTAACCGAAAGAAAGGGGATGATGCACTTATTGCCCAGATTGTTAGTTCTCGGAAAATATTTGAAGCGCTTAAGATTCCTATTTTTGATAAGCCTGGATTTGAGGCTGATGATATTCTTGGAACTATTGTTCATAATGTTCGTCGCGATCATCCTGAGTATAAGATTGTTATTGCTTCAGGTGATATGGATACCATGCAACTTGTTCAAGATGATGATGTGGTTGTATACACACTGCGTAAAGGTCTTACTGATACAGTTGTATTTAATGAAAAAGCTGTTTATGAAAAATTTGGATTCACACCAATGCAGCTTATTGATTATAAGGGATTACGGGGTGATACATCTGATAATATTATCGGTGTTCCTGGTATTGGAGAAAAAACTGCTACGGCCATGATTCAAGAATTTGGAAATATTGAAACTATGTATGCATACATAGATGAAGTTGGTGTATTTACAAAAACAGATGAACGATTTAAAAAAGCTTCGATTTCAGAAAGAATATACAATCTGCTCATAACTCATAGAGATGACGCGTATTTTAGTAAAGCTCTTGCAACTATACGACTTGATGCTCCAATACAGTTAGAATTTGAAAAAATAAAACCATGGTATGAGTGTGTTGATATTGAAGCCTTCCATAAACTTATAGAAGAATATGAGCTTCGAAGTATTCGTGGAAAACTAGAGCGTGTTATAGATATACAGTTGGGTAAAAAGCCTTTAAAGATAGTTCCTGATGTATGGACTAAGGATGGGCATAGTGAGCATTTTACAATAGGAGAAGGAGAGGAGGAAAGAAAAGTGACTCCACCCATATCAGAAGAAGATAAGATAAAAGTTTGGCTACTTCGGTCATATATAAGTAAACCAACGCAGGATGATGTTGAAGATTTGATTGGTAGTGGAAATGAAACCCTTGATGATCTTTTAAAGAAAGAGGGTGTGTATGAATTGTATGAAAAAATAGAAAAACCTCTTATCAGGATTTTACAAGAAATGCACACTCGAGGCATAAAGATAGATCTCGCGTATTTTAAAAAATTAGAAATAGACTACAGTGCTCATCTAAAACAGCTTGAAAAGGAAATATGGAAATTGACAGGAGTTGAGTTTAATGTAGCTTCACCAAAACAGCTTGGAGAGGTTTTGTATGATAGGTTGGATATCGTAAAAGGAAGTGGTGCGCGTATTAAAAAAACAGCTGGTGGAGCGAGATCAACTAAAGAGTCAGAGTTAGAAAAACTTATTGATGCCCATCCTGCTATATCAAAAATTCTAGAGTTTCGTGAATACAGTAAACTTCTTGGAACATATATTGAGCCATTTCCAACACTTGTAGATGCGCATGATAGGCTTCATCCAAATTATATTCAAACTGGTGCGGTGACCGGACGTATTGCATGTGAAAACCCAAGTATACAAAATATTCCTATTAAAACTGAACTTGGAAGAGCTATACGAAATGGGTTTATTGCTAAAGAGGGTAGTATACTTGTCAGTGTTGATTATTCACAAGTAGAGTTGCGTATCGCTGCCATTCTTTCAAAAGATACAGAGCTTATTGATATTTTCAATAAAGGGGAAGACATTCACTCTGGGGTTGCGGCACGTATGTATAAAGTTGATATCAAAGATGTAACATCAGACATGCGACGTCATGCTAAGACTATTAACTTCGGGATATTGTACGGTATGGGCGTGCAAGCTCTTGCAAAAGGTCTTGGTGTAAAGCAGGCTGAGGCACAAGATTTTTATTTGAATTATTATGCAACATTTGCAGAGCTTTCAAAATATCTTCAGAACTGTAAACAAGATGCAGAACAAAAAGGATATACTATGACACTCTTTGGACGAAGAAGATATTTTCCTGATATAAAATCACATATCCCTTTTATTAAAGCGGCAGCAGAACGTATGGCAATCAATGCGCCGATACAAGGAACAAGTGCAGATATGATAAAGATTGCTATGGTACAGATTGATATGTGGATTAAAAAAGAGGGATTGAGTGATAAGGTTGCTATGCTTGCGCCAGTTCATGATGAAATTATCTTTGAGATTGATAATAGCGACGAAAAGTTTGTTGAGAAGACTATTGATCATATAAGACATATTATGGAAGATGTGTTGAGTACACTTGGAGATGATAAAGTGGTACCAATAGAGACAAGCGTTAAGAAAGGAAAGAGTTGGGGTGGGGCGGTCTAATCATGATATAATCATACATATAAACAGATGCTCTATCTTATTCACGGCACCAATACTAAGAAGATTCAAGAACAAACACAAACTCTTGTTGAGAGTTTAAAAGCAAAAAGACAATTTGCTCAAGTTTTTCATATACATGCTGATAGTTTTTCTGTTGATGATTTTGAAGGTGTTACATCATCACAGGGTTTGTTTTTTGATAAACATGTACTTGTATGCAGGGGATTGTTACAGGCAAAAAAAGAGATTAAGGATTATGTAATAAAACATATTTCAGATTACATCACGTCACCTCATATATATCTTTTTGTTGAAGAAGATCTTGATCAGAAAACTGTTGATAGTATAACGAAACACGAAGGGGTTAAGGTTAAAGAATATACGGGAGGTAAGTTAGTAGAAAAAGAAGATATGTCGAAGAGAGCATTTCCTGTTGTTCAAACGTATGCTGAGTTACTCAGTCTTCCTCAGGAAAAAAGAACGTCTGTGCAAAAGTATAGAGCATGGCAAGCTGTTGACAGTATTCGTGTACTGAATGTGCTACCAGAAGAGTTTTTTGGAATACTGTGGTGGAAATATAAAACAATAGTTCAAGCTTCTGGTGTAACACAAAAAGAAAGTGGATTGGCACCATACTCGTATACGCAAGCTAAAAAGTTGGCTGATGCGTACGGTTTAAGATTAAAACAAGATCTTGGTATGCTTCTAGATATATACCACGAAGCGCATATGGGTGAGTGTGATATGTGGGAAGAGTTGGAGGGGTTGGTGTTGAGGTGATTTTGATAAAAAGTTTATTAAGATAGTTGTCAACTCTTATTACTTACTTTCTAATCTCACTCTCATACAGTTCTTTATAAACTGTACAAGTTTTTAATAGTGCCTCATGTGATCCGTCTCCAACTATTTTCCCTTCATTAAATACAAGTACTCGTGTTGCGGTAAGTGGTATATCTACCATATTGTGACATACGAACAAAAGGGTTTTATTTGGATCTATTTTTGCCAAATTTTCAAATATCTTTTTAGCGGATAGTGCATCGATAGCAGACGTTGGTTCATCCAATACAAGTATAGGAGCGTCTTTATACAAGGCTCGGGCGAGGGCAAGTTTTTGCCATTGTCCTTTTGATGGTTTTACACCTCCAAAAGATATGCCGAGTTGTTGTGTATATGTATCTTTCCATTTCTCTATAAAATCTTTAGCGGTTGCAAGTTCTGCTGCTTGTTTAACTAAGTCTAAGTTCGGGTTTCCTATATCAGATAATCCTATGTATTCGTCAACTCTAAAGTTTGTTTGTCCGTAGTCTTGGAAAAGTACAGAAAAGTATTTTTCGACATCTGTTTGATTCATGTCTTGTAGTACATTACCAAAAATCTCAACACTTCCTTGTTCTGGTTTATATAAGTTCAGTACCAACTGTAAGAATGTTGTTTTACCGTTTCCGTTTTTTCCAACAATAGCCACACGTTCACCAGTGTTGATTGTAAGTGATGGAATGGTGAGTATAAAATTGTTTGGTTTTTTAGGAGAAATAACTTCATCTTTCTTTAAACCAAAAAACTTATCTGAAATAGAATCAATTTCTTTAATCAGACTTCTCATTCCTTCAAAGTGAATATCTGGATATGTAAAATATATATTATCAAGCTTAATAGCCACCCCTTTTTCTTTTGCTGCTGATATAGTATGTACTACATCTCCATTATTTTTTTCTATGTTTTCCTCTGTTGCTAGATATAAGAATAGATATTTCGCACTTACAATGTTTTCATATTGATCAGGTAAGAAGTTTGAAAACTCTATAATAGAATCTTGCATTTTAAATATTTGCATGACAATAAGAGTGGCCTGACCAATAAGTAAAGTTCCAAATACAACTTCTCGTATAACAAAGTATTGTAAAATAAATGCAATACAAAACCCTAGTAGGTTGGCGATAAAGTTTAGGTTTAAATATTTTATAAATACATCGTACTTTAAATTTTGGTAATACTCTCTTCTTTGTACGTATATATCAAGTATTGAAGATATAGAACCAGAAATTTTAGTATCTTTCAGGTTTGTGTAATTAGAAAATTGATTACCATAGACTCCGGTTTGTCTTTGGTATGGAATATGTTTCTCGAATAATTTTCTAAGGGCAAATGATTGAGTAAAAGATATTGCAAATTTCGGTAAAGTTGTGATAAATAAAATCACTGCAAACCATGCATTAAATGTAAAAACTATATACAAAGAAAAAACAGAGTTGATACAAATTCGTAAGAAATCAGGAATAGAATTGAGAAGTGTAAGCTGAGAATTAAATCCATCACCACTATATTGTATTCGTTGATTTAATTTTTCATAATCTTCAGAATCTATGAATGGAAGGGAAAATTGAGCTTTTTTCCTCTGTCTTTCAACCTCAATGGTAATTCTAAGTTTTGAGTTCCATGCCCATTGTATTCTTCGATTTAAATATCTGAAAATACTATCCAGTAGTTCTATACTTAGTACGACAAAAAATATAGGAAGTAATACTTGCATCATGCCAGAGCCGTAACTTTTTTGCATAGCATCGGCAAGGTGGGCGTTTGCAATATTTAATACGTTCGCAATAAGAGGGAAAACGAGCAGTATGATAATACGCCCTGCTGTGCCTTTTTTATCGAACTTATATATGTAAGCAAGACATTGTCCTGCTACTTGTAAATACTCTTTAATAACATAAAAATATTTCATATCCATTTACTATATAAAAAAATCAACCCCTTGACAAGTTGCTTGTATTGTTAGGATTATTTGGTATAATACATATATAAGAGGGAATATCTCATTATGAAAAAAGTTACATTTCTCGGACCTATTGGTGCAACCTTCTCACATGAGGCGTATGTAAAGTTTTCTCAATTTTTCGATATCCCAAAAGTTTTTTCAGATGATTATATTCCTTCACGATCAAATAAAGATATTTTAAAACATATACAACAACATGGTGGATATGGAGTTGTTGCAATGGAAACTTTGGCTGAGGGCAGGGTGATTGAACCTCTGGAGTCTTTCATTGAATTATTGCAAGAGTATTCAGATACTAACAGTTGTCCGTTTCGCATATTGGGAGCTATTCAAATAGAGCTTCATTTCTGCCTCATGGTTAGACCTGGAATCCTCGAGAGTACCATCGACACAGTTCTTGCACATTCTAAAGCATTAGGTGCATGTAAAAATCATATAGCAGATGCAGGTTTTAAAACTATACATACTGAAAGTAATGGAGAGGCTGCTCGACTTGTCGCTGAAGATGATGTGTATGCTGGATGTGCTGCACTCGGTCCATATTCTGCTGCAGAAAAGTATGGATTACAAGTCCTACATCATGCTTATGAAGATGCAAAAGCATACACTACTTTTTTCTTAATAGGGCCAACTTCTCATCAGGTAAAGGTTGGAACACAGAATCATGCTCTCATCGTTTTTAGATTGCCGCATAAACCAGGAGCGTTAGTTTCTTGTTTAAAATATTTTGATGAAGAGCATATAAATCTAGTCCAGATACATTCTTTGTATGTAGGTAATCATACATATGATTTTGCTATTGAAGTAGAGGTTTC
>CAZFNX010000018.1:0-11422 GCA_964520195.1 uncultured Candidatus Saccharibacteria bacterium
AGCTCACCTTTAGCCTTCATGTCTGTAAGCTCAATCATACGATTGATTCTTTTTCTGATGATATCAAAGTTTGTAAGCAAACCTCCTACCCATCGTCCTGAAATATACATCTGGCCTAGTTTTTCTCCATATGTCTTTGCAAGATCCATGATTTCATTTTTACTTGCAGCAAAAAGAATAGTTTTTTTATTTGCAATAAGGTCTTGTAGAAATGCTCGGGCAGCATCTATCTGAGCAGAAGTTAACTCGATATCGATAATATCAACGTTAGCTTTTGTTCCATAAATATGCTTCTTTACTGAAGGATTACGTGATGAACGTAGGGTTCCATAGTGAACTCCTGCTTCAAACATAGCTTGTGCATCTGCTGTTTTTTGTTGTGTCATATAAGATATATGTATATCAAATTTCACAAGATAAATCAAGTGATTGCTGGGGATTTGAGGGATTTTTATAGTTTTAATAGGTTTTGTCGCTTTTTTGACTTGTTTTATAATAAAAACCTTGTTTTACAAGGTTTTTATATTGATAAATCATAAAATTCCTACTTCGCGAAGCGGTAGGAATTTTATGATTTAGAAATTCTTACTCCTCATCCTCTCCACTCTCTACCACCTCACCTCCATTTTCAAAAAACTCAACAACTGCAGTAATCATCTTATCTATCTGTCCGGCCAATATATTTTGAATACCATGCCATGATTGTTTAAGTCTATGATCAGTAACTCGATCTTGGAGCACGTTATATGTTCGTATCTTTTCAGATCTATCTCCTGTCCCAACTTGAGTTTTTTTCAAACCAGAAAACTTTGCAGCCTCTTCTTCCTCTTTCATCTGAGCAAGTTTTGCTTGCAAAATAGATAATGCCTTCTCTCGGTTTTTCAACTGACTTCGCTCTGATGTACATCGCACATCTATACCTGTCGGCTTGTGAATAAGTCGAACAGCCGTTTCTACTTTGTTAACATTTTGTCCACCAGCACCTCCAGATCGAGAAAATTCCATATCAAGGTCTGCTGGATTTATCTCAAACTTAACCTTCTTTCGAATAGGAAGCACTGCAACAACCGCGGTTGATGTATGAATACGTCCTGATTTTTCTGTAGCAGGAATACGTTGAATACGATGTGCGCCTATTTCATATTTAAAATATCTATATACTTCAAACCCTCGAATCTCAAACGTAGCTTCTTTATATCCTCCAATCCCGTTTTCAGATACATCTACAGGTTGTACATGCCAGCCTCGTTGTTCAGCAAACACTTTATACATTTCAGATAAATCAGCGGCAAACAAGGCAGCTTCATCACCTCCTACTCCAGCGCGTATTTCAAGAACGATTTCATTTGGATATTGATCAGCTGCCTCTTCTTCTTTTAATATATCTTGAAGCTTTGAAACATTACCATCAATCTGAACTTGAATATTTACCATATCCTCTTCAGCCATAGCTTTCATTTCTGGATCAAGTGCCATCTCAACAAGTGCTTCTTTTTCTTTTTGAAGTCTTTCTATTTCCAGCGCAAAAAAGCTTGTTTTAAAATCTTTTTTTAATTCATCAAGATTAAGATCTTCCATAGGATTTGTTGTGTGTAAATTTATATACGTATCTGTATCGCTATATTAGTATAACAGAAAAGAGCTCTTATGGAGCCCTTTCATGTTGTACACTAAAAGTTATTTAGACTTTGTAGCTTTCTTGGCTGGAGCTTTTGTAGTAGCCGCTTGACGTGCCTTAAACTTCTCAACTCGTCCTGCTGTATCCACAATCTTTTCGTTACCTGTATAGAAAGGGTGGCATGCTGCGCAGATTTCGATAGCATGTTTTTCCTTTGTAGATCCCATAACATATGCGGCTCCACATGCACATGTGAATGTAGCATCTGTATGGTATTTTGGATGTATCGCTGTTTTCATAGAACCCTATTATACATTAATCCTGGATTAAATCAATATCCCCTTGTAGTTTAAGTGCTCGGGCCATAACTTGGTCTCCGTAGAAGGTATTTCCACGTGTTCCACAAGATGCTCCTGAGTAGTACTTACATGCAGCATTTCTCTCACTTGCATATGATTGTGAAGCCGCTCCTAGGTCACTTAAGTACAAGCCAGACGCAGTAAAGGCATCAAGAGCGTTCCATGGATTAGCAGTTCCACCCCCGTTTGACTTAGAGATACGATCAGCAAATAACTGCCATGTTGAAGGAATAAACTGTGCAGGCCCCATTGCTCCACCGTAACCAACAGAGAGAGGACATGAGACTCTTGTCTGATATGGATCCTTACCAAGAGCCTTCGTAATAGCTAAGAATGGTTGAACATCTCGACTTGGCTTCATAACATTTGAAACAGCTGCCCCTGAACTTACTTTTACTCCAGCTCCTGTATCAGGATCAGATAGATAACATGACCCAACGTTGGTTCCAAGATTACTCTCTTGCTGCAAGATGGCAAGAATAAATGCTGGACGAACCCCTGAAGCTTTTCCTGCTTGCTTTGCATATTTTACAGCATCCTCAAACTTAATAGACCCTGTATCTCGCAGTGCGAAGAGTGCATTTTTAATCTTAGTAACCATAGCCGCTTTCTCTGCAATACTGCCTTGATAGTTAGCTTGCTCTTTTTTGTTTAGATTGAGCAACCGTTGTTTTTCCGCTTCTGCTTGTTCAATAACTTTTTTCTGAGCCTCAATCTCATATTTTGAGTTATATTCTTCATCTCTTTTTTCACCAAGCTCAGCTTTTTCTTTCTCAGTCTCTTCTTTATCTTGTTTAATATATCCAAGCTCATCTTTTATACGAGATTGTATAGATGCATACGCATCAAAATCTTGAAAGAAATCAGATAAATTTTCCTGCGCAAGAAAAACCTCAACTAACGAAAAATCATCAAGCTCATTACTTCGTTGAATCATTTCAGATAATCCATCTCTACTTTTTAAAATACGTGAATCAAGACTTTTAATATTATTTTCTTTAACCGTAATATCCTTACCTAACTTAGCAATAGAGTATTCATGGGCCTGAATCTTAAGTTTTGCCTGCTTTGTTTGCAGTTCAAGAACAGCTTTATCTCGTGCAATAGACCCTGCTTCTTTCTTTTTACTTTCTAGTTGTATATTAAGCTCTGCAATCTCTTTCTCAGCTTTATCAAGTTCAGCTAAACACTGAGTTCTATTGTCTGGATTTGTACAATCAAGCGTATCAGCATGAACATGTTGTATCAATGCATATAAAAAAATAGCAATACAAAAAACGGAAACGTTAAAAACAGATTTCATATATACATAAGTATATCACAATCAACCATAAACTATACAATCCCTACCTAACAAAATACAGACACCGTGAACTAGGTGTCTGTATGTTATTTGATTTGTTATGAGAGATTTAGGCAGCTTCTTCTTCATCATCCTTCTTACCTTTCTGATCTGATATCTCAATAGTTGACATATCAAGTACTGCAGGTTCTTCAGCTTCTTCAACTGGTTTTGATGCAATAGCAACAACATCTGTATCTTGAGTTAATACTTTAACTCCTGCTCCAACATGAAGATCTGCAACTGTGATTTGATCATCAATATTAGCAAGTGATGCAATATCAACAGTAATCTCGTGAGGAAGATTTTTAGCTTCAGCTTCAACTTCAACTTCGTGAAGAACCTTAATCAAGTTTGCACCATGAGTTTTTACAGCAGCAGAAACTCCTGTAAATACAAGTGGAACGTGAACAGTAATCTTTTGTCCTTTTTGAACAGCATATAGATCAGCGTGGATAATAGCATCCTTCACTACATCTTTTTGTATATCGTGAATAAGAACATCTTGATCTGCATCCAATCCTTTTAGAGTGATAACTGAAGACTCTCCAGCATCTTTAAAAAGCTTTGCAAACTCCTTTGCATCAACAGTGATCGATGTTGATGGAAATTTTGGACCATATACAACAGCCTTCATTCGGCCTGTCATATCATCCCCTGCAGAAAATACTTTTGCGTTTAGTGTATGTGTCATAGAGTATGAGTATACACTATTTCTGAGATTTATCAATCCCTTTACAAAATCACCCTGCTATCCTAAATAGGTATCTATTATTACCAGATTTTTGAGGCAATCTTCTTCACTTTATCCAAAAATCCAGCCTTTTCAGCATCAGTTCGTTTATATTTCTCACTAAATACCTTAAATGTTACAGGTTTTACTCCACAAAAACGAAGTATACCAAAGTTCCAAATAGTTCTAAACGGTACAGCCATCAGCCAATATAACCACATTCGCCCGTCACATGTAATAAAGACATGACCCTTTTTTCCTGTAAGCATCCCTACTGGCCAGCCATTTTTATAATAAAATGCATAGTGGGCAGTGATAACATTATCTAAAAAGTTCTTCATAATAGCAGGCGCCCCCATCCACCATAGCGGATGTATAAACACAAGCTCGTTCGCGGCCGTGATCTTAGCTTGAAGTTTTTCTCGAACGGGATTTGGATTTGCCATATCTTTTGGTTCTTCAAATTGCAAGAACATCATCTGTAAATCTGTTTTATATAAATCAAGTATCTCAACTGTCTTACCTGCTGCTTCAGCACCTTCTTTAAATGAGTTTGCAATCTGATGAGTAAATCCTTTTCCGCTTGGATGAGCAGTTACAATAAGTACGTGTGGTTTCATATGAGTTTGAGTATATCACCTATACCAAGCGATGTGCAAAAACCAACCTATATACATATTATAATCCAGCCTCTGTAAATGCCTTCTCTACCATCTTAAGAACAACTTCTTTTGTTTTACCTACAATAAGAAATCTCCCATTATGACAAAACACTGCACCAGGAACACCTGTTACTTGTTCAAGTTCTTCATCTGTTAATCCTGCCCAACTTTCAGGAAAATAAAATCGTGCATCATATGAATTCTCATGCTTACGAACAACTTTAGCACCCCAAGATCCTCGAGGGTCTGGATATACGGTCACGAGTGGCTCTGGAAAATTTCCAAAATTAAAATAATAAAATCTATCGCACACAATCACTCGTTTATCTTTCGCTTTCTCATATACTTTTACAGCCAATCTATTATCCTGTTCTTTATATATCGCATATGTCAATATATCTCGAAGCATACCTTGTACCATAGGTATAAGTTTTAAAAAAGTTTTATCATATAGCTTGTTGGTTTCTGGAATACTTTTTCCCTGACTTGAAATGGCAACTTTACACATCTCAAAATAATTATCCAACGTCAACGGTGTTACATCTGTAAATATTTCTGTGTATGTCATCTGACCATTATCCATGGCATCTATATGTGATATGAATCTATTTTGCACAATCTCTGACTGTGCCTCAACTATAGCCTTTGTAGGTTTTTTCCCTGTAATGCGAAGTGTATGCTCCGCACAAATCTCGGGACCAAAATGTTTCCAAATCAATCCAACTGCTGCGTATTTTGTTCCGTTGTCTCGTTCACCAGCCCCACCTTTTTGATGATGATCAAATCGTAGTTTTTTCGGATCATATATTTTTCCAATATCATATACAATATCCGCAACATCTAGTTTTTTCTGATCCAATGTTCGTACAATCTTTACTCGAATATGAGGATATAGATATGTAAAATACGTTTTCAAAATTGCAGTTGCACACAGATCATCTGCATGAAAGTTACTAGCGTGAGTAGCAAGAGTTATGTGTGTTTTTTTTGAAAAATTCATAATACATCAAGCATACCACACTTACTCGACCTTAGTACGCCATACTGAGGCAATAGCAATAAACACACTTAGTACCAAGGGACCAAAAAGAAATCCTTCAGGACCAAAAACAGATATACCGCCTATCACAGACAGTAGTATAAACAGCGGATGAACTTGTACTCCTTTGTTAATCACTAGCGGTCCTAGGAAGTTATCTATCAAACCGACTGCCGCAACACCCCATATTACTTGACCAAGCCATGCAAAACCCTGATCTCCACCCATCACATATAGAT
This sequence comes from uncultured Candidatus Saccharibacteria bacterium, assembly GCA_964520195.1. Lineage (GTDB taxonomy): Bacteria > Patescibacteriota > Minisyncoccia > Phycocordibacterales > CAIZLB01 > CAIZLB01. The sequence goes on from CAZFNX010000018.1 coordinate 5,993, forward strand.
ATATAGCACCTGGTATCCACACAAGTGGTGCCCCAACCCCAGGTATCAATGCAAAAAATGCAGCAATACTTCCAAAAAAGAATGGGTTCGGTACACCAAATATTGCAAAGCCAATACCTGTCAAAGTTCCCTGCGCAAGAGCTACCACAATAGAACCGAGCATGATTGAACGAACTGCATTTTGTATAGATACAAATATTCTTGCATCATCAGTATCTTGTAACGGACTAATACCTTTGTATGTAGCAACAAAACTATCTTTATCTTTTAAGAAATAAAATAATGCGAGTAGGAATAAAAAAGTTTTCAAAATAATATCAAATGTTCCCGAGAAAAAACTTCCAATATTTTGAATGAAAAAGTTTGAGACAGCAGTTGCAGCAGAGTTTAGTTTTACTTGCACATCAGGAACATATGCAGATACACTTGTTTGTATTTTTGATGAAATAGAATCAAGACTAATACCACTCGTTGTTACACTTGTATAAAAACCCTGAGCATCAGCAAGAACCTTAGTTAAGATAAGAACAACAGGTGTAATAATAAGCAATATCAACAACAATACAGTAAGACCTGCTCCTACAGTTGAAGCAAATCTCTTTGTATACCCCAATCGACTTGTACGAGAAACTATTTTTTCATATACAGGCAAAACTAGAACAGCAACCACATATGCCAAACTCAGCACAATAATGAAGTTTGATAGAACAGTAAGGGATAATAATCCAAATAAAATAAGAATAGCGCTAAAATATATAGTTTGGAGTTTTTCGTGAGATAAGCTTTTCATAGTAACCATTATATCATATACTTATATGGTAATCAGTACATCAGTATCACAAGCACTCTGTCGCCTGTTTATTTACATAAAAACTATTATTTATATACTATGAAAATCACATATACATTACTAGCATCTCTTATCCTTATACTTGCAGTTTCTGTATCTGCCGAAAGTACACAAGAGAGCCACGCTTCAACAACATCAAGAATTGACCGTAGAATTGAAAATCTTACAGAGAGAATTTCAAATCTCGAAGACAGAAGATCTTCAACAACAAGAGCAACAAGTACTCGAGCAAGAGTAGCACAAGCAGCTGATCCTGTTTGTGCTAAAGCTGCAATAGATATTCGAGACAATGCCATCACAACAGCATTTAAAACACAAAATGATGGACTGATAGCAGCTATTGCAACACGAACAGCAGCATATAAAGCAGCGTTTGATCTTACAGGTAAAGATAGAGTTAAAGCTATCAAAGCTGGACAGGATACATTTAAAAAAACACGAGTAGCACTACAAAATGCTCTTAAAGCAGCAGACAAGTCGGCTCGGGCAACATTTAGAACAAGCATGAAAGCTTGTGGCGCGACTGAGAGCGAGGTTTCAGCTTCTGATGTGACTGTTTCTCTAACTCAGTAATTCTGTCAATATTAGATATTTTTTAAAAAACCGCATATATGTGCGGTTTTTTGGTTGTGTGATATAGTTCGAATATGCCAGAGCTACCTGAAGTACAAACAACTGTTGATGGTATAGAAAAAGTTGCACGAGGCCGCACAATCACCGATGTGTGGACTGACATGTTTAGCTCATCTCATATTTTTAAAAACACCATTAAGAATAAAAAATATTTTACACATATATTTCGTCCAGCAGTTATAGGAAAAAAGATATTACACGCAACACGTCGTGCTAAAAATATTTTAATCTCACTCAGCGGAGATGAGACTATTCTTATTCATATGAAAATGACTGGTCATATCATGTATGGCACATACGAATATCATGCGAAAAAAAATATATGGACACCATCACAAGGACAACCATCTTTACAAGATCCATTTAATAGATTTATACATGTAGTTTTCACGCTCGATAATGGAAAACACCTCGTGTTATGCGATATGAGAAAATTTGCAAAAGTAACCCTTGTGGATACATCAATAACACAAGAACTGCAAGAACTTGGACCCGAACCATTCGATATCATCTTTACTGATTCGTATTTTATAGAACGTATACAACATACTCCAGATGCATACATAAAAACCGCTCTTTTAAATCAAAAACTTGTAGCAGGTATTGGGAATATTTATTCTGATGAAATCCTGCACGCAGCAAAAATATTACCCGATAGAAAAGTTTCTGAATTGTCTGTGCGAGAATTACGCAGCATACACAAACATATTACACCTCTTCTTCGCGATGGTATTCATATGGGCGGAGATAGTATGAGTGATTATAGAAATATCCACGGTGAACGTGGACTATTTCAAGGTAAACATAAGGCATATAGACGAACAGGACTCGCGTGCACTCGTACGGGCTGTAAGGGTTACATAGAACGAAAAGTTATCAATGCTCGCAGCGCTCATTTTTGTCGGAGTTGCCAACAATAACTGTGATTACAGTTTTTTCAACAAAGCCTCAATCTCTACTACATCCCGTAGTTTTTTAGCCTCTATGTCTTTTGTAAACATAAGAGCAGTATCAATACCTGGATGAGAGTTTGTAATAGTCAATTCTCCATCTGAAGATGAGCTATCTTTCTGCATCTTTTCTATGTATGCACGTGCGATACGAGCTTTATTTGCTTCATATCGAGCATGCTTTAACATATCTCGTAGATATATCTTAGCCCGAGCATCTCCTGTGGCATCTGTCTTTGTGAGTGTTGATTGATACAAAAATACTGGAACATGAACACCAAACCACTCAGTATACCAACCTTTCATCTGTCCGATCTCAAACTCTTCCGCATCCGAGATGCGTGCTGCAAGCAATCTTACCTCAGGTACAGTAATAGCAGGATCTTCCATAATGGTTTTTGAAATATTTACAGCTTCAATATGATGTGGAATCACGTCTTGCAAATAACCTTTAATCACACCGTCAGGTGCGTCTGATCCATATAGTTTAGGATGCTTGGTCATAAGACCGTGACCGAAGTTATAATATAACCCCACTCCAATAAGGATAATAATGAGTACGGATATAAGGGTAGTTGTGAGTTTTTTCATATATGTTAGTATAGCACATATACCAGCAAGCAGGAATGGCGGAATGGTAGACGCATACGACTCAAAATCGTACGGGGCAACCCATTGAGAGTTCAAGTCTCTCTTCCTGCACCAAATGGAAAATCTAGAACAAAGTTCTAGATTTTTTCTATATAGGAAAGAAAGTGCCCTGCGGCACTTTCGTGAGAGACTTGAAAAGCTTTGCCTTATATTTGAACATACGTAGTATGTGAAAATATGGCAAAGGTGTACTGACCCTGTAAGGGTCAAGTCTCTTGCTTCATCAACATGGTAATATGCATAACATTTGCTATACTCTCAATCATGAATCGTCCCCTCATCACCGTCATAGGCCCTACCGCTATAGGAAAAAGTGATTTGGCTGTTTCTATTGCCCTCTATATCAAAAACACATATGGTATTGATGCGGAAATCATCAGCGCTGATTCACGACAAATATACAAGCATCTAGATATTGGAACAGGGAAAATTACCGCCGAAGAGATGAAAGGTATTCCTCATCACATGCTCGATATCATCGAACCGAACGATACATCATATAGTGTCTTTCGATATGCAGAGGATGTACAAAACATACTTAGAGATATATACAACCGTGGTGCCATACCAATACTATGCGGTGGTACAGGTTTTTATATTGATGCAATTATTTTTGGAAATACCGGAGCAGAGATGCCTCCACATATAGAATTTCAAAAAGAGTTGGAAGCATATCCTCTTGAGGAACTTGCAGAAAAACTACAAACAATTGCTCTAGAAAAAAAACGAGATATATCTCATGTTGATATTAAAAATAAACGACGTATTATTCGTGCACTAGATATTCTCGAACATGATGGAGTATTTGCTCAAAAAAATACAACCCAGTTATACAATGTGCTACATATAGGGCTAGATACAACAACAGAAAAACTTCGAGAACGTATTCAAAAAAGATTAGATGCTCGTATACAAGCTGGCATGCTGGAAGAATCACAAAAACTTTTAGATAGTAACATGCTCACCCATGAACGCATGCAAAAACTTGGACTGGAATATACGTTTATGTCACAACTTATTACGCACAAACTTACACTACCTGAATGTATAGAAAAACTTTTCTTTGCGACATGGCACTACGCAAAACGTCAACGCGTATGGTTTAAAAAATACACCGATGTTTATTGGCTTGACGCCGAACTCGTAAAAGAAAATCCAAAACAAGCACATGATCTTGTTGATGTTTTTTTCTCGCAGCACAAAAACTAACTTCTTACCCATCGTGCCACAATACCCGCAGGTAAAAATCTTCCTTGCCTATCTTTAATCAACAATTCATCACTCTCAGTTTTTCCTGTTGCATCACTGTCAAGGAACATGTCAATATTTTGCTTATATGCAATATGTGAATATCCAGCAGCGTATCCATTTACTATAAAAAATAATGGTTTTGAAGAAAGGAGTTTTGAACACTCTGCAACAAAGTCTACAAAACTATCTTCTAGTTTCCACACTTCTCCTTTTGCTCCGCGGCCAAATGATGGTGGATCCATGATAATACCGTCATACGTATTTCCTCGACGTATCTCTCGTTTTACAAAGGCAAATGCATCATCAAGTATCCATCGTATCGGTGCATCATCTAAACCTGAAGCTTTTGCATTTGCAACTCCTGTACTGATAGACTGTTTTGACGCATCAACATGAACAACATGTGCTCCGGCTTGAGCAGCAACAAGAGATGCACATCCTGTATATCCAAAAAGATTGAGAACACGAATCTCTTTCTCTGGTGCAATCTTTTTTGCTTTTGTAATCTGTGTATCTATACATGACCAGTTTGCATATTGTTCAGGGAAAATACCTGTATGTTTAAATGGACTCAGTTTTACTTGAGCTTGTAAGTTACCAAAAAAGTTTATACGAAAATCAGCAGGTAAAGGTTTGTACACCTTCCAATCACCTCGCTCCTCTCGTTTTCCTGTTGATTTTTCCATAAAAAAAGCATCAGCTTTTGACCACTCTTTAAGTGGAAGTTTTTTAGGCCATAGTGCTTGAGGATCAGGTCGATCCATAATATATCCATTGTATGATTCGAGCTTGCGACCATCACCTGAGTCTAGGATGACATACTCAAGGTCTTTAGCAGTGTTAGTGTCTATGATAAGAGGCATGAGGTATTTATAGCATAAAGTTTTAGTGTTTGTCTGATATATTGCATTATATATATTTATGTTGTACAGTACATATTGTCTATTTCAGAAAAACACTAACACATATCCTCCTGAACATTATGAAGAAGATCTTTTTGTTAATGGCAGCAATGATAATTGCACCTGTTGTTTATGTCATCTGCACACACCCCACAGAGAACGAAAGAAAGGCAGAGGTGTTAAAACAAGCCGA
>CAZFNX010000019.1:0-8894 GCA_964520195.1 uncultured Candidatus Saccharibacteria bacterium
AGAGGCATGTCAAACGTGATTGAGGCTACGTCAAAAGAGGAGCAGATTCATGGATTGTTTGGTATTGACCTCATGAAAGTTATCAGAAGTGAACATCCTGAATGGTTTGATGATGAATATGAGAGAAGTGTGATTGCATTGTGTGAACAAGCGTATGAGGCAGAACAAAAGATTGTTGATTGGATTTTTGAGAAAGGTGAGCTTGATTTTATGCCTAAGGATATTGTGAAGGAGTTTATAAAAAATAGATTTAACAACTCACTTGCATCACTTGGTTTTAACAGAATCTTTGAAGTTGATCAGAAAAAACTTGATCAAACAGACTGGTTTGATGATGAGATTATGACAACCAAGCACGGTGACTTCTTTGTTAAGCGATCTGTGAACTATAACAAACGAGTGGGAAGTATTACAGGCGACGACTTATTTTAATCAAAAACTTAACTTACAATACACACATCATGAAATGGCTCAACGAAAATAGTAGAAAATTCCTTGCAAAAGATTATATTAACGATGGATCAACCGCAGAGGAACGTATACGTTTTATTGCGGATCATGCCGAGAAGATTCTTGGTATTCCTGGATTCAGTGATAAATTTTATGGATATATGGAGAAGGGGTATTATTCACTTTCTACTCCGGTGTGGGTAAACTTTGGTTTTGCAAAAGGTTTACCAATAAGTTGTTTTGGTTCATATGTAGCTGATACTATGGGAGATATTTTATATACAACTGCTGAAGTTGGTATGATGAGTAAAAAAGGAGGAGGTACATCTGCATTTTTTGGTGATTTACGACCACGAGGAGCACCTATTACTAATAACGGTTGTTCGTCAGGCCCTGTGCATTTTATGCAGCTTTTTGACACAGTAACAGATGTGGTAAGTCAGGGTTCAACACGACGAGGACATCTTGCTGCATATTTACCTGTAGAGCATCCAGATATTGAGGAGTTTCTTGATATTGGAACAGAAGGTAATCCTATTCAAGGTCTAACAAATGCTGTTACAGTAACAGATAAGTGGATGCAAGAAATGCAAGCTGGAGATGAAAAAAAGAGAAATATTTGGGCAAAGGTTATTAAACGAAGAACAGAGATAGGGTATCCGTATATTCTTTTCTCAGACAATGTAAACAATAACACTGTGGATGTATACAAAGATAAAGGTCTTAAGATCTTAGCAAGTAACTTGTGTAGTGAAATAGCCCTTCCTTCAAATAAAGACTGGTCTTTTGTATGCTGTCTTTCATCTATCAATGCACTGTATTACGATGAATGGAAAGATACTGATGCAGTAGAGACCATGGTGTATTTCCTTGATGCTGTGATGTCTGATTTTATTACAAAACTTGAAGGGTATAGAGATTCAGAAGATCCAGAACGACGACAAGAATTTTATTTTATGGAACGAGCATATAACTTTGCAGTACAAAACAGAGCTATAGGTTTAGGTGTACTTGGATGGCATTCATATCTACAAAGTAAGATGATTTCTTTTGAAAGTCAGGAGGCTGCAGTTTTGAATGTTGAATTGTTTAAAGCTATTCAAGATAAAGCATATGCTGCTTCTAAAGAGATGGCGGTGAAGTACGGTGAGCCTGAGATTTTGAAAGGGTATGGACGAAGACATGCGACACTATGTGCTGTTGCTCCAACAACATCATCTGCCTTTATTCTTGGACAAGTTTCTCAAAGTGTTGAACCTGTCTGGTCAAACTGTTATGTGAAAGATATTGAGAAAATGAAGGTGACTATTAAGAATCCATTCTTAGAGAAGCTTCTCGAAGAAAAGGGTCAAAACACAAAAGAGGTATGGCAGGGTATTCGAGATAAAGATGGGTCTGTACAGCATATTGATTTCTTAACTCAAGAAGAGAAAGATGTGTTTAAGACATTTGCAGAGATTGATCAGTATGCTGTTATAGACCAAGCAGGTGCTCGACAAATGTTCATCGACCAAAGTCAATCACTTAACTTGATGATTAACCCTAAGACAACTACAACGAAAGAGATTAACGCATTGTACATGGATGCTTGGAAAAATGGCGTGAAAACTCTATATTATCAACACAGTATGAATGCAGCCCAGGTACTTAGTCGAAAGAAAGTTTGTGTTGCATGTGAGTCTTAGTATAAAAATAATTTACCGAAACATCATTCATGTCACATCATCATCTAGAACGAACACTCGTCATAATCAAACCTGACGGGCTGGAAAGAAATTTGGTTGGAGAAATAGTTACTCGATTTGAACGAACGGGTCTTAAGATAAAGGCATTGAAAATGATGCGAGCAACTGCTGATCTGGTTGAAAATCATTATACTCTTGATCCATCATGGAAGGATTCAGTAGGACAAAAAACTCTCACAAGTTATGCTGAAAAAGGATTGACTCCTCCGAGTCATGATCCTATAGAACTTGCTGATGCTGTTTTGAAAAGACTTGTAACATATATGGTGTCTGGTCCAGTGATTGCTATGGTTTTGGAAGGTTTCCATGCTGTAAAAATAGTACGAAAGATCGTCGGAGGAACGGAGCCATTGAGTTCTGCTATGGGGACTATACGAGGTGATTACGTTGTTGATTCTTATCAGCTTGCGGTAGATGAAGATAGGTCTGTTCGTAATCTCGTACATGCCTCAGGGTCTGTAAAGGAAGCAGAAGATGAGATAGCTCACTGGTTTACAAAAGAAGAGATTATATAGTTTGCGGAAATTTGCCTTGTAAGGTATATTCTAACAAGGCAATGGAGGATTGGATGAGTGGTTTAAATCAACAGTTTACTAAACTGTCGAGCCAGAAATGGTTCCGTGAGTTCGAATCTCACATCCTCCGCAATGACATGTTAAAATACCTATCGTGAGATAGGTATTTTGCATGGCATATATATGGTAGGAAGTGTAACTTCCGGAGATTCGAAAAGCTTTGCCTTATTTTTAAGAACTCGGAGAGTTTGAAAAAATGGCAAAGGTGTACTGGTCCTGTAAGGACCGAATCACATCCTCCGCCCCAAGAGCACTTCTATTTTGATAAATCAAAATATGGTCCGCAAAATTAGCAGGTCTCCTGGTGTGTTATCTTTTGATGATTTGATGATATAATGTTCTTATGTTCAAAGAAACATGGGATTTCAGCATACCTGAAAGAAAAGAAGTCATGGCCAGGGCGACCGTTTTACAGGAGTATAATGATCGGGGTATAGAAAAAACCGTGGTTCCCTACAATATAAACGCGCCCTACCAAGAGACCACCTCAGATGTTATGGTTGCAAGTAGTTTGCCTGCATATAAAAACTTCTTTGACGCTATCGATCACGGCTATTTTCACGCGATGTATGAAAATGGTGATATATTGCTTGACGCTGTTCCTTTACCGAGAGAGTTTTTTGGAGATATACTGATACATCTAATGTCTGTGGAAACGTATATGATAGTTCAAGATGATGATTTTATTGGTGACAATAAAAATAATGGTGCCGTATATTTACAGACAACAGATGGGGTTGTTATTCCAAATGATGATGTATTGAGCCCTGGAAAAAGATCAGTTAGACTCTTGATTGATGTAGATTCTCTATTTGCTCATAAGCGAAGGATTTTTATCGATGAAGAAAGTCTCACCTCAACACCTGAGGAATATAAAAGTTCCTTCTTTATGTACGGAGGTATTCCGAAATCAAGTATTATAAAAGCTCAGGTTATTCAGATTGGAAGAGATAAAATTGTCGATAACCAACAGTATGTTTTTGATGAAGGTAAGGATAATCAAGAGAGAAAAGAATATAACAGAAGACTACAATCTGTAGAACAAAAACTTCAGAATAGAGGGATGATAGCATAATCAAATGTGTTAAACACTCTTACAAAACTTAAACGTCTGGACACTGAACATAGGTATTTTCACGTAGCAACATACACAACCCAGTAATTATTTGCTATACTATATAGTATGAAAATAAAAAATCTTCCACTACTTGTTGGAATATTGTTACCAATAGTTTTTATCGCGGTTCTTTCTTTGGCTATATATTTACCTACATTTTCAATTAAGCCTCAGTATGATTTTATATATTCTTTAGATACGTATCAGTACGGTGATTATATGAATACATATACTGATAGATATGTTTTAAATGATAATCATATCGATGTTCAGCAAATAGATGTAGATACAAGTCAAACACTGAATCAAAAATTACACAAAAGAAATATGCCAACTCTGTATGTGTATAATGTAAAAACTAATACATCACACCAGATAACTTTAGATGAAGCAAAGACGTACACTCTCGATCCTGGACCGTCGTCTCCAGATGGATATGTTGTTAAGTATGAATACACTAACAATGGTATATTTGAACTATTTGGATCAAGTCAGTCGAGAGATGGTTATTTTATAGAAAAAAATAATGCAAAAAAACAATTAACAGGAATTGCATTTAATACAAGTTATTATCAAAATAATTTCCAACTTCTTGGTTGGATGCGATAATCGTATGGATAAACAACAAATTATTTCATTTATTGAAGAGAAGATTCGAGAAGGTAAGATATCTAAAGATGATATCGTTGCTATTGGCAGTATGCAAGCTGGCCAACCTAATGAAATAACAAAGATGGAAACGTCTAAAAATCTGATCGGTATACTATATGGTGTTGGTGCAATAATTGCTATTATTGGTGTCTGTATTCTTATCTCTCAACACTGGGATGAGATAGGTTTTGCTGGAAGAGTAGGGGTTACATTGGGTATATCACTTATGACATATTTTATCGCACTTGTACTATCTAAACCTGAACAGAGAGTCATATCTCAAGTTTTATTTACTGTCTCAGCGGTTTTGGCTCCACTGGGGTCATATGTATTTTTACAAGAAGCCCAGATTGATTTTAATTTTACAGCACAGCTAGGTACGTCATGTGCATTAGCAGCTATTTTTGGGGTCGCATGGTATATTACAAGACGAAACATATTGACTCTTATAACTATTGCGTTTGCTACATGGGCATATTATGCAACAATACTAAAACTATTTGATTTTAGTATAAATGATAGTAGTTTTATTATTAAATGGGTAACCATTGTACTTGGATTATCTTATATCAGTATTGCATATGGGCATCAATCATCAGTTCAATCGAGTGATGCGCGCGACGCAAAGGAGAAAAAGGCTATAGAAAATATACTCTACAATCTAGGTACACTTGCTGTCTTGATTGCTGGAGTTACTATGGATGGTGTTATTGAACTCCTATATATAGGTATTATTTTCTTAGTATTTTATGGAAGTGTCTTATTGAAAAATAAATCGATGCTATTTAGTGGTGCATTATTTTTAATCATACATATCATTAGACTAACATCACAATATTTTGCCGATTCTTTTGGTTGGTCTATTTCACTTATTTTCGTAGGATTTTTTGTCATAGGTGTTGGATACGTAACGTTGTATCTTAATAAAAAATTTATTTCTTTGAAAAAATAAAAAATCTTGACATAATGTGTTTTTATTCAGTCTAAAACTGTTTTGGTGTTATATCCACAGGTTTAAATTACGTTTACTACATATTTTGTGATAAAATATTAGACATGAAGCTTAAATACCTTTCTCTTTTTTTTTATTGTATGTTTTTTAATCATACTCACAATCCACTCGACAGTATTTGCGACAGGGTATAGTTATGTCCGTACTATTACTATTGATCATACAAAAGTTGCAAACACCGATCAGACAAACTTTCCAGTGCTCGTATCATCAACTAATGCAACTTTGAAAACTACAGGCAACGGTGGAAACGTAACCAATGCTAACGGATACGATATCATCTTCTCTTCAGATCCTGCGTGTACATCACCTATGAGTTTTGAGGTTGAAAAATATATTGCTTCAACAGGTGAGATAGAGGCTTGAGTAAAAGTACCAACACTTTCACATACTACAGATACTCTTATATATATGTGTTACGGTAACAGTGCTATCACAACAGATCAATCAAACAAAACAGCTGTATGGGATAGTAACTATAAAGCGGTGTATCACATGCCTAACGGAACATCACTTAGTGCAACTGATTCAACATCAAATGCAAACAACTGTACTCCTACAAACTCTCCAACAGCAACAACGGGACAGATAGATGGTGCTGCTAACTTTGTTGCTGCAAGTACTCAGTATGAAAGTTGTGGTGCAAGTGCTTCTCTGGGTAAACTTGCAAGTACTACAGCAACATGGAGTTTTTGGATGAATGCTGCCTATAACAGTGATTTTATGATTATGGGTAAAAACGATAATAACTCTGTGAACGCGGGTTGGTGGATTAACAACTTTAACTCAAACCCTTCAAACACAGGAAGTTTTGGAGTAAAAGGTGTTCGTCTTAATCTTGAGCGAGGAACAACTAACATGCGTGTTGGTGCCACTGCTCCTACAAGTAGCGTGTGGACTCTGGTAACTATCGTCTATGATGGAACAGATACTGCGGCAAATCAAAAGATATATTATAACGGTGTGTCTCAAACTCTAACTACTGCAAAAAACTCAGCAGGAGTTCGAGGGGATGATTCTGCTCAGACATTTTATATAGGTAGATTCCTTGGGGCATCTACTCCTATTTCAGAAAGTGGAATAACACCGACAACATTAAACGGAAGTATTGATGAGATTGAGATTTCAAATACAATGAGGTCTGCGGATTGGATTTTGACACAATACAACAACCAAATTCTTCCTGATAAAACAGGTGGAGCAACTGGTTTTTATACACTTGGAAGCGAAGGTGCTCCTGCGATAACCGCTCCGGGCGCTCCAACTTCTGTATCTGCTGTTTCTGGTGATGCACAGGCAACGGTTACATTTACTGCTCCAGCATCAAATGGAGGGTCAACCATCACTGGATATACAGTTACTTCATCTCCAGGAGGTATCATTGCATCAGGAGCATCATCTCCTATAACAGTGACAGGTCTTACAAACGGAACAACATATACATTTACAGTAACTGCATCTAACGTGGTGGGAACAAGTACTGCGTCTGGTGCATCAAACTCTGTGACGCCTGTTGCAGTTCCGACTGCTCCAAATCCACCAACTATTGGTGCGGTAACTGCAACGAATACACAAGTGACCGTAGCCTTTACTCCACCTGTTTCTGATGGAGGTTCTGCAATCACATCATATACAGTTACTTCATCACCTGGAGGAATCACTAAAACAGGAACATCGTCACCTCTTACTGTAACTGGTCTTACAAACGGTACTGCATATACATTTAGTGTGACCGCAACAAACGCGATAGGAACAAGTAGTCCTTCAGCATCTTCTGCAACGGCTACTCCTGCAACAATCCCTGGTGCGCCTACTATAGGAACTGCAACCGCAGGTGATGCACAGGCATCAGTTGCATTTACTGCTCCTGCATCAAACGGAGGATCTGCTATTACATCATATACAGTTACTTCATCACCTGGTAACTTTACAGCATCTGGAACATCTTCACCTATCGTTGTCACAGGTCTTACTAACAGTACATCATATACATTTACAGTTACTGCAACTAACGTGATGGGTACAAGTAGTGCATCGAGTGCATCAAACTCTGTCAGACCTGTTTCTGCATCTGCTACAGTCCCAGGATCTCCAACTATAACTTCTGTACTCGGTGGTAATGGAAAAGCACTTGTGATTTTTAATGCACCAGCTTCAAATGGTGGTGATACTATTACATCATATACAGTTACTTCATCACCCGGAGGATTTACTGCAACTGCATCATCGACAGCTATATATGTAACAGGTCTTACAAATGGAACTGCATATACATTTAGAGTTGTTGCGACAAACTCAGTTGGAAACAGTGCTCCGTCAAGTGTATCAAGTTCAACTATACCTTTTGCAGTATCTCCTTTGAACTATCCTATTGTTCACGTAATTGAAGAGAATAGAAGTTTGGAAGATGTTGGATTGCCGGGAAGTTCATTGATGCCATATTTAAGTAGTTTGATTACTTCAGGTGGAGCGTTGACTGATAACTATTATGCAAACACACACCCGTCTATTCCTAACTACCACTGGATGTTATCAGGTGGAAGTGGAGGAGTAACAACCAACGACTGTACAAGTACGTTTACAAACGATAACATTTTCAGACATTTGATTTCTCAAGGTATTACGTTTCGTTTCTATATCGAGTCTCTAGGTAACGGGAATACTGGAGCTGATTGGGTAAACTGTTCTGCCGGCGTGCGAGCAACAAACGCTAACTGGGGTTGGGGAGGCGAGTATTCTGATATTCGTAATCAAACAACAGCAGAAAAAAATGCTGAGTTTGTTGATATGTCTCAACTTGCTACTGATATAGCGAATCACACATTGCCACAAGTTGTGTTTATTGCGCCTAACCTAGAAAACGATCAACATCCACCTGCATCTATTGTGACTGCTGATACATGGTTGCAAACAAATCTTGCGGGTTTGATTGCTTCATCATATTTTCAGCCGGGAGGAACTGGATTGCTTGCGGTAAACTGGGATGAAGGTAACTGGGATAGTGGTAACCCTTCTTTCACAGATGCACGATGTTCTTCTACTGTAAGTACAGGATGTGGAGGACGACAAGCGACCGTGTTGTACGGGCCTCGTATTATCAAAGGTATGACTGATAGTACCTACTATCAACATCAAAGTATGTTGCGTACATTGATGGCTGCGGCTGGATTTACTTCTGGTTTTCCTGGAGCAGCTGCAACAGCAACTGACATGAGTGCAATGTTCATCAGTGGATCTGTTATGACTCCTGATCTAACTCCGCCAACTGCTGCGGTCACATATTCAGATGCTGATGGTATTGTGAAAGCTGGAGATGTTATTACTATAACAGCGACATTTAGTGA
>CAZFNX010000020.1:0-8684 GCA_964520195.1 uncultured Candidatus Saccharibacteria bacterium
TTTATCGCAGTTGATGAGGCTATAGCCATGGGTATTCCAGTAGTTGCAATTGCAAACACAGATTGTAAGATTTCAAACATTACATATCCTATTCTTGCAAACGATTCTTCACGATCTTCAGTTGAATATATACTACACAGATTGTTTGCGTAGTCTTTAAGTTACAGTTTAATTATTTAAAAAATAAAGAAATAAAACGTACATTACATATGGCAATAACATCAGAACAAATAAAAGCACTTCGAGATAAAACTGGTATTTCAGTTATGGCTTGTAAAAAGGCTCTAGAAGAAGCTGGTGGAGATGAGGCTAAGGCACTAGAGGTTCTTAAAGAAAAGAGTGCAGAACAAGCTGCTAAAAAAGGTGATAGAGAGTTTGGAGCAGGGGTTGTTGAAGCATACATTCACTCAAACGGGCTTACTGGTTCTATGATTGAGCTTGCGTGTGAGACAGACTTTGTGTCAAACAATGCAGAGTTTAAAACACTTGCAAAAGATATTGCTATGCAAGTTGTAGCTACAAATCCTCTTGTTCTTAAAGAAGCTGATCTTACAGATGAAGTAAAAGCTCAAGCTGCTGCGGACAATGGAGGTGAAGCTGTTGATGCTTCAATGGTTGTCTTACTTGCTCAACCGTTCATTAAAAATGGCGATGTAACAATACAAGGTCTTCTTGATGCAGCGATGCAGAAGTTTGGTGAACGTATAGAGGTTCTTAAGTTCTCACGATTTGAAATCGGAAAGTAAATAGTGTATACTACAGAAATGTTGCAAATGACTTTTTGTAACATTTCGGAGATGCCGCTTTAGCTCAGTTGGTAGAGCAACTGTTTTGTAAACAGTAGGTCCCCAGTTCAAGCCTGGGAAGCGGCTCCAAAAATATCGATAATCGTAAAACAAAAAGCACAACATTCGTGATGGACGGTTGTGCTTTTTGTTTTTAAGTTTATGCTATACTTACTCCATGTTTGGTCTTACATCACAACCTCAAAGAACAACCAATGGTCGAGTGACTGCAAATACAAAAGAGGAAATACGACACGGCAGCAGTTCTTCAACATATGATACTGCGGCAGCAGAGCGAATGAAGATGGAGTATTTACGAAAAGAAAGAGAGCGACGAGAAAAAGAAAGAAATAAGTTATTGTACGAAGAGAGAAAACGTGAATATGATAGACTGGTTGATGAAGAGGCTCGCATGCGAACAGAAAGTAGAAGGCTTGAGGCAGAGGTAGTTAAGTACACATATGATGTTGAGGGGGCTAAGCGTCAGGACACAAAAGAAAAAAATGAGTTAACCGTAGCAAAAAAACAAGAAGCAGAATTAACTCAAAAGATTCAAAAGATAGAAGCAGAATTGCTCTCATATAAAAATCAGCGACAGAAGATTCAACAGGATATTGCACGCATAGAACAAACTGATAAAAATCTCACCGCAGATCTTAGTAAACGTACCTCATATGCTACAAATCTTAAAGGTAAATTTGAGGCTATTACTCGTAAACATGAAGAAACTAGTAAACAGATTGCAAAACTGAAGAGTGAAGTTGAACAGCTACACCGATTGATTATGTGATAGGTGTTATAAAAAATAATATATACAGAATATAGAACATATGTCAGCACAAACAGAGCAGAGAAAAAAAGTAGCGCTTATTATTATGGATGGATGGGGCCATACAGCAGACACAGAATATAATGCAGTATATCAAGCTCATACCCCATTTTTTGATCATGCATGGGCAACATACCCTCATACCCTCCTTGAGGCAAGTGGATTGGCTGTTGGGTTACCTGATGGTCAGATGGGAAATAGTGAAATAGGACATACGACCATTGGCGCTGGATCATCTATAGATACTGATCTTGTTGTTATAGAAAAGTCTATTCGAGATGGTTCATTTTTTACAAACACTGCATTCATGCAACTTGTAGATCATGCAAAAAAATATCATTCAAAAATACATATGATAGGTTTGTTGAGTGATGGTGGTGTACACAGCCATAACTCACACGTGTATGCTTTTTTGAAATTTGCCAGAGAGCAGGGATTAGAAAAAGACCAGGTTGTGTTGCACATATTTACTGATGGACGAGATACTGCTCCAAAAACTGCTTCAAAATATCTACGAGAACTTACTGCTGAAATGGATAAAACAAATATTGGAGTAATAGGAAGCTTTGGTGGAAGATATTTTGGTATGGATAGAGCAGGTAATCATGATCGTATTGCCATGGTGACAGATATTTTATTTCAAGGAAAAGGTAAGTCGGTAAATCTGCACGAAATGAGTCTGCCTGATTTTATGGATAAACAATATGCTGAAGTTGATCCGACAGGAAAGATTGATGAATACCTTGAACATTATTTATGTGTACATGCTGATGGAGTAGCTGGTCAGGAAGAGGTTAAAAAATATTTGATAGATGTACATGATGGAATATTTTTCTTTAACTTTAGAGCTGACCGTGCAAAACAATTAACTACAAAGATTCTTGAACGACGAGAAGAGATGGATTTGTACTTCGTAAGTATGACTCAGTATGGGGAGGAGATTGATACTATTGTTGCATTTGCACCAGCGCAGATAGAAACAAGTCTCGGTAAAGAACTCTCTGCTGCAGGTATCACACATGCACATATTTCCGAATCTGAAAAATTTCCACACGTTACTTTTTTTCTCAATGGTCAAAGTGATAAAACTGAGATTGGTGAAATGCATATAAAGATTGATAGTCGAACAGATGTTGCGACACATGATCAGGCTCCAGAAATGAAAGCGAAAGAGATTGTTGATGCTGGATTAGATGCACTGCGTACATATGATTTTCTTGTTGTAAATTTTCCAAACGCAGATGTTGTGGGACATACTGGAAATATAGAGGCTATTATCAAAGCAGTAGAAACAGTAGATGCAGAGTGCAAACGATTGGTTGAAGGTATTATCTCTATGGGTGGTGTAGCTATCATAACTGCCGATCATGGTAATGCTGAGGTGATGATTGATAAGACAACGGGAGATAAACATACGGCTCATACTACTAACCCGGTGCCGTGTATTGTGACACTTCCGGGTGTTCATTTGAGGCAAGAAGGTAATACCCTTGCTGATCTTGCTCCAACGGTGTTGCAACTTTTTGGGTTGCCAGAGACGGAGAAGATGAAGGGGAGAGGGTTGGTGATTGTAAAATAAAACCCCTGTAAGGTTGTAAGTCTTACAAGGGTGAGAGAAGGAGGGTGTTACCCTCTTCTCAAGATGACGCTGACAAGCATGGCGCACAGCTTCCGCTTGAAGCTGCTGGAGACAAACTGAGGTGGTTTGGGCACCCAGATTTTTCCGGGGCCTGTTGGATCGTAGCAGGCTATCCTGACTTTTTCTTCGTCAGGGTCGACGAAGCCGAACTGTTGAAGGGTGGCTATAGCTTCTGACAGCTGATCGCAAAGCTTTTTCCATCTCGCCTCATCAACCACTCCTCCTTCTTCTTTCATGAAGTTGACCTCCGTCTCAGCAAGTGCGATTTCTTCTGCAATCTCTCTCATCGCTTGCCAACCATAGGCGGCACACATTACCACCTGGGGGTTTGACGCGAGATTGTTCTGCAAATCTTCCGACAATCCATCATGAACGTTGCCGAAGGTTAAGAGTCTGTTCCACTTTAAACCGCAAAGTTTGACCAATGCATGGTAGTCTGATAAAAATGCATCGACCATGATTTTCTGGTTTATGTCAAGGCCTCTGCAATTTTTAACTAAAAGCAAAATTGCCACCACTACATGTGTTATCATCACACATATGGCTACAGTTGTGTTTTTGATGATAAAAATTCCTGTGGAAAATCCTACACACGCACATATGACTGCAAGCAGCCATCTTACTTTATACATAGTATTTTCGCGAACTTTTTTTGCAAGTTCGGTTGGGGCGTAGTTTACCGCCCTTGTCAAACACCACCACCAGAAAAATTCAAAAGGAATAGTCATGGAAGTTCTTTCTTTTCTCAAAGTGCTCTTTATGTCACGCCTACGAGGCTATAATACTTGGCACATACCAAGTGTATGACCATAAAGTATAAGAGTGAGAAGCTCTTACATGGGTCATATTATATCATGTATAGGTATATAAGTCAATTTATACGTATTATATATAAAATAAAAACCCTCTGCCGCGCGCGGCAGAGGGTTGTGGTGATGAGGGGGATAAATTAATTCTCCTCATCAGACCAGATTAGCTCTTCTTGAGGAAGCAGTCTGATTTTTTGAATCACTCTTTGCCCTGTTGGATCCACAGGACCTTTGGTTTTGTAGGTGACCTCAATAGACTCACCTGTCTCTCGCAGGTGCAAGAGGTTATGGTAGAATGATTGCTGGATCTGCCTCCAAGGTCCTTCTTGCATAGAGATCGTCCTATGATAGACATATTGCTCATCCATGAACTCTACAGTGTCAAACCTATTAAGAAATATCAATTGCTGCTGACGGCTGACAGATAGCACTCTTGTCACGTATGAGATTGTTACCCAGGGCGCATTCTTAATTTTCTCTTTCATGCGTCTCTCTTCTTCTTTTTGTTTCCAGAGTTTTTCCTGTGTCTGATACTCTGGGATAACAATACTTTTAGAGCATGTAATAACAATGATGACACAGAACAGAGTGCACATCATCCACCGTGGGAGTTTCTTTTTGATCATTTCGCTTAAGCAAAAGGTGATCCAACACGTCACCATCAGCCATATCAAGATTGCTGCACCTAGTGCACTGACAGTCATCTTAACAATTTCAAAGTTCATAGCGTTTGTACTACGGTATCTGATTTTTTATGATTTATATAACCCATCATCCAGCAACCATGCTGGTAGGTTATGTGTATATTATAGCATATTTGAATACAAAAGTCAATAAAAGAAAAACCCCTCATAATCATTATCTTACAACGGTTTTTTTGATAATCGAGAACAATAAAAAGCACACTTCGTGAAGAGGTCTGCTTTTTATTGTTTTAAGATTTTTTATTTACCTAACGCTCCTTTTCCTGCAAACATAGCCTTCTTTCCAAGACTTTCTTCGATACGTAGTAACTCATTATACTTCGCTACTCGGTCGGTTCGACAGAGTGATCCTGTTTTGATTTGTCCACATCCTGTTCCAACAACAAAGTGTGAGATGGTTGTATCTTCAGTTTCGCCTGATCGATGTGAGATAACAGCTGTCATACCTGCAGCATGAGCCATCTTTACTGCATGGATAGTTTCTGTAACTGTTCCTATTTGATTGAGTTTAATAAGAATAGAGTTACCAGCTTTCATATCGATACCTTTTTGTAGTCGTTCTATATTTGTTACAAAAAGATCATCGCCGACTATTTGAACTTTCTTTCCGAGTAGTTTTGTAAACCCTACATATCCATCCCAATCATCTTCCGCAAATCCATCCTCGATAGATGCGATAGGATATTGTGAGCACCAAGTTTTATACAAGTCTGCCATTTCTTTTGAAGATAGAACTTTTCCTTCTCGTTCAAGATGATACATACCATCTTTATATAGTTCTGTTGATGCTGCATCGATTGCAATCATAATATCTTTACCAAACTTGTATCCAGCTGAAGTCACTGCTGTTTTGATGATGTCGAGCGCAGCTTGGTTTGATGGTAGAGAAGGAGCATATCCACCTTCATCACCTGTTGTAGTGTTCATATGTCCTTCATGAAGCATTTTTTTCAAATGATGAAATACTTCTGCTCCCATACGAAGAGCTTCACTAAAACTTTTTGCTCCAACTGGCATAATCATAAACTCTTGTAGGTCTGTAGAATTTTCAGCATGCTTTCCTCCATTTAAAATATTCATCATAGGAAGTGGGAGAGACATAGGTTTTCCTGTTTTTGCAATAGCTGCAAAATACGAATATAGAGGCTTTTTAAGCGACGCTGCCGCTGCGTGTGCAAAGGCAAGTGATATACCAAGTATTGCGTTTGCTCCAAGGTTGCTTTTTGTAGGTGTACCATCGAGTGCAATCATGGCCTCATCCAATGTTTTCTGTGTAAATGTTTTATTGGTCAATGCTTTTCGTAGTTGTGTATTTACGTGTGCAACTGCTTTCAAAACTCCTTTACCAAGATATCGTTTCTTATCACCATCACGAAGCTCAAGTGCTTCATATGAACCTGTTGATGCTCCAGATGGAACAGCAGCTCTTCCAAAAGACCCATCTTTAAGTAGTACATCAACTTCTACAGTTGGATTACCGCGAGAGTCAAGAATCTCTCGTCCGATAATGTGTTTAATAGTGAATCCTGCAGTTTTTGTTAAAGGTTTTCCTGCCATAATGTATATATTGTATTGTTATTTTAAATAATAATGAGTTATATGATATCATATAGTTATATGCGTAAAAGATTTACACAACGGCTTGTTATATGTTTCTGTATATGTATTTGTATACTCTCTGTGGTGTATACAAAAGTGAGTGCTGTAACCATTGTTGATTTTTATGTGCCAACAAACTTTAGATTCACTAAGGATTTGAATTACGGTACAAGTACTAATCCTGATATATATTATTTACAAAATCTTTTAAATATGAGTACGTCGACTCGAGTGGCTGAAACAGGCCCAGGATCAAACGCTCAGTTGTCTACATATTATGGTGACAAAACTCGAGATGCTGTTGGACGATTTCAAAATGTTTTTGCTGTAGATATTGCCTATGAAAAAAGTATAAGTACATCAACTGCAACATCTACAACTATTATAAGTTCGAGTACTGTAGATATGTTTACTCGAGCAGTTCTTAATAAACTGATTATTATCTATAGTGGTGATAGAGAAAGATATTTTGAATATCTTCGAACCGGTACAACAACTGCAACAACTGAGGAAAGTATACCAGCAGAAGAACCACCTGCAGAAGAATCTGCGGCCCAAACAACTAACTCTTCTGGATCAAATAACAATAATTCAAACAATAGTTCTGGAGGATTATTTGGTAATATGCAAACACCTCATGAGTTTATTTATCAAGGTAAACAACTTATGTTTACATACTCTCCACAAGGACAATTATTAAGAGCTATAGGTGGTCAACGTTTGGTAAACACTGTGTTTAGTTATACTCCGCCAGGTCAACTCGGGAAACTTTTTGGTATGAGTGGTAACAGTAACTCAAACTCAGGACTTGGAGCTCTTGGAGCTCTTGCAGGTGCTGGTGGTAGTCAAGCGACACAAGGTACAAAACTTTTAAACTTTGGAGGACAGAGTGTTGCTATGACAACTTGTACATGTAGTGATAACGTGCTTCTGTTTATAGACGACGTGCGTGGATATGGTCTTCAGCTTTTATATCAACCTGGAGTGACTATTTTGTATAAAATGTATCGACCAACAGCTGGTGTAAACGTTCTTGGACAGTATGTAACAGGTGGATATTGTGCTGTATATGATGGAGAATCATGTCACGAGGAAGGTGCACCTGAAGGTACTATGACACAGCTCGGTACATCACTTACTATTGGTAAAACCAATTAATCTAGTATAAGATGTGTTTGCATGTCTATATTTCATGATTTACAAAAACAACATCCTGATAGGCCTCTTTTTGTATTAGCTCCTATGGCTGATGTGACTGATATTGCTTTTCGTACGGTCATACAAGAGGCTGGTGGATGTGATGTGTTGTGGACTGAGTTTGTCTCTGCTGATGGTCTTGTTCGTGCAACAGAGATAGGTAAATATAAACTGAAAAAAGATTTATTGTACACTCCTACTCAACATCCTATAGTTGCTCAACTTTTTTCATCTACTCCTGAACATATGTATCAAGCAGTTCGACTATGTCTTGAACTTGGATTTGACGGGGTAGATATCAACATGGGTTGTCCTGACAAGTCTATTGAAAAACAAAAATGTGGTGCAGCTATGATAAAACATCCAGAACTTGCCAGAGGTGTTATAGAGGCTGCTAAGAGAGCTGCTACAGTTGATGGTCTTCATGGTCCAGAGAGAAAGATGGCTATATCTGTAAAAACTCGAGTTGGATACAATACAGTTGAACTTGATACATGGATACCGATACTTCTTGATGCTGAAGTTGATCTTATAACTATCCATGCTCGAACACGTAAAGAAATGTCAAAAGTTCCTGCAAACTGGAACTATGTCAAGGAGGTGGTCAAGATGCGTGACGCGTGGGCAAAAAAACATCCTGACAAAGTTGCACCGCTTATATTTGGAAATGGCGATGTAGAAACTGTTGCTGATGGAATGGAGAAATGTGCTATGAGTGGTGCTGATGGAGCTATGATTGGTAGAGCAATGTTTGGTAATCCGTGGTTTTTTAGAGATTTGCTACAAGGTCCAAAAGCAAGCGAGGTGACAAGAAGGGAACGTATAGAAACTCTTGCTCGACAAACTGAGATTTTTGCTCGAGAGTTAGGAGATGTAAAATCTTTTGCTTTAATGAAAAAGTTTTTTAAAACATATATGAGTGGGTTTGAGGACGCACATGTGATACGGGCGAAGATTATGGAAATGGAAACAGCTGAGGAGGTGGTGGGTTACTTGAGGAGTTGTATATAAACAACCCTCCAGCCTTGTGAGGCGGGAGGGTGGAAAGGGTGAGGTTACGTGAAAGCAAGTCTTTTTTGTTCGTTTGCAGCTACTGCTGCTTCATCGATTATCGGACCCAAG
>CAZFNX010000021.1:0-6604 GCA_964520195.1 uncultured Candidatus Saccharibacteria bacterium
AACTCCTGACCTCCTCAGTGCAAATGAGGCGCTCTACCAACTAAGCTACGGGCCCGTGTATGTATTTTTAATACCTCATAAGTATAGTACATCTATAGGGAAAATGCAACAAAACTTTATCACTTCTTTATGTAAATTTGAATAGCTATGTATCATTGTGTACACATGAAAAGATATATTCATAATACACAACAAGGGTTTATTGCTTTATTTTTTACACTAAGCATGTCTGCTACATTGCTTGCATATGTTGCTATGAGTTCAACCTCGGTATTTGACTATATGAGAACTCGAGATGAATTTATTGATGTAAGAAGTGCTCGCCAACATAGTCTAGAGTGTGCCGATATGTTTATAGACATGCTTGTTCGTTCGCTAGTATATGATACATCGTCAATTGCTGGCTGCTCTATACATAGTGTCAATGTGGATCAAATACAGAGAGATATTCTCACGTTTTATTTCATGTCAGATGAGTTGTATATTACAGGAACTATAAAAAATGGTTTTGTTACAAAGGTATTATCCTCGAATAGTTCTTTATAAAATATTATGTCTATCTGTATCTTTTATTTTTTATATGATTATTTTATGTATGAGATGCTATGTGTATTACCAATTAATTTTTTATATACATATATATATGACACATACATCAAAAACATTAAAATCAGTTATACGTGATGCTATACGCAATAAACGTAAGCTTAAAAAACCAAAAAAGGAAGGTTTTACCCTTATCGAAATCTTAGTTGTAATAGGTATTATTGGTATTCTTGCAGCTGTTGTTCTTGTAGCTGTTAGTCCTGGACGACAGTTTAGACAAGCTCGAGATACTCAACGAGTAGCAAATGTGAACACTCTTTTAAATGCCATAGGGCAAAACATGTCAGACCATCAAGGTAATTTGTTTTGTAATGGAACAGTTGTCACAGGAATGCAGCAAGACCAGATCATGAGAAGTGATACTTCGTCTGGAGGTGTGGATATTGCTGATTGTTTGGTTCCTGATTACCTGGCAAAGTTACCTTTTGACCCTGGTGAAAACAAGGGGTATTATGTGAGTCCTGATGATTACGATACTGGATATAGTGTTTTTATAGACGATACAACTGGCCGAGTCTCTGTTTCGGCTGTTGGGGAGTTGCAGACAGATATTCAGGTGACAAGATAAGTGTATAGTAGGTTGATATTTTTTTATACTGTGCTATAGTAGACAGATATGAAATTGCTATCATCATTAAAAAAGAAAGATCTTCGTCAGGGAGAGATTATCGTTCGAAGAGGCAAACATCTCTATCGGATCAACAAGAAGATTCGAAAACGAAACGCAAAACAAGGGTAAAACCCTTGTTTTTTGTTTTACGTGATATCATAGGGGTATGAAATATGTATATGTATTATTTGTTGTATGTGTGCTTGGAATGGTGGTATATATAACAAAACCTTTTTCATCTTATAAGCAGGATATCAGTCCAGTACATATACAGGTAGCACAAAAGCCTGAAAAACGAGTCATTTCTTTAAATTTTGTTGGAGATATACTGGCTGCGCGATCTGTTGAAACTACTATGCGAAAGACGAGTTATGATTATCCTTTTGCAAAGATTACTAATGAGTTAGCCGATGCTGATATTACATTTGCAAACTTGGAAACACCACTTATAGGTACGGCAACGAGCGGAAAAACAACAGTGGGAGGGACTACTGTCTTTAGGGGTGATGTTGCTTTTGCACAAGCATTACAGCGAGCTGGTATTGATATTGTATCTATAGCTAATAATCATATGAAAGATCAGGGGGAACGAGGGGTTCTTTCTACGATATCAGCACTTGATAGTGCAGGCGTTGCTCATGCTGGAGCTGGTAAAAATCTGGAGGAAGCTCGAGCTCTTACTGTACTTGAGAGGCAAGGGGTGAAAGTTGGGTATCTGGCATATAACGATAGTGATGTTGTACCTCCGTCGTATCATGCAACTGACGTTCAGTCAGGGACTAATATTATGAATACGGAAAGATTGAGAGAGGACATAGAGCAAGCTCGGTCAAAGGTAGATGTGCTTATTGTATCGATGCATTCAGGTACTGAATATGTAACAACTTATCCAAATAGTCATCAAACAGAGTTTGCTCATGCTGCCATAGATGCAGGGGCTGATATGGTTATTGGGCATCATCCTCATGTACTTGAACCACTTGAAATATATAAAGGGAAATATATTTTCTACAGTTTAGGTAACTTTGTATTCGATCAGCCGTGGCCAGATACAAAAGAAAGTGCACTTATCCACATGTCTATTACGTTGTCTGCAGTACATACTGCAGGTCAAAAAAAATGGAGTATTGATACATACAAACCTGTCATTACTCCTCTAGTCATACAAAATTTTCAACCACAAAAAACAGAGTCTGTGGATAAGGCTACTTCGATTTTGCGCAGGTTTTCTACCCAGGAAGGATTCTTTTCAATCGCAGGTCAAAATATATCCGTAGAACTTGCAACAACGAGTTCGGAGAGAACTCTAGGGTTGTCCTTTCGCAAGGAGTTGCCAAAAGAGACAGGTTTGTTGTTTGTCTTTGATGCTCCTGATAGGTCTGGTTTCTGGATGAAAGATATGTTTTTTCCAATAGATATATATTGGTTCGATAAAGACTTTAACCTTGTAGATAAAGCTTTAAATGTTGCAACAAGTACATACCCTCATGTCTTTTATCCAAAACATGATGCGGTGTATGTCCTTGAGACAAACGTTGGTGTATTGGACATGGTGTCCTTGACAGATACCTTGACGGGGGAGTTGACGTATATCCAGTCATATGATAAAAGATAGTATACATATGGCACAAACAACCCCAGCATTTTCTTTCAAAGTAAAAGTTGTGACAAAGAAACTTTTGTCAGCTATACCTGAAAGATCACGAACAATCATCGCTCGTCGTTTTGGTCTTGATAAAGATACCGAAAAGATGACGCTTGAGGCTATTGGAGAAACCTATGATATCACTCGAGAGCGTGTACGACAGATAGAGGCAAACTCTATTGCATCTATTCGTAAGTCTGATGCCTTTAAAGAAGAGGCGCCTGTATTTGAAGAATTAGCTCTCTGTGTAAAAAGTATGGGTGGATTGGTTAGTGAACATGATTTACTCGAGTACTTATCAAAAGATATTTCAACTCAAAATCATTTCCATTTTCTATTGATTATTGGTGACCAGTTTAAAAAAGAAAAAGAAACTGAAGATTTTCATCATCGATGGTATGTTGATGCAGAGCTTTCAAAGAAGATCCATGATGCTCTTAAGAAACTATATACAAGCCTTCCAGACGATGCTCTGATCCCTGAGACTGAGATGATTAAGTCATTTATGGATAATGTAAAAGATGTGTCTGAAGATTTGAAAAATGAACAAGTCGCTAAGCGATGGCTACGTATATCAAAGCATATTGATAAAAACCCTCTTGGTGAGTGGGGTAAGACAAAATCAACAAATATTAAAGTGAAGGGTATTCGAGATTATGCGTATCTTGCAATGAGAAAACATGGATCTCCTGTACACTTTAAAGAGATTGCTAAGCTTATCCAGACAGTTTTTGGAAAACGAGCACATGAGGCAACAACGCACAACGAGCTTATCAAAGATGATAGATTTGTTCTTGTAGGGCGAGGTCTATATGCTCTTGCGGAATGGGGTTATGTGAGTGGTGTGGTTCGTGATGTTATCCGTAAGGTTTTGAATAAATATGGTCCTATGACTCGAGAGGAGATATTTAATAAGGTTATGAAAGAACGATATGTTAAAGAAAACACTGTTCTTGTAAACCTTCAAAATAGTGCATATTTCAAGAAAGATGCTCAAGGTAAGTACCATGCAACAGATAAAAAATAGACCAACTATGGAAGCCTAAGGCTCCTGGATTGGAAGGCGAACATGAGACCATGTTCGCCTTCCTCAATTTAGGTCGTTTGTAAAGTTGCATGTCTTTTGTCTTTGTGCTATATTATTGAAGATATGTGCACGCTGTAAACAATGCTTGCACTTATGTTGTTTTGCTTACTTTTAGTAGCGATAACAAAGGTGTACAGTTTTGTATACAATGTATAGTTATATTTATAAAAAATCCTTAATAAAAAATCCTTAATAAAAATTTCATGCGTATACTCGGTATAAATCTTAAAGATGAACAAAGAATAGAAATGGCTCTTACAGGTGTGTATGGTATAGGACGATCACGAGCTCATACTATTCTTGATGAAGCAGGTGTTGAGTACGGTAAAAAAAGTAAAGAACTTACAGCAGATGAAGAAGCTAAGATTCGTCAAGCTGTTGAGAAGTATAAACTAGAGGCTGATCTTAAACGTGAAATCGGTACAAACATTAAGCGTCTTAAAGATGTAAAGTGTTATCGAGGAACACGACATGCTAAAAGACTGCCTGTACGAGGTCAACGAACAAAGACTAATGCTCGTACACTTAAGGGTGTGAAAAAGACTATGGGTTCAGGAAAGAAAAAAGAAACTAAGAAGTAATCCTCATTATTTATAACATTCATTTAATTCTTATTACATCCTTATTATGGCAATCAAAACAGTAAAAAAAACAACAACTAAATCTGCAGATTCAAAAGATGCAGTAAAGACATCAAAGGCAAATTCAAAACGAAAACTTGCATATGCTCTTTTGCACATCCAATCAACATATAACAATACAAAAGTGGTACTTACAGATGAGAAAGGTGGATCAATAGCTCTTTCTTCATCAGGAGCGCTTGGATTTAGAGGTGCTAAAAAAGGAACTCCTTTTGCAGCTGCTAAGATCGGTGAAGTGTTAGCAGATAAAGCAATACTTATGGGCGTAAAAGAGGTTGGAGTTGTTGTGAAAGGTACAGGTTCTGGACGAGAATCAGTGATTCGATCTTTTATAGCTAAAGGTATCAATATTGATTCTATAAAAGATAGAACACCTGTACCTTTTAATGGGCCAAAACCAAAGAAGCCAAGAAGAATATAATATATACATTATTTAATTTACATTTAAACATAACCATTTACGTATGATAACAGGACCAAAATACAAGATAGCAAAACGACTCGGAGCTCCTATTTTTGAGAAGACTCAAACACAAAAGTTTAGAGTAAAACTTGAAAATGCTCCACGTGCTAAACGAGGTAAGGCAAAAAGTTCTTATGGACTACAGCTTATTGAAAAACAAAAAGCTCGTTTTACATATGGTATTACAGCTAAACAATTTGGTAGATATATCAAAGAAGTTATCGATTCAAAAACTGTTCATGCTCCAGAAGAGCTATATAAGAAGCTTGAAACAAGACTTGATAACGTAGTGTATCGAATGGGTCTTGCAAATACTCGACGTTTTGCTCGACAACTTGTATCTCACGGTCATATTCTTTTAGACGGTAAGAAAAATACTGTTCCTTCAGCTGAAGTGTATGAAGGGTCTGTTATAACAGTTCGAGATGGAAGTAAAAAAACAAATGCCTTTAAAGAGGCAATAGAAAGAAGTAAAAACTATACTATGCCAAACTGGGTTACATTTGATATGGATAAGATGACAGGTAAGGTTACAAAACTTCCGACTCTGTCTGGTCAAGATGTTCTGTTTGACCTAGGACAGGTAATTGAATTCTCAAAACGATAGATATACTGATTATCACAAAAGATTATTTACATTAATTAACACACTATATATGATACACACATCAATCGTATTACCTTCAAAACCAAAAGTTATTAAAGAGAAAGATAATAAAGGTACATATGAAGTAGAGGGTCTATATCCTGGATACGGTCACACTCTAGGTAACTCGCTTCGAAGAATTATACTTTCTTCTCTTACTGGTTTTGCTATTACATCTATAAAAATAGCTGGTATTCCACATGAATTTTCTACTATTAAAGGAGTAAGTGAGGATGTGATTAATATCATCCTTAATCTTAAGAAGATTAAGTTTTCTGTTGTGGGTCAAGATGAGATAGTGTTACACCTTAAATCAAAAGGAGTTGGTGAAGTAAAAGCTAAAGATATTGATGTTTCTGGTCAGGTTGAAATACTTACACCAGATGCTCATATTGCAACTATTACAGAAAAAGATACTGTACTTGATATGGAGATCACTCTGACTCAAGGTATAGGATATGTGCCTAAGGAGATGTTGCAAAAAGATAGAGTTGCTGTAGGTACTATTGCTCTTGATGCATCATTTTCTCCAATCGTACATGTAAATTATGATGTTGAGCAAATGCGTGTAGGAGACAGAACAGACTTTAACAGACTTATCTTGTCTATTGAAACAAATGGATCTATAACTCCAAAAGCTGCATTTGAAAAGGCGATTGAGATTATGATTGTTCAACTTAAGTCTATTATCAATTTTGTTGACGATGAACCTGAGGTTACTCCTTCTGTAAAGCAAGCTGAGGCAACATATGCACCTGAGCAAGAGATTGATAAAGATGTTCTTGATGATGTATTGAAAACTCGTATAGAATCTCTAGAGATTGGTCAGAGAACTATCAACGCACTCATTGAGGCAAATATTCGAACTGTCGGAGGTCTTATCCGTAAAAAAGAGCAAGATATTCT
>CAZFNX010000022.1:0-6271 GCA_964520195.1 uncultured Candidatus Saccharibacteria bacterium
AGGTAAAATGAAACTATTTGATGGACGAACAGGTGAAGCTTTCGGACAAGATGTGTCTGTTGGATATATGTACATGCTTAAACTTCACCACATGGTGGAAGATAAGATTCACGCTCGTTCAACTGGTCCATACTCACTTATTACTCAACAACCTCTTGGTGGTAAAGCACAAGGTGGAGGACAGAGATTTGGAGAAATGGAAGTGTGGGCTCTTGCAGGATATGGTGCGTCGCACACTCTTCGAGAAATGCTCACTATCAAATCAGATGATATTGTAGGTCGTTCTGCAGCATATGATGCTATTGTGAAAGGTGAAAGATTATCAGATCCAAACACACCTGCTTCATTTAACGTACTTCTATCAAACCTTCGAGGTTTGTGTATAGATGTAGGTTTTGATAATGCTGAAGGAAAACAACTTGATATCGGGTTGGATATTGGACACGATGGAACAGAGCAAAACTCACGACCATCTGTTGCAGTAGAACACGAAGATGCTCTCGACGAAGATGATGAAGTTGCTATTACTGAATTAGGAGAAACTCAAGATATAGAAGGTGAACTATAAAATTCAATTCATATTATTCTCAATTAACATATAACAAGTACAATTATGTTTCAAAATAAAACAATAAAACAAAAAACTTCTATCGACGATCTTGATTCAGTGTTTATTAAACTTGCATCTCCTGAAAAAATCAGAAGTTGGTCACGAGGTGAAGTAAAGAAAGCTGAGACTATGAACTATAGAACAGGTCGTAGTGAGCGCGACGGTCTTTTCTGTGAAAAGATTTTCGGTGCAGAGAAAGATTATGAGTGTTACTGTGGAAAATACAAAGGAATCCGATACAAAGGAATCGTTTGTGAAAAATGTGGAGTAGAAATCACTCGAGCAATTGTGCGACGAGAGCGAATGGGTCATATTGATCTATGTGTTCCTGTGTCACACATCTGGTATCTAAAAAACATGCCTTCACGTATTGCAACTATACTTGGTATGGCTGCAGGTGATGTTGAAAAGGTTGTGTACTTCGCAGGATACCTTATCACTAAAGTTGATGATAAAGAAAAACTAAAACTTCACAAAGAGCTTGATGACGAGTTTAAGGTTAAAATGAAAAATATTGTCGATGAAAAGACAAAAGATGCTCTACGGGATTTGATGACGACAACAAAACAAGAGATTGATTTGATTCAGATCGGTCGTGTTCTTGATGAAAATCAATACCATAAGTTTTCATATAAGTTTGGAGCTGCTTTCGAGGCTATGATTGGAGGTGAGGCTATTTACAATATCTTGAAAGGTCTTGATCTTGATGATTTGTACAGTAAGCTTACAGCTGATCTTGAAAAAGCAGGTGCGGCAGATCGTGAGAAGATTATTCGACGACTGGGATTTGTAAATGGAATGAGAAAGGCAGGTGTTCGTCCAGAATGGACTTTCATCAAAGCCCTTCCAGTTATTCCAGCTGCGCTTCGTCCTATGGTTCCACTAGATGGAGGTCGACAAGCTACTTCAGATGTAAACGATCTATATCGACGTGTTATTAACCGAAACAATCGTTTGAAAAAACTTCATGAGATTAAAGCTCCTGATGTGATTCTTCGAAACGAAAAACGTATCCTACAAGAGGCAGTTGATGCACTTCTTGATAACTCAATGAAAGGAAACGGTGCTGCATTTTCAGGAATCAATCCTGCACAAAAGCGACCGCTTAAATCTATTGCAGATAACTTGAAAGGAAAGAGAGGTTTGTTCCGACAAAACCTTCTTGGTAAACGTGTAGACTATTCAGGACGTTCTGTTATTGTGGTAGGTCCAAATCTAAAACTTAACGAGTGTGGACTTCCAAAACACATGGCACTTGAGTTGTTTAAACCGTTTGTTATTGGAGAGATTCTTAAAAGAGAACTTGCGTTTAACATACGAGGAGCAAGTAGAATGATTGAAGAACAATCAGAAGAAGTGTGGGCAATTCTTGAAAAAGTTATTGCAGGAAAATATGTACTTCTAAACCGTGCGCCAACATTGCACCGATTGTCAGTGCAAGCCTTTCAACCTATCCTTATCGAAGGTAATGCGATCCAAGTTCACCCACTTGTATGTTCACCATTTAACGCGGACTTTGACGGTGACGCCATGGCTGTTCACGTACCACTTTCAGAAGAAGCTCAATACGAAGCTCGAACTATTATGGCTTCAAGTAGAAATGTTTTGAAACCAGGAACAGGAGATGCAACAGTAACAAACAAAATGCTTGATATTGTGCTTGGAGCATTCTGGGCTACAAAAATAGTAACTGATGAGATTGGTGCAGATAAATATTTTGAATCACCAACAGCTGCTATTACTGCACTTGATCACGGAGTGATTGGATACCGAGCACCTATTAAAGTTATTGCACCGGCTGATTCTGTAAAATACAAAGAGTTTGCAGGAAAATTATTCGACACAACTGTTGGAAGAATCCTATTTAACCAACTACTTCCGGAGACATATCCATATATCAATAAAGACATCAACAAAAACATGTTGACCAATATTATTGATGAGTTGATTTTGATTGAAGGAAAAGATGGTGTCGCTCCACTTATTGATGCAATCAAACAATTTGGTTTTGATTTTGCGACTAAGTCAGGTATCACATGGAGTATGTCGGATATTATTATTCCAGAAACAAAATATGCTGTTCTTGATGCTGCACAAAAGACTTCAGATAAAATCATGGAGTCATACAATCAAGGTGCGCTTTCAGACGATGAGAAGCATATGAAGATTGTTAGACTATGGCAGACAGCTCAGTCAGATATAGAAAAACTTATCCCTACAACTCTTGAAAAGAATGGATCAGTAAATGATATGGTACTTTCTGGAGCTCGAGGATCACTTGGTAACATTAACCAGATGGTGGGAATGAAAGGTCTTATTGCGACTGCACAAGGTTCAACTATTGAGCTTCCTATTCGATCTTCATTTAAAGAAGGATTGACACCTATCGAATACTTCATCTCTACTCACGGTGCTCGAAAAGGTATGACAGATACCGCATTGAACACTGCGAAAGCTGGATATCTTACTCGAAAGCTCTTCGTACTTGCACAAAGTGTGATGATCACTGAGTCTGATTGTAAAACAAAAGAGTTTATTGTGATGACAAAAGCTACGGCTTCTGGAATCCAAACTAACTTCTCTAAGAACTTGTTTAGTAGAACTGTAGCGAAAGATATTGAGACAACTGACGGTACTGTTCTCTTCAAGAAAGGACACATCATAACAAAAGCAGATGCTCTTGTTATTGAGAAGGCTGGAGTTCAAGAAGTTGCTGTACGTTCACCACTTGGATGTAAAACTCATAGAGGAGTATGTTCAATGTGTTACGGAGCAGATCTTTCAACAGGAGCACTTATTGATCTTGGAGAATCAGTTGGAACTATTGCTGCACAAGCGATTGGTGAGCCTGGTACACAGTTGACTATGCGTACATTCCACGCCGGAGGTGTTGCTACAGCTGCTGGAGATATTACTGCAGGTCTTCCACGTGTTGAAGAATTGTTTGAAAATAGAACACCTAAAAACTCAGCTGCTATTGCATCAACAGACGGTGTTGTTACTGCTGTGATTGAAAAGAATCATGAGAAGGTGATTAAAGTGCTTTCTGATATTCCTTCAAAAAATGCTAAGAAAGGAAGTGAGATTGAATATACATTCCACCCTGCGCGTATTCCACATGTAAAAGTTGGACAACATGTAACTAAAGGTCAAATCATGACTGATGGTTCTGCGGATGTTGATACACTGTATGAGTATGCAGGTAAAGATGCTGCTCAAGCATACATCATTGGTGAAGTTAAGAAGATTTACGAACTACAAGGAGATAACTTGTCACGAAAACATATTGAAATCATTGTACGTGAAATGTTTAACCGAGTAAAAGTAACTTCAAAAGGTGACAGTTCATTCTCAGAGGGTGATATTGTTGAATCATTTGAATTCTTAACAGCAAATGAAAAACTAGAAGAGGCAGGATCTATGCCGGCCAAAGGTAAACACGTTATCATGGGTACTATGGAAGGATCACTTAACCGACAATCATTCCTTGCTGCTGCATCATTCCAAAATGTAAACAGAATACTTGTAAATGCATCACTTAAAGGTAATCATGATCCACTATACGGTATTATGGAAAACACATTGATTGGAAGATTGATTCCAGCAGGAACAGGATTTAAGGGAAGTCAAAAAAATCTAGCTATCGAATCACTACAAGCGGAAATCGAAGCTACATACGAAGAAAAAGAATAAACTTTTTCCAAAAAATATCTTAGAAAATAATTCAAAAAAATCCAAAGTTATGCACAATGTAATTTTGGATTTTTTTGTTGTGCATATCTATAAATGAATATATAATATATGCATGAACGAAACTTTCGAACCAAAAACAAAACAAAAAATGCCAATAAAGCAATCAAGAAAATTTACTAAAATAATTTTATTATTAATTTCATATGTCATTGTTGCTCTCATTGTTTGGAAAGTAACAATTAGAATGCAAAATTCTCCTGCATATCAACAGCAGCAAGCACAAAAACAACTAGACTCTATAGTAAAAAAAGTTGGTCAACTTGTTGTGTTGCCACAATCAGAAACTCCTCAAGTAGCAGTGATACAAGATGCAGATGCTCTTAAGAAGAGTCAAGATTTCTTCATGGATGCACAAAATGGAGACAAGATTCTTGTATATACTCAAGCTCATAAAGCTATCATTTATCGAGAAAGTACAAATAAGATTGTTAACATTGCATTAAATGTTGGCACAGACAATACTGCGGCTACACAAAAAGCTCCAGCAGCTCCAGAACCTGCTCCAGAAGCAACTTCTACAGCTAAAGCTACATCAACAAAATCAGATCGATAGTGTTTGATGTATAAAAGTTGTAGGTCAACGTGATATTGTTTTTCGGTAACATATGAAATCCCCCTCTTTTACAAAGCGTATATGGCTAGGAACATTCTTAATAGCACTAGGAGTGTTTTTTGGCGTATATACAAGACTGCAAGCGGCTAGTGTTTCAAGGGATATTGGATTTCAAGGTCAGTTGTTTACAGGAACAACTCCTGTCAATGGTTCTGTCAATGCAACCTTTACATTTTATGATGATGTAGCGACTGGAACTTCTCAAGGAACACCTATTGTAAAAACTGTTCCTGTTTCAAATGGATATTTTGGTGTTACTTTTTCTGAAGCCGACACTGCGGGTGTTGATTTTGGACAATCACTATGGGTTGAGGTTTCTGTAAATGGTGACGTACTGTCTCCTCGCTCAAAAGTAAACTCTGTCCCTGTTGCAAACCATGCTCTAGGGGTTGTTGCATACAGTACCGCTCCCACAGTTGGTCCAGTAGGTTCGTTGTACTACAATGCATCAAGTTCAGAACTCTATGTTTCAGATGGTTCAACTTGGAATCTTACATCAACATCAACACCATCTGTATGGGATACTACAGCGGGAGGTATTTCATATATGGGAAATGTTGGTATCGGTACTACAACTCCAAATGTTCCTTTGTCTGTACTAGGAGCAGGAGATACTCCTCTTGAGATGGGTTCATGGTCTGCTGGAGGAGGTGCTAACTATGCAGCTCTCTATCTCAACGGGGATTTTAACACTGATACGAACTATAACATTGTGAGTTCGGCTTCTGATAAGGATCTGTATATAAACCGTCCTTCAGGTCACGCGATTCACTTTAGAGAAAATAATGACAGTGACCAGTTAACACTTCTTTCAGGTGGAAATG
The DNA here is from genome assembly GCA_964520195.1 of uncultured Candidatus Saccharibacteria bacterium. Classification (GTDB taxonomy): domain Bacteria; phylum Patescibacteriota; class Minisyncoccia; order Phycocordibacterales; family CAIZLB01; genus CAIZLB01. The sequence continues at coordinate 5,801 of CAZFNX010000022.1, forward strand.
TTGGAGTAGGGACAGATAATCCTGTAAGTAAGTTTGTTGTTGCAGGAGGTGGATCAGAGATTGAGTTCAATCCTGGCATGTATTGGGATGGTTCTACAATGCAGTTGGATAGTGATTATTCAAACATAGATATACCAGGAACTAAAAACTTAAACTTTTCTGATAATGTATCGTTTACAGGAGGAAATGTAGGTATTGGAACTCTCAATCAAGATGAGGGTGCTTTGAAAGTTTACGGATCTGTGTATAGTACTGCTGATAAAACAGATGATATTTTAAATGGTTCAGTAAATGGGTGGCAAAATAAGGCTAACTTCATAGGTACAGGTGCTGTGTGGGGACTTAGAACTGGTACTAATGATTCGTTTAACTTGGATATGATAGGCTCACATGCGTTGACGGTGTTACAAAATGGAAATGTGGGGATTGGGACAACTACTCCAGGTTCAAAATTGACAGTCGCGGGAGACA
>CAZFNX010000023.1:0-6211 GCA_964520195.1 uncultured Candidatus Saccharibacteria bacterium
ATAATCTTTGTTACAACTCCGGCTCCTACAGTTTTACCTCCTTCTCGGATAGCAAATCGTTGTTTATCCTCTAGAGCAACAGGTGCTACAAGTTTTACCTTGAAAGTAACTGTATCTCCAGGCATAACCATTTTTCCTTCTTCAGCAAGTGTTACCTCACCTGTAACGTCAGTTGTTCGAACGTAGAATTGTGGCTTATAACCTGAGAAGAATGGTGTGTGTCGTCCTCCTTCTTCTTTCTTTAGGATATACACTTCAGCTTCAAAGTCTGTATGTGGCTTAACTGAACCTGGTTTACATAGAACTTGACCTCGTGAAATATCTTCTTTTTTAACAGATCGTAGAAGTAGACCAGCGTTATCTCCAGCCATACCTTCTGATAGTGATTTGTTAAACATTTCAACTCCTGTAACAACAGTTTTAACTGTATCTTTAAGACCTACGATTTCGATTTCTTCACCAATCTTGATGATACCTTTTTCGATTCGTCCTGTAACCACAGTTCCTCGTCCTTCGATAGAAAATACATCTTCTACTGGCATTAGGAATGGTTTATCAGTCTCACGTACTGGTACTGGGATAAATGAGTCAATAGCATCTGCAAGATCGATAATCTTTTGTGACCATTGATCATTTACATCTGTTGAGTTAAGTGCTTTTAGAGCAGAACCTCGGATAACAGGAGCATTAGCACCGTCAAATCCGTTCTTTGTCAAAAGTTCACGTATTTCCTCCTCAACAAGCATAAGCATGTCTTCATCTTCAACCATATCACACTTGTTCATAAATACTAGAATCTTTGGCACTCCAATCTGCTTAGCAAGAAGAACGTGCTCACGTGTTTGTGGCATAGGTCCATCTGTTGCAGCTACTACAAGTACAGCACCGTCCATTTGGGCAGCTCCTGTAATCATGTTTTTGATATAGTCGGCGTGACCTGGCGCATCTACGTGTGCATAGTGACGATTTGGTGTCTCGTATTCACAGTGTGCTAGTGAGATAGTAATACCTCGAGCTTTTTCTTCAGGTGCCTTGTCAATACCATCGATACCAACAAGTTTAGCGTTATAACCATTGCCTTTTCGAGCAAGTGTTGAAAGGATAGCCGCTGTAAGAGTTGTCTTACCGTGGTCTACGTGTCCAATTGTACCTACGTTTACGTGAGGTTTTGATCGATCAAATTCTCCTGCCATATATTTATATTTTTGAAATTAAAATTAAGTTTTAAATAAATTTTGCGAATTTTTGTCTTGAAGTAAATGTACGTGAATAACTTACTTCAAAGCAAAAATAAAAATCGCAATGAGTACAAGTGTAGCAATTGACATACTAATTGTCAATGCGCTTTACCAAATACCCGCCTTAAAAACATATGGGATTAGGATAATGTGGCAGTAAACTCCAAAACTGAATCAACAACCTTACTTGGGTCAATATCGGCTTTTATAAAATAATGATGAGCGCCTAGATCTATAGTACTTGCAATAGAGTCCATATCTCCCCTGTTTGAAAGGATTATAATAAATACCTGCTTACCCCATGTATCAAGAGCTCGAAGTTGTTTAATAAAATCAACCCCGTCCATAACAGGCATAGTAAGATCAGTTACAATAGCATCAGGTCTTTCTCTTTCAGCCATCTGGAACCCTTCTCGGCCATTTGAAGCTGTAATAACCTCAAAGCCTTTGGCCATAAACTTTTCAACAAGAAGATCTAAAAATATAGCCTCATCTTCCACTATAAGCACTTTTCTTTTTGTAGGTTGGGTATTTGGATTCATAGTATGCAAGTTATTATACCTGAGTTTGTGGTATTTCCATAATAAACTCTGTCCCCTTATCAACAGCAGATGTAAAACTAAGCTTTCCTCCATGTAATAAAGCTATATTATTTGTTAAATACAGACCTAAACCATGACCTTCTATGTTCGAAACACTTTTTGCTCGAGAAAACTTTTGATACATATTTTTCTGATCTTCTTCAGATATACCAACCCCCGTATCTGCAACTCTAAAAAATACCTTTGTATTTGGAGCATGTACAGAAACCGTTACGGTTCCACCTGTATTTGTGTATTTTATAGCATTTGAAATAAGGTTTTTTATAGCTATTTTCATGTATTGGGGACTTGCATGAACGTGAGTATTTTCATGCACACCATCAGTTTCGTGTTTATTTTCAAAGTTAAGTACTACCCCTTTACTCTCAGCAAGTGGTTGCATTTCATTTTGAACAGAAGCTACGAGTTCATATAAATCACAAACTTCTTTTATCAAATCAAGTTTACCGAGCTGGATTCTAGATAAATCAAGAATAGTGTTTGACATTTCAGCAGCAGAAACTGATACATTGTATGCTTGCGTTATCTTTTTAGTAACTTCAGGAGAAATATTTTTTTCTTCCAACGCAGATGAAAGTATCCAACGAATCGCTGAAAGTGGGTTTTTTAACTCATGTCCTATCATTCCTATGACAATATTTTTCTGTCTATCAAAACTGAGTATTTGCTTCAGCTTTTTTTGCCAAATATAGACGAGAGCAAAACCAAGCATCAACATTGAAAGAATGATGATAATCATTGTAATCAAAAAAGGTCTAAACACTGTATCTTCAAGCTTTTTAATATCATCATCCCTCATATCAAGTGCAAAAATACCAGCCAAACTCCCATCTTTTCTTTTAATAGGTGCAGAGGCGCCTAAAAAAGTACCCCATGTATCAGTATAAAAATCATTGTTAATGTGAGCATGCTCATGAGCCTGATCAAGTTCTCGAGTTGGAGCATCTGTGTATGGAAGTCCTGGAGGTGTTAACTCATCGGCACCGTATGGATCTATTTTCCCGTCTTTGTTTATGTCTATATCATTATCAGTTCGATCATCGAGGTTTGCATATGGATCCATCGAGTCAGCATCAGCTATCTGTATATACGGATATGTAGCAGTTGCATTATATTTCATGATATACGCAAAGGCTATTTTAGGGGCTATTTTTTTAATATCAGCCAAATCAGATACCAAACGAACATAACTTGGTGTACCTATATCAGTAGTTGTTGAAACCTTGTCTATATCCTCAGGACTAAAACGAAGGGCTTGTGTTTGAGTAAGGGTTAAAAGACTTGATTTTGATTCATTGAGAACAATGGCTCTAGTTTGAGCATATAAATAGGCAAAAACACTATATATAACGACAATAGAGGCAACAGCAATCAATCCAGCGAGAGCATACAGTTTATAATATTTTCTATATGCTGGAATATCGTTTGGTTGCGATTTTGCTATCATACACGTATAATATCATATTATGAGTTCATTATTTAATAGATATAAGACAGTGTTTATATCTATCATCATTATTATTCTCGGAGTTAGCTTATTTTTCATATATAGACAATCAAAACCTCAAGACTCTGTAGAAGCAGCAAAAAAAGAAGCTGCATTGGTTAAGAAAATGCTTAGTAAGCACCTAGTATTACCAGAGGGAGAGGAACCAGACATCAGAAAGATAAATCAAAAGCTTGATGATCCATTTTTTGCAAATGCTCAAGTTGGAGATTATTTGATTATATTTTACAAGAGTCGTATAGCTTATACGTTTTCACCAGATAAAGACATTATAACCAACGCTGGGGTTGTATTTATAAACCCACAACAAGCAACAAGTACCAAGAAGTAGTTCGTGCTATGATACAAGCATGATTTCATATATTGAAGGAACAGTTCGTGATATAGAGGCAAAACACGTATGTGTACTCACAACAAGTGGTGTTGGATATGAAGTACAACTTGGAAAAGCAGATATAGAGAGATTGGAACAAGGTCAATCGGCTTCATTTTTTATACATACTCATGTACGTGAGGATAGTTTTGAGCTGTTTGGTTTTATAGAACGATCGGACAAAATCATGTTTGAGCAACTCACATCTATATCAGGTATAGGACCAAGATCCGCCCTTAGTATACTTTCCCTATCAGGAAGTCAGGTTTTATATGAACATGTTGTAAAAAATAATACAGCATACCTTACTCAAATATCTGGTATTGGAAAAAAAATTGCTGAAAAAATAGTACTTGAGTTGAAAGATAAACTTCCTAAGATTGCATTTGATTTTAATACGCAAGGAAACGCTGAGACAGTTTCAGTATCAGAAAATCTAGAAGTGTTTGAAGCGCTTAAGGCTATGGGTTACTCTCATAAAGAAGCTAAGGATGCTTTGGCAAATATCCCTAAAGAACTCACAACAACAAGCGATAAGATTCGGGCAGCATTGCGAGTTGTGGAGAAAAGATAAATCTACTACAAAATATATCAGCAGTCCATCACTCATGCTGATATATTTTGTAGTAGATTTTGAAACTTTACAGAGTCCTTACACTGCAGTAAACTCACTATACAATGACTCTTATACTCGATGGAAAAAAACTTTCTGAAACTATTGCAGCCCGTTTAAAACAGGACATTTCAACATACACCAGTAAGCCAACACTTGTCATCATTCAAATCGGAAATATCCCCGCATCAAATATTTATATACAAAGAAAAAAAGTTTTTGCAGAAAAGATTGGAGCAAACGTAATACTAAAACAGTATCCCTTATCAACGACTGAGCAAGAAATCATCACTGATATTGATGCATACAATCACAACCCCCTCATACATGGAATCATTGTTCAGCTACCAATTCCCGCACATTTACATAAAGATCTTATTATACATGCAATATCTCCACACAAAGATGTTGACGGTCTGACTTCGACAAATATTAAACATCTATATAGCAATGATAGCAAAGGAGTCACGCCAGCAACTACACGAGGGATACTTACGTTATTAGAGGCATATAACATAGAGGTAACAGGAAAGAACATAGTAATCATTGGCAGATCACTCTTAGTCGGGAAACCAACAGCACTAGCCTGCATGAATAAAAATGCAACTGTTACAGTTTGTCACAAACACACTGTGCACATAGAAGAAGAGACCAGACGTGCAGATATACTTATAGTAGCAATGGGAGTACCTGGATATATCACAAAGAAACATGTGTCTCCCCATCAAACTGTTATTGATGTAGGTATCAATGCACTGGATAATGAAGATGATACTTCTACTAAAAGAAAAATATCTGGAGATGTTGAGTATGAAATAGTTTCCACCATCGTAGAAGCCATCACACCTGTACCAGGCGGTATCGGACCCATGACTGTTGTGTCTTTGTTTGAAAATTTATTTGAGCAGTTTATTAAAACCGTATAAAAACAGCCAAGACAAAGCTTGGCTGTAGAGGAAGAAGCGAGAGGAGCTAACCCCCCAAGGAGGTTCATCTGGTGCCCATGCTTCAAATTCCGGATGGTCTTCAATTGTATCCTCAGAAACAAAACCCTCCTTCTCCTTCTCTGCCTCTGAAGAAAGAAGTAGAGGGAGAGGAAGGTTAGGATCGGAAGGTGTCGACGAGGTTAAAACAAGAGGTTCAGCATTCATGATAGATTATATAAGGTGCAGGATTAATAGCGTACTTACAGTATTACCCTAAAACATCATGCTTTCAATATTGACATGACTATTTTAACAATTCATATATCACCACACCCGCACAGACAGAGACATTTAAAGACTCTTTCTTCCCTTTCATGGGTATTTCTATAACATAATCACACATACGTAAAACATCTTTTGCAACTCCTTCAACTTCATTTCCGAACACACAGAGTATTTTTTGAACTTCTTTTGACTTTACAATCTTTTTGAGGGCGGATATTTCAATAGAGTCTTCTGCCTGTTCTATAGCAACAATAATAAATCCCTCTTTTTTAGCCTTTCTGATAACATCAGAAGCTTTTTCCATATATTCCCAATCTATGCTTTTTTCAGCCCCAAGAGCAGTCTTTGCAATCTCTTTTTGAGGACCAGAGTTTGATCTACCGAAACGATCTGTAGGTCTAGGAGTCGTGCTTGTAAGATATATCTTTTGCACCCCAAAACAATCAGCCGATCTAAAAATAGACCCTACGTTGTAGGCACTTCGAATATCTGGTAATAATATATGGACAATCTTTGTCATAAGTGCTATTATACACAAATACAAGTTTTATGCGTCCGTAGCTCAGTCGGTAGAGCACCTGCCTTTTAAGCAGAGGGTCGTAGGTTCGATTCCTACCGGACGCACATATTGCAAAAGCACTTTCTTTTAGGAAGTGCTTTTGTCTAT
>CAZFNX010000024.1:0-5631 GCA_964520195.1 uncultured Candidatus Saccharibacteria bacterium
AAGGTGCTCCTGCAAATTCACTGTATCTAAATTCTAGTGGAAATATAGGTATCGGAACAAGTAGTCCAGCTTTTGCATTACACGTGGTAGGTGGTGCAAGTGATATAAACGGTACAATTGCCAAATTCTCAAGAAGTGCTACTGAAAAGTCTCTGTATATCAGTGCTGCATTTGGAGGTTCAAACTATATTTCATCTGAAGGAGATATTGTATTTAAAACAGGCGTCACGGCAAACTCAGCACTTAGTGGAACAACAGCTTTGACACTTTCTGGTGGTAATACGACCATGAATGGTCTTCGTGTAAATGGATCAGATTCAACAAATACTATTTACCAAAATGCACCTATAGGTATTACAACAGGAGGTGGAACTCAAGGTATTTTGATTGATAATATCGGAAATGTAAACATTCGAAGTAGTACTACAGTAAGTAGATTATATGTTAATAACACGACCGGTAGTGTTGGTATTGGAACAACAACTCCATCACTCGGTCCACTTGTTATGGCTTCAGGTGCATATGTGACAGCAGGAGGTACATGGACTAACGCATCAGACAGAAACCTCAAGGAAAACTTCACAGATATAGATGGACAAGATATTCTAAACAAAATAGCAGAACTCCCAATAACTAAGTGGAACTACAAATCAGAATCAACCTCAACTACACACATAGGTCCTATGGCTCAAGACTTCTACAGAATCTTCAATCTCGGAGGATCTGATACCTCTATCTCAACTATTGATCCAGCAGGTCTAGCTCTCGTTGGTGTACAGACACTCAATGCTGAGATCAACGGTGTAACAGCAACAGGAACTACATCATCTACAACTGCTGGTATTGGACAAACTCTGCTCACAAAAATACTTGCATCATTTGAAGAGCTTGGTGTTAAGATTTCACAAGGTATAGCATCATTTACAGATCTGTTTGCTGATAAAGTACATACACAACTACTCTGTGTTGGTGACACATGTGTGACAGAATCACAACTTAAAGCATTGCTACAGTCTGCTGGACAAACTGCAACGCCGACACAGGCTCCAGCTCCAACAACATCACCAACTTTGTCTCCTACATCTGAAGACACTGGATCGACAACTGATTCATCTGTACTCACAACTACACCTGTAGATGATACTTCAACTACCACAAACTCAGACGTATCAGCTGATAGTAATGCTTCGGCATCAACAGAAGTATCGGTACCTGTATCTGTGCCAGAGAGTGTGCCTGAAAGTGTACCTACAATATAGGTTTACAAAATTTAATTGATTTATATATACTAGCAGTAAGCAAATAACAATGTTGCAAATAAAACCCTAGAGAAGTAAAATCAATATATCATGCAACGTGTACTCTATGTTCTTCTCTTATGTTTTTTTATAACTAGTATACAAACATATGCTGAAAATATGTCAGGTGGCACATATACATTGAACGGGTCTGTTGGTGTTATTGTCGGACAAGGTCAAGCTGGTGTATATACTATCAACTCATCAGGTGATGCTATTACCATGGAGGGATCAACAGGGTCAACATATACGCTGTATCCTAGTCCATATGCTCGACCTCAACAAGCTACAGAAGGCCAAGCTGCAGCAGCACTTGTATCTGCTATATTTGGAAATGAAAATAATATCAAGTTTGTGCCAACAGTGTTACATCCAACAACTCCAGTACATGATGGATCTCGTGGTATAGCCACAAACACACAGCAGAATTCTACAACCACACCATTCTATAAAAAATATATCTATAATGATGTTGTTCATTTTGGAAGGGGAACATCAACAGCAAAAGGTCAATCTCGTGCAGTATCACCATATATTAACTGGTTGATAATAAAGATTATTTGTATAGGTCTTCTGTTAATTTTTATAAGAATGTGGCATCAGTATAAGAAAAATTTGTAATTTACAATATTCCGGTGCTAGAATAAAAATGTCTCCCAATAGTTGGCTTAAACTATTTTTGTCAGGGAGTCTACCGTAGAAAGAAACCGTGGTTTCATTCTCAAGACACCCACCTAGCGTAAATTCTAGGTCCAACTCATTGGGAGGCTTTATAGCCAGTCATATGTTCAATAATTACTTTCTATAAAGCCTTATGACAGAAACATATCACACATATTCTTGGAAAAAACCTTTTTTTGCTGCGACAGTTTGTTTATTTCTTTTATTATTTCTCAATCAAGTTGCAACAAGTTTATATTTATACGCAGAGTATCCATTGATTGATGTTCCTATGCATTTTCTTGGAGGATTTTCAGTTGGATTGGCGTCCACGGGTCTCCTCCGTATGTTTTACAGAAGTGAACGATTTGTCAGAAGTCCTCAGTTTTTATATATCATGATTATGACTATCTCAGTTGGTGTATTGTGGGAGTATGTTGAGTATTATTATGACGTCTCAGTTGCTTTTGGTGGAAATTTTTGGTTTGATACCATAAAAGATTTGCTTATGGATACACTAGGTGGGATACTTAGTTACATATGTTTCCATCCTCACAAAAAAAACTAGCCAACATATCTCTTGACACAGCGGTTGACAACAAAGAGTGTGCACAGATTACATTTTGCGGTGGAGTTTCTTCTGTGACTGGTGCAAACTTTTTACTCGATATTCATAAATATAATGGAGAAAGGAAGATTATTTCTAAAAAGATTTTGATTGATTGTGGTATGGAACAAGGAAGCGAGAAAGCTAAGTTATATAACGCTTCTCCTTTTATTTTTGATCCAAAAGAAGCGGAGATATTGCTTGTTACTCACGCACATATGGACCATATTGGTCTTATTCCTAAGCTTGTAAAGCATGGATTTAGAGGTGTGATTTATAGTACACCTGAGACAAAAGATCTGTGTGTTTTTATGCTTGATGATGCTTTGAAGTTGGTTACTCAAACAGCTGATGAACATAAGGTTGAGCCGTTATATACAGAAGAAGATGTGCGTCTTGCATTTCAGTTGTGGAAAACTATTCCATATCATACAGATGTTGTATTGACTTCATTTGATCATGAACAACATGGTAGCGAGCATACAGATCACAACATCACCGTCTATCTCAAAGATGCAGGACATGTACTTGGATCATCTATGTTTGAAATACGTGTACCGTTAAATGGCGTACAGCGTAAGTTTTTGTTTACAGGAGATCTTGGAAATAGTCCATGTCCAATTCTTAAAGATACTGAGTCAATAGAAGGTGTGGATTATGTTGTTATGGAAAGTGTATACGGTGATCGTAATCATGAAGATAGAAAAGATAGATTGCAAAAACTTCAATCGGCTATAGAGGATACTATTGCACAAAACGGTATACTTCTTATTCCATCTTTTTCACTCGAGAAAACGCAAGAAGTTTTATTTGAAATGCATAAACTATTTGAAGATGGTCTTGTGCGTTCTATTCCGATATATTTAGATTCGCCGTTGGCTACAAAGCTTTTGCCTGTGTATAGAAAATATACAAAAGATTATAACAAAGAGGCAACAGACAGAAGATTGAAAGGGGATGATTTTCTTAATTTTAAACAGCTTCATATTGTAGGAAGTGCGGAAGAGTCAAAAGCTATAAAGTTTTCTAAAAATCCTAAAATCATTATGGCAGGATCTGGTATGTCGACAGGTGGTCGCATTATGCACCATGAGCTCAACTATTTAGATAGTGACAATACAATACTTTTGTTTATGGGATTCCAAGCTCTCGGTACACTCGGACGAGAGATTCGTGATGGTGCTAAAAAAGTTACCATCTACGGTCATGATGTCCATGTACGGTGTGAAATACGGACTATTGATGGATATTCTGGTCATAAAGATTCTGATCATTTACAAGAGTTTGTTGCAACAGCTGCTGATACGGTAAAAAAAGTTTTTGTAACTATGGGTGAACCAAAGTCAGCTCTCTTTTTGGTGCAGCGGTTGAGAGATTATCAAGGATTAGATGCGGTTCATCCAGAGCAAGGTGATACGGTGACATTATATTAGTAAGTTCTATATACAGTTATACATATGTATAAAGTGTATAAAGCAAAAACACTCACGATGATGGCGAGTGTTTTTTTGTTTTGCTTGTTGAGTTATCTGATAAATAACATAGGTATATATGCTGCAACCATGCCAACAATCATACCTATTGCAATAAGTGCCCATACAAACTGAACTTTTTTTCTGTGCTTTGGATTAAGAAACATGGTATATATAGTATCAGATGAGAGAATTTCACGCAATCCAAAAACAACATGACACTTGGAAAAAAATTATACATTCCAAGCTTTTTTTGCTATTTTTACTTATATGTATTTTTTTTATATCACGAGGGTTACTTCGTATATATGGAAAATATGCAACCATACGTAATGATTATGATGAACTACAGGCTGATGTTCATGATTTACAAAAAAGAGATGCTGAGCTTGATACATATATAAAACGTATTGATAGTGAGGATGGGAGAGATTACGAAATCAGAAAAAAGCTTGATGTTGCAAAGCCTGGAGAGAAGACCTTGTATATTATTAACACCCCATGATATAAATACCCTATGAATACACCTACTCAAAAACATATTATTATCTACAGTACACCTGTTTGTGTGCACTGTCATCATGCAAAAGATTATCTTACATCAAAAGGATTTACATATGAGGATGTTGATGTATCAAAAAACATTGAAGGACTTAAAGCTGCAGTTATGAAAAGTGGTCAGAAAGGAGTTCCAGTTATTGATATTGAAGGAGATATTGTTGTTGGATTTGATCAAGAAGCTATTGATCATTTGCTTGGTATTACAAAATAAATTTTAAAACAATATCGTACATTTCTATGAAAAATAAAAAAACTATACTTATAAGCGGTATTATTGCAGTGGTCCTTATCGTAGGGGCTGTATATATTACAAATAAAAAATCAATCAACACTATGACAGATACAGATGATATGCAAGGAACAACAACTGGACGACAATATGAACCTATTAAAGAAGCAGAGCCAGGAGATCTTGTGGTTGTAAACTATACTGGTACATTGGAAAATGGAACAAAGTTCGATAGCTCATACGATAGAGGTCAGCCATTTGGTTTTATCTTGGGTAGAAAAATGGTTATCACAGGTTGGGATGAGGGTCTACTTGGAGTAAAACGAGGTGATAAAAAACATCTTGTGATTCCTGGTGATAAAGCATATGGTTCACAAGAGATTAAAGGTCCAGATGGAAAAGTTCTTATTCCTAAAAACTCAACTCTTATCTTTGACATAGAAGTTGTGGAAGTTGTAGCTAAGACAAAAGTTGATGCTATGATTAAAGCTCAACAAGATGCTCAAGCTGAGCAAGCTACAGAAGCCGGCGCACCTGCTAAGAAATAGTTTTATATAGGATATATAATACAAAAGTTCGTAGTGATACGAACTTTTGCCATAATAGTTCAATGGATAGAACAGTCCCGTCCTAAGGGGTAGATGTAGGTTCGATTCCTACTTGTGGCACTAATTGAAGAACGATACCTTTCGGTATCGTTCTTTCTATATTTGCCACAAAGCAAGGCATTAGTTTGCCTTGCGTGTGGGAATCGAAAAGCTTTACTATATTTTCGAGCGACTCTGTCGTGAGAAAATAGTAAAG
>CAZFNX010000025.1:0-4455 GCA_964520195.1 uncultured Candidatus Saccharibacteria bacterium
CACAAGGCACTTCTATTTTGATACATCAAAATATGTCGCGCACAAGGCACTTCTATTTTGATACATCAAAATATGTCGCGCACAAGGCACTTCTATTTTGATAAATCAAAATATGTCGCGCATACATAAACTCAAGCCCATTACGATTGTTCATAAAAAGATGAGAACTTGTAAACCTGTATATATCTTGTAGGTGAAAGGGTGTAATAGAAAAGGAGGCTGTATTTTAGTGTATGGGCGGTATAAATCCACATGACCCTTGCTATGGCGATACATGTATGCTTTAGACTACATGCGTCAAAACTCCTCTATTTTTTATAAATCAATCCTTTCGGCTCGATGATTATTCTCAATTAAAACGGTTAATTGTCACTTGGGATGGTCCCAAGGGGAGGTCGAGAATGGTCTCAGCCTAGACACACTATTTGCAATACGACGGTCGTAGTGAAAATACTGTGTTAACTACAGATGTAAACTAAGCCGGGTGGTACCGGATCAGGATTGCTTGCAATTCCGCAGGCAAATCTCATCACACCAGACTACAAGGTTCGACTCCTTGGGTCTGGTGCTCATCTTTTTGTGATATAATCACATCATGCTCGAACTCAATAAAAAATACGGCCTCGGGAGAAGAACATTTTGGTTTCTGTTTTTGAAAAATGGTAAATCAGTCAGCTGTATTATTTTGTTACTGATTGCAGCTATTGTTGCCATGTATGTTGGATCAACTGGTGTGTGGACTGGAGATTTTTTAGCGACACACTTTGACGGTATTATCTCTAAGGGGTTATTGACACTATGGTTGACGCTCGGAGTTTTTTCAATGTTGATTCTATTGTTTGTTGGATTGTATGAACATTATGCACAACATAAGTTTATGCTTGATGATCATTCATTTCATGTGCGTCGAGGAATTTTTATGATTAAAGAAAAAGTGATTCCATATCGACATATTCAAAATGTAGATATAGAGCAGCCGTATCATTATCGAATATGTGGAGTAGCACGGATGAATATTACAACTGCGCGACTTGATACATTTGCAGAACAAGAGGTTGATGGAGATCCTAAAAAGGCTAAGAAGTTTGTGTCACATGATAAGAATAATCTTATACCTATTATAGATAAAAAGATTGCTAAAGAACTTGCTCATTACCTAGTAAGTCAAGGTGACAGGCGAGAGTAGAGGGAGTATGATATGGGTATGGAAACATTAAAACAATACACTAAAACATGGTTACTTGATTCTGCTGTACGGGCCGCAACAGTTGCATCAGGAGTAGCTATTATTATTACTCTGATTGCAGTTGCGTCATTTTTCAGAGCTAAAACACTCGATAACAGTATCAGTGTTACTGGATCTGCTCGTAAATCAGTAGTTGCTGATACGGCAAAACTTTCTATTACTATGAGACGAACAGGAACTTTCAGTACACTTTCTAGTAGTTATAAGAGCATGAGTGCAAACACAGAAGTTGTTAAAGCATTTATCGCTAAAGCTGGATTTACTGATGCTGATGTATCTATCACGCCTCCATCTGCAGATCAGATATATGACAATACATATCGTCCTGCTGAAGAAAGACAGTTTGATGTTCGGCAGTATATAGAGATTCGTTCGACAGATATTCCAAAGATTGAGGCATTGTCTCGAAGTATTACAAATATAGAACAGCCTGGACTTATTATTGAAGTTCGACCTGTTGAATACATGTATACAAAACTAGCAGAGATTCGAGGTGATTTGTTTGCTGAAGCTATCAAAGATGCACGTGTTCGAGCCGAGGCTATTGCCTCTACAAGTGGAGGAAAAGTAGGTAAGATTAAGAGTGCGGCAACCGGAGTTGTACAAGTTCTTACTCCTCAATCAGTTGAAGTTTCTGACTATGGAACTGTTGATACAACAAGTATTAACAAAGAGGTTATGGTAACAGCGCGAGCTTCGTTCTATATCAAGTAGATAACCTACACTCGTCACACATATTTTAAAAAATAATATATACTATACATATGAACGATACACAAAACCCACAAACATTTGTTGCTTGGACACAAGCGACGCCATTTAGAAAAAATATAACAATACTTATATTTACATTTGTAGCTTTGGCACTTATTGCAAAAACAGTTTTGTTATTTAAACAAGCTGGACATGTTGGACAAGCTGACAATTATCCTGCATCAATCACTGTCACAGGAAAATCAGAGACATATGTAAAACCAGATACACTGCAGTTTACTATTAGCCTCAATGAAGACGGAAAAGATGTTGGAGAAGCTACAACAAAAGTAACAGATAAGGCTAAAAAAGCCATCGCTATCTTAACTAGTCATGGTGTAGAAGAAAAAAATATCAAAACAGTTAATTGGTCAACTGTAGATAAGTATGATTCTGTTTCTACTCCATGTGAAGCAAGTGCTCCTACGTCTGCTCCTCTTCGATCTACAAAGACTGTAAATCAAGCATATGCATCATATGGATACGGAACAGTGCTTCCATGTACAAACACAACGTCAAAGATAGTTGGTGCAACAGTGTATCAAACTCTTGAAGTGAAGATTCGAGATATTGAGAAAAATGCCACAACAGAAGAACGAGGAAACATGGTGTCAGAACTTGCTGCTGCGGGTATTAAGACTGATAGTTTTGTATTTACTGTGTTTGATCTTGATACTGTGAAGGCACAAGTTAGAGATGAAGCTATTAAGAAAGCTAAAGAAGAGGCTCGTGTACTTGGACGAAGTCTTGGTGTTTCTCTTCAGGAAATCACAGGATTTTCTGAGCAAGGAGATGGTGGATATAATCCATATATGAGTGCTCGGGCTGAAGCTCCTATGATGGATAAGGCAGGCACAGTTGTTCCTGCTCCAGAGCTTCCAGCAGGGGAACAGAAGGTGACTTCAATGGTTAGTATTACATACTTGCTAAAATAGTTAGTTTCCTGTATAATACATACATCTTTAAAACACTCTCAAAAAAGGGTGTTTTAAAATTGAAATTTTATCAATATAGCTACATGTAGCCGCAAGGCTATGTAAACAAATAATTTATATGTCTATACTTTCTCACATTCAAGAATCACGAGCGGAAATGAAATACGTAAAATGGCCAACAAAAACTCAGGTTGTGAACTATACTATTGCAGTAGTGGTTCTTAGTCTTATTATCGCAGCGTATATCGGTGCGCTTGATGCTCTCTTTGCAAAAGGTCTTGCGTGGATTATTGAGCATACTCAAAAATAATTATTCATAATTTATATATACTTTATATATGGCAAAACAAGTAGAAAAGGATCGAAATTGGTATACAATACAAACATATTCTGGATACGAAAATGCTGTTGTTCGTAACTTAAGACAGCGTATAGAATCTTTAGGACTTGAAGATAAGATTTTTAACGTACTTGTTCCAACTGAACGTGTTGTTAAAATCAAAAACGGTAAGCGAGTCGAGGAAGATGTGCGAATCTATCCTGGATATGTTCTTGTGGATATGATTGTAAATGAAGAAACATGGTTTGCGGTTCGTAACACACCCCGAGTAACAGGCTTTGTTGGTTCAGGAACTATTCCAGTACCAGTAACAGAGGCTGAGCTAGCTGAGATCTTCTCACGTATGAAAGGAAGTCATCTTGTACATACATTTGATGGTATGGTGGATGAGTATGTGAACATTATCGATGGTCCGTTTAAGGATTTAGAGGGTAAAATCGCTGAAATTGATCAAGAAAGAGGTAAGCTTCGGGTTCTTGTATCGATGTTTGGACGGGAAACTCCAGTAGAGCTAGACTTCTTGCAAGTTAAGAAGAAATAAGCTATTATCAATCAATCTAATATATTATATGGCTAAACAAGTAACAAAAATCATAAAACTGCAAATCGCAGCAGCAAAAGCAACTCCAGCACCACCTATTGGTACAGCCCTAGGACCTGCAGGTGTAAACATCGGTGATTTCGTAAAGAAGTTCAACGATGCAACACAATCTATGGCAGGAAGTACAGTACCTGTGGTAATCAGTGTGTACGATGATAGATCTTTTGATTTCATTATGAAGACTCCACCAGCAGCGGAGTTTGTAAAGAAAGCTATCGGTCTTGAAACAGGTTCAGGAACTCCAAACTCTAAGAAAGTTGGTAAGATTACTCGAGCTCAAGTTGAGGAAATCGCAGCTAAGAAAATGGTTGATATGAATGCAGTCGATCTTGCCGGAGCGGTAAAGATGATTGAAGGAACATGTCGATCTCTTGGAGTTGAAGTTGTTGGGTAATCTACTCAAAACTCACCTTATACAAAAACACTCTCGAAGGGGAGTGTTTTTGTATGTATATGTTATCTCCGTATACACACCTTTCCCATGTGTATCTTCACCAATCCGTGAAGCTCGAGGATAGTAACATATATAGAAACATCCATAGGGCTCGATCGTGCGGTGATGATGGTACTGAGTGAATCA
>CAZFNX010000026.1:0-4117 GCA_964520195.1 uncultured Candidatus Saccharibacteria bacterium
GTTAGGACAGCAGGTTTTCAATCTGTTAAGCGGAGTTCGATTCTCCGTGGGGTCATGCAAAAGAAACAAACTCGTACGTAAGTGCGAGTTTGTTTTCGATAAGAACCCCAAGCAAGCAAGCTGCTTTGCTTGCGACGGAGAATCGAAAAGCTTTGTCTTATTTTCGAGAACTCGAAGAGTTTGAGAAAATGGCAAAGGTGTACTGAAGCTGTAAGCTTCGATTCTCCGTGGGGTCACAAAATAGTTGACGAGTCAATATAAAAGTGTTACTGTAAAAAGTAGCACTTTTATCTTTCACATCCATAACACACCTACCAAAACTATGATACCGTTCCCTAACTTGATCCCTTACACTGAAGAAGCCTGGAGAAGCTTAAACCTATTTCGAACATCTCCCATGAAAGAGCTGATGGAAGATTTTGCTCCTTTTGCGTATTTTAATCTACCATCTATTACAAGTGAACATGACTCAGGTGTAATAAACGCATTCAATATCCTATTTCAAGAATTTCTCGCGACACTGGATTCAAGAAATAGAAAACCTTGGCCAGATTACATCAGAGATTTTGGCGAAGAAGGAGGTGTTGCACATGTGTATTTTCCTGACGGATTCATTCATGAACACTCAAAAATGTTTTATTTCCATCAAGAAAAAGATGACAATCTCATGAGGTATACAGGAGTGGTTATTCGAAATCACACCGATCAGAAGCATTTTACATATGGAGTCCTGCGCATAGCAAAAGATTTCATCTTGTTTTTGCAAAGCAAAAAAATTCCATTCAGACTTTTTCTAAGGAATTCAAACACTCTTAAAGATATTGAGGTCTATGCCTAGCTGTAGGCATCAAACCATCCGCCGTATACCACAAGTTACGAGCGGATTTTTTATTTCTTATAAAACACCCCGTTCTTATAATTATCCAATATCATCTTACTTGGAAGATATAACGGCGATGGAAGAGTATTTAAATCAAACCATTTCCATTGTGTTATCTCATCAGGCTCCACAACTTGTGCATCAGGCAGTGAATCATCTTGCAAAAATAAACCTATAGTAACAAAATGAGCTTTTTCTCCAATAGAGTTTAATACACTTATGACTCGAAGTGCGTCAACAGAAATCTCAATACCAGTTTCTTCTAAAACCTCTCTTCAAGCACCATCTTCAAAACTTTCTCCATAATGAAGTTTTCCACCAGGCATAGTCCATGTTCCTTCACCTTGCAGCGCACTATCAGCTTTCTCAGGATCACTGTGTCTTTGTCCTAGTAAGACTTGGTTATGTCTCAGTATCATGACACCAAACCCTGTGCCTATTTTTTATTTTCCATATACTGTTATTGTATCACTTATATTTTTATATATAAATAAAAAACCCAAAACCCGTACCTCTGTGGAGGTGCGGGTTTTTTATTTTCTATATCTAAAAAAATCTTAGTACGCTCTTAACCAAACATTCATCTTATCTATCTCACCTTCCTGTGCAGTGATAATACCTTGTGCAAACGCTTTAAGTTCAGGACTTACTGTTGGATCAGCAGCAAGTAATTTTGCCATATCTACAGCACCTTGATGATGAGGAATCATATCAACAAGAAAAGCTTTTTCAAGATCTTTACCTTTTTTTCCTTGTAAGTTTGCCACCATACCTTGCATCATGCCAGCCATAGTACCTGTTGAAGTACCCATCATATTAGGCATAAAACTACCGTCTGGCATTCGATGCACCCCCATCTGACCTGCGACTTGTCCGTTTTGTCTATTAAACATCATCCCCTGTTGCACTCTATCTCTAAAATCTTTTCTATATCCAGCTCCCCTCACAGTATACACAATAGAAGTAAGACATACTCCTATGATAAGAGATGATATTCCAACAATAACTAGTTTTTTATTTGGTGTAAGTTGCATATGTTTTTATATGATTTTTATTTTTATTAAGTCTACATATATATCATACACCTATATTTGAAATATATTACACTATATATCCAATCGAGCAGTTTTTGCATTGACCTGAATGAAGCTCTTTCGTGATGCTACATCAGTACCCATAAGAACATCAATCATCTTATCCGCTTCAACCGCATCTGCAATAGTCACTTGCTTCAACACACGTTTTGCGACATCCATAGTAGTCTCTCCAAGCTCTTCAGCGTTCATCTCTCCAAGACCTTTATATCGCTGTATACTTGGTTTTTTCCGTGATCCACCTTTTGCATCTTCCTCTGCTTCCTCAGCTTCTTCTGTATTATTTTCAAAACCTTCTTCTCCCTCCTCCACAATCACAACCTCTTTCTCGTCTCCAAAACCAATAGATTTCATATACGCATCTTTTTCACTGTCATCATATGCATATACAAGATCTTTACCATACTTAATCTTATAGAGTGGAGGCTGAGCAATATAAATATATCCACCTTCAATCAATGGTTTAAAATATCTATACAACAATGTAAGAATAAGTGTTCGGATGTGTGCACCGTCAACGTCGGCATCAGTTGCAATGATAACTTTGTGATATCGAAGTTTAGTAATATCAAAAATATCACCAATAGCTGTACCAAGAGCTACGACAAGATTTCTTACTTGTTCTGATGCAAGAATCTTATCAAGACGAGCACGCTCAATGTTCAAAATCTTACCTCGAAGTGGAAGCACCGCCTGAGTTTTTCTATCTCGTCCCATCACCGCTGTTCCACCCGCAGAGTCTCCCTCCACAATAAACAACTCTGACTCCTCAGCTTTACGACTTTGACAATCAGCCAACTTTCCAGGAAGTGTCATACCCTCAAGGGCACCCTTTCGCATAATAGAATCCTTGGCGGCTTTAGCAGCTTTTCGTGCACGTACCGCAAGAACTACTTTACTTATGATAGCTTTCGCATCATCAGGGTGCTCTTCAAGAAATGTTGCGAATGCTTCACCAAAAACAGAACCAACTGCTGACTGAGCTTCTGTTGATCCAAGCTTTGCTTTTGTCTGTCCTTCAAACTGTATCTCTTGAAGTTTTACTGATACCACACCACACAAACCTTCAAGTACGTCATCCCCTGTAAATGATTCATCATCTTTTACAAGATTATTTTTCTTAGCATATGTGTTAAGTGTTCGAGTGAGCGCTGTTTTAAACCCAGTAACATGTGTTCCTCCTTCTGGGTTATATATATTGTTTGCAAATGGCACAAGGCGACTATTTATATCGTCAACGTATTGCAATGCAACTTCAACAGCAACAGAAACACCTTCAGCACCTTTGTCATTAGACACATATTCTTTTTCAATATAGAAAATATTTTTATGAACAGCTTTTTGAGTCTGATTATAAAACGTTACCATCGAACGAATACCACCTTCAAAATAGAAACTCATTGACGGAACAACAAGATCTTCATCGTATAGATATACTGCATCAGAAGTCAGCTTAAGAACTTCTTTATCGCTCATAGAAAGATCACGAAGATCTATCACATGAATCTTCAACCCCTTCACAAGATACGCTTGCTGTCGAAGGTGCGACATGATCTTGTTCCAATCATAATTAATACCATCCTTGAAAATAGTATCATCAGCCTTCCACATAGTAATAGTTCCATGTATCTTAGATATACCAATCTTTTTTACTGATGCTTTTGGTTTACCTATCTCGTACTCTTGAAAAAACTTTCCACCATCTTGGTGAACTGTAACCATAGTGTGAACAGACAACGCGTTTACTACCGACGCACCCACACCGTGCAAACCTCCAGATACTTTATATCCCTCACCTCCAAACTTACCTCCAGCATGAAGCACTGTCATAGTTGTCTCAAGGGCAGAGACTTTTGTTTTTGGATGTATACCTGTTGGAATACCTCGTCCGTTATCCACTACTCGAACATATCCGCCTGGAAGAAGTGCAACCTCAACTCGGTCCGCAAATCCACCCATGGCTTCGTCACGTGAGTTGTCGAAGATCTCATTAATCAAGTGATGCAACCCGTCTGGACCAGTAGTTCCAATGTACATACCAGGTCGTTTTCGTACCGGCTCTAGACCTTCTAGAACTTGAATAGCACTTGCATCATAGGTTGATTTTGTAGGTTTTTTATATGCAATATAAGGGCTATTATAC
>CAZFNX010000027.1:0-3410 GCA_964520195.1 uncultured Candidatus Saccharibacteria bacterium
CAAAGACACGTGCTCAATAAACAAAGAGAACAAGAGAAGTGTTTTTGAATAATCTTTTGGAGTATCATAACTCGCATATGAAATAGCTTTCTCGACATAGTTTACACGGTCCATGATGGCTGGAACTTGTTTGATATGTTCAAAATCATCGTTGAGTCCAAGAATATCAAGCAAGTTAGCATACGCGTCAGCATGTCTCACTTCACTTTCAGCAAATGTTGCACCAACCGAACCTATCTCAGGCTTTGGCATTTTTTTATAAATATCACCCCAAAATGTTTTTACAGACACCTCAACTTGAGCAATAGCAAGCATGGCATTTTTCAACGCACTTCGCTCTACATCAGTAATATTTACCATGTAGTCATGTACATCAGATGTAAAGTTAAACTCAGTATGTAGCCAGTATGAATGTCGAATACCATCAACATATTCTAATAATTCAGGATATTCATATGGTTTAAGAGAAAGACGCTTCTTAAATAAATCTCTTTTTCGAGCTTCCGCATGCTTTTCTCGATACAAAATATACGACTTAGCAGTTATATGAAGACCTGATCTCATCAACATGATTTCAACCACATCTTGTATACCTTCAACAGATGGAGTAAATGATCCGTCTTTATTTTTATTTTCCAAATGAGCAACAACCTTCTCGGAAAGCTCTTGAGCTAATCCTGGTTTATGCTCACCAGACTCTTTCAAAGCCTTTTCAATAGCAAGCACAACTTTCTCTGGATTAAAATCAACAATCGATCGATCTCTTTTAAGAACAAAACTTATTTTTTGATTTTTATCTTTTGGCATAGGTACTATCTATAATATCATTAAATGAAAGATAAAGAGTAGTATTTATTTCAATAAAACTTTCCCAGAATACATATTGAACAAGCTGTAAACAATAGCCTTAAAAAGGCAGTATATATAAGGTGTTTTTATTTTTGACACATCGTCAAGTTGACATATTTCCAGAATAAAATCTCAATAATAAAAAACCTCTCACGTACATAGTGAGGAGGTTTTTTACAAGTACACTTAGAAACCGTTTTCCCTTTTTTCTCGAACCATATCCATAACTTTGGTTACAAGTTTTCTCGGATCTTTATCGAAGGCTATGTATTTATTTTTTCGATGACTTTTTTCAATAATATACTTAATAACACAATCAGTGTCCCAATCTTCACCCTCAAGTATACCCATAGGGATCTCACTTTCGAAACAAATAGTAAACTCATGAATAGTTCCTATTCTCCCCGGACCAATAATAACCCCATCACATGATCGAGTGAAGATAATATCTCTCCCTGGGTACCCAAAACCTGTAAACGTAATCACATCCATATAGTCGAGCGGCAATCTATAGACATCAGTATGTTCTTTTGGACCAGTCGCCGGAGAAAATCCCATAGACAACCCTCCTGCATGCTTCGCCCCCATGGCTGACCAGTATGGAAAACCAGTTGAAGCACCTGTTACAAGAATACCACCCTGTTCAACAATCTCTTTTCCTAACTGTTTTCCAATCTCACACGCTGCTTGATTTAAAAAACTTCCATCCGCTGTTGCACTTACGCCTATCTTTGGTGTTAAGTAGGCTTTTTTAATATCAGACTGTAATGTTGAAGTTACTTTCATACAGTACATTGTAACACGACTGATTTTTTTTGCGAATATATATAGAAAAAATATTACAGTAACACTTCTCCTGCAGGTTTTCTTTTTTCAAACACATCTATAATGTTCTGTGCTGCGATGCGAGACATCTCTGTTCGAGCATGTTCACTTGCTGATGCAATGTGTGGTGTCAAAACGACATGTGACAATTTTGTCAATCCAGCCGTCAACTTTGGCTCATACTCATACACATCAAGACCTGCCCCAGCAATCATTTCATGTTGTAGTGCATGAACAAGAGCTTTCTCATCAACAACCGGACCTCGTGATGTATTAATAAGATATGCAGTCTTTTTCATCTTTCCCAGAAACTCAGCATTGACCATGTGTTTTGTTGTAGGAAGTAGAGGCACATGAAGAGAGATAATATCAGACTGAGCAATAAGTTCATCAAGGCTCTTAACTCGTATTGCGCCACAATCTTTTTCAATACGCTCATTTGGATGTGTATCAAAATATACTATAGTAGTATCGAAACCTTTTGCGAGATGATATGCAACTCGTTCCCCTATTCGTCCCGCACCAATAAGACCCACGGTCTTCCCTTTCAAATCAGTACCAATAAAAAGCATAGGATCCCAACCTGTATACAAACCTTTTCGCACATATCTATCACCTTCAACAATTCGTGTAGTTAATGACAACATGAGTGCTACCACATGTTCAGCTATAGTATCAGTATAATTACCTGGAGTGTTTGTTACTACTACCCCTCTTTTATGTAACTCACCCACATCAATATTATCAAAACCGATAGCGTAGTTTGAAACAACCTCAAGACTCTTACCAGCATCTATAGTAGCACCGTCAACCTTATCTGTAAGCAATGTAAGCAGAGCATGAAAACCTTTGCCTTGTTTCTCAGCTTTTTGCAAGACGTTGATAATCTTTTTTTGAGGAATCACACCAGTATCTGTAGCAACGACAATCTCATACCCTTTTGCCGCAAGCATATCAATAGCAGGATCTGGAATATGATGAGTGATGTAAATACGTTTTTGTGTGTTTGTCATATATATTAGTTAGTTGTCGGCTCAGGAGAAACAAACTCGGTTGGAGCAGGATCTGGAGCTGGTTCAGATATTACAGGTATCTCGACTGGAACAGAGACTGGTGCAACTTCTGGAGTTACTGTAGGAGTAGAAGTTGGAGTTTCTTCTACTACTGGATCAGGAGTTGTGAAGTTGATTCTGTTGTTATAGGTACAGGAGTAGTAGTTTCAGTTTGGGTTGATGGTGTACTAACAGTTCCATTGTTATTAAGTAGCATTTGTTTAAATTGTTCTTTAGTAACACAAACATCATCAACACAAACTTTATCATTTATTCTAAGTGTTCCAACTACAGCTTCTTTCATTTCTACAACCTTATCTTTTAACGTAGAACCAATATTTTCAACTATGTTTGACAACTCTTTCACTGCATTTACGAGAGCCGCAAGTATAGGACGATCTTGGAGTGTAAGGAATCCATTTTTATCTAAACCTACTGCCTCTGGAATAGCTAGTTGTACATTTTGAGCAGAAAACCCTGTATACGTGCTTGAAGCATCATACCCTGTTTCTGGTTTCCATTTATAATTGATTGGATTTAGCTGTTCTATAGCAGAGAGTCCTGAAGTAAAGTTACCTTGTATGTTCTTTAGTCTTTCATCAGATGATACAGAGAGGTTACCGTTTGCATCTGTTTGGAGTGTTCCTGCTCCGAAGTTTGCAAATCTTACTGATCCTGTTGTTG
>CAZFNX010000028.1:0-3355 GCA_964520195.1 uncultured Candidatus Saccharibacteria bacterium
GAGCAGATGCGAAAGCAGAACATAGTGAACCGACCATTCGCATTAGATGCGGTGGAAGCTCATCTGACAAAAGCTACTCTAGGGATAACAGGCTAGTTCCGCCTAAGAGTCCTTATCGACGGCGGAGTTCGGCACCTCGATGTCGGCTCGGCTTATCCTGGGGCTGGAGAAGGTCCCAAGGGTTTGGCTGTTCGCCAATTAAAAAGCCACGCGAGCTGGGTTCAGACCGTGTAGATTCTGATTTATCAGAGCTTACACAGTCTGAATCCTCGAGTGAATATAAAATGAACTAAAAAACTGTTAATTCCAAACTTATTTGTCTTTTGTCTAATTAAAATTAAGAAAAAGAATAATCAACAAATTATTGCGGCGGTCATCTATAGAGATATAGATTGATTACGTTAACTAATATCGGTAAAACCCTAACACGTATATGGTGAGGGCGATACCGAGGGAAGTTGTAGATTCTATTGAGGACACTCGGACATAGTCCTCAAATAAAAAGGAGATGTTATCTCTGATTCGTGCAAGTTGTAAACAGACGCCACCTTAACAGGAACTGCCTCTGTTTCAACTAGAAATAGCACATTACAATCACGAATTCAGTTGGTCCAAATCCAACCTTTTTAATTCATACACGACCCACGTCGTGTCTTCAATAGAATTTACAATACCCGTAGAGACTACACGTTAACCATCTTAAGTAAAACGCGAAAGCGTGTAAAAAAGATGAAGATATAGTCCAATGCATATAGAAATGTATGAAAACATGCGCAAGACAGGTTGGTCTCCTATCTACTGCAGGCGTTGATATTTGAGGGGATTTGTCTCTAGTACGAGAGGACCGAGATGAACCGACCTCTGGTCTACCAGTTGTCACGTCAGTGGCACGGCTGGGTAGCTACGTCGGGAATGGATAAGCTCTGAAAGCATCTAAGAGCGAAGCCAGCCCCAAGATTAGATATCGTTATGAGGCCCGTGAGAGATGATCACGTTGATAGGCACCAGATATAAGCACAGTAATGTGTTCAGTCGAGGTGTACTAATTCGCCCATACTATTAGGAAATATGTATATCCAATCGTGAAAGTGTGTGTTGTTGTAACTTGTAGAAAATTAAACGTAAAATCTGTAAGGATTTTATTAAGCAAAAATTGACTTTTTTGTCTTGGTGACTCATCGGAGGGGTCACACCTGATCTCACTTCGAACTCAGAAGTTAAGCCCTCTTGAGGCGATGGTACAAGCGTAAGCAAGGAGAGTAGCTTGTCGCCAGGACAAAGAAGTTAATTGAAAAAACATCACGAAAGTGGTGTTTTTTGTTGCAATATTTATTGGATTGTGCTAGATTGCAATTACGCCCAGTAGTTTAAATATTAGAACATCACCTTCCGAAAGGAAACATGGTTGGTCGAGTCGGTCCAGGAAACGGACTCTTGGATGAAAGTCGTTGCTAAGCCTCGTTGCTAAGCCTCGATCTGATTTCTTGGTTTAAGTGTCAGTGGCACAAGGGCCAAGGTTCGACATAGTCAGTCAAAAGATTTGATCATGGGGTGAGGTGGAGGTGCAACTCCTCTCTGGGTTTCGTTCTTTTTCAAAAGCTTTCTCGTATATACCCTTATAGCTCAATGGTAGAGCATGTGATTCTTAATCATTTGGTACAGGTTCGAATCCTGTTAAGGGTACTCTCCTCTGATGGGGAGTTTTTTTATTGGTATCTTTCTAGTGTTTCTATATACAACATAAGTAGTATGATATACTCTAGATATTATGTTTTCATGGGCATTTAGAAGAAGATTTTTATATCTATTTGTTATATTTTTAATTATTGTTATTCCAGCAGGAACATATATTTATTTTAAGTTGCAAAAACCACCATCATGCCAAGATGGCATAAAAAATCAAAATGAACATGGTCCTGATTGTGGTGGTATATGTCAGGTTGCATGTATGTATGAAGTTGAACCTACTCCAACCATACAGTGGTCTCGTGCATATTATGTAAGTAAGGGGATATACAATCTCGTAGCATATCTACAAAATCCTAATACAAGTTACATAAGTAAACCAGTACGATATATTTTCAATGTGTATGATAAAGATAATGTTCTTATACAGAGTAAAGAGGGTGTTGTTGCATTTCCTACAACTAAACTTTTCCCAATATTTACACCAACAATAAATCTCGGTGAACGTATTCCTAGTAGAGTTTCTTTTGAATTTTTGGAACCTATTACATGGCTTGAGTATTATGGAGAAAGTCCAGAACTCGAAGTTATAGAACGAAGTTTGTCTCATGAAGATGAAGCTCCAGTTATAGAGGCAAAGATTAGAAATAAAACATTGCATACATATAAAAATGTTGAAGTGGTGGCTATTGTGTACGATAAAGAGGGAAATGGTTTTGCTGCTTCAAGAACGTTTATAGATAAACTAGGTGATAGACAAGATGTTTCAGTTAAGTTTACCTGGCCTGAACCATTTACTGCATCAACAACAAGAATAGAGATTATTCCAAAGTTGGAACTTGAAGCATATACGAAAGAATAGTTCAAATATATGAAGAAGATAAAGATAGATTGGTATATATGTATTCCTGCTCTTATACTAGCTGTGTTTGCTCTTTTTACACTTGCTTCTTTTGGTGAAATACAAGCGCGTTTTATAAAGCAAGCGACATGGGTTGTTGTAGGAGTTTTGGTATTTTTTTCAATGCACACATTTGACCTCTCTCATATTCGTGGTAGAAAGTTTTCTCTTATCATGTACATATCTGCTGTTGCAGCATTGTTACTGTTGTTTATTTCTGGACACGTAGCTAAAGGGGCTCAAAGCTGGATTAAGCTAGGTTTTTTATCTATTCAACCTACAGATCCTGCAAAAATAGCATTGATATTATTGCTTGCAAAATATTTTTCCAAAAGACATATGGAGATTTCTGCATTCAAACATATTTTTGTCTCGGGTATGTATGCTGGTATATTAGGTCTCCTTGTGTTGTTGCAACCTGATTTTGGATCTGCGGTAACGGTGTTTACTATCTGGGCAGGGATGGTTTTTGTTTCTGGTATTTCTAAAAAGCATATTATTTTTCTTGGATTAGTTGTAGTTGCAAGTGTTGCAAGTGCTTGGAATTTTGGATTTAAGGAATATCAAAAACAGAGAATTATAAACTTCATCCATCCTTTAGCTGATGTTCGTGGTTCTGGATATAATCAATATCAAGCAGTGATTGCTGTAGGGTCTGGTCAGTTGTGGGGTAAGGGTGTTGGATATGGTACGCAGTCAAAATTAAAATTTTTACCAGAGTATCAAACAGACTTTATTTTTGCTGCATTTGCAGAAGAGTGGGGGTTT
>CAZFNX010000029.1:0-2893 GCA_964520195.1 uncultured Candidatus Saccharibacteria bacterium
CGTGCTTGATGGAGTTTCTACTAAGCCTGCAGAGGTTCATAAACTAGATGACCATTCGTTTACTATTGTTTTACATGAAGGACGAAAACATCAGATCCGACGTATGGCTGATGCCGTGAAGTTGACCGTTGAAAGACTTGTGCGAGTTGCTATAGGTTCTGTTGGTATAAGTGGTTTAACATCCGGTGCATTTCGAGTGTTAACTGAAGATGAGGTTGCGGGGTTGAAAAAAGGTTCGCTTTAAGGTCTGTTATAAAACTTGACATATAGTAACAATATGTTACTTTATGTGTTATGACGTGCACATGGTGTGTATGTTATGAAAGTCAATTTGTGCCCTTTTTTGATTATGAGAAATAAATCGTTAGTCATCGCTGTTGTCTGCGCCATGTGTGCAGTGATTACCCACATCATCAAAATGCATGTTGAGAACATCGACGATGTTCCTACGGTCAATTTCTATAACCTCCCTATTGGGAAATATGTCATTCGAAAAGTTGATATTGATCATGCCTATATTTCCGATACGGAAGGTCCGTTCAAGAACTACAAGAGATATTTCTACCTTGTAGAAGATCTTCATACGGGCAAGCCTACTCAGGTTACACTACAGAGACCTGATAACAGTTTTGATCCTCCACTATCTTTGTTGGAAGTGACAGGACCCGGAGAGATTTCTGTCACGATACCTGTTCCTGTGCCTATTCAGCAGAGTAAATAAGTTTTTCAATCAAACATCATGCGTGTTCACCGCTCTTTACCGGAGCGGTGTTTTTTATTGACATATGTATATGTCGTGGTATTCTAACTTCATCTGGTGCTGTACACATAGTGTGTAGAGAGCTGGAAGAAGTTCAGATGTCCTTTTTATGAAAAACGCATCACCTCCTCGTGTTCGTCGGTTGAAGACACTGGTTATTCAGCTTATGCTTGCGGCTATATGTGCCTGCGCTGGTTTTTTTCTTATCGCGATATACTGTTTCTCGCAGATGTATCGGCCTGCAGGCTACACGGTTCCCAATCTTTACAGCATTCAGGTTGGGATGTATTCAATCTCGGATATTGAGGATGATGATCCAAATATTCCGGATGATGTTCCTCATTCATTTGTTTACCGGTTGAAGACTATGTCGATACTGGACCCTGTTGTGTGGGCCAGACACTATTCATTGCCACGTGATGTTTACAAGGTCGGGACCATTTTGAAAGTTTCCGAACCTGGAGAGATTGAAGTGGTGGGTGTGCCGGTTGTGACTGCGGCAGTGCCGTGAGTTTTGTTTGGGTTGGTCGTTTATGATCCCCTGCTGTCTTGAGAGAGGTGGTGGGGGTGTTTTATATTTCTGACTCGATTCTTTTAAATTAAAAATAATTCTAACTTGTCTTTAACCCTCTTCCATTTAGGATATTTATCTTTCAGTAAGTTAAAAAATTTTTTATCATGGTTTTTGTATTTAATATGACATAATTCATGAATAATAACATAATCAATACAATCTTTGGATACATGGATAAGTTTTGGGTTAAGAAATATTTTATCTTTATTCAAAAAACTCCCCCATCTTTTTTTCATGTTGCGTATTTCAAGTCGAGGTATGTTTTTATAGTCAAACTTCTTCAACATTTCAATATATCTATCTTGAAATACAGTTTCTGTTTTACTTGCGATCCATAAGTCTAGTAGTTTTTTGTTATGTAAACTGTTGGTGACTGATTTTCTTGTACGTATATATAATTGCGTCTTAGAAAGAGAGATTGAGTCTTTTGTATTCTTCTGGACAGTAATTTTATATTGTTTACCAAGATACAAAAAACCTTCGCCTGATATATATTCTCTCTTATATGTCTTTCTTTGGTATTTTTTGAAAAATGAAAGTTGTTTCTCTAACCAAAACCACTTCTTTTGTAAGAAATGATCTATTTTCTCTTTGGTGGTATTTTCTGGACACTTTAAAACAATACGTAAATCAGGTGTAACAGTTAAACTCATTGTTCTTCTGGTCTGCTTAATAAGTTCATAATTATAGATATATGATCCAAAAATGAATTCTTTCATAATTTATTACATAAATAATTCAAAATTATTTTCCGCTAAAGACATAATTTCTTCTATAATAGGTTGTATTTGCTCATTCTTTATCTGTATTTCATATTTATCTTCAGTTAATTCATATAAATAATCATCAAGTGTATTTCTTATATGTCTTTTTACATCATTGTTTTTATACCAATCAACTATTGCACCTGCTTTAATAATTGAAAATATGTCTAAAATTACCAAACAATAAATATTCTCGTGTGTACTTAATTCACCAAATATATTCCGAAGATTTCTATAAAAAACATCAGATCCTTTACAGTCTTTTATTTTTATAGGAAGCTCATCATCCTTTTTATTAACAACGTCATCTCTGATCAGCTTCATCTGCTTCAAGGCCTCGACATCGGCAAGCTTGCCAAGTCGCATTTTTTCAAGAATTTCTGAGATCTTCTTGGAGAATTTCTCATAGAATTCAGGGTCACTATCAAGCTTCTCAGTGATAGTCTTCTGCGTCTGTGCAGCAATAGCTTCAGCTTTCGACTTGTCAGATCCGAGATTCTCGACAGCCTCCTCAAAGAGCTTTCTGTCGGTGATATTTACCTGTTTAGTGAGCAATTCAACACCACGAGCATCGACGTATTTATCAAGGATGTTGATAAGGGACTGCTTGTATTCCAAGAGATCAACACGATCGGCGTATTTGAGGCTCGCAGACTTACGAAGCTCGACAAATTTCTTAAGCTCTCGTTTGTACATGTCGAGATGCTTGAATTCATGAACGAAATCCTGCAACACAAAACACTCACTCAGGTTTTTAATGAATGCGTTAAGTGTTTTATAGAATGTCTCACGCTT
>CAZFNX010000030.1:0-2402 GCA_964520195.1 uncultured Candidatus Saccharibacteria bacterium
TTTTGTATGTATTATACGGTGAGTCTAATTGCAAATCATCAGCAGTAAGATCTAATGATGCCTTTTGTGTAATGTATCCAAGTGTACTGTCCATTTGTAATGGCATACCTTGGGCCAATCGATTGTAGATGATACCTGCAACAATATGCATATCTTCTTTTTTAGGGACTTCTCGCTCTAGAATAGATGCGATAGTTAATATCTCTAACTCGCTATGAGTTGAACTTGCTATACGATCTCTATATGGAGCTATACGTTTTTGAAATTCTGAGTCTATGGTGTTTAGGATTTGATCTTCAGTTGCAAATGGTGGAAAGTTATAGGTTTCTGGAAATAATTTTCCTTCTCTCATCTTGAGTGCATCATATAATGTAGTTGATGATGCAAGTTTTGGAAATTGAGAACTAATGGTTGTAAGTATCTCTTCTGAATTTTCTCCTTCTTTGATAATAAGTTTGACTGGAATGTATTCGTAATCACCTCGTACTATGCGCTGCATAATATCAGTCATAGTGGCAGGTTTGGTAAATGTATACTCGCCTGTTTTGATAGCAGAATCAAATCCTGCCAAGATCATACTTGATCTAAACAGAAATGATGATGCAATAATACCCGCATCGTGTAAGATATCTGTAGTTTTTTGTAATGATGTCCCTTTAGGAATATCTACTATCGTAGGAGTGTGTGGTGGTATTACTGGAGTTGATATAGTTTTATATACATACCAAGACAGAGAGAGGATACATATAACACAAAGGCCAATACCTAAACTTATAACTTTAAGTATTGAATACTCGTTGTTTGGCATATATGTTGCATGTCTTTCTGTATCTGCACTCGGGTTAGGGATGATTTCTATTGGAGTAGGGTCTTTTTCTGGAGTATGTACAAAATCTTTATCATAGTTGGCATATGGATCTTGTTGAGTATCGTTTTGCATGTGTTAAGTATATCGTACTTATATTTTTTTTGAAACAAAAAACATCCAGTTTTTTCTGGATATTTTCATGTTGAGTAATGTTATACTGGTAGGTTTGCTGGCGGTTCTGCTTTTTTCGCCTCCACTCGAGTAAGTGTTGGAGTTGTGGCGATGTCTCCTGGGAAATGATAGATAGTCGCAAGCTCTTCTATGGTCATGATAAATGGTAGAAAGTTTTTTGTCTTTTTACCAAATGCATCACCACTGAGTATCTTCTCCACCGTCTTCATGTTGGCTGTTTTCCATTTTCCTATACCTTTAATGGGTAAAAACTCATCATAGAAAAAGGCACGATGCTGGTATTGAGTAAATATTTCTTTCTTATCGGCATCAACGAGGGCACCTGTTTTATCTTGCCATGGATATTTAACACTAGGTGCTTTCGTCTCGAAACTGTTAAGATGGGCAGTGTTGTATTGCTTAAATGTTCCACCAAATGCCGCAGAATGGGCAGGCATAAAGATATCTTTTGGAGCAACATAGACAGCTCGTATGGATACTTCAAAAGCCAGTTTAGACAAACTTCGTTCAACCGCCTCAAGTTTCTCTTCTTCTTGAGGAGTTAGTTTCATGTCTGCGGGATTAATTGGTTTTTCTTTGTCGATTTTAATGTCTCGTTTAGAAAGTTTTTTAGTTTCTTCTTTTGCGGCATCAGTCCAATCTACATACTCTACTTTCTGGAATCTGCCATATTTTTTCTTTTTTCGCTCTTCAGCAGTAAGAGTGTCTGGGATTTTCTTTTCAACATCTTTGTTTGGAGCTCGGAGGCCTATTTGTAACCATGCCTGCTCACCTTTTCCAAGACTTCCCATGTACTCTATAAGCGGTGTCATAGGGTCTATTTTGAACTCTTCTTTTGGATTTTTATCAAGTCCATAGTCTACATATGTACGTATTGGAAAATGTCCGGCATTTTTCTTCTTAAATTCTCCGCACCAATATTTATACTTTGATGGATCCCAGGGAATCTTTTTTGCATAATCTCCTTCGCCTGTAGTATCAACGTCGACTATTTCAGTGTTAGGAAACTGTCCGTATACTTGAGTTTTAATAAGATCTACAAAACTCTCTTTGGTCCATATAAAGAAACGTACTTGTCCTTCTATGGAAACTATTTCTAAACTAAACCAGTTACGAGTAGAACCTTTGACATATATGTCGTGCCAACCTCCTTCACCTTGTGGTTGAAATAGTGCATTTAAAAATAACTCCATAGCAAGCGGAGAGCGAGCGATACCTTTTGCTATACGAAACTCTAAAAGTTTATATTTTTGTTTTGCATAAAATGCTCCACGCACATATTCAATCCATGCCTCCAAGGCTTTTTTACCGATATGAAAAGGTAACCAAACGCACACACCAAACAGTGTTGCATATAATAGAAATGTCACAAATTGTTCCATAGGACTCATGTCTATTATAG